>NZ_JAVHWK010000013.1:0-44422 GCF_032159775.1 Mycobacterium sp.
GTGCGTGATGTGAACGGCTTCGCGCTGCAGCGCGGACACGATCTGCACTCCGGTGGAACCGTTTCCGATGACGGCGATCCTGCGTCCGCTGGTCGCGATATCGTCGTCCCATCGCGCGGTGTGCACGACATCGCCCTCGAACGCGGTGAGGCCAGGGATATCCGGCGTGAACGGGTGGTGGAGCACGCCGGTCGCGGCGATCACGAAATCGGCTTCCAGCTGTGTGCCGTCGGCGGTAGCCACCTGCCATGCGGGGCAGTCGAAGACAGTCGACACGACTTCACAGTTCAAGCGAATGCGATCGTCGAGAGCGAATTGTTCGACGACCCCGCGGAGATAGCGCTGAATCTCGGCACCCGTGGCGAATATTCCGGTCCAGTCGGGTTTGGGCGCGAACGAGAATTGGTAGAGCTGCGACGCGACGTCACACGTCAGACCCGGGTAGCGGTTCCAGTGCCACACACCACCGACGTCGGTGCCCTTCTCCAGGATCGTGAAGTCACGAAATCCGGCGCGCTGCAGCGTGACCGCGGTGGCGATGCCCGCGATACCCGCCCCGATGATGATGATCCTCGGCTCCCGTGTCATCGCCGCCCCTCGGACTGTGCGTCGACCGACCCGAACCGCAACGAACAGCCCACAGGGGCAACGTACTGGTGTTGCGGACGGCCGTGCCGGGAACGGCGAACTTTACAATGGAATGTCCGGGTGACGCCGCGCTCCGTCGATGTACGCTCTTACCGCGGAAGGCGGGGCAATGGTCGCACCATCAGGGCATGACTTGGGCGAATGGCTTGATCGGCTTGCGATTCAAGATGTCATCTGCCGCTACTCGGACGCGGTGACGCGTGCCGCCTGGCAGCAGTGTGACCGACTGTTTTCTGCAGACGCGGTGTGGGAGAGCCCTCTGCTCGGACTGCGATTCGAGAGCCGCGCGGCATTCCTGGAATTCTTGCAGGGTACGGGCGCGTACGACCTCCTGATACAGACGTCGCAAGCTTCAGTGATCGCGTTTAGTGAAACCGATCAGGCGACGGCTACGACGACGATTCATGAGTTGACCCGGGGGGCCGGCTTGGCGGATACCGAGTTGGGCGGAGCGGGCGCAAAAGTCAACGTCGAGCAGTACGGAATCTATTACGACAATCTTGCACGGATCGGCGGGGAGTGGAAATTCGTTCACCGGTTGTTCGAATGATCTACGTCAATGCTGCAAGCGTGACCGGTGACGTGTTCGCCAAGCGGTCGGCTCTGGCGTGACCTGAGTGACCGGTGAACGGGGTGACCGACACTCTTCGACTTCTGGCCGGGCAACCTATCTAGCAACCGTCGGGTTCTGGCATGCTTGGTGCCATGACTGAGCCGCATTTCGGTGGCGCCGAGGGACCTCCGCCTCCTCACCAACCGCATTATCAGCCGCCACCTCCCGGATATGCGCCTCAACCGCCCGGGTATCCGCCGCCGGGTCAGCAGTACGGCCAGTATCCGCAGGCGTATCAGGATCCGTCGGCGCCGTACGGCCGCCATCCGCTGACCGGCGAGCCTCTTTCGGACAAGTCGAAGATCGTGGCCGGGCTCCTGCAGCTGATCGGGTTGTTCGGTCTCGTCGGCATCGGGCGCATCTACCTGGGCTATACCGGGCTGGGCATCGCGCAACTGGTCGTCGGCCTTGTCACGTGCGGCATCGGTGCGGTGGTGTGGGGCATCATCGACGCCGTGCTGATCTTCACCGACAAGGTGCGCGACACGGAGGGACGTCCCCTTCGTGAGGGCACCTAACGCCGCGCTCAGTGACCGGGCGCGGCTGTACGGCGCACTCGGCAGCGGCGCGCTGCTGGCCGGTGGGCTGGCGTACGTCGGCCTCGCCGATCCCCACAATCCCGACTTTGCCTTCCCGGGCTGCCCGTTCAAACTGCTGACGGGGTGGAACTGCCCGGCGTGTGGCGGGTTGCGGATGACGCACGACCTCCTGCACGGCGACCTGGCCGCCGCCGTCGTCGACAACATCTTCCTTCTCGTCGGGCTGCCCGCTCTGCTGGCATGGGTTCTGGTGCGCAGGCGGGCCGGACGGCCCGTCTTCACGACGCCCGCGATCGCCGTCATCGTGGTCCTCGCGGTCACCTGGACGGTGGCGCGAAATCTGCCCGGATTCCCGCTGGTGCCCACGCTTCTCACCGGGTAGGCGCCCAGCTGCGCTGATACAATCGCATTTCGGGCCGCTGCAGTCCCGGACGAATGATTTCGCCAGACTGCGGAGGTAAATTCCAGTGCTGTTCTCGGCATTGCCGCGCGCCCAGGGCTTGTACGACCCCAGCAACGAATCCGACTCCTGCGGTGTCGCGATGATCACCGACATCCAGGGCAGGCGTTCGCATTCCATTGTCGCCGACGGCCTCGTCGCCCTCGATCATCTCGAACATCGCGGCGCGGCGGGCGCCGAAACCAACAGCGGTGACGGTGCGGGGATTCTGATACAGCTGCCGGTGGAGTTGTTCGCCGACGTGCTCGAGTTCGAGCTGCCCGCGCCGACCACCGACGGCGCCAACACGTACGCCGCAGGCATCTGCTTCATGCCGCAGGACGCCACCGAGCGCGCGGCAGCGCGTGAAGGGATCGAGGCCATTGCCGCCGAGGAGATGTTGGAGGTCCTCGGCTGGCGCGATGTGCCGGTCGATCCCCATGGCGCCGACCTCGGTGAGACCGCGCTGGGCTGCATGCCCTACATGGCGCAGATCTTCGTGGCATCGCCCGATCGAGTGGGCGGCATCGACCTGGACCGGCGAATCTATCCGATGCGTAAACGAGCCGAGGCGACAAACGTCTACTTCCCATCTCTGTCCAGCCGGACCATTACATACAAGGGCATGCTGACGACGATGCAGCTGCCGCAATATTTCTCGGATCTGCGTGACGAGCGATGCATGAGCGCGATCGCCATCGTGCACAGCCGCTTCTCCACGAACACGTTTCCATCCTGGCCGCTGGCGCACCCCTTCCGCTTTGTCGCCCACAACGGCGAAATCAACACCGTGCGCGGCAACCGCAACCGCATGCACGCCCGCGAAGCCATGCTGGCGAGTTCCGACATCCCCGGCGACACCGCGCGGCTCTCGCCGATCTGCACGCCCGACGCGTCGGACTCGGAGTCGTTCGACCAGGTTCTCGAGCTTCTGCACCTCGGCGGACGCAGCCTGCCGCACGCCGTGCTGATGATGATCCCCGAAGCGTGGGAGAACAACGCATCGCTGGCCCAACCGCGCCGGGACTTCTGGCAGTTTCACGCCTCGCTGATGGAGCCGTGGGACGGGCCCGCGTGCGTCACCTTCACCGACGGCACAGTCGTCGGGGCCGTGTTGGACCGCAACGGGTTACGACCGGGCCGCTGGTGGCGCACCATCGATGACCGCGTGATCCTGGCTAGCGAGAGCGGAGTGCTCGACGTGCCGTCGGCGCAAATCGTCGCGAAGGGCCGGCTCGAACCCGGCAAGATGTTTTTGATCGATACCGCGGCCGGACGCATCGTCGCCGACGACGAAATCAAGGCCGAACTGGCAGGCGCGCGCCCGTATGGAGAATGGCTGCACGCTGGCCTGCTTGACCTCAAGACGCTGCCTGACCGCATTCGCACACAGCCCAATCACGACTCGATCCTCCGCAGGCAGGTCGCCTTCGGCTACACCGAAGAAGACCTGCGAATCCTGTTGACGCCCATGGGGGCAACCGGCGCCGAGCCGCTGGGCTCGATGGGCACCGACACCCCAGCGGCCGTGTTGTCACAGCGCGCGAGATTGCTCTACGACTATTTCGTCGAACTCTTCGCCCAGGTGACCAATCCGCCGCTGGATGCGATCCGCGAGGCTGTCGTCACGTCGATGGCACGCGTGATGGGGCCCGAACAGAACCTGCTCGACCCGTCCGCGGCGTCCTGTCGTCAGATCCAGCTTTCCTGGCCGGTGCTCGACAACGACGAGCTGAACAAGATCGTCCACATCAACGACGACGGGGAACAGCCCGGGCTGCGCACGGCCGTGCTACGAGGTTTGTACGAAGTCGAACGTGGCGGTGCGGGCCTGGCCGACGCTATCGAGGATCTCCGTCTTGCGGCCTGCCTCGCGATCGCCAAAGGTGTTCGCACACTGGTCATCTCAGACCGGGACTCCGACCACACCCGCGCACCGATTCCGTCCCTGCTCGCGGTGTCCGCGGTGCACCACCATCTGGTGCGGACCAAGCAACGCACCACCGTCGCTCTGGTGGTGGAAAGCGGCGATGCCCGCGAAGTGCACCACATCGCGATGCTGATCGGATTCGGGGCAGCCGCGGTCAACCCCTATCTGGCCTTCGAATCTATCGAGGACCTGGTCCGCGAGGGCGAGCTCACCGGCATCGAGGCCGCCGCGGCGGTTCGCAACTATTTGACGGCACTCGGCAAGGGCGTCATGAAGGTGATGAGCAAGATGGGCATCTCCACCGTTGCGTCGTACACCGGTGCCCAGGCCTTCGAGGCGATCGGCCTTGACCGCGACGTGGTCGGCGAATACTTCACCGGCACGCCGAGCCGACTGGGAGGAGTCGGGCTCGACGTGATCGCCGAGGAGGTCAAGCAACGACATCGCCGTGCCTATCCGGAGAACCCCACCGAACGGGTGCACCGCCGCCTCGACGTCGGTGGCGAGTATGCGTTCCGCCGGGAAGGTGAGCTCCACCTGTTCACGCCCGAAGTGGTCTTCCTGCTTCAGCATTCCACCCGTACCCGGCGCTACGACGTCTTCAAGCAGTACTCCGACGAGGTGGACCGGCTATCCCGCGAGGGCGGCACGCTGCGCGGCCTCTTTGCGTTGAAGACGGGAGTGCGCCCCGCTGTGCCTCTCGACGAGGTGGAATCGGTCGACTCGATCGTCACCCGGTTCAACACCGGAGCGATGAGCTACGGCTCCATCTCGGCCGAAGCGCACGAGACCATGGCGATCGCGATGAACAACCTCGGCGGGCGGTCCAACTCCGGCGAGGGCGGTGAAGATGTCGACCGGCTCTACGATCCGCGCAGGCGCAGCGCCGTCAAGCAGGTGGCATCGGGGCGCTTCGGCGTAACCAGCGACTATCTGGTGAACGCATCGGACATTCAGATCAAGATGGCCCAAGGCGCCAAGCCGGGCGAAGGTGGGCAACTGCCGGGCTATAAGGTCTACCCGAACATCGCGAAGACCCGCCATTCGACGCCTGGCGTCGGCCTGATTTCGCCTCCGCCGCACCACGATATCTACTCGATCGAAGACCTGGCACAGCTCATTCACGACCTGAAGAATGCCAACTCCGACGCACGCATCCACGTCAAGCTGGTCAGCTCGGTCGGCGTCGGCACCGTCGCGGCCGGCGTTTCGAAGGCGCACGCCGACGTCGTGCTGATATCCGGGTACGACGGCGGCACCGGTGCCGCGCCGCTGACGTCGCTCAAGCACGCAGGTGCCCCGTGGGAGATCGGCCTCGCCGACACCCAGCAGACATTGATGTTGAACGGATTGCGTGACCGGATAACGGTGCAGTGCGACGGCGGTATGCGCACCGCGCGCGATGTCGTTGTGGCGATGCTTCTCGGCGCCGAGGAATTCGGCTTCGCCACCGCACCATTGGTGGTTTCCGGCTGCATCATGATGCGGGTCTGCCATCTCGACACCTGCCCGGTGGGCGTCGCCACCCAGAACCCCGAACTACGGTCGCGGTTCAACGGCAAGCCGGAGTTCGTGGAGAACTACTTCCGGTTCGTCGCCGAGGACATCAGACGCTACCTCGCCCAGCTGGGTTTCCGCAGCATCGACGAGGCGGTCGGCCAAGTCGACATGCTCGATACGGCGCACGGTGTATCCCATTGGAAGGCAACGGGTCTCGATCTGACGCCGATTTTCTCGAAGTCGGATAACGCCCACGATCCCGGCCAGACGGTGCGCAGGCGCGTCCGCGACCAGAACCACGCGCTGGACCAGGCTTTGGATCAGACGCTGATCCAACTCGCCGAGGGTGCGTTGGAGGATGCTCACCCTGTCCGACTGGAACTGCCGGTGCGCAACGTCAACCGCACGGTGGGCACCATGCTCGGCGCAGAAGTCACCCGCCGATACGGCGCGCAGGGGCTGCCGGACGGCACCATCCACATCGAGCTGCACGGCTCCGCGGGCCAGTCCATCGGTGCCTTCCTGCCGCCGGGCATCACCCTCGAGCTGGTCGGTGACGCCAACGACTACGTCGGCAAGGGACTGTCGGGTGGACGGGTCATCGTCAAGCCGCCCGACGACGTGCTGTTCCTCCCCGAGGACCACGTGATTGCGGGCAACACGCTGCTGTACGGCGCCACATCCGGTGAGGTCTTTCTCCGCGGCCGGGTCGGGGAACGCTTCTGTGCCCGCAACTCCGGTGCGCTCGCGGTGTCCGAAGGCGTGGGAGACCACGCCTGCGAGTACATGACCGGCGGACGTGTCGTGGTGCTTGGTGAAACTGGTCGGAACATGGCCGCGGGCATGTCGGGCGGCATCGCATTCGTGCTCGGCCTCGATCAGGCGATGGTCAACACCGAGATGGTGGAGTTGCAACGTCCCGACCCCGAGGACTTCACCTGGCTGCACGACGTGGTGGCCAGGCATGCCCGGTTCACCGGTAGCACGGTAGCCACGTCCTTACTGTCCGACTGGCCACGGCGCAGCGCGCAGTTCACAAAGATCATGCCGACCGACTATCAGCGTGTCCTGACCGCGACCAGGATGGCCAAGGCGCAGGGCCGCGACGTGGACGCCGCGATCATGGAGGCGAGCCGTGGCTGATCCGCGTGGATTCCTGGAGGTACACCGTGTCGAGGCGGCCAAGCGGCCGGTAGACGAGCGGGTCGGCGACTGGCGCGAGGTGTACGAACAACAGGATCCGCAGCAGCGCGCCGGCGAGGTGTCCCGGCAGGCCCGCAGGTGCATGGACTGCGGAATTCCGTTCTGCCACTCGGTAACCGCCGGTTGTCCGCTGGGCAACCTCATCCCCGAATGGAACGATCTCGTCCGCCGAGGCCGGTGGGATGCCGCGAGCGATCGACTGCATGCCACCAACAATTTCCCCGAGTTCACCGGCCGCCTTTGTCCCGCCCCGTGCGAGTCGGCCTGTGTGCTGTCCATCGGCGACGACAAGACCGGCGGCAGCGTCACCATCAAACGCATCGAACAGACCATCGCCGACCACGCGTGGATGGACGGCATCGTCGAGCCTCAACCCGCCGCCATCTCCACGGGCAGGAGCGTCGCAGTCATCGGCTCCGGTCCCGCAGGTCTGGCTGCTGCCCAGCAGCTGACCCGCGCCGGACACGACGTCACGGTGTACGAGCGCGACGACCGGTTGGGCGGCCTGATGCGATACGGAATCCCCGAATACAAGCTGGAGAAGGCGACGCTGAACCAGCGATTGGCCCAAATGCGCGCCGAGGGAACACGTTTCGTCACCGAATGCGAGGTGGGCGTCGACCTGTCTGTGGAGCAGCTACGCGAGCGCCACGATGCGGTGGTATTGGCCGTCGGGGCGCTGCGCGGCCGGGACAACAATGTCGAGGGACGGCAGCTCGACGGTGTGCATCTCGCGATGGAGCACCTGGTGCCTGCCAACAGGGAGTGCGAGGGCGACGGCCCCTCGGCGCTGTCGGCCAAGGGCAGGCACGTCGTCATCATCGGCGGCGGCGATACCGGTGCGGACTGCCTCGGCACGGCGCATCGTCAGGGCGCGGCCTCGGTCACGCAGCTCGATTACAACCCAGAACCGCCGGAGTACCGTGACGAGTCCCGCTCACCATGGCCGATGTGGCCCCTGGTGCTGCGCACGTCGCCCGCCCACGCGGAGGGCGGCGCGCGGCGCTACGAGGTCGCCGTGCAGCGGTTCGTCGGCGACGACGACGGCCACGTCCGCGCAATGGAGATCGCCGAGGTGCGGGTCACCCGTGATGCCAAAGGCCGCAGGCGGATCACCCCGGTCGGCGACACCCTGGAGATTCCGTGCGACCTCGCCCTGCTCGCGATCGGGTTCGACGGTGTCGAACACATGGCCCTGCTGGACGACCTCGGGCTGGCACTGAACGGGCGAGGGGCGTTGTCGTGCGGATCGGATTGGCAGACGGGCGCCCCGGGAGTCTTCGTCTGCGGAGACGCCCACCGGGGGGCGTCGCTGATCGTGTGGGCGATCGCCGAGGGGCGCAGCGCGGCGCACGCCGTCGACTCCTACCTGATGGGTGAGTCCGACTTGCCCGCGCCGGTGTTGCCGGGCGCATTGCCGCTTGCCGTCGCGTGACAGGCACCTTTCGGGACTATGCTGAGAAGTCGTGACTAGACGCGGAAAGATCGTCTGCACTCTCGGCCCGGCGACCAGTGAAGACCATGTTGTTCGGGCGCTGGTCGAGGCCGGAATGGATGTGGCCCGACTCAACTTCAGCCATGGCGAGTACGCAGATCACGAGGCCCACTACAAGCGCGTACGGGCGGCATCGGATGTGACGGGCCGCGCGGTGGGCATCCTCGCCGACCTGCAGGGTCCCAAGATCCGGCTGGGGCGGTTCGCCGCAGGACCCACCTACTGGGCGAACGGCGAAACCGTTCGCATCACCGTCGACGACTGCGAGGGCACCCACGACAGGGTGTCCACCACCTACAAGAATCTCGCCGCCGACGCCGCAGCCGGCGACCGCCTGCTCGTGGACGACGGCAACGTCGGTCTGGTCGTCGAGCACGTCGACGGCAATGACGTCGTGTGCACGGTGACCGAGGGCGGGCCCGTCAGCAACAACAAGGGCCTTTCCCTGCCCGGCATGAACGTGTCGGTGCCCGCGATGTCGGAGAAGGACATCGACGACCTCGAGTTCGCTCTTCGCCTCGGCGTCGACCTCGTCGCGCTGTCGTTCGTGCGGTCGCCCGCCGACGTCGAACTCGTCCACGAGGTGATGGACCGCGTCGGCCGCCGGGTACCGGTGATTGCCAAGCTGGAGAAGCCCGAAGGCGTCGATAACCTGGAGGCCATCGTGCTGGCGTTCGACGCCATCATGGTCGCCCGCGGCGACCTGGGCGTCGAGTTGCCCTTGGAAGAGGTGCCGCTGGTACAGAAGCGGGCCATCCAAATGGCAAGGGAGAATGCCAAACCCGTTATCGTCGCCACCCAGATGTTGGAGTCGATGATCGAGCACTCCCGACCGACCCGCGCGGAGGCTTCCGACGTCGCCAACGCGGTGCTCGACGGCGCCGACGCGGTGATGCTGTCGGGTGAGACATCGGTCGGCAAGTACCCGCTGGAAGCTGTCAGGACCATGGCCCGCATCATCTCGGCGGTCGAGCAGAATTCGGTGGTGGTGCCGCCGCTGACGCACGTGCCGCGGACCAAGCGCGGTGTGATCTCCTATGCTGCCCGCGACATCGGCGAGCGGCTGGACGCCAAGGCGCTGGTCGCCTACACGCAGTCCGGCGACACCGTCCGCAGACTGGCCCGGCTGCACACCCCGCTGCCACTTCTGGCTTTCACGTCGTTGCCCGAGGTGCGAAGCCAGCTGGCACTGAGTTGGGGCACCGAGACGTTCATCGTGCCGCACATCGATACCACCGACGGAATGATCCGCCAGGTCGACAAGTCCCTGCTCGAACTCGGCCGCTACAAGCGCGGTGACCTGGTGGTCATCATCGCAGGCGCGCCACCGGGCACAGTAGGCTCGACCAACCTGATCCAGGTGCACAGGATCGGCGAGGACGACGTCTAGACGGGGGAGGGCCACAGGTGCCGGTAGGCGACCTCGAAGAGTTGCTGGCGGTCCTGGGCCTCATCCGGATCGACGACGACACATTCGTCGGGTCTCACCCGAGTAAGAATCCCCCCCGCACGTTCGGCGGGCAGATGATGGCGCAGGCCCTCGTGGCGGCGGGTCGGACCCTGGTCCGGGACTGCCCGCCCGGAGCCATGTCGACGCACTTCATCGCGGGCGGCAACCCCGAGAAGGACCTCGAATTCCGGGTTGTGCGGTTGCGCGACGAACGCCGGTTCGCCAACCGCAGGGTCGACGTCGTGCAGGACGGCGTGCTGCTGACCACCGCGATGGTCTCGTTCGTCGACGGCGGCCGCGGCCTCGAACACGGAATCGACGCACCCGTGGTGCCAGATCCGTTGTCGCTGCCCAAGATCGACGATCTGCTCGCCGGCTACGAGAAGACGGTGCCGCAGTTCGTGGAGGCGTTGAGGCCCGTCGAATGGCGGTACACGAACGACCCGGCCTGGGTGATGAGGAGCAAGGGCGAAACGCTCGGTCACAACCGGGTGTGGCTGAAGGCCGACGGGCCCATGCCGGGAGACCCGCTGCTGCACACCGCCGCCCTGGTGTACGCCTCGGACACCACGGTGCTCGACTCGATCATCACCACCCACGGACTGTCGTGGGGCTACGACCGGATCTTCGCTGCGACGGTCAATCACTCGGTGTGGTTCCACCGCCCGATCCGGTTCGACGAGTGGGTGCTGTATTCGACGACCTCACCGGTGGCCGCCGACTCGCGAGGGCTGGGAACCGGACACTTCTTCGACCAATCCGGGCAGATCGTGGCTACCGTGGTGCAAGAAGGAATCATCAAGTACTTCCCGGGTGCATAGCGATGGAGCAAGCAACGGGGCTTCGGGCCCGCGAGCGTGTCGTCGTCCACGTCGACTCGACGGCCGCTCGCTGGATCAGCGCGCTCGCCGTCCTCAGCCTGTCCTGTTGGGTGCTCCTGCTGCACAAGGATCTGGCCTGGTCGGCGACGATCTTGAGCACCGTCGTGCTCATTGCGCGCGGCATCTTCCTGGGAAGGCCGGTCACCGCGGGCCATGCCACCGCGGCAATGGTGGTCTGCATCGCGGGCATCGCGGCGGTGTTCCTGGCTTTCGATATGCCCGGCGACGTGTTGTTGGTGACATCGGCTGTGTTGCTGATGCGGCCGGCCTCGGCACGCCCGAACCCGGCGGATCTGCCCCGGGTATTTGCGTTGGTGAACGAGACGTCGGGTGACCCGCTTGCGCCGTTCGCGATGCAGGCGTCGAAGTGCTATCACTTCAGCGGTGACGGCACCGCCGCGATCGCCTACCGCGCCCGGCTCGGCTTCGCCGTTGTCAGCGGCGACCCGATCGGCGATGAGGCCCGGTACACCGCTCTGGTCGCGGATTTCGCCGCGATGTGCCACACCAGGGGGTGGCGCATCGCCGTCCTCGGCTGCAGCGAACGGCGCCTGAACCTCTGGGCGAACCCTGCAGTGCTGGGCCGCAAGCTCACCCCCGTTCCCATCGGGCGCGATGTGATCATCGACGTGGCGACGTTCGACATGATCGGGCGGAAATATCGCAATCTCCGTCAGGCCGTGCAGCGCGCCACCAACTTCGGCATCACCACCGAAGTGGTTGACGAACAGAGCCTGCCCGACGATCTGCTTGCCGAACTGACAGACGTGATCCTCGAGTCGCCGAGCGGTTCTCGGACCGAGCGCGGCTTCTCGATGGCGCTCGACGGCACGCTGGAGGGCAGATACCCGGGTGTCACCCTGATCATCGCGCGCGACAAGACCGGTCGCGTCCAAGGCTTCCACCGCTACGCCACCGCAGGCAACGGCACCGAGGTGACCCTTGACGTGCCGTGGCGTCGCCGCGGGGCGCCCAACGGTATCGACGAGCGACTGTCGGTCGACATGATCGAAAAGGCCAGAGAGCAAGGGGCGCAACGGTTATCGCTTGCCTTTGCAGCTTTTCCCGAGATCTTCACCGACAAGCACCGCACCCTGCCCCGCAGCCTCGTCTTCACGGCGGTCCACCTGGGGGACCCGCTCATCGCGCTCGAGTCCCTCTACCGCTATCTACGGAAGTTTCATGCGCTGGGCGACCAGCGGTATGTGATGGCGACGCTCACACAGGTGGTGCCGCTTCTCATCGTGCTGTTGTCGCTCGAGTTCGTCCCGAGGCGACGGCATTTGACTAGGGCGTCGGTGCTGCGGGCGTCGTGACCGTGACGCTGAACTGATCCTCGACCTTCTTCTGGAACTGGTCGACACAACGCTGGACGGCTTCCTGGTCCGAGCCCGCCCTCGACACGCAGTCCATGTAGTCGGTGCCGCCCACTTCGTTGAACACCCACACCGACAGCACGATCGCGACGATAGCCTCGATGATGCTCAGAACTCCGAGCACGATGCCCGCGATCGCGACGCCACCGTTGGTGGCTTCTCCACGCTTGGCGCGCTGCCATCCGAGGAAGCCGAGTATCACAGCTGCGATGCCGAGCACCACGCCGCCGACAACAGAGATCAGCGCAATGATCGCCACGACCAGCGCAGCGATGCCCAACCCGTTTCGCGGCCCCGCGGACGGCGGGTTGTACCCCGAGTAGGGCTGAGGCGGTGGTGGCGGATAACCGCCCGGGTAGCCGCCACTTGGCGGCTGTGGGGGCGGATATTGCGGATATTGCGGGTACTGCGGGTATTGCGGCGGCTGCGGTTCGGTCATGATGCCGAGGAATCGGCAGGCGCAGGCGGTTCAGCGCGTGGCGCGGACGCGGTGCGTGCGTTGGCGGCCTTGCGGATCCCGAACGCGGACACGACTTCGAAGACTCCGATGACGATCAGCCAGACGCCGACGACGATTGCCAGCGTCAGGATGGATTCGAACGGCGAGGCCATCACCACGACACCGGCGATGAGACTGATCAGCCCGATGAAGATGTTCCAGCCCCTGGCAGGCATGGTGGGATCGCTGACCGCGGCCACCGTCGTGGCGACCCCGCGGAATATGAACCCGACCCCGATCCAGATGGCCAGCAGCAAAACCGCGTAGCCCTCGCCGAAATGCCGAAAAGCCAGCACGGCGAGGATCAGCGCCGCCGCCCCGCTGATGAACAGCATCACTCTGCCGCCGGCCGTGACATGGAGGCTGAACGCCATGACGACCTGCGAGATGCCGGTCACCAGCAGATACGCCCCGAACACGATGGCGGTGACCAGGATCGAGATCCCCGGCCACGCAAGCACGATGATGCCAAGGATCACCGCCAGAAGTCCGGACATCAGCGCCGACTTCCAGAGGTGTGGCAACAGGACCGGGGGAGCTTCGGTAGTCATGATCGAAGTGTTTCACAGCGCTAACGGCGCGGATAAGAGTTTGCAAGCAACGCGCGGGAAATTGAGTCCGACAGCACAATAAGCCGAAGCGCGGCGCAACGTCGTCGTCGCCATTAACCTTCCGTACGTTAACTGCCCAATGCAGAAAGTAGAGGCAACCGTGTCAGGTGGATGGGAAACCCGTCGGGGGAACATGTGGCGATTGGCAGCGGTATTCGCTGCGGCCGCCACCCTCGCCGTTTCAGGCTGTTCGGCCGGCAGCGATTCCGGATCGAGCGAGTCGACAAGCGCAACCTCGGGGGTGTCCGCGGAGAAGGTCGATGCCATCGCGAACACCGTGCCCGAGGCGATCAAGTCGTCGGGGAAGTTGATCGTCGGCGTCAACATTCCGTACGCGCCAAACGAATTCAAGGATCCCAGCGGCAAGATCGTCGGCTTCGACGTCGATCTGGTGAACGCCGTTGCGGCCACCCTCGGCCTGACCCCGGAGTATCGCGAGGCGGACTTCGCCAAAATCATCCCGTCAATCCAGGGTGACACCTTCAACATCGGGATGTCGTCGTTCACCGACACCAAGGAGCGCGAGCAGACGGTCGACTTCGTGACCTACTTCTCGGCGGGCATCCTGTGGGCGCAGCGGCCGGGTACTCCGATCGACCCGAACAACGCGTGCGGCAAGAAAGTCGCGGTGCAGGCCACCACGACCGAGGAGACCGAGGAGTTGCCCACCAAGAGCAAGGCGTGCACCGATGCGGGCAAGCCGCCGATCGACATCCTCAAGTTCGACGGTCAGGACGCCGCGACCAACGCCGTGGTGCTCGGGCAGGCCGACGGCATGTCGGCGGACTCGCCGGTCACCGCGTATGCGATCAAGCAGAGCAACGGCAAGCTGGAGGCGGCAGGTGAGATCGCTGACGCAGCACCGTACGGTTGGCCGGTGAAGAAGGGTTCGCCCCTTGCGCAGTCGCTGAAGCAGGCGCTCGAGCACCTGATCGAGACCGGTAAATACAAGGAGATCGCCACCAACTGGGGTGTCGAGTCAGGACTGATCGATAAGCCGGTGATCAACGGCGCGATCAACTAGGTTCAGGGATTCCACTATGACTGATGTCGACACGCCGCCAGCCACCGCTCCAGCCGCGATCGATGCCGTTCCGCTGCGTCATCCGTGGCGGTGGGTGGCGGCGGTCGTCATCATCATCTTGTTGGTCCTGTTCCTTTACGGCGCTGCCACCAATGACGCCTACCGATGGCGCGTCTTCGGGGAGTACGTCTTCAACGAGCGGGTGCTCAGTGTCGGCCTGCTGAACACATTGCAGCTGACCATCTACTCGATGGTGCTCGCGATCGCGCTCGGCGTGCTGCTTGCCGTGATGCGGCTGTCGCCGAACCCGGTTTTCAAGTCGGTGTCGTGGGTGTATCTGTGGATCTTCCGCGGCACCCCGGTTTACGTACAGCTGGTGTTCTGGGGTCTGATCCCGACGATCTACGCCAACATCCAGCTGGGTGTGCCGTTCGGACCGTCGTTCTTCCATCTCAATCTGCAGGCGCTCTCCATCCCGTTTCTGTTGGCGATCGTCGGCTTGGCCCTCAACGAGGCCGCCTACATGGCCGAAATCATCCGCGCGGGAATCAGTTCCGTGCCGGAAGGTCAGCTCGAGGCGTCGACCGCACTGGGCATGTCGTGGGGGATGGCAATGCGCCGCACCGTCCTTCCGCAGGCGATGCGGGTGATCATCCCGCCGACCGGCAATGAGGTCATCAGCATGCTGAAGACCACATCGCTGGTCACTGCCGTGCCGTTCGCCCTCGACTTGTACGGCATCACCTCTCGCGAGATCGCAGCCCGCGAGTTCGAACCGGTTCCGCTCCTGCTGGTGGCGGCGTTCTGGTACCTGGTGGTCACCAGCATCTTGATGGTCGGCCAGTACTACCTGGAGCGGTACTACTCGCGTGGCGCATCGCGCAAGCTGACGAACAAGCAACTCGAGGTGCTGGCCAAGGCGCAGGGAACCGGAGCGCCGGGAGGAGGAGGTGAGGGCGCGTGACACCGATGGTGAAGGCCGAAGAGGTCTGCAAGAGCTTCGGTGCCCTCGACGTCCTGAAGGGCATCACGCTCGAGGTCGGCAGGGGCGAGGTGATGTGCATGGTCGGCCCGTCCGGCTCGGGCAAGTCGACGTTCCTTCGGTGCATCAACCACTTGGAGGTGGTCAATGCGGGTCGCCTGCATGTCGACGGCGACTTGATCGGCTACCGCGATGCCGGCGCCAAGCTCTACGAGATTTCACCCCGTGTCGCGGCCAAACAGCGGCGCGAAATCGGCATGGTTTTCCAGCATTTCAATCTGTTCCCCCATCGCACGGCATTGGGCAACATCGTCGAGGCACCTATCCATGTGAAGGGTGTCAAGAAGGCCGAAGCGATGGAGCGGGGGAAGGATCTGCTGGAGCAGGTCGGCATGGCGGACAAGGCGCACGCTTATCCTGCGCAGCTATCCGGCGGCCAGCAGCAGCGCGTGGCGATCGCCCGGGCGCTCGCAATGAACCCCAAGCTGATGCTGTTCGACGAGCCCACGTCGGCGCTGGATCCAGAACTCGTCGGTGAGGTTCTCGCGGTGATGAAAAAGCTTGCTTCCGAGGGCATGACGATGGTGGTGGTCACCCACGAGATGGGCTTCGCCCGCGAAGTGGCAAATCAACTCGTGTTCATGGATGCCGGGGTGGTCGTGGAAAGCGGCCCCCCACGCGATGTGCTCGCCAACCCGCAACACGAGCGTACTAAGGCTTTTCTGTCCAAGGTCCTCTAGCTCTGATGCCGGCAAGCACACCGGACCCGGTCACCCCGCTGTGGCGGGCGGCGCAGGTGTTCCGGTTGCTCAGTTGCGTCTACGCGCTCGGTTTTCAGATCGCCGTCACCGACGACCTGGACCGGCCCGCGATCGGATGGCTGCTGTTCGTGGTCCTGATCGGCTGGAGCGTCGCCTGTGCGGTCGCCTATCTGAACGGGTTCGGCCGCCGGCCCGCCTGGGTGGTGGCCGAACTCGCCGTCGTGGTCGCGCTGATGTTGTCCACCGAGTTCGTCGCGTCCGACCAGTGGGCGCTGAACAACCAGTCCTGGCCGACCACGCTGTGGGCCACCAATGCGACGATATCTGCGGCCATCCTGCTCGGCCCGATCTACGGGATGCTCAGTGGCGTAGTGATTGTCGCCGCCAGCACGTTGGCGAAGGGTGTACTGAACTACGACCTCGGCCGTAACGCGACGGTGGTGATCGAGCTTGCGGTGGGTCTCGGTGTCGGCATGGCCGCGCAGACGGCGCGGCGCGCCCACACCGACCTGGAACGTGCCGCGCGGCTGGCGGCGAGGACCGAGGAAAGAGAACGGCTCTCCAGGCAGGTGCACGACGGCGCCATTCAGGTCCTTGCGCTCGTCTCCCGCCGGGGCCGCGAGATCGGCGGCGAGACAGCGGAACTGGCAGAGCTGGCAGGGGAGCAGGAACGTGCGTTGCGCCGTCTGGTCAGCTCGACGGACGCCGAACCGCGGATAGGTGAGCTGACCGATATCGGTGCCCTCCTTCGCCGACGGGCGTCGGACCGGGTTTCGGTGAGTGTGCCTGCTGATCCGGTGCTGCTGGAGGCAACCGTCGCCGAAGAACTTGCGGCAGCGGCAGGCAACGCGCTCGACAACGCCGCCGCCCATGCGGGTCCCGATGCAAGGGCCTACGTGCTTTTGGAGGATCTCGGCGATACCGTCACGGTGAGCATCCGCGACGACGGTGTCGGGATCTCGGACGGTCGGCTCTCCGAAGCCGTCGGTGAGGGTCGGTTTGGGATAGCCAAATCGATTGTGGGGCGGATGGATTGGTTGGGTGGCAGCGCCAAGTTGAACACCGGGCCGGGATGCGGGACGGAATGGGAACTGACGATACCCCGACGGTGATGGTGGTCGACGACCATCCGATCTGGCGCGACGCGGTTGCTCGCGATCTCGCCGAGGGCGGTTTCAACGTGGTAGCCACCGCCGATGGTGTGGGGTCAGCGCGCAGGCGGGCGCAGGCAGTGCAGCCGAACGTCGTGGTGATGGACATGCGGCTGGCCGACGGCGACGGCGCGCAGGCAACCGCGGAAGTGCTGACTGTGTCGCCTGCGTCGAGGATCCTGGTCCTGTCGGCCTCCGACGAGCGTGAGGACGTGTTGGAGGCCGTGAAGGCAGGCGCAACCGGGTATCTGGTCAAGAGTGCTTCGAAGGCCGAACTCGGCGACGCCGTGCGGGCGACGGCGGAGGGCCGTGCGGTGTTCACACCGGGGCTGGCCGGGTTGGTGCTGGGGGAATACCGGCGAATCGCGCAAGGACCCGACTCGAGTTCGGCGCCGAGCCTGACCGAGCGCGAAACCGAGATCCTGCGCCACGTCGCCAAGGGCTTGACCGCCAAGCAGATCGCCGCGCGGCTGTCGCTCAGTCACCGCACCGTCGAAAACCACGTTCAGGCCACGTTCCGCAAGCTGCAGGTCGCCAACCGCGTCGAGTTGGCGCGCTATGCCATCGAACACGGCCTGGACGAATAGGCGGATTCGGGTAGTCCTACTCATCCGCGTACTCCCGTCCGCTGCGACGATGGCGCAATGACCGCACCGCATGACGCCGTCGTTTCCCGGCTCTCGGCGAACTTTGCCTCGATGTCCGTGCAATTCGCGAAGGTTTCCGCCGACCTGACCGAACTGGACCGCCTTCTGGGCCAACGCCCGAACGTTTCGCAACCCGCACCGCAGCCGGTGCCGCCCCCCGTGTACATTCCCCAGCCCTATATATCGCCCGCCGCGGCGTACGCGCCGCCACCTCCTCCTCCGCCGCCTCCCATGGCCCCGCCGCCGCGGATGACGCCACCGCCCGCACCGCCGAAAGCGCCTCGGCCACCGCGCGACTCGAATTGGATCGGCAAGGTTCTCGCCGTCGCAGGCGTCGCAGTCACACTCATCGGCGTTGTCCTGCTGCTCGTGCTCGCCGCCCAGGCCGGCATCCTGCGTCCCGAAATCCGAGTCGGCGCAGGCGCATTGCTCGCCGGGGCGCTTGTCGTCGTCGCCGCCCGCTTGAACTCGCGCCCCGGCGGACGTGTCGGTGCCATCGCCCTTGCCGCAACGGGTATCGCCGCGGCGTACATGGACGTCATCGCGATCACGACGATCTACCACTGGGTGTCCGCACCCTTCGGGTTGGTGCTCGCTGCAGTGATCGGTGGCGGTGGCCTCATCCTGGCCAGGCGTTGGGACAGCCAGCACCTCGGCCTGCTCGTGCTGGTACCGCTGATCATTCTCGCCCCGATCGTCTCCGACGGCATCACGATGCTGTTGATTGCGTTCATGCTCGCCATCTCGGCCGCTTCGCTGCTTCCTCAGCTCGGCAAGAACTGGGTCTGGCTGCACGCGGCGCGAATCATGGCGCCGACGTTGCCGCTGTTGATCGCGTTGGTCGCGGCCCGTATCGGCGACACCAACGGCGCCTGGTTGGCCGGCGGCTGCGCGATCGCCGCGGTGCTCGCCATGGCGGGGGCACTGGTGCTGCTGCCGTCGACCGACAACAGGGGCGCGATGGCGCTGCTGACCGTCGCGGGCGTGTGCCCGGTGCTGTGCGCGTCGGTGGCGCTTCCCTCGACGGTCGCCGCGCTGATGGCGGGCGGACTGGCCGCGGCGCTCCTGGCGGTCGTGCTGGTCGGCGACCGGCTACCAGGCGTCTCCACGATGGTCCGCCGGATCTGGTCGGCGACATCGGCGGTGTCCGCTCTGATCGCCGTTACGGTCGCCTTCGACGGCGAGGTCGCCACGCCGGTGCTGTTGGCGATGGCCGTGGTGATCGCCGTTGCGGGACGACGCGACGCCGTCGCGCGGGTGGCGGCCGTCGGGTTCGGTGTCATTGGCGGGCTTGCCTACCTCAGCTATGCGCCACCCACGTTGCTGGTCCGCGCTACGCAGTTGTCGACGCCGGATTCGGTGGCCATATTGGCTTCCAGCATCCTGCTGATCATCGCCGTCGTCGCGGTCGTCTGGTCGTGGATCGGCCGCGCGGTGTTGGACACCGATGCGCTCCGCGTGCTGCTGGCGGGCCTGGCGGTCGTGGTCGTCTACTCGATCACCATGTTCACCGTGACGGCTGGCGTGCTGGCAGGCGGCGAGAGCGGCGGATTCTTCGCGGGCCACATGGCTGCCACCATCTGTTGGATCGCCATGGCCGCCGCCTTGTTCGTGTGCGCGGCGCGGCAGCCACGAGACGACAGGTCGTTGCCGCTCGCCGGTGGGCTGGCGCTGGTCGCGGGGTCCATGGCGAAGCTGTTTCTGTTCGACCTCGGCACGCTGGACGGGATGTTCCGGGTTGCGGTGTTCATCGTCGTCGGCCTGGTCCTTCTGGGTATGGGCGCCGGATACGCCCGGTTGCTCGCTGCGCAGGATCAGCAGGAAGTGTGACGCCACTCATAGTCCTATTTGGAGTCATTCAAGATTACTGCTCGTTGGACTGTGCATGGGCACACGTCGAACTGAAACCGATATTCGGAACTTCCAAGCATCCAGCCAGCTGAGGGACAACTTGCAGCGCGTCCTGGTGGACCTCATCGAGCTACACCTTCAGGGCAAGCAGGCGCACTGGAATGTGGTCGGCACGAACTTCCGCGACCTTCACCTTCAGCTCGATGAACTCGTGGACTTCGCGCGAGAGGCCAGCGACACGGTCGCCGAGCGGATGCGCGCGCTCGACGTCATCCCCGACGGTCGCTCCGACACGGTCGCGGCGGGCACGTCGCTTCCACAGTTCCCGGCATATGAGCACGGCACCGCCGAGGTGGTTGACCTGATAACCGCGCGCACCTACGCGGCAGTCGGCACCCTGCGTGGCGTGCACGACGAGGTCGACGCGGAAGATCCCAGCACGGCAGACATCCTGCACCAGCTCATCGACGGCCTGGAAAAGCTCGCCTGGCTGATCAAGTCCGAGAACCGCAAGGTCTAGGCACCGGCGAAGCGGGTACTCCACGCGCGTGACAGTCACGAGAGATATTCGCGCATCCCGTCAGCAGGTGTGGGACGTGATCGCCGACGGCTGGACCTACTCTCAGTGGGTGGTCGGTAACAGTCGAATGCGGGCGGTGGACCCGAACTGGCCCGCACAGGGCTCCACGATCCGGCATTCGATCGGCGTCTGGCCGCTGCTGATCGACGACGAGACCATTGTCGAGGAGAGCGCGCCGCTGGAGAAGCTGGTGCTGCGCGCCAAAGGCCAGTTCGGTGCCGCCCGAGTCATTCTGCGGCTCAGCGACATTCCCGAGGGCTGCCGAGTGACGATGGAGGAGTACCCGGTCACCGGGGTGGGCGCCCTCGTGCCAAGCAAACTGGGTGACCTTGCGGCGTGGCCGCGCAACCGAGAAACGCTGTGGCGGCTTGGCGCGATTGCGCAGCGGCTCAAACCGAATGAGCTGTCGTCCAAGGACTGACCGCCTCGAGTTCGGCGGCGTGCGAGCCGTCACCGTTGCGCCTGCCGACCAGGTACCAGGTATGCATCAGGCCCTTGCCCTTGACGTCGACGTCGCCCCGTTCCTCTAGTACATAGCCGTCCTTGAGTCGCTCGTACATCGCCTGAGGCACCTGGATCCGACCCTCGACGTCGGTGGACTCCATCCGCGATGCGACGTTCACCGCGTCGCCCCAGACGTCGTAGAAGAACTTGCGGGCCCCGACGACTCCGGCGACCACGGGCCCCGACGCCAGTCCGATGCGCAAGGGCACCGCCCGGCCCTGCGGGTCCGTCAGGCCGGCGACCGCTTCGGTGATATCCAGGGCCAGGCAGGCGATGGCGTGCACGTGGTCGGGCCGGGGCGTCGGCACGCCGCTGACCACCATGTACGAGTCGCCGCTGGTCTTGATCTTCTCCAGCCCGTGCCGGTCTACCAGGGCGTCGAGATCGGTGTAGAGGGTGTCAAGGAAACGGACCAGTTCGGTGGGTGTCGTATCGCTGGCCCTCTTGGTGTATCCGGCGATGTCGGCGAACAGGATCGACGCGTCGTCGTACTTGTCCGCGATGATATTGCGCGCCGGATCCTTGAGCCGGCTCGCGATCGACGCGGGCAGGATGTTCGCCAACAGCGACTCGGATCGCTGATACTCGGCCTCCATGGCCTTCTCGGCGCGGTCGATCTCGCGCATCGCATACCAAACGGTTGCGACCACCATCACCGCCGAGCCGATGACGGAACTGATGAAACCGACGGTGAGCATCCACGGCGGGCCGAGATTCCTATCGTCGGGGACGAAGATCTGGAGGGCAATCGATCCGGCCGCACCGAAGGCCACGATCGTCGACGCCAGAACGATGCGATCGATCCCGAACACGAGGAGCACCAGCGTTGCCGCGACCAGAAAGTAGAACTGGAGACCGGAATTCGTGCCGATCGAGTAGCAGATATAGCCGACAGAAATGTAGGCGAACACGAAGAAGGTCAGCGGCGCGATCAGCTCGCCGAACCGGTACAGCAGCGGAACCGCGACGAAGACCGCACCGAACACCAGGTTGAGCAGCCCGATCCACCACAGCGGGCCGCCGACCGTCAGCTGGAAGATTCCGAAGGCAACGCTGATCACTGCGCCGATCCAGGCCGCGACCTTGAGGACGCGGAAGCGACTGGCCACGCTCTCGGCGTAGTGCCGAGTGCGGGCCGGAACCGCGTTCGCGATCGCCAGCTCGGGCATACACACCGACCGCGCCCTGCGCGTCATGGGGAGAGCCTACTTCGCTGGGTCCGCAGAAAGCCTGCCGATCTCTCGCGCGCGCAGCGCAAGCCACAGCTCGTGACGGTCCTGCGCCGAATCCATTCGCCTGCCCGTCAGCCTCTCGACCGCCTCGAGCCGGTGACGCATGGTGTGCCTGTGCACCCGCAGGGCGTTCGCCGCCGCCGCCCAGTGCCCGTTGTGCTCGAGAAACGCGGTGAGCCCGCGCAGCAGTTCGGTCGCCCGGTCACTGGCGTCGAGCGCCCCGAGTACCGCGTCGGTGTAGGCCTGCAGCGATTCGAGGCCGACTGCACCGAACAACATCCGGCTGCTGGCGATTTCTTCTGCGTGCAGATGCCGGCCCTGCAGCCGGCTCGCAGGCAAAGCCGAGCGGGCTTGCCGCAGCGACACCGCAACGGCGCCGGGCCGGACCCCGATGCCGATCCCGGCCGCCCTGTCCGGAGCCAGCGTGGCCAGCGCGGCGGGCAGATCGGTCGCGAGCGGGACCGTGACTTCGACGACGTTGCCGACCACCCGGACCAGCGCGTCGCGCAAGGTGGTCAGTAGGTCTGCGGCGAGCTCCTCCGCGTCGTCGGGCGCGGCGATCGCGGCGGCCCGTTGATCGGCGTCCTTCAAGCCCAGCGATGCCAGCCAGCGGGCCGCTGTCGCGTCGTCCACCGTGCCCCTCGCCAACCGGTCGAACACCTGGGACCGTTCGCGTCGCTGTGCGCTGTTGAGCCCGTGGCGGCGCTCCAGCTCCAAGGACAACAGCGACACCAGGTCGCCGGTGATCTGTTCGGCCGCAGGCACTTCCACCGGACCGTCGATCAGCAACCACGCCCGCAGCCGCTGGGCGCCGAGTGCATGCAACTCGCGCCGGCGGCCTTCGCCGATGTCGGCGGCCGCGGCCGTCAGGCCGTGGTCCCGTACCGACGCGAGGAGGCTCGACATCCGCTCGACAAGACGATCGCCGTCGGCGTCGGTTTGCGCCAGCACCCGGCCCAGCTGATCGACGATGACACCTGACCGGCCCGTCGCCTCGCGGTGCGCGTTGAGGATCCCCAGCAGGCCACCCGGGCTGACTGCGGCGGCAGTGAGCGCGCGCTGCGTGTGCAGTGTCCGTTCCAAGACCCGGCGTTCTTCGCGGGCCCGAAACGCGAAAACCGCCTTGGTGACCGCGATGAAGGGCACCCCGTCGGGCACGGTCAACAGCGGCATTTCGTGCCGGTCGGCGGCTGCGATGAGGCGGTCCGGAGCACGCTGATGGGGCAGTTCGGTGCCCAGCCCGAGGCCGACCGCCCGCACACCGGCGTCGCGAAGCTCGCCGATATACGCCCCGCAGCCGTCGACGGTGCGTGGTAGGAGCAGCCCGATGGTCAGGAGCAGCTCCCCGCCCTGCAGCCATGGTCCGGGATGAGTCAGCTCGGACACCGCTGCCGCCTCGATCTCGCGGTCGCTGCCGTCGGGGCCTGCGGCCAGCTCGAGGCCAAGGGATGCGTCGTCAAGCAACTCCGCGACCGTCGGCATGGACATATCGTCCAACTGCGTGCCCACAATTTCTACAAATTGTCGATAACGGTGTGACCGTCGTCTCAGGAATCGTCGTGTTCATGACGTCGTCACAACAGCCGCTCGGTCCTGTCGATGCCACCAAAGTGCCGCGCTACGCCGGTCCGCCCACTTTTGCGCGGCTGCCGCGTACCGATCAGGTGACCCACACCGACGTCGCCGTCGTCGGCATCCCGTTCGACTCCGGGGTCTCCTACCGGCCGGGTGCACGGTTCGGACCCCAACACATCCGCGCGGCATCCAAGCTGCTGCGTACGTACCACCCTCGCCTCGACGTCGAGCCGTTCGCGGTGCACCAGGTCGCCGACGCAGGGGACATCGCCGTGAACCCGTTCGACATCGCGGAAGCGATCACCACCATCGAACGGGCCTCCGACGAACTGCGGGACGGCGGCACCAAGCTGATCACCCTCGGCGGGGACCACACCATCGCACTTCCGCTGCTGCGGTCTCTGCACCGTGACCACGGTCCGATTTCGGTGCTGCACTTCGACGCTCATCTGGACACCTGGGACACCTACTTCGGCGCGCCTTTCACCCACGGCACCCCGTTCCGCAGGGCGAGCGAAGAGGGATTGCTCGACCCGGAACACTGCTTGCACGTCGGCATCCGCGGCCCGTTGTACGCGCCGAGCGACCTCTCCGACGACCGTGTGCTCGGCTTCCAGGTCATCGGCTCCGACGACTTTCAGATCGACGGACTTGCTACCGTCATCGAACGCATGAGCGCCCGCCTCGGTGAGGCACCCGTGTACGTTTCCGTCGACATCGACGTACTCGATCCCGCGCATGCGCCCGGCACCGGGACCCCTGAGGCCGGCGGCATGACCAGCCGTGAATTGCTGCACTGCTTGCGAAACCTGGTCGGTGTCAACGTGGTCGGAGCCGACATCGTCGAGGTCGCACCGGCCTACGACCACGCCGAGATCACCGGGATAGCGGCGGCGCACGTTGCCTACGAACTGCTGTCCGTCCTGGCGGCGGGTTCGTGACCGACTATCGCAACGGCGGTGCAGCCGTCGTCGAAACCCTTGCCGCACACGGTGTGGACACCATCTTCGGAATCCCCGGCACTCACAACCTTGAGCTGTACCGGCACTTCGGCGGGCACGGCGTCCGCGCCATCACGCCACGTCACGAGCAGGGCGCAGGCTATGCGGCGGAGGCTTATGCGCGCGTCAGCGGGCGGCCCGGCGTCGTGGTCACCACCAGCGGGCCCGGCCTGACGAACGCGATGACGGCGGCCGCAACCGCCTATGCCGAGTCCCAGCCGGTGCTGCTTCTGTCCTCCGGCATGCCGACGGGTACCGCGGGGCGCGACCTCGGCCAGCTGCACGAGGCCAAGAATGCCAGCGGCGCAATGGATCAGCTGGTGTCATGGAGCCGTCGGGTGCACACCGCCGACGAAGCGGCGTCCGCGGTGTCCGATGCGTTCAGCGGGTTCACCGGACGACGGACCCGTCCGGTCCACATCGAGATTCCGGTCGACGTGCTCGAGCAGGCCTGGGCCGGCGGCCCACGGGTCGATGCGGCGGTCGCCCCGCCGACAGCCGACCGCAACGCGGTGCGCCGCGCCGCCGAACTCCTCGCCTCGGCCGAGTCGGCGCTCATCATCGCCGGCGGTGGCGCCGTCGATGCACAGAAGGAGTTGACGGCCCTCGCCGAGGCGGTGGGCGCGCCGGTCGCCACCACGGTCAACGGAAAGGGCACGGTCGACGAGGCGCACCCGTTGTCGGTCGGCGCATCGATACGACTTCGGGCGTTGCAGAAGGCCGCGGCCGACAGCGACGCGCTTCTGGTGATCGGCACCGAACTCGGCGACTCCGACCTGTGGGAGGGCCACATTCGCGGGAGGGTCGTCATTCGATGCGATATCGACCCGGCCCAACTGGACAAGAACTGCCCGGCAGACCACGCGCTGCTTGGTGATGCCGCCACCACGTTGAACGCGCTGCTCGAGACGCTGCCCGCGAAACCGGCTGGCGGAGAGCAGCGTGCGGCGGACCTGCGCACGGCCTGCCGTGACGAGGCCGCCGTCGATGCGGGCCCCTACGCCGAAATCAACGCCGCGGTCCGCGCGGCGCTCCCCTCCGATGCCGCGCTGGCCGGCGACAGCTCACAGGTCACCTATTTCGGCTCCGTGCATTACTTCGACCTGCCCGCGCCGCGGCGGTTCTGCTACTGCCCGGGTTTCGCCACCCTCGGTTACGGACTTCCCGCCGGACTCGGCGCAGCGATCGGCCGACCGGAGGCACCGGTTTCCGTCCTACTCGGTGACGGGGCGTTGATGTTCTCGGTGCAAGAATTGACAACACTTGTGGAACAAGGACTTTCCGTACCGGTCATCGTCGTGGACAGCGGCGGCTACCGGGAGATTCAGGATCAAGAGGCGGCCCGCGGGATCCCGCCGATCGGAGTCCAGCTGCGCACGCCGGACCTGAGCGCACTGGCTGTCGCGATGGGCGCGAACGGCGCCCGAACCACCTCGACCGCAGAACTGACCGGGCTCGTCGGCGACGCACTCGATGCCGATGGCCCGACCCTCATTCACTTCGACATCCGCTGAAAGGACCATCCTCATGGATATCGCCGTCGTCGTCATCTACCTCGTTGGCATGATCGCGTTCGGGTTCTGGGGTAAGCGCAGAGCCACAACGCAATCCGACTTCCTGGTTGCCGGTCGGCGACTCGGTCCTATGCTCTACTCCGGCACGATGGCCGCCATCGTGCTGGGCGGGGCGTCCACCATCGGCGGCGTCGGTCTGGGTTACGAGTACGGCATCTCGGGCATGTGGTTGGTGTTCGCGATCGGCACCGGCATTCTCCTGCTGAGCCTGCTGTTTGCAGGCCGGATACAGCGACTGCGCGTGTACACCGTCAGCCAGATGCTCGAACTTCGTTACGGCCCAGGCTCTTCAGTGCTGTCCGGCGCGGTCATGTTCGGCTATACGTTGATGCTGTCGGTCACCTCGACCATCGCCTACGCGACCATTTTCAGTGCGCTGTTCGATATAGGCAGGGTGCTCGCCATCGTCCTGGGGGGCAGCGTGGTGGTCGTCTACTCGGTCCTTGGCGGAATGTGGTCGATCACGTTGACCGACTTCGTTCAGTTCGTGATCAAGACCATCGGCATCTTCTTCATCCTGCTGCCGGTCGCGCTGTACAAGACAGGCGGAATCGGCGGGCTGGCCGACAAGCTGCCGGCCGACGCGACGTCCTTCACCGCGATCGGCGGCCAGACGATCCTGACGTATTTCGTCATCTATACCTTCGGACTCCTCATCGGCCAGGACATCTGGCAGCGGGTGTTCACCGCACGCAGTCCAGGCGTTGCCCGCTGGGCGGGTACCGCGGCCGGCGTGTACTGCCTGCTGTACGCGGTTGCCGGTGCGGTGATCGGGATGGCGGCCAAGGTTCTGCTGCCCGCGTTGGAGGCGCGCGACGACGCGTTCGCGGAGTTCGTCGAAATGCAGTTGCCGCCTATCCTGGCCGGCTTGGTGCTGGCGGCCGCGCTTGCCGCGGTGATGTCCACTTCGAGCGGAGCGCTGATCGCAACGGCGACGGTCTTCAGCCAGGACATCGTTGCCCGGCTGCGCAAGCGCGACATCGAAGCGGGAAGCGAACACGACCACATCCGCAGCAATCGGATCTATGTCGCCGTCTTCGGAGTCGTGATGATTGTCATCGCGTGCCTGCTGCAAGACGTCGTCGCCGCGTTGACCGTGGCCTACGACATCCTTGTCGGCGGATTGCTGATCCCGATCCTCGGCGGGCTGCTGTGGCGGCGCGGTACCAACGTCGGCGCGATCGCGGCGATGGCGGTCGGCACCGTGGCCACACTGGCCACCATGATCGCCGTCGGCGACATCTTCGCCAATGAGCCCATCTATGTCGGGCTGGCGTCCGGCCTGGTGGTCTTCGTCGTCGGCAGTTTGCTGAGTAAGCCGACCGCAACCGAGGTGATTGCGGAGTGGGACCGCAGGAGTCGGGGGGAGGGCGCCGCGGCCGAGCCCGTGACGGAGGCGACAATTTAGTGCGACGTTGTATGGTTTAAGCCTGCCTTTCGCTGATCGTGGGGGACGAAGCGTGGACCGGGTTTGGATTCGTAGCGCGGCAATCGGCTGTGCGTTTGCCTGCGGGGCGATGGTCTGCGGTCCGGGTGTGGTGGGCATTGCGCAGTCGCACGCCATTCTCGGCATCGGCCCGGACCTCCTGGACCTGCTCGGTGGCGACGACGACAAATCCGATCTTCACCACCCCCGGCCCGGCTCCGAGGCGCCTCCCAGCGGGCAGGCTGCTCGCACCGTCGGCGTGACGACGGCCGATGCCGGCCCGCCGGTGTCGACGTTCGATAGCGGACCTCAGGCCGCCGGCTTGGTCGCCGCTGGTGGCGTCCCGAAGAGTGCAAGCCTGCAGGGCGCAGGCCCGCAGAGTGCGAGCCGGGGCGGAGGCGGCGGCGCGGTGTCGCGCGTCAGCCCGGTAGGCCGGTCATCGAACCTGCCGTCGGTGCCTTCTGCCCCGATTACCCGCAATATCGTCATTCGGGGGACAGCGTCAACGCGCTCGGCGGGCACGGCCGCGCCGCGGTCTGTGCCGCGTGCCATTCCGCGGACGCCCGCCGCCGTCCCGCTGGCCGCGCCGCCTCCGGTCGCACCACAGCCGGAGGGTCGGCCAGCGCCTGATGCGCCGCCTGCCCCCTCGCAGGCCCCGCCACAAGCGAAAGATCCACTGGCACCCAGTAATTCAAGTGTTGTGCGGATACCCGACTCATACCGGGTCGGATACGCGGAGTACCTGCGGTCTGCGACCACCACAGACCTCGTCGCGGCGGCACTCCCCGGCGTCGCGGGGATTGCCGGATTCACCCTCGTCGGTGCGTACGCGGGTTACCGCCAGGCGAAATCCCTTCAGCGGGCGTTGCTGGCTCCGGTACCGACGAGCTTTCTGCTGTGAGCGGGTAGTTTGATTCCACCGCGATGCGGGTACGTCTCTAGGTCATTCCGGGTCTGTCCCTTTGGGTGGGAGCGACAAGCATGAATGGTTCGCTGACACGAAGCGCGATCGGGTGCGCGATCGCCTGTAGCGCATTTGTCGTCGGACCATCGCTCGTCGGCGCGGCGGTCGCGAACGCAGATCTTGCCGGCATCGGCGGCGGGGTCGGAGGAGTCGACGTCCTCGGGGTCGACCTGCTGGGCGGTGGCGGAAAGACGAAGAGCGTCAACGGCGGCCAGGCCCGCACGAGCACCGTGTCGACCGCGCCGAGCACCCGCAGCGTCGTGATCCGATCAAAGGGTCCTGTCGCCTCGCCTGCTGCGGAAACAGCGGCGGCCCCAGCCATCGCTCCAGCGGCGTATGCGGCCCCGACGATGATGGGCTCGCCCCTGGTAGACGCTGTTCCCGCTGCGCCTGCTCCGTCGGTGACGCCGCCGCCTGCTGCCGTTCCGCTGTCGGGCGGGTTGCTGCCCCTGCCCTCCGCGCCGGCCATCGGGCCGCCCGCGCCGCAAGCCGTTCCGGTGATTCCGTCCACCAGTGCGCCCAGCCCGGGTAGCCCGCTCGCGCCCGGCGACTCCCTTCGACCGCCGACGAAGATCCCGGACACCTTCAGGGTCGGTTACTCGGAGTACTTGAGGTCCGCGACCAACATGGACATTCTCGCGGCGGCACTGCCCGGCGTCGCGGGTATCGCGGGCTTCACCCTGCTCGGTGCATTTGCCGGCTACCGCCAGGCCGTCGGCCTGCAGAAGGCGCTGCTAGCGCCGGTGCCCACACGCATCGTGCTGTAGCCGCAGACAGCGGTGCCCTCGGTGAGATTCGAACTCACACTGTACGGGTTTTGAATCCGTTTCCTCTGCCAGTTGGGATACGAGGGCGCGGCCTACCACCATAGAGGATCCCCCGAGGTCGCTGATTGCGGCCGCGACCGCCACAATGGCAGCCATGACCGGCTCAACGACGGACGGTGCCAAGCCGCATCGCGTCGTCATCGCAGAGGACGAAGCGCTCATCCGGCTCGACTTGGCAGAGATGCTGCGCGAGGAGGGCTACGAGGTGGTCGGCGAGGCCGGTGACGGGCAGGAAGCCGTCGAGTTGGCCGAAAGCCTCAAGCCGGACCTGGTGATCATGGACGTCAAAATGCCACGTCGCGACGGCATCGACGCGGCGTCCGAGATCGCCGCCAAGCGGATCGCCCCGATCGTCGTGCTGACGGCCTTCAGCCAGCGCGAGTTGGTCGAGAGGGCCCGCGATGCGGGCGCGATGGCGTATCTCGTCAAGCCGTTCTCCATCACAGACCTGATTCCGGCGATCGAGGTGGCGGTCAGCCGATTCAGTGAGATCTCCGCATTGGAGCAGGAAGTCGCGACGCTGTCGGACAGGCTGGAGACGCGCAAGCTCGTGGAGCGGGCCAAGGGTTTGCTCCAGACCAAGCATCAGATGTCCGAACCCGAGGCGTTCAAGTGGATTCAGCGGGCGGCGATGGATCGGCGTACAACCATGAGGCGAGTCGCCGAGGTTGTGCTCGAGACGCTGGACGAACCGGAGGACGCCGCGCCGTCGGCCTAGCAATACACCGAAAACGCGCACCACGGCCGCGCGTTGGCTATGTTCTACCCCGAAGCGTCAGCGCCCTGGCCGAATCACCGGCCGGATCGTCGATGCCGATGAAACGTCGAGTCGGAGGTGAAACGTGCGCGGTCGCGTCACACGGAGCGCAGTTGCGCTCGGTAGCGCAGGACTGGTGGTCCTCAGCATGGCTGCCTGTCAGCAGTCCAAGCCGGAAGAAGAGTCGTCGCAGACGAACCTGAAGATCGTCGAACAGGTGCAGATCGATGACAAGGGCGCCGAAGTCAAGGCGGCGGAGGGGGCTGCACCCGCCGATCCGGCTGGTGACGGCAAGGCCAACTGCCCGCCGGTGTCGATTGCCATGGCAGGTGCGCTCAACGGCCCTGACGCGGCGCTCGGCATCAACATCAAGAACGGCGTGCAGTTGGCGATCGACAAGCACAATGCCGCCAACCCCGGCTGCCAGATTCAGCTGAAGCCGTTCGACACCGAGGGCGATCCGCAGAAGGCGACCGCGATCGCGCCGCAGATCGTCGACGACCAGTACACGATTGGTCTTGTCGGACCGGCGTTCTCGGGTGAGACGAAGGCCACCGGCGGCGTCTTCGACCAGGCCGGCCTTGTCGCCGTGACGGCGTCGGCGACCAACCCGACCCTGAGCGAGAACGGCTGGAAGACGTTCTTCCGCGGCCTGGCCAACGACGCGGTGCAAGGCCCGTCGGTCGCCAACTACCTGAAGAACGGGTTGAAGTTCGAGAAGATCTGCGTCATCGACGACAGCACGGACTACGGGCTGGGTCTGGCGACGGCCGTGCGCGACACGCTTGGTGCGACTGCCGATTCGGGCTGCAACATCTCCGTGAAGAAGGGCGACAAAGACTTCTCGGCCGCGGTGACGCAGGTCAAGGGCGTCAACCCGAAGGCCGTGTTCTACGGCGGCTACTACTCGGAGGCGGCTCCGCTCGTCCAGCAGCTCAAGGACGGTGGCTTCGAGGGCACCTTCGTCAGCGCCGACGGCACCAAGGACCCGCAGTTCGTCAGCCAGGCCGGTGAAGCGGCCAAGGACGCGATCCTGTCCTGCCCGTGCGGCCCTGCGACGGGACCGTTCGCCGAGGAGTACCAGAAGAAGTTCAACGCCGAGGCAGGCACCTACAGCGCCGAAGGCTACGACCTCGGCACGATTCTGGTGAAGGGCATTGACTCGGGGGCCATCACGCGGCCCGCGTTGCTCGACTTCGTCAAGAACTACAACGGCCAGGGAGTGGCACGCAAGTACCAGTGGACCCCGACCGGTGAGCTCACCACCAATTTGATCTGGATCTTCAAGGTTCAGTAATCCTGCGGCGAGGCGCGTCCGAGACCTGAAGGCTCGGGCGCGTTTCGCTTCACATCGCCTGCCGAGGAGCCCGCCGCCGGATGATTCACGAGTGCGTCGACCAGTACGCCTGCCTAGCCGCGGATATCAACTTCAACCTCGAGAATTTGCGAAGCGGCTTCTGGCAGTTGACGATCGACGGTTTTTCGTGGGGGGCTATCTACGCGCTGGTCGCCGTCGGATACACCCTGGTGTTCGGCGTGCTTCGGCTGATCAACTTCGCACACTCCGAGATCTTCATGCTCGGCATGTTCGGTGCCTACTTCGCGCTGGACATGATCATGGGCTTCACGCCGAGCGGCAACGCCTACAACAAGGGCTTCGCGATGACGTTGCTCTATCTGGGTATTGCGATGTTGTTCGCGATGCTGGTCTCGGGTACGGCCGCCGTCGGGCTCGAGTTCGTCGCGTACCGACCGCTGCGAAGACGGGGCGCACGGTCGTTGACGTTCCTGATCACCGCCATCGGCATGTCGTTCGTGCTGCAGGAGTTCGTTCACTTCGTTCTTCCCAAGCTGATCAAGGGCTACGGGGGCAGCAACGCGCAGCAACCGATCATCCTGGTTCAGCCGAAGACGCAGTTCACCATCTTCGGCGCCTCGGTCTCCAACGTCACCATCGTGATCATCGTGGCGGCGTTGGTTTTCGCCGTGCTCACCGACATCGCGATCAACCGGACGAAGTTCGGCCGCGGCATCCGCGCCGTCGCACAGGACTCGACCACCGCGACGCTGATGGGCGTCTCCCGTGAACGCATCATCATGACGACGTTTCTCATCGGCGGCCTGCTGGCCGGCGCCGCGGCCCTGCTGTACACCCTGAAGGTGCCGCAGGGAATCATCTATTCCGGCGGATTCCTGTTGGGCATCAAGGCTTTCTCGGCCGCCGTCCTCGGCGGCATCGGTAACCTGCGCGGCGCGCTGCTCGGCGGTCTCCTGTTGGGCATCATGGAGAACTACGGGCAGGCCGTGTTCGGTACCCAGTGGCGCGACGTCATCGCCTTCGTGCTGCTTGTTCTGGTGCTGCTGATCCGGCCCACCGGGATACTGGGTGAAAGCCTTGGGAAGGCTCGCGCATGACGTCAAGCGAGAAGCAGACGGATGGCGTATCGAAGCGGACGCAGAACCTCCTCGCGCCCGGCGACGGCCTTCGGCGTTGGTGGGACGGTCTGGCCCGGCCGCAGAAGTGGGTCTTCGGCGTCCTGCTGTTCGGGGCGGTCGCACTGCTGCCGCTGCACACCCCGCCGTTTCTGGACACCCCCGGAATCAGCTTCGGTGGCACCATGGCGCAGTTCGCCATGGTCGCGATCATCGCGATCGGCCTCAATGTCGTGGTGGGGCAGGCCGGCCTGCTCGACCTCGGCTACGTCGGCTTCTACGCCGTCGGCGCGTACACGGTTGCGCTGCTCACCAGCCCCGACAGCCCATGGAACATGGTCGGACCCACGGGCTTCTTCAGCACGCCGTGGGCCTGGTTGTCGTGTGTGCCGCTGGCCATGGCCATCACCGCGCTCGCGGGCCTGATCCTCGGTTTCCCGACGCTTCGCCTACGCGGTGACTATCTGGCGATCGTCACACTTGGATTCGGCGAGATCATCCGGCTGATGGCCGACAACCTTGCCGACACCACAGGCGGCCCGCGCGGCCTCAACGAGATCGCATTCCCGCGTGTCGGCGAGAGTGAGAAGCTGCCGGAAGGAGTTTTCTCCAGCGCGAACTCGACGGGCCACGCGAACTACGGCACCTGGTGGTTCTGGCTCGGTCTGATTCTTATCGTCGCCATCCTGATGCTCGTCGGAAACCTGGAACGCAGCCGGGTCGGCCGTGCCTGGATCGCCGTCCGCGAAGACGAGGATGCCGCAGAAGTAATGGGCGTCAACACTTTCCGATTCAAACTGTGGGCGTTCGTGATCGGCGCCGCGATCGGCGGGCTTTCGGGTGCGCTCTACGCGGGCCAAGTGCAGTACGTCGCGCCACCGACGTTCAACATCATCAACTCGATGCTGTTCCTGTGCGCGGTGGTGCTCGGCGGACAGGGCAACAAGCTCGGCGTGATCTTCGGCGCGTTCATCATCGTCTATCTGCCCAATCGCTTGCTGGGTGTGGAGTTCCTCGGCATCAACATGGGGGACCTGAAGTACCTGTTCTTCGGGCTCGCGTTGGTGGTGTTGATGATCTTCCGCCCCGAGGGTCTCTTCCCCGCTCGCCAGCATCTGTTGACCTACGGCAGGGCCGCGCGCGATCTATTGCGCACCAAGCCCGGCGAAAAGGAGCCGGCCGCATGAGCACGCAGTTGCCCGGCACCGACGAATCCGTCGAGGAGCTCGCCAGTGTGCACCGCGAGATCCATGCCGCCGAAGGCGAAGTCCTCTTGCGGACAGAGGATCTGACGGTGAAGTTCGGCGGGCTGACCGCACTGGATTCGGTCACGTTCGACATCCGCCGCGGCGAGATCCTCGGCATGATCGGGCCGAACGGTGCGGGCAAGACCACCTGCTTCAACGCGATCACCGGTGTGTATCGGCCGACTTCCGGCTCGGTGATTTTCGACGGCGCTCCGCTTGGCCGCGTCAAGCGCCACAAGATCACCCGAAAGGGCATTGCCCGCACTTTCCAGAACATCCGACTGTTCGGCGAGATGACCGCGTTGGAGAACGTGATGGTCGGTACCGATGCCCGACACCACACGTCGGTGCCGGGGGCGCTCGTGCGCACCCCGCGACACCGCAGGGAGGAGAAGTCGGCGATCGAGCGGTCCGCTGCGCTGCTGCACTTCGTCGGCATCGCCCATCGCGGCGAGGAGAAGGCGAAGAACCTGCCCTACGGCGATCAGCGGCGCCTCGAGATCGCCCGCGCGCTGGCAACGGAACCCAAGCTACTGTGCCTCGACGAACCGGCCGCGGGCTTCAACCCCAGCGAGAAGGCGGCGTTGATCGATCTGATCCGCAAGATCCGCGACGACGGGTACACGGTGCTGCTCATCGAACACGACATGCGGCTGGTGATGGGGGTGACCCACCGGATCGTCGTGCTGGAGTTCGGCCGAAAGATCGCCGACGGGCTGCCCGCCGAGATCCGCGAAGACCCGAAGGTCATCGCCGCCTACCTGGGGGTGCCCGATGACGAACTCTCCTGACGCCGACGACCGGCCGGTCCTGCTGGAGGCCCGTGACATCGTCGTGCACTACGGGCGGATCAAAGCGCTGCACGGTGTGTCGCTGGTGGTGCGCAAGGGTGAGCTGGTCACCCTGCTGGGCTCCAATGGTGCGGGCAAGACCACGATCATGCGCGCGATCTCCGGACTGCGGCCGCTGACATCGGGTTCGGTGTGGTTCGAGGGCGAAGACATCTCCCGCATGAAGGCACACCGGCGGGTGACGCAAGGCCTGATCCAGGCTCCGGAAGGCCGCGGCGTCTTCCCGGGTATGTCGGTTGTCGAGAATCTGGAAATGGGTTGTTACGGAAGAAAGTTCCCGTCCAAGGCAGAGCACAAGGAGCGCCTCGACTGGGTGTTGGAGACCTTTCCCCGGCTGGCCGAGCGCAGGAGCCAGGTCGGCGGCACCCTGTCCGGGGGTGAGCAGCAGATGCTGGCAATCGGCCGGGCACTGATGGCGCGTCCCGAGGTGCTGCTGCTCGACGAGCCGTCGATGGGACTGGCGCCGATGGTGATATCCCAGATCTTCAAGATCATCGCCGACATCAATGCGCAGGGCACGACGGTTCTGCTCGTTGAGCAGAACGCGCAGCAGGCGCTCACCCGATCCGACCGCGCCTACATTCTGGAGACGGGCGAGACCACCCGCGAGGGTAATGCCCGAGAGTTGCTGGAAGACGACAGCATTCGCGCCGCATACCTCGGCGTGGCCTAACCGCGCGGGGGACCGTGGCGCATGCTGAACAACCGCATTCGGGCGCTGCTTGGCGTCGAATATCCAGTGGTTCAGGCACCGATGACCTACATCGCCAGGGCGGAGCTCGCCGCAGCCGTGTCGGAAGCAGGCGGGCTCGGCATGATCGAAACGCTGACACCCGAGGGTCGTGCCGATTTGCGACGCGTTCGCGAACTCACCGCCCAACCCGTGGCAGCCAACCTGATGATTCAGGGCTGGAAGGCGGACCCGTCGATCGTCGACATCCTTGCCGAGGCAAAAGTGCGCCACGTCTTCACGTCGGCGGGTGATCCGGCGTTGTTCACTCAACGTCTGCACGACGCCGGCATGACCGTCGTGCACGTCATCGGGTCACTGCGGGCGGCGATGAAGGCCGCCGACGCCGGAGTCGACGCTCTGGTGGTCGAGGGCGTTGAGGGCGGAGGTTTCAAGTCCGCGCTCGGTGCCTCGACGATGGTCCTGCTACCGCTCGTCGCGGAATGCGTCGAGCTTCCGATCATCGCCGCGGGCGGGATGTGCGACGCGCAGTCCGCGGCGGCCGCGGTCGTACTGGGTGCCGAAGGCGTTCAGATGGGAACGCGGATGCTGGCAAGCCGAGAGTCGCTGGTGCACAGTAACTTCAAGAACGCCATTATCGGCGCGAACGACGCAGGCACTGTGCTTCTCGATGTTCCCGGTAATCCGACGATGCGGGTTCTGCGCACGGGTTTGGCCGCGCGCGTCGCGGCCCATGATCCCAACGTTGAGTTGCTGGGCAAGGTGACCGATCTGTACTTCGACGGCGACATGGATGCCAGTGTCGCCAACACCGGCCAGGTGTCATCACGCATCGCCGGGCTGTTGCCGGTCGCCGAGATCGTGCGACAGACGTGGGCAGGGATCGATGGTGCTTTCGATGCGGCGCGTTTCCGCATTTGATTACCGGTGGTTAGCGGGCGACGACAACCGACGAGCCGTGTCCAAACAAGCCCTGGTTGGCGGTGACGCCGACTTTCGCGCCCTCGACCTGACGGCCGGTGGCCTGGCCCTTCAGCTGCCAGGTCAGCTCGCATACCTGCGCGATGGCCTGGGCCGGGATCGCCTCGCCGAAACATGCGAGCCCGCCAGAGGCATTGACCGGGATCTTCCCGCCGATGGTCGTCGCGCCACTGCGTAGCAGACCCTCGGCCTCGCCCCTCGCGCACAGGCCGAGGTGCTCGTACCAGTCGAGTTCCAGTGCGGTGGACAGGTCGTATACCTCGGCAAGGCTGAGATCCTCGGGACCGATACCGGCCTCGGCGTAGGCGGCGTCGAGGATCTGGTCTTTGAACACCCGCTCGGGCGCGGCCACGGCTGCAGTCGAATCCGTTGCGATGTCCGGCAATTCGGGCAGATGCTGGGGGTACTGCGGTGTTTGAAGGCTGACCGCACGCACCGATGGCACGCCCTCGACGGAGCCAAGGTGCTTCTCGGCGAATGCCCTGCTCGCCACGATCAGCGCCGCCGCGCCATCTGACGTCGCGCAGATATCCAGCAGCCGAAGCGGATCCGACACCACCGGGCTGGCAAGCACGTCCTCGACGGAGCTTTCCTTGCGGTACCGGGCGTTCGGGTTGTCCAGGCCGTGCCGTGCGTTCTTCACCTTGACCGCAGCGAAATCCTCGAGCGTGGCGCCGTAGAGGTCCATCCGGCGCCGCGCCAACAGTGCGAAGTAGACCGTGTTCGTCGCGCCGATCAGGTGGAACCGCTGCCAGTCCGGGTCGTTCTTGCGCTCCCCGCCGACCGGCGCGAAGAAGCCCTTCGGCGTGGTATCGGCGCCGATCACCAGCGCGACGTCGCAGAAACCGGCCAGGATCTGCGCCCGCGCACTCTGAAGCGCCTGTGAGCCGCTCGCGCAGGCCGCGTAGCTCGAGGTGACGGGAACACCGTTCCAGCCGAGCTTTTGGGCGAACGTGGCGCCCGCCACGAAGCCGGGGTATCCGTTGCGGATCGTGTCAGCGCCTGCTACCAGCTGGATCTGACGCCAGTCCAGGCCGGCCTCGGCGAGCGCGGCGCGCGCGGCGACGACGCCGTACTCGGTGAAGTCGCGTCCCCACTTGCCCCACGGGTGCATGCCTGCGCCGAGAATGTAGACGGGCTCGGGGCTGGATGTCGCCGTCGATGCGGCTCCGGTACTCATGCGATCCTCCAGGCGTATACGACGCGCTGGACCCCGTCGTCGTCGGTGAACAGCGGCATGGTCGCCAACTCCATCTGCATGCCGACCTTGAGATCTTCGGCCAACGTGCCGTCGATGACCTTGCCCAACACGATCAGCCCCTCCTCGGCGAGCTCTACCGCGGCAACGGCGAACGGCTCGAAGGGATCCGGCGACGGATACGGGGGCGGCGGCGCGTACCGGTTCTCGGTGTAGCTCCACAGCGTGCCCCTTCTCGACAGCGGCACCTGCGCCAGGTCGTCGCCGTCACAGGCCGGGTTGGGGCAGTTGTTCTCCCGTGGCGGGAACACGTACGTGCCGCACTGATGGCATTTGCCGCCGATCAGATAGGGCTCGCCGGAGCCGTCGCTGGCGAACCAGCCGTCGATCGCGGGTTGGGTAGAAGCTGACACGCGGTCAGCGTACCGACTGCGGCGACGAAACTGAAACGTGTTCCAGTTTTTCGGGCCTGGAGAAGTTTTGGGATCGGTAGCGAACGGGTCCGGATGCAGTTGGCCCCCAGAGGCGTCCCGGCCACCAGCTCTGGGACGTTGCCGGTCCGATCGACCCGGCCCGCCTCGGTGGGCCGTCGACCCGATCGATGGCGGCCGACGACCCGGTTTGGCAGCCATCAACGGCATCTCGCTGCAGGACTATGCGGAACTGGTCCGGGAAGCGCAGGCTCGAAGCATCAACGACGAAGCGGGCTTGATCACATTGGCACAGGAGCGCGGGTGGAATCCCGCCGACCCTTCGCCACATCGGTCAGGATGCGCACCAGGTCCTCGGGGTTGTCCCGCATCAGGTTGTGGGCGCCGTCCAGTTCATGCACGTTCCACTCTGGATCGTCCTTGACCCGTTCGTAGGACGGCCGCAGCGGCGAATCTCCCGGCCAGTTCAGCGCGTAGACGAAATCGCGTCGCCGGAACCTGTTCAGGTCGCCGGTCAGCCTCATCCGCTGAAGGAACGACGCGAGGGGGTGGGAGGTCGCGCGCGGGTCGAAGAACGGCATCGGCGGTACGCCGTAGCCGGTGTCGTCGACGTCGAGGTACCACTGCCGCTCCTCGTCGTTGACCAGATGCCAGCACGATTCGCCGTCGCGGGGGACAAGCGCGTCGAGATACACCAGCGCGTCGACCTTTTCGGGAATGCGGTCGGCGACGCCGGTGATCACCATGCCGCCATAGCTGTGTCCGACCAGTACGAGATCCTCGGCGTGGGGTTCGGCAGCCAACGCGGACAGCACGTCGATGATGTGCGTCTCGAGGTTGACGCCGCCGTGGGCCAGGTGTGCGCGTTCGGCCACCCCGGTGAGCGTGTAGCGCAACACCCGGTGACCACGCTCGCCCAAGGCTGCAGCGAGATCGTCGAAGCACCACGCGCCATGGCAGGCGCCGGGGATGAGGACGTAAGTCGTCATGGGTGACTCCTAGTTGTGTCGGTTCGGTATTTGGCGCGCGAAAGCTCCTCCGCGAGGACGGTCACATCCGCGATTGCCTGCGATCACCATTGGCGGCAACGGAATACATCGGATGTGCCGCTTCGCCGAGCAGTGTGCGGGCCCTCGCAACGAGAACGTTTTCAGCCATGCCTTCAGCCTCGGCGCATGACTTCCATAAGTCCAATACCATTTTAGTCGACTAACTATAATAAATCGTTATGGAACTTCGACAGCTGGAGTATCTGGTCGCCGTCGCCGAGGAGGCCAACTTCACCAGGGCGGCAGAGCGGATCCACGTCGCTCAGCCCGCGGTCAGCGCCCAGATTCAACGCCTGGAGCGCGAGCTGGGACAGACCCTGGTGGACCGGTCGCGTCGCGCGGTGCGGCTGACCGCGGCAGGCGAAGCGGTGCTGCCCCATGCGAGGGCCGCCCTGGCCGCCGTCCGCGCCATGGGTGTCGCCGCGGACGAGGTCTCCCAGTTGGTGCGCGGCACCGTCACCATCGGAACGGTGACGTCACACAACGTCGACATTCCGCAACTGCTGGCCGACTTTCACGCAGAACATCCCAACGTCGAGATCACCCTGGGCACAGACACTTCCGACAACCTGATCGAGAACGTCCGGACCGGACGCCTGGACGTCGCGATCGCCTCGGTAGGCCCGGACGAGGTGCCCGACGGGCTCTCCATCGAAGTCGTCACCGACGAGACGATCAAAGCGGCGGTGTGCCTGGCCGATCCGCTCGCGAAACGGAAGAAGATCCGGACCGCCGACCTGCGCGACAGGACGCTGATCGCACTTCCCGTCGGCGCGGGCATCCGCAACCAGTTCGACCGCGCATGCGCGAAAGCGGGCGTCTCTCCGCGGATCGCGTTCGAGGCCAGCACTCCACTCGCGCTGGCCGACCTGGCAGGGCGCGGACTTGGGGTCGCCATCGTGCCTGCGTCCGTGCCGGGTGGCCGCGCCGACCTGCATGCGTTGACGTTCGTTCCGGAACTGCGGGGGCGGCTCGTTCTGGTCTGGCGCTCAGCGGGCCCGATCAGCCCGGCCGCGCGTGTCCTGATCGATCGGGCTCGTCGGCTACTGCGTGTCAGCGGCCGTGCATAGAGTAGGGCCGTGACCGCAAGCGCAACGGCCGAGAAGGCGACCGACAAGCCGACATTGATGCTGCTTGACGGCAATTCGCTGGCGTTCCGGGCGTTCTATGCTTTGCCCGCCGAGAACTTCAAGACCCAGGGTGGTCTGACCACGAACGCGGTGTACGGGTTCACCGCGATGCTCATCAACCTGCTGCGCGACGAGCAGCCCAGCCACATCGCCGCGGCATTCGACGTGTCCCGCCAGACGTTCCGGTTGGATAGATATCCCGAGTACAAGGCGGGCCGATCTGCCACCCCCGACGAGTTCCGCGGTCAGATCGACATCACCAAGGAAGTGCTGGGCGCACTCGGCATCACCGTGCTGGCCGAACCCGGATACGAGGCGGACGATGTACTCGCGACGCTGGCGACGCAGGCCGAGGACGCGGGCTACCGGGTCCTCGTGGTCACCGGGGACCGCGACTCGCTGCAACTGGTCAGCGACGACGTCACAGTGCTGTACCCGCGCAAGGGCGTCAGCGAGCTCACGCGGTTCACGCCGGAGGCGGTGCTGGAGAAGTACGGGCTGACTCCACAGCAGTATCCGGACTTCGCCGCCTTGCGCGGCGATCCGAGCGACAACCTTCCCGGAATTCCGGGCGTGGGGGAGAAGACCGCGACGAAGTGGATCGCCGAGTACGGCTCGCTGCAGGCGCTTGTCGACCAGGTCGACACCGTGAAGGGCAAGGTCGGCGACGCGCTGCGGGCCAACCTGTCGCACGTCGTGCTCAATCGGGAGCTGACCGACCTGGTCAAGGACGTCCCGCTGGCCCAGACCCCCGACACGCTTCGCATGCAGCCGTGGAATCGCGACCAGATCCACCGGCTGTTCGACGACCTCGAGTTCCGCGTGCTTCGCGAGCGGTTGTTCGACACGCTGGCGTCGACAGATCCCGAGGTGGACCAGGGTTTCGATGTACGCGGTGGCGCGCTCGAAGCCGGCGAGCTGGCCGGGTGGCTGACTGCGCACAGTACGGGCGGCCGGTTCGGGATGGCCGTCGTCGGCACCCATCTCGCCTTCGACGCCGATGCGACCGCGTTGGCGATCGTCGCCTCCGACGGAGACGGTCGCTATCTGGACACCGCCGATCTGCATCACGACGACGAGGCGGCACTGGCGTCGTGGCTGGAAGACGCCGACATACCCAAGGCGCTGCACGAAGCCAAGCTCGCGATGCACGATCTGGAAGGCCGCGGCTGGACGCTCCGAGGTGTCACGTCGGACACCGCGCTGGCCGCCTACCTCGTTCGGCCCGGCCAACGAAGCTTCGCGCTCGACGACCTGTCGTTGCGGTACTTGAAACGGGAGCTACGAGCGGATAATCCGGAGCAGCAACAACTTTCGCTGCTCGACGACACTGACGGTGTTGATGAGCAGGCGGTCCAGACATCGATCCTGCGGGCCAGCGCCGTGATGGACCTCGCCGACGCGCTCGACGAGGAATTGGCCCGCATCGAGTCCTCATCGCTGCTGGGCGACATGGAACTGCCAGTCCAGCGGGTGCTCGCCGAGATGGAGACCGCAGGTATCGGGGTCGACATCGGCCAGCTGACAGAGCTGCAGAGCGAGTTCGCCGACCAGATTCGCGACGCCGCCGAGGCGGCTTTTGGAGTGATCGGCAAGCAGATCAACCTCGGCTCGCCCAAACAGCTGCAGGTGGTGCTGTTCGACGAGTTGGAGATGCCGAAGACCAAGCGCACCAAGACCGGCTACACCACCGACGCCGACGCGCTGCAGTCACTGTTCGACAAGACCGGCCACCCGTTCCTTCAGCATCTGCTTGCGCACCGCGACGTCACCCGGCTCAAGGTCACCGTCGACGGCCTGCTCAACGCGGTTGGGTCCGACGGCCGAATCCACACCACGTTCAACCAGACGATCGCGGCGACCGGCCGGCTGTCTTCGACGGAGCCGAACCTGCAGAACATTCCGATCCGCACGGACGCGGGCCGCCGGATCCGCGATGCGTTCGTCGTCGGCGAGGGCTACGACGAGCTGATGACCGCGGACTACAGCCAGATCGAGATGCGGATCATGGCCCACCTGTCCAAGGACGACGGCCTCATCGAGGCCTTCCGCACCGGTGAGGACCTGCACTCGTTCGTCGCATCGCGCGCATTCTCGGTTCCCATCGACGAAGTCACCGCCGAACTCAGGCGCCGGGTCAAGGCCATGTCGTACGGGCTGGCCTACGGATTGAGTGCATATGGCCTTGCTGCGCAACTCAAGATCTCCACCGAAGAGGCCAAGGTGCAGATGGAGCAGTACTTCGACCGGTTCGGCGGCGTGCGGGACTACTTGCGAGACGTTGTCGACCAGGCCCGCAAGGACGGCTACACATCGACGGTGTTCGGCAGGCGCCGGTACCTGCCGGAGCTGGACAGCAGCAACCGCAACGTCCGCGAAGCAGCTGAGCGGGCTGCACTCAACGCACCCATCCAGGGCAGCGCCGCGGACATCATCAAGGTGGCGATGATCGAGGTCGACAGAGCGATCAAGGATGCCGGGCTGAAGTCACGAATGCTGCTGCAGGTGCACGACGAATTGCTGATCGAGATCGCGCAGGGGGAGCGCGACGACGTCGAGAAGGTGGTCCGCGACAAGATGGGCAGCGCCTACCCGCTCGACGTGCCGCTCGAGGTGTCCGTCGGTTATGGCCGCAGCTGGGACGCCGCCGCGCACTAAGACGCCGTCGCGCGGTATCCAGCCAAAGCCTGCAGAGCGGGTGCACCCGCACGCGCTCCGTAAACCGCGTAGGTCTCCTCGTTCAACAGCGCGGTCACACGCTGGTCGCCGAATCCCCGATCGATGCGGTCGCGGACGAACGCCAGCTCGACGACCTGATGTGCGAATGTCTTGACCGACTTGCCTGCGGGTTTTCCGCCTGCCCGCGATGCCTGCGCGACCGCAGCCCTGCGGTGACGGATCGAGCCCAGCCAGGTCGCCTCGTTGGGTGTCAGTAGACCGGCCGCGACCATGCCGGGCAGTTTCTCCGCGGTGATCCGCTGCTCCTTGCGACGGCTGGCCACGCCGAGCCAGATCATCAACCCGAAGATCGGCACCATCCACAGCAGGTACACCCCGAAGTAGGCCCCGACGCCCAGTAACGAAGACCCGTTCCACAAGCCGTGCATGATCACTGCGCAGATGTATCCGAGCAGGATGTAGCCGACCTTGGCCAAAGCGCCTCGGCGCTGTAGTGCGAACCACACGCCGATGCCGAAGAACGTGGTGAACAGCGAATGAGCGAACGGCGCCATGATCAGCCGCATCGCCGCGGTCAACAGCGAGTCGCCGAGAGTTTCTCCGCCGCCGATGTAGAGGATGTCCTCCAGCCAGGCGAACCCCGCGCCGACCAGCCCGGCGTACACCAGGCAGTCCGTCAGCGAGTTCAGCTCGTTGCGGCGCCGGCCCGTCATCATCAGCAGAAGGAACAGGCCCTTCGCCGCTTCTTCGGTCAGGGGCGCACCCAGGACGATGGTGATCGGGCTGACCGATTCGGTACCGCCCGGGTTGATCACCGCCTCGGCGATGAGTTGAAGTATCGATGCAACGATGACGGCGACCGACGCGCCCCACAGAAAGGCCAGGATCAACAGCCGGGGCGGCTCCGGCTCCCAGCGGTCCAACCACAGATACGCCAGCACGACGACCGTCATGGCGGCGCTGGACAGGGCGAACCCGATGCCCGTTCCGACGGGGTTGAACGCGGTCAGCGCGATGATGATCAAGCCGGCGATGGTGCCGAGCAGGATCAGTACCCCAAGAGGCGCGCCGACCTTGCGGACCTTCTTCAAAATCGGCGGGTACGACGGAATGAATTGAAGTGGCTGCTGCGGCGGACCGGCATACGACACCAGAGCAGGGTAGCTGTCGATCGCGGGACCGATGGACCTAGTTTGTCCAGCGTGTACCCAGTCGAGTAACCTCAACGGGTAACCCGTCTGTGGTTTTGCGATCTCTGCTGCGGGTGACACCAATCACAAACTGTCCCTACGACCCAACCTGTCCGGAGCAACCCACCACATGCCAAGTCCCTCCGTCACCTCGCCGCAAGTAGCCGTCAACGACATCGGCTCGGCCGAGGACTTTCTCGCCGCCATCGACAAAACCATCAAATACTTCAACGATGGCGACATCGTCGAGGGAACCATCGTCAAGGTCGACCGTGACGAAGTCCTGCTCGACATCGGTTACAAGACCGAAGGCGTCATCCCCTCCCGAGAGCTCTCCATCAAGCACGACGTCGACCCCTCTGAGGTTGTGTCCGTCGGCGATGAGGTCGAAGCCCTTGTCCTCACCAAGGAGGACAAGGAAGGCCGTCTGATCCTGTCCAAGAAGCGTGCGCAGTACGAGCGCGCCTGGGGCACGATCGAAGAGCTCAAGGAGAAGGACGAG
>NZ_JAVHWK010000018.1:0-70022 GCF_032159775.1 Mycobacterium sp.
AGCGACGACCTCGAAGCGCTGCACACGTGGTGGAACAAGAACCCCTAAGCCCCCTACCAACCTAAGGACGTCACATGCCGAACACCCGAGGCAACCGTGTCTTCGTCGTCGGAGTGGGGATGACGAAGTTCGAGAAGCCCGGCCGCCGCGAAGGCTGGGACTACCCGCAGATGGCGAAGGAGTCGGGCACCAAGGCGCTCGCCGACGCCGGTATCGCCTACACCGAGGTCGAGCAGGGTTACGTGGGCTACTGCTCCGGCGACTCGACGTCGGGCCAGCGCGCGCTCTACGAGCTCGGTATGACGGGCATCCCGATCGTCAACGTCAACAACAACTGCTCAACGGGTTCGACGGCGCTTTACCTTGCCGCACAATCCATTCGCGGCGGGCTGGCGGACTGCGTCATCGCGCTCGGCTTCGAAAAGATGCAGCCCGGCGCGCTGCAGGGCGGTGCAGAGGACCGCGAGTCGCCGCTGGGGCGTCACATCAAGGCGCTGGCCGAGATCGACGAGTTCGCGTTCCCGGTCGCACCGTGGATGTTCGCCGCCGCGGGCCGCGAGCATATGCGCCAATATGGCACCACAGCAGAGCATTTCGCGAAGATCGGCTACAAGAACCACAAGCACTCGGTCAACAACCCGTATGCGCAGTTTCAAGAGGAGTACACGCTCGACGACATCCTCGCTGCCAAGATGATCTCCGATCCGGTGACCAAGCTGCAGTGCTCACCCACGTCCGACGGGTCCGGCGCGGCAATCGTGGCCAGCGAGGCGTTCGTCGACAAGCACGGCCTTGCCGACCAGGCGGTGGAGATCGTCGGCCAGGCGATGACGACAGATTTCAACAGCACTTTCGACGGCAGTGCCAAGAACGTCATCGGGTACGACATGAATGTGCAAGCCGCACAGCAGGTTTACGACCAGTCAGGTCTGGGTCCAGCCGATTTCCAGGTGATCGAGTTGCACGACTGCTTCTCGGCCAACGAGCTGCTGTTGTACGAGGCGCTCGGCCTGTGTCCCGAGGGCGAGGCTCCGAAGCTGATCGACAACGGTGACACCACCTATGGCGGGCGCTGGGTGGTCAACCCGTCAGGCGGGCTGATCTCCAAGGGGCATCCGCTCGGCGCGACGGGTCTCGCGCAGTGCGCGGAGTTGAGCTGGCAGCTGCGGGGGACCGCAGACAAGCGTCAGGTCGACAACGTCACCGCGGCTCTGCAGCACAACATCGGTCTCGGCGGTGCGGCTGTGGTGACGGCCTACCAACGAGCCGAGCGCTAGAACTTCTCCCCGCGAGTAGACGCAAAAAGCCCGAAATTATGGGAGTGGCGGGTACTTTTGCGTCTGCTCGCGGAAGAAGGTCGGTCCGAGGGGAAGGTCAGTCGCGCTGCTCGATGACGTCGTAGGCGTCCTCGGCGTAGCGGGCCCTGATCGTCTTCTTGTCGAACTTGCCGACGCTGGTCAGCGGCACCTCCTCGATGAAGGCCCATCGTTCCGGCAACCACCAGCGAACAACCTTGTCGCCGAGGAAGTCCCGCAAATCCTTCGCGCACACCTCGGCGCCCTCGTTGACGACGACGACGGCCAGCGGCCGCTCCTGCCAGCGCTCGTCGGGCACGGCCACCACGGCGGCCGCCGATACCGCGGGGTGGCCCATCAGGTGGTTCTCCAACTCCACCGATGAGATCCATTCCCCACCGGATTTGATGACGTCCTTGGCTCTGTCGGTCAGCGTGACGTAGCCGAGCGGATCGATGCGGCCGACGTCGCCGGTGTGCAACCAGCCGTCGGTGAACTTCGACTCGTCACGGTTGAGGTAGTAGGAACCGGTGACCCACGGTCCACGCACCTCCACCTCGCCGACCGCCTTGCCATCGTGCGGAAGCGGGCTGCCGTCGTCGTCGACGATTCGCGCCTCCACGCCGCACACCGGCCGGCCCTGGGTGGAGCGGAGTTCCCATTGTTGATCATCGGGAACGCCCGCTGGCGGCCTAGCGATCGTGCCCAGCGGCGAGGTTTCGGTCATGCCCCACAGTTGCAGGATCCGCACGCCGTAGCGCTCTTCGAACGTCTTCATTATCGACGTCGGTACGGCCGACCCACCGCAGCCGACCAGCCGCAGCGACGAAAAGTCGTGATCCGGGTCCTTCTCCAGGTAGTGCACCACGTCATTCCAGATGGTCGGGACAGCGCCGGCCACTGTGGGTCGTTGCGTCTCAATCAGATCGACCAACGACTTCGGATCGAGGAAGCGGTCCGTCATCAGCAGATCGGCACCGGCCATCAACGCCGCATAAGGCAACCCCCATGCGTTGGCGTGGAACATCGGCGGGATGGGAAGCACCTTGTCGGAGCAGCCGACCCCCAAAGCGCTACTGGTGCACATTGCCATCGAATGCAGATAACTCGAACGGTGGCTGTAGACAACGCCTTTGGGATTGCCTGTCGTGCCGCTCGTATAACACATCGCCGCCGCGGACTTCTCGTCTATGTCGGGCCAGTCGAAGCTGGGCGACTCCGCCGCCAGGACCTCCTCGTATCGGAGCACGGTCATGCCCGTTGCCGTCAGGGGCTCGATATCGCCCCCGCCAACCGCGATTACGGTGTGCACGGTTTCCAGCAGCGGCAGCACAGGTGCCAGTTGACCGGCCACCGACACGTTGGCGAGGATCACCTGGTCTTCGGCCTCGTTGGCGATGAAAGCGATCTGCTCGGGCGACAACCGGACGTTGAGCGTATGCAGGACAGCTCCCATCGATGGGATGGCCAGGTACGCGGTCAAGTGCTCGGCGTTGTTCCACATGAAGGTGGCCACCCGCTGGTCACCGGTGATGCCGACACGGCGCAACGCATTCGCCAACCTGGCAGCCTGCTCCCCGACTTCTCGATAGGTCGCGTGCCGATACCCATCACCGGTCGGCGTCGTCACCTTGCGGTCGCCGTGGACAGTGCACGCGTACCGCATGATGCCGGTGATCGTCAGCGGAAAGTCCTGCATCGTGCTGTCCATCGGGTATCCCCCTCCGACTCCGGGCACCATGCCCGACGCGGTCAGATGATGGCGATGCTAAACCGCTGGCAAAGCGTTGTCGGCGGTTCCGCCCATTGACGCGGGAGCAGGTTTACTGCGCCACGAGAACCAGCGAAAACGACGCGCCAACCTGCGATTGGGCGCCGGCTGGGCGCTGCGTAGCCGGTCCATCTCGACGTGCTCGAGCGGCTCGACGCCCACGGCCTCCAGCGGCCGGTCCTCCAACGAGTGCAGCCGAGAGTCGGCGGTCAGCAGCGCGGCCTGCCAGCCACCGGCGACCCCCACGATCCCGAGCGTCCGGGCCGCCTCGCGCAGCACGGCGCCCAATTCCGCGGCCAGCAGCTGGCGCACCATATCGGCACCGTGCCGGGGGTTGGCCAGCATCCACGAGTGGTAGGCGCCCGGCACCCGATAGAGAGTGCCGTCGGCGCGCTCGGCCATGTCCTTGGCGGCCTCGAACGGCACGACCAGGTCGTTCTCGCCGTGCACGATGATGGTCGGCACGCGGTGGCTGCGCATCGACTCCAGCATCGGCGTGTAGTCGCCGGACGCGATGATGGCCCGCACGGCGCCAGGAAGTCCGAGCGGGGTCCGCACGTTGCGGGCCAGAGCGCCTGCCATCTGGCGCATGTAGCGCCTGCGTTCGGGGGCGGGCAGCCTGCGCGGATCGGCCGGGGCGTCGTACGCCGCGTTCAGCACCGCCTGCGCCGCCCGACGGGGAGACCGGACCGGCGCGGCGATGGACTCGTCGAACGGTGCACCCGCGGCGGCGTTCAGCAGCACCGCGGCCATCACCCGTTCCGGCGCCAGCGCGGCAAGCGCGATGATCATCCGGCCGCCCATCGAATGGCCCATGAAGACGGCCTTGCGTACGCCGAGCGCATCGAGGGTGCGCAGCGTCAGGTCGACCCGGTGGCTCAGGTCGGCCGCGTTGCGGGGCAGGTTGGGGGTGACCCCATGGCCGGCTGCGTCGAGGGCGACGACAAGGAAACCCATTCCCGCCAACCGGCTCAGCAATCGCACGTAGGCCCGCCCGCTCAGGGCGATCCCGTGCATGAACACCAGCGGTAAACCCTTGCCGCCGACGGTCACCCCCACCTTGTGCCCGTCGTCGAGCGTGATGACCTGGTGGGACAGCCTGACCCGGGTAGCCGTGGCCGGTTGGCGGGCTACCGATGTCTGACTCACGTATTCATGGTTCCCCACTCGCGCGCCCGAAGGCCAACTCCGCGCATGTGGGGTTGGTTACGGTCGTCTTTCCGCGCGGTACAGCTCACGACGAGCGAATCTGTCTGCCACCACCTGGGAAGTAAATGTGCGTCGAAAGCGATGTAAATAGAGGATCATTGACCGAACACGTGAGGATGAGGTGCGGTTATGCGGAAAAAGTGGACGCTCGCAGCTGCGATGGTGGGTGCGTGCGCCGCGTTGGCCGTGCCCGCAGGCATCGCCTCGGCAGAAGAGGACGCGCAGGCGACGATCAAGCGGCTGCAGGACGAGGGCTACACGGTCAACATCGATCGAACCGGCTCCGCGCCGCTGAGTGAGTGCCTGGTGACCAACGTGCGCAACCCCAAGACGGTGCAGCAGTGGGTGCCCTACATCGGCCCCGGCCGCGGCGCCTTCGGCGGCGACCGCGCACTGGTGCTAGAAACGGTCAGCCAGTCGATCTCCGTGACGCTGGACTGCAACCGCCGCTGAGGCGGATCAACGACGTAGGAAGGCCCGGCCGGTGGCGGTACCGGCCGGGCCTTCGTCTGTCTGCGCCCTACGCCGGGGCGGGCAAACGCTCCTGCGCCGGTCCTTCGGCGCGCGGCGCAGTGCCCGATGTCGCAGGCCCGGCTCCGTGGTCGTCGTCGATCATCGTCAGCTCGTCGAACGGATCATCGCCGCGCAGCACGCTGTCGACCTTGTCCTTGTCGACGGTCTTGGTCCACGACCCGACCAGCAGCGTGGCGACGGCGTTACCGGAGAAGTTCGTCACCGCGCGGGCTTCGGACATGAACCGGTCGATGCCGACGATCAGGCCGACGCCGTCGAGCAGGTCGGGGCGGTGGCTCTGCAGGCCGCCCGCCAGCGTGGCCAGGCCTGCGCCGGTCACACCCGCGGCACCCTTGGAGGCGACGATCATGAACACCAGCAGGCCGATCTGCTCGCTGACCGCCATCGGGCTGCCCAGCGCGTCGGCGATGAACAGCGACGCCATGGTCAGGTAGATCGCGGTGCCGTCCAGGTTGAACGAGTAGCCGGTCGGGACAACGACACCGACGGTGCTGCGCTCCACACCCAGGTGCTCCATCTTGGCGATCAGCCGCGGCAACGCGGACTCCGACGACGACGTCGAGAAGATCAAGAGGTACTCGCGGGCCAGGTAGCGCACCAGCTTGAAGATCGAGACACCGGACACCACCCGCAAGATCGTGCCAAGCACACCGAACACGAACAAGATGCATGTGACGTAGAAGCCGAGCATCAACGTCAGCAGTTGGGTGACCGCGGTCCACCCCGTCTGCCCGACGACGTTGGCGATCGCACCGAACGCCCCGATCGGCGCCAGCCACAGGATCATCACGAGAACCTTGAACACCAGCTTCTGCAGGTGCCCGACGCCGCGCAGAATCGGCTCCCCCGCGCTGCCCATCGCCTGCAATGCGAATCCGACCAGGAGTGCAACGAACAGTGTCTGCAGCACGCTGCCGGCCGTCAGAGCAGAGAACAGGGTGTCGGGAATGATGCCCTGGACGAAGTCCATCAGGCCGCCCGACTCGTGTGCCTTCTCGGCCAGCTCCGCACCCTTGCCCGCGGCGGTCTCCGACAGATGCATGCCGCTACCGGGATGGATGATGTTGCCGACGACGAGACCGATCGCGAGCGCGAACGTCGACATCACCAGGAAGTAGGCGAAGGCCAGGCCGCCGACCTTGCCGACGGTCGCTGCTTTGCGCACCGACCCGATACCCAGCACGATCGTGCAGAAGATCACCGGCGCGATCATCATCTTGATCAACGCGACGAACATCGTCCCGAGAACGCCGACGCTCTTGCCGACCTCGGGAGCGAGCAGGCCGACCGCGATACCGACGACCACCGCGGCGATCACCGCGATGTAGAGCCAGTGCGTGCGGTCCTTGCGGCGCGGTGAATCCGGCGGCTCGGATACCGGCGGCCGGCGGTCGATGACTGTCATTGCGGGATTACCTCCAGGTCGAACATCGAATGTGATGTGCAAGTAGGTTCTGCCATAACGTGAGCCGGGTCACGTTTTTGTTCATTACGTTCAGACCGCCCGCCGTGCGCAGTGACTGATCCGCACCGCCAATCCGGCCGCTCGGCCACCAGCGGGCTGCTTTCATTGCGTGATGGACAGCGGTGTGGACCAGGCCCGCGTAGTGACGACCCTCGACGGTCGTCAGCTCGCGTACCTGGAGGTCGGCGATCCGCACGGCCCGCTCGTCCTGCACAACCACGGCGGCCCAAGCAGTCGGCTGGAGGCGCACCTGTTGGCCGAACCGGCGGCGACGAACGGGTTGCGCCTTGTCTGCGTGGACCGTCCAGGTATGGGGCAGTCCAGCCCGCAGAAGGCTCGTTCGTATGCCGGCTGGGTCGACGACCTGGTGACGGTCGCCGATGCGTTGGGGCAGCAGGAGTTCGGTGTGACGGGCTGGTCGGAGGGCGGCCCGTGGGCGCTGGCCGCCGCGGCCTACATCGACCGCGCGCGGCTGCGCCACGTCAGCAGCATCGCATCGGGTAGTTACGGCGCGTTCGGCAACAACTCAGCAGCGCAATACCTTTCGAAGGCCGACGCGCTCGGGGGCGCCTTGGCCCTGCACTTCACACCCGGCTTTCGGCTGATGTATGCCGCCCTCGGACTGATTGCGAAACGGTTCCCCGGCACCTTCACCAAGCAGATTCGCAACAGCGTCAACGATTACGACCGCGAGCTGCTCCTTCGGCCGGAGATCGGCAAGGGGTTCGCCGACTCATGTGCCGAATGCTTCGCCCACGGCTCCGACGGTCTGGTCCGTGACGCTGAAATCCTCTATTGCCGTTGGGCTTTCGACGTAAGACAGATCGAGCGGCCGGTCCATATGTGGCAGGGCCTGGATGACCTTCTGGTCCCCGACCCGATCAACAAGGCTGTGGCCGACGCAATGCCGGGCGCGGTGTGGCATCCCGTGGAGGGCGCAGGCCACTTCGTGGCAGTCGGCGCCGCCGACGAGATATTCGCCGTCGCGGCCAAGGAACTGGGCACGTCTTGACCAGATGGTGGCCGCGCTCACTGGCCGGGCAGGCGATCGCGCTGCAGATCCTGGTGATCGCGGTCGTGGTGGTGGCGGGCAGCGGTTTGGCGTTGGTGGACGCCCGTCAAGACGGTGACGCCGCGGCACGCCAGCAGGTGGTCGCCATCGCGACGGCGCTGGCCGACTCGCCGTCGACGGCCGCCGCGATCGAATCCGGTAGAGCCACCGAGGTTTTGCAGCCGGTCACCGAGGCGGTCCGCACCAACACCGACATCGCCTTCATCACGATCATGTCGCCTGACGGAACCCGGTTCACCCATACCGATCCGCAGCAGATCGGCGGTCACTACCTCGGGAGCATCGAGCCTGCGCTGCGCGGCGAGACATTCACCGAGGTGTACACCGGCACACTCGGCCCGTCCATCCGCACCATCGTGCCGGTACGCGACGGCTCCGGCAGGATCGTCGGCCTGGTGTCCGCGGGTGTCACGCAGCAGACCCTGGCGCAACGCTGGCGATCACAATGGCTGACGATCGCCGCGGTCAGCGTTGGGGCGCTGGCGATTTCGTTGGTCGGCGTGTGGGCTATTCGGCGCAGGCTGCTGCGCCAGACGCACGGACTGCGGCCCGACGAGCTACGGGTGATGTACGAGCATCACGACGCGATCCTGCATTCGGTGTCCGAGGGGCTGATCGTGCTCGATCGCGGCGGTGTGGCGCTCGTCAACGACGAAGCCCGTCGGCTGCTCGGCCTGCCGCCCGGCCCCGTATCCCGTTCGGACCTGCCCACGTTTCTACAGACGTACGACCCCGGCGCCCGCGACGAGGTGCACGTCACCGACGAACGGGTGCTCGTGGTCAACCGCTCTCAAGTGGACACCCGATCACATGACTCAGAGGTCGTCACCATCCGCGACCGCACCGAACTGCAAGGTGCGCTGGGTGAGCTCAGCTCGCTGCAGGTGCTGACCGACTCTCTGCGCTCGCAGGCACATGAGGCCGCCAACAAGCTGCACACCGTGATCACCATGGTGGAGATGGGCCGTCCCGACGAAGCCGTCAAGTTCGCGACCAACGAACTCGAGCTGTCGCAGCGCCTGGTGGACCGGCTCTCCAGTGATGTCGGCGAGCCCACGCTGGTCGCGCTGCTTCTCGGCAAATCTGCGCAGGCCGACGAGCGCGGCATCGAATTTTCGGTCACCGAAGACACCCGCCTGCCGTCCAATACCGACGACGTACCACTGACCGGTCAGGAGATGGTCACGGTGTTGGGCAATCTCATCGACAATGCGATGGACGCCTGTGATCGCGAAGACCCCTGGGTCGAGGTGACCGTCAGCCAGCAGGACCACACTCTGCTCATCCGGGTGGCAGACAGCGGTCCCGGCATGGACGCCGTGACCTTCGAGAAAGCCATGCAGCGGGGCTACTCGACCAAGTCCGGCTCCGACGCCGGACAACACGGCCTCGGACTGGCGCTTGTGGCGCAGGTGGTCAAGCGCCACAACGGAAATCTGTCCGCGGACGTGACGTACGGGTCGGTTGTCACGGTCACCGTGAGCGGCTCATGATCGGCGTGCTGATCGTCGAGGACGAGCCGTTGATCGCCGAGGCGCATCAGGCGTATCTAGAACGGCTGAAAGGGTTTTCGGTGGCGGCCGTTGCGCACACCGCCCGTGACGCCATGCGTGCAGCAAGCGAGGCGGCGGCGGACGGGACTCCGATCGACCTGGTGTTGCTCGACATCGGACTGCCCGATGCCAGCGGTATCTCACTGGCGTCGGGTCTATCGGGTCTGCGGCCGGCGCCGGACATCATCGCCATCACGTCCGAGCGCGACCTGGAAATGGTTCGTGCCGCCGTCGGCCACGGCGCCCTGGCGTATCTGCTCAAGCCTTTCACGTTCGCCGCCTTCCGCGACCGGCTGGAGCGCTACCAGCGCTACCGGGAGGCCCTGCCCGCCGGCACCGACGCGGCAAGCCAGGCCGAGGTCGACCGCGCGCTGTCCGAACTACGGGTTGGCGCCGACAGATCCGCGGCCCCGAAGGGTGCGGCCGCCGGTACCAATGACGAGATCGCCCGTGCGGTAAGGGATTCCGATGACGGGGTCACGGCCGACGCGGTCGCCAAGCAGGTCGGCGTTTCGCGGGTGACGGCATGGCGCTACCTGGAGCGCCTCGCCGACGAGGGCACGGTCACCCGGCACACCGACTACGGCAAGGCAGGCCGGCCCAAGATCCGCTATCAATGGCGCTGAGGACTAGACGCCTGCCGGCTCGAGCTTACGAAGCGCGGGAATCGTGCTGAGGTTCATCGCCATCAACTCGGCCTCGAGTTCGGTCGAGTCGGCGGCGACAAACATCACCGTGATGGCGCCTGCGTGGTCGGCGATGTACAGCCGGCGGTTGTCCGGGCTGACCGCGACGCATGACGGTTCCGCCGTGACGGTCAGCGTGTCGACGACCGCATTGGTCTCGGTGCACAGCACGGCGACATGCTCGTAGTCCGCGATGTAGAGGCGGCGGCCATCGGAGCTGAGCGCCATCTGCATGGGCGCGCCGCCGATGCCGACCTTCGCGGTGATCTCGTTGATCGCGGTGTCGATGATGTCAACCGAACCACCCCAGTGGGTGTCGAAGCCGGCGACGTAGACCAGCGCGCCGTCGTGGCTCAGCGCGACGTCCCTGATGGGTGACGCGACCGGGACCTCGCGGATGACTCGACCCTTGGCTGCGTCGACCACCAACAGCTTGCCGCTGTCCGCGTCAGAGGTGCCTATGTAGACGAAGCGGCCGTTGGGGCTGACCCGCACCGCGTCGACGGTGCGACCGACGCCGTGGGCGATGTCGATGGTCTGGGTCCGACCGAAGGTGTTGATCACGGCGAGGCCGACGACGTCGTCTCCGGCCTGGCCGACGAAGATCCGGGTGCCATCCGGGCTGACCGCGACGTCCGTCGCGGTGTCTGCCAGCGGGTGGTTGGCGATGACCCGCTTGGTCTCGGTGTCGATGACCGCGACGGAGTCATATTGATGACCCGAGATCGTCACGTAGGCGCGCCGCTCGCCGGCGACCACCATCTGCGGCTCGACAACCGGCATCTCGACGTCGGCTTCCACGGTCATGGCGTACGCGTCGATGACCGATACGCTGCCGTCGCCGTAGTGGGTCGCGACGATCGTGGCACCGTCGGTGCTGACGGCGAGGTCTGCGATCGGGCCGCGCTCGACGTCAACGGTGCCGAGAACGACGAAGTCCGGCTCGGCGGCCGCGGCCTCGGTCACGTTCGTGGTGACAGTGTTCTTATGCATGACGGTATTTGCCCTGTTCATCGGTGCTTGTGCCGGTTGTGGCTACGTCCGGCAATGACATACGTTCTGCTGCGCTTGTGCAGCGCAAGTTTGTATCGAGTCTAGCGACGAAAATTCGCACTCCGGAAAACGTCTGACACTCTTCGTCACCAATATCTGTGTAGGTCTCAGGCCGCGCTTAGAAAACTATTCGTTATGAATTCGTTACTCCGCTGTGGCAAGCATGAAAACGTCCGGTTTAGTGCAGAGATGCCCGATTGGCAAGCATCGAGACGTGATGTGACGAATGAGGTCTAATAACTATTTCTTAGTTTTCACATTAAAAGTGAGATGCAGAACACATCACGACACTCCAGCAAACGCGTGTTGCGCTCGCTCGGCAAACCTGTAGGCGCGGGTCGCAGTCCGCACACCGGTGGATAGTGCTCCAGTGAGACCGGCCTCGCGTTCGCTGGAGCCCGCTGACCTCGACGCGGACCGAATCTCTTGATTCGGGTCATGACCATGGGCGCAGCGGTGAAGGATCTAATCCGCGGACCACGCCCGGAGAGGAACCCATGAATCGCCGTCTCTGCATACTCGTCGTCGTGATCCTGGCCTTGGCCGGATGTGGCCGTGACGCGTCGCCGCCAGCCGCACAATCGACATCGGCGACAGCAGCGCCGTCTTCCTCTGCTGTCGCGCAGAGCCCTACCGGCGAGGGCGGCAACATCCCCGATCCCTGCACCCTGTTGACCAATGCCGAAGTCACCGAGCTGACCGGACGCGACATCACCCAGGTCGACAAGGACGGCGCGGACGCCGGCGCATCCACCCGCTACTGCCAGTGGCAGCAGTCCTCGGGACAGCTCGCGGTGTTCCTGTCACGCGCGACGAGCGACGACTTCACCGTCGCCCGGGCGGACTCACCGTCGATACCGGGAATCGGCGACGACGCCTACTGGCGGGACGGCCACCTCTATGTGCTCATCGGCGGTGCCCAGATCGACGTGTATGCACGCGGAGGCGACGATCAGCAGAGCCAGGCCGAAGCGGAAAAGGTTGCGCAAGCGCTCATTCCGAGAGTGCCTGCGTTCTCCTGATCCGCCTGCGACCTAGAACGGCAGGCGGATCCCCCCGAGGATCCCGGCGATGTTCGGCAGTGGCGGCGGTGGCGGCAGGGCAGGCATCACCGGTGGCGGCGGCAACGCGGGCAGCTCCGGTAACACCGGCGCCTGTACGGGCGGGGCGATCGGCGCCGCAGGCATCTCCGGCGGCACGAACACCGGGGCCGGTATGTCGGCGGGCTTCGGCAGGTCGAGGATCGGCGCCTGCGCGGGAGGATCGATCTTCGGCGGCACGATCTTCGGCAGGATGTCCGTGCGTGGCAGGTCAGCCTTCGGCAGCTCCACGGGCGCAGGCTTCGGAAGGTCCGCTGGCACGGGCTTGGGTAGTTCGGCGGGCTTGGGCATGTCGAGCGGTGCGGGCTTCGACACGTCCACCGGCGCAGGTTTCGGCGTATCGACCGGACCAGGGTTCGCCAGCGGGGCCGCCTTCCACCATCCCGGCGTCGTTCCGGTGACCGGCGTCGCCGGCGTCGCCGGCGCCGCCTTGTCCAAGGCGGGAGACGGTGCGGTGAGCGACGGAGCGGTTGCCGTCGGCGCGGTGGGCGCCGCAGCCGGCTGCAACGGCGCGGGCCGGGCTGCCGGAAGCCCCGGACCCTGCTGCGGCGCCGCAAGAGGCGCAGCGGTCGGCGCCGAAGCCGGTGGCGCCGCAGCGGTCGGCGCCGAAGCCGGTGGCGCCGAAGCCGGTGGCGGGGCAGTGGCCAGCGGCGCGCCGGTCTTGTCGAAGGACCCGGCGTTGACGGGTGGACCGCCGACGCCGTACGGGCTGCGCTGATCTATCGGTGCCGTTCCGAACGGCCGGATGTTGGCGGCCTCCTGGGCGCCGTCGTCGAGGCCCGTCGGAATCGCGATGATGAAGTTGGTGCCGGTCTTCACCGGATTCGGGAAGTACATGATGCTCGCCTGGGTCGGCGCGCCCGGGCTGATGGTCCGGTCGTAGCCCGCTTCGACCAGTACCCGGGTCGGCGCGTCGAGGATGGTGATGATCGGACTGGGCACGCCCGCATCTTGCAGCGGCATCAGCAGCGGCAACCGCTGGCTCGGGATCATGTAGTAGTCGGTGTCGCCGTAGGAGCCCTGATACAAAGCGTCCCCCAGCCCGACGCTCTGGTAGTCGCCATGCTCGTACTGGATCCCTGCAATCGCATTCGCGGTCGCGAACGGATTCAGCGGATTGTTCGGAAAGTCGGAGTAGCCGTCGTATTGACGGGTGACGTCGACTGTCTGGAAATTGGTATCGGTGGGTGTGGCGCCGTCGAACGTGACGCCGAGGATCGGGACACTGAGGCCTTCGAAGCGCTCGAGGATGCCGCCGTTGGGTCGATTCGGGTTGCCGATCAACACGAACGACACCGGCAGCGTCGAGCCCGCGGCCGCGAGATTGCCCTTCTCGATCGACGCGATTCGCGCGCTCTGCGAGTAGCCGAAGACAACGAGCGATTCGCCCGCGGGCTGTCTGACCACCGCCTCGTCGAGGTTGGTCACGCCCTGCCCGACCGATTGGTCGAAGGGCATCACGCCCGACACCGGCATGAACTGCTCGGGCGTGCTGACGGCGGTCGGCGTGCACGACTGCGACCCGGCGCCGCAGAATCCGGTCAGCACGATGTAGTCGTTGTTGGCGTCGGTGGTGTAGCCGTCGATGAATTCGGGGCTGTCCTGCGGCGTGCTCAGCGGATGCCCGGTGCCGCCCATGATCAACGCGGTCGCTGTGAGGGCGACCAGCGCCGTCATGGTCTGCACACTCACCAGCACGATCGTCGACGCGATGGACAGGAGGACGACACCGGCGGAATAGAAGACTCGGCGCACAGCAGCCCCCAAAGCAGATAGTGCAGTTGGACGTCCCCGCAGCGCCGAGCCAGTCGGATGTGGCTCGTGTGAATTCTGCGACTCATTTGGTTTGCTCGCAACTATTTGCCCAAATCAATGGTCATCACTTTGACCCGTAGGTGCACCGGACGGTCATGTGTTCGCTAGTTTCGGCGTCGTGGCCGACCTGATGAACCGTCAAATACTGCTCCGCCGTCGCCCAGTCGGGCTGGTCAAGCCCGACGACACGGAGTTGGTGACCGGCCTGGCACCCGAGCCGGCGGAGGGCGAGGCCCTGCTCCGCACCACCTATGTGGGCATCGACGCGGCTGCCCGGACGTGGCTCGACGATCAGCCGGGCTACCTGCCGCCGGTGCAACTCGGAGAGGTCATCCGCGCTGCGGGCATCGGAGAGGTGGTCGCATCCCGGTGCGACGCCTACGCCGTCGGTGACGTCGTCACGACATTGACCGGCTTCCAGGATTACGTGATCATCCGCGACGACATATTCGCGACGCCGGTCGTCGGGTACACGGACCAGTGCGCGGTGATGTCGGTCTACGGGCCGACGGGTGCCACAGCGTATTTCGGTATGACGGGTGTGGGCCGACCACAGCGAGGGGATGCGGTCGTCGTGTCGGCGGCAGCGGGGGCAACCGGTTCGGTCGCCGGGCAGATCGCAAAGATCGCGGGCGCGCGCGTTATCGGCATCGCAGGCGGTCCGGATAAGTGCCGGGCCGTGGTCGACGACTTCGGCTTCGACGCGTGCATCGACTACAAGTCCGACGACCTGAGGGCTGCGCTCAAGGAGCATTGCCCCAGAGGCGTCAACGTCTACTTCGACAACGTGGGTGGACCGATTCTGGACGCGGTGTTGGGCCGGCTGGCACCGAAGGCGCGGGTTGTGCTGTGCGGTGTCATTTCGAGTTACCTCACCGGCGAACACCCAGGCCCGGCCAACTACGTGAACCTGCTGTCGAAGACAGCGACCATGCAAGGCTTCAACGCGCTCGACGAATGGGGACGCTTCGAGGAAGCCTTCGCCGCACTCAGCGGCTGGGAACGGGACGGCCTGCTCGCTCATCGCGAGACGGTGTTTGACGGTCTCGAGTCGTGTGTTGACGCGCTCAACGGGCTCTTCACCGGCGCGAACATCGGCAAGATGCTGGTCAAGGTCAGCGAACCCACGCCCGCGTAGAGATGATTCTCCAGATGAGGTGGGCCAGGGTCGTGGCGTCCGTGGTGGCGCTTGCGGCACTGCTGGCCGGCTGCGGAATCCGCGAGACGCTGCACCGGTTGGCCGGCCAGCATTCGAACTCGTCGCAGTCTCCGAGTCCCGCCGCATCCTCCGACGAGGTCGTCGCCGAGGCCAGGCCCAGCGTGGTCAAGGTGCACGGCGAGTCGCAGAGCTGCCAGAAGCTCACCGACGGTAGCGGTTTCGTGGTCGCGCCCAACAAGGTGATGACCAACGCCCACGTCGTTGCCGGCGCCGAGACGTTCTCGGTGAACGACGAGGGTAAAGCCCTTGCGGCGCAGGTGATCTCCTACGACCCGGAGGCCGACATCGCGATACTCGATGTGCCGGGTCTGCCCGCGGCACCGTTGAAGTTCGCGGACTACACCGTGGGATCCGGCGTCGACGCGTTCGTGCTCGGCTTTCCCGGCGCCGCATCGTTTCGGGCGTCTCCCGCCCAGATCCGCGAGGTCACCGAGATCAACGGGCCCGACATCTACCACGCCACGTCGGTGACGAGACAGGTCTACGTCCTGATCGGCTCATTTCCGGAGGCGGGCTCGAGCGGTAGCGCAGTCGTCGACCTCTACGGTCGGGTGATCGGCGTGTATTTCGGTGCGCAGACCTACGATCCGACGACCGGTTACGCGATGACGGCGGCGCAGGTGACACCGCAGATGGCGCACGCCGGGGCTACGAAGGCGGCGAGCACCGGCGAATGCGTCTAGTGCCGGACTTACGACGCCGCGTCGTCCACCGTCAGTAGTAGCCGGCTGGGCGGCAGCGCTGTGAGTCGCATAGCAGCGGCGGTCGCGGGCCCTACGATGCCGTCCACCTTCAGCCCTGGGGTCCGCCGCTGAAAGGCCCTCACCGCGGCCTCTGTCTGCGGACCGAAGTCACCGTCGACCGTCACGCCGAGTTGACGCTGGAGCTCGGCGACCTGAGGCCCCTGCGAACCACGGAAGATCAGAACGTCGGCGTAGACGCCGACCGGAACGGGTGGGCGCGGCGTCGGCGCAGTGCCGGGCTCGGTGCCGATGCGGGCCTGGATGTCGGCACGCGGGATGTCCATGTTGATCGCGCCTGGATCCCATTTCCCTTGCGCCCGACCGGCGTACTCCTTGCGCCCGATGGTGCGGGCCGAGGTCTGCGACAGCCGGCGGTTGACCGCCGCACAGCAGTTCACCAGCGCGAAGTATTGCTCGTCGGACCAGTGCGTGCGATGCGGAGCCGTCGGACTCGTACCGCTGTTGGCGCATTCGATACCGATCATGTGCCAATTGCCCATATTGGTCGGAAGCCACGGATACATGCCTACACCCGCGTGCCACGCGACACCGACCGCCACCACAGTCACCGTGCCGTCACGGGCAATGTGCAGCTGGGACACCGGCCCCGCCAGATCGGGGCGGCCGTTCGCAATCGACGCGGCGGTGGCATTGTCGGATCCGGTGTGGTGCACCATGACCCCGCGGATATCCTTGAAGTCGCCGTGGCCGCGGTTCCGCCAGCCCGGGTACTCGACGAGCTTGACGCCTTGAGCAGCAAGCACATCGGCGATCCATACCGGGTCGCCCGTCCAGATCTTTGTCTGCGCCATACCCGGATGGTACGGCGACATACTGACACCTGCTCGGACGTCGGAAAACCACCAATCACCTTACTCTGCAACCTGTTTGCCGGGTTCGCCATCAGCTGACGCTCTCGCCATCTGTGGCACCGGCCCACTCTGCGTAGCGCAGGCCGATCCCCCGCTCGGGCAATCGCCACACTCTTAGCCGTCACCACCCGCGCCAGAAGTACCCGGCGCGGTTACGTCCAAAGTGTCGGTCGCGGCGTTACTGTCGGCGAGCAGGCACGCCACACCGTCGGGAGTACCATGACCGCCCCATCCGATGAATCGGTACACACCGGACGAGACACCTATCGGTACCTGAGAGCCGGCATGGTCGTCGTCATCGTCATGCTCTTCGCGGCGATATTCATCGACAGCGTGCCCACCGACTGCTGGCAGGGATCGATCAGCGCGTACTACTACACCGCAGCGCGCAACGTCTTCGTCGCGACACTGTGTTGCCTCGGAATCATGCTGATCGTCTACAAGGGCAGCAATGACACCGAAGATGTGCTGCTGAACCTGGCGGGCACGCTCGCATTCTTCGTGGCGTTCGTGCCGATCAAGATTCCCGACGTCGCCGGTTGTCGCCAGGTTCTGCCGACGGCCGGCGAGAAGTCGGACGCCATTGCGAACAACTTCAGCGCCGTGATCGTCGCCCTGGCGGTGGCCGGCGCGATCATCGCGTTCGTTTTCGTCGTCGACAAGGTGTCCCGTTCCGACACCAGTGATTGGGGCAACCGACTGCGCGTGATCTCCTGCGTCGTCCTTGCCGGTTTCGTCGTGGCGTACTTCGTCTTCCCGGAACAGTTTGAGGCGGGGGCACACTGGGTCGCGGCGGTGTTGATATTCGTCATCATCGGCGCGGTCGTGTTCATCAACGCCTATCTGGTCAGCAACCAGGACAAGCAGGACCCCGCGACGCGGGAACGCTCCAGGCGGCGCTACCGGGTGATCGGATGGGTGATGGTCGGCTCGTTGGTCGGTGCGCTGACCGTCGCTCTGATCGGCAAGTTCTCACACCCCCAAGGGCAGGCGTGGAACATTCCGATCTTCGCGCTCGAGACCGCCCTACTTCTCGAGTTCGCACTGTTCTGGGCCTTCCAGACCTTCGAACTATGGGATCACGCCGATCGAAACACGCTTATCTCAGACGACCAGCAACAGAGGATCGCACCGCTCTGAGTCGTGCGAGCGCTCAGGCTTGTTGCTGAATGCCGAGCACCCGCAACAGGTCCGGCTTCATCTCCTGCAGCTGTGCCCCCCAGTAGCCCCAGCTGTGGGTGCCGTTCTCGGGGAACTTGAAGATCGCGTTGCGTCCGCCTGCGGCGATGTACTTCTGCTCGAACTGCTTGTTGGTATCCAGGGTGATGGTCTCCAGATACTGCGCACTGAACTGGGTGCCGAAGTTCCCGTCGCTTGCGTCGAGGTCGGACAGTCCGCCGTTACCGCAGTAGACCCAGACAGCAGTTCTGTTGGCTACCAACGTGTTGATGTTGACCATCGGGTCGTTGCGCCGCCAGGCGGGATCGCTGGTGGGTCCCCACATGTTCTGTGCGTTGTAGCCGCCGGCATCCTTCATCGACAGTCCGATGAGCGTCGGCCACAAGCCCTGCGAGGGATTGAGAAAGCCCGACAGTGAGCCGGCGAAGATGAATTGCGCCGGATGCCAGATGGCCAGCGTCAGCGCCGCACCGCCCGACATCGACAGGCCTACAGCGGCATTGTTGTACGGATCCTGACCCTTGTTGGCCTGAAGGTACGTGGGTAGTTCCTGCGTCAGGAAGGTCTCCCATTTATAGGTCTGTGTGCCTGAGCTACCCTCAGCCGGTTGGTACCAGTCGGTGTAGAAGCTGGACTGGCCACCCACGGGCATCACGACCGAGATTCCCGACTGATAGAACCAGTCGAATGCGGGGGTGTTGATATCCCAGCCGCTCGCGTCGTCCAAGGCGCGCAGACCGTCCAACAGGTACACCGCGTGCGGGCCACCGCCCTGGAACTGAACCTTGATATCGCGGCCCATGGACGGCGACGGAACCTCGAGATACTCAACGGGCAGGCCCTCGCGCGAGTACGCCGCGGCCACCTGCGCCTGAACCACGCCTGCCGCAAGGGTCAGCAGCACCACCGACAACACTCCGACCGTATATGACCACGCACGAAAGGACCTGCTGACCACGCGTTCCGCCACCATCTCCGCCACACCTCATCCGTCTCGGACTCGTCTTCGCGCAAGGTAGCAACGGCGCGCGCGAAACCCGCCGGTGCAGCGCCGCACGTGATCGGCTTGTTATCAACAAGTTCCGCGATCGTGAGGTGCCTCAGCGCGAGCAGTCGAGGGAGACGGTGATGGTCCGTTTGACGACGACCGGAACGAAATCCCGGTCGTCACGACCGCCGACGCGGACAAGTTCGGTCCCTTCCCGCGGATTGCGGACGCTGGTGACCTCGCACTGGTTGATCGGAGCGCTGCCGACGCGGTCGAGCTTGACGTCGAACCCCTGGGCCTCGAGCTGACCGATCGTGATGACCGCCGATTCGGCGTTCGCCGTCGCGGCCAGTGACAGCGCGGCGGCCGCGAGGCCCGCACCGATGAACGCGGAGCCGATGATCTTCTTCATGGGGAAGCCTTTGTTCGGGCGAGCAGGCTCGCTCTTGCTTGGTGACTCCATGCTGTCGCGAAGGGGCAGGTCAACGCTTGGAGGCCTGGTGGAGATTGCGTGGAGATTCCGGGTAGACGTCTCAGCGATCTCATGTCATCGAGCCATCCGGCGGGTGCCCGGCGCCGAATATCTATCGTGGGGATCGACATGCCTAAAAACGGCTACGTGCTGGTACTGCCCGGGGGGAAGGTTCGCAGCGACAGGTCATCGCGGAGTTGGCAGCTGGCCAACTTGCGGATGGCGGTGTTCGCCGCTGGGACGCGCCGCCGACTCGGTCCGAACGTGGAGGTACGGCGGGTGCGATATCGGCTTCGCGGGTGGAACAGTCCGCGGCTGGACGCACTCCGCGACGCCGAGGCGGTTCTCGATTCAGCCCGCGAGCGTTTCGAGCCGGAACAGATCGCTGTCGTCGGCCACTCGATGGGCGGCAGGGTGGCCGCGCACCTGGCGGCCCGCGGTGACGTCGGCACCGTCGTCGCACTGGCCCCGTGGTGGGTCGACAACGACTCCGAGCTGATTCCCGTCACCTCCCGACTACTCGTCGTGCACGGCTCCGCGGACACCTGGACCGATCCGAGAGCGTCACTCGCACAAACGCGCCGTGCCCAGCAACGCGGAGTGGTCGCCGAATGGGTCGGTTTCGACGGCGCCGGTCACTACATGATTCGCCGGCGGCGCGAATGGCACCGCCACGCCGCCGAATTCGTCGCGGAGCAGTTCGACGTGGCGAAGTCGGACAAGCGATGAATCACCGCCGGGCGGGGACGTGGCTCGCGATCGTCTTGAATACGGTGGTCGGGGCAGCGGGTTACGTTGTACTTGCACATCTTTCACACGGCAGCGCCCCCGATAGCGATCCGCCGGCGACCGATCTACATGCCTTATCGGAATCGATGTTGGTCGACGAGAACGCCGTCGCACCGCTGAACGGGACGACATGGGGTCGCATCGTCGCGGCCCCACAGGGCTCGCCCCCGCCGGTGAACCCACCTGGTTGCGCCCTGTTCCTGTCGCAGGGCGACGCCTCCCAGAAGGGACTCGCCATGCGGTCATCCCGGGGCGCCGCGATCGGTGTCGAGCTCGCCATCTCCGATCAACGTGTCGACCTCGCGAAGCTTCGGGACACCTGTGCCTATTTCACCCTGAATTCGCCGGGCATCCGATCGAGCGTGCACCTGGAGCGAACGTGCATCGATGGGTTGCCCGACGGGGCGATCAGCACGCTGATGCACTCCAAAACCACGACCGGCGGGGAGACGGTGACCTGGGACATCGCGATGATCACCGGCTATCGCCGCGGCGTTCTGGTTACCGCGGAATACACGCCAGGCCCCCGAGGTGGGCCCTTTGACGACAAGTTCGCGTCGACGCTGCCCGCGTTGTTCCAAGCACAGCTGGACCGCATTGATGCGAGCTGACTCAGCTGAACTGCGTCTTCGGCCGCGCGAGGGCGGCACCGTCGATGATGATGTCCAATTTCTCGTTGTAGAACGCCACCAGGCCTGCGATCGGGGCGACGGCAGGTAGCGGGTAGTGGTACGTCCAGGCAAGGTCCGGATGCACCGTGTCGCCGGTCCGCACCGACCAGTAACCCGACGTCGTCCCTTTATAGGGGCACAGCGTCTCCGTCGCGCTTTGCTCGAGATGCTCGAATGCAACATCGGTCGGGTCGATGTAATACCTTGTCGGCAAGCCGGTTTCGAAGAGAAGGACCGGGGCGGCGGTGTCGGCGAGCACGACACCGTCGAGTTCCACCCGGATGTTGCGGTGTGATCGCATGGCGTCGACACGCGCGTACGGGTTGCGCGGGTGTCCGTAGATCGGCTCGTCCTCCTCGAACCAACGCAGGTGATCCCATTCGAAGCGGACCATGCCCGCCACGGGTCCGTCGTCGAAGACCCGTGCCGCCTTCTCGTGTGTCACTGCTGCCCCGACCAGGGAGTGCAGCCTCGACGACCCCAATTGAATCTTCTGCGGGTGGTTTTCATCGCGCAGGAAGCCTCCTCGCACGTCGGTGAGCGGAATGTAGTACTGCGGGTAATACGGCACTTCCCAGACGTAGCGCGCCGCGGTCGTGTCGAAGACCGGCTGATGGCCCAGATAGCCGCGGACTCGACGCGGGGCCGGCTCGACCCGTCCGCGTGCGGCGGCCATCTGGGGGTAATCGCGATCATCGGTCATCCCGCCATGATGACTCGGGAATGCCCCGAGCACATACGGTGTCCTTGTTGTCGACCCAGAGGGATGTGGACATGCGAGTTGGAGTGACGTTCCCGCAGACGGAACTCGGTGGCGACCCCGGCGCGGTGCGCGCCTACGGCGAACGCGTCGAGGAGCTCGGCTTCAGTCACATCCTCGTCTACGACCACGTCGTCGGCGCGGACCCGGCGGTGCACGAGGGGTGGAACGGCCCCTACGACGTGCACACCACATTCCATGAACCGTTCGTGATGTTCGGCTATCTGGCCGGCGTCACGCGGGCGCTCGAGCTCGTCACCGGGGTCATCATCCTGCCTCAGCGCCAGACGACCTTGGTCGCAAAACAGGCGGCCGAGGTCGATCTTCTCAGCGACGGTCGGTTCCGCCTCGGCATCGGCGTCGGCTGGAACGCCGTCGAGTACGAGGCCCTCGGCGAGGACTTCGGCAATCGCGGCAAGAGGTCCGCCGAGCAGATCGGATTGTTGCGCAGGCTGTGGACCGAGCAGTCGGTGACCTTCGCCGGCGACTTTCACACGGTGACCGGCGCCGGTATCGCACCCCTGCCGGTGCAGCGTCCGATTCCGGTGTGGGTTGGGGCAGCGTCGCCACCGGGCTACAAACGCGCCGGGCGGCTTGCCGACGGTTGGTTTCCGATGATGACACCGGGGCCAGCTCTCGACGAGGCCCGCACCGTCGTCGAGACCGCTGCCGCCGAGGCGGGACGAGATCCCTCAACGATAGGCATGGAGGGCCGTGTGGATTGGCGCGGCGACGGTGATGCGGTGGCCGATCAACTCACACAGTGGGAGAAATCCGGCGCGACCCATGTGTCGGTCAACACGATGGGTGCGGGGCTGAAGACGGTCGACGAACACCTGGCGGTGCTGGCGCGGGTCGCAGAAACGTTTCCCCTGCGTTGAGATTCAGTTGAGATTCAGGATGCTGAAAGTGCCCCGCGCCGCTCAGAAGAACGTGCTGGTGTTGGTAACAGTGCCGTTATCGCACGTGATGTCTACCGGCCGATCCCTGAACTCCGGAATCGCGGGAACGATCCGCAGGTCGTATGTCCCGTTGGCCGGCAAGAAAAAGCTGCGTGTGTAGAAGTCCGACTTGTACTCGCACTGTGCGGCAACACCGCTGCGGTCATTGACATGGGCCACGACGCCACCGATTACGGGGTCGAACGACACGCCCGGCCCCGGCTTCTGAAGCTGCGCCCCTGGCTTGTCCAAGTCGACTTCGAAGTACGGCAGAAGGAGGGTGGCTGGAGGGACACAATCGGGCTGCACAGCGGGGTCGCACGCCGGTTCGGCGGGCATCGACGGGAGCCCCTGCGCTACTGGGGGACCGGCAAGCAAGCCAATCGGGCCCAGCGCCGCTAATCCCGCACCGACAAACCATTTCCTCAATGTTGACTCCATGGCAACCTCCCTACCTTGCGATCGCCGTCTTGACGGCGACCTGGGCTCCGGCCAGTAGATTGAGCGCAGCATAACTTCGTCATGACAGCATCGAGGAACATCAGCAAACGAATTTGACGACGATTGCGAACGAAAGCAAAACTTCTGCAGCAAAATTTGACGAGATCGGCAAAACACGAGGTCACAGGTGGGCCTGATGCGACTATCGAAATCTCCAGCAAGCTCAAATTGGTACCACCGCCCAGTGAAGGGCGGCATCGGCTGAATCCGCCAGCCATCGCTCTTGCCGTCAAGGGAAACTTGACGGACTAAGCCCGTCAAGGTTTCCTTGACGCATGACCGCCATCGTCGCGACTGCATCGCCCCTGCCACTTCCCGCACCCGCGAGCGTCTGGCGGGAGTGGGTCACTTACGGGTTGAGCTGGGCGGCAGCCTCGCCGGTCACCGAACAGGCGGCCCGTCCCGCCGAGGTCGACGACGGCCGCTTCATGACGGTGCACGCCTACCGGGAAACCACACCCGGGCCCCGTTGGCGGGCGTTGTTCGACGCGACCTGGCGGGCCTACCGCAGCTGGTACACCCGCGACGGGCTGGCCGCGCGGCCATCGCTGTCGGAATGTCGCGATGCGCTCGCCCGATACATGCCCGAACTGATCCCGACCTGGGAGCAGCTCTGCCGCCTCAGCGGAGATGAGCCCGTCGCCGCCCGGATGCTGTCGATGTGGCGACTGCCCGCGTTCGCGGTCGGCTGCTCTCAAGCCGTGCTGCCGGGCGAGCAGCCGACCCTGGTGCGCAACTACGACTACGACCAAGCACTTTTCGAAGCGGTGGTCGCGTCCACTGATTACTCCGGACGCCGCCGGGTGATCGGCACCAGCGACATGCTCTGGGGACTGCTGGACGGAATGAACGACGACGGGCTGGCGGTCTCGCTCACCTTCGGCGGCCGCCCCGATGTGGGCGACGGCTTCGGAATCCCGATCGTGCTGCGCTATGTCCTGGAGACCTGCGCAACCGTCGAGCAGGCGGTCGACGCACTCCGGCGGATCCCCGTCTCGCAGTCCTACAACGTCGCCGTGGTCGACCGCGCGGGCGACCACGCGACCGTCTTCGTCGCGCCAGGGCAACCTGCCGAGGTGAGCGAGCTCCCCGCGACCACCAACCACCGGCTCGATCAGATCGAGCATCCGACTCACGCCGCCCGCTTCAACAGTGCCGGACGACTGACCGAATTGAACGAATTACTCAGCGGCACACCATCGAGCAGGCAATTGGTCTCGGCAATGCTGGTGCCCCCACTCCGCAACGATCAGTTCGAGGCCGGCTTCGGCACGCTGTACACCGCCGAATACCGACCAGCCGCCGGCGTCGCCACCTGGCACTGGCCCGAGACGTCGTGGACGCGAGGATTCGACGACCCGGATGACATTCGCAAGGTCCGGTTGGGATGAACCGAGACCCGAGCGACATAGAGGCCGAAGTTCGCACGCTGCTCGGAGCGCTCGCCGCGGACAACGACCCGGCGGCGTTCCAAGCTCTGCTCGCGCTCAGCGGTTACCTCGGCGAGTGCCTGGGACGGTCAGCCCGAACCCTGGCCGAATCCCAGTCGTGGGGTGATGTCGCGGGTGTCGCAGGCACTACCAAGCAAGCGGCGTGGTCAAGGTGGCACTAGTCGGCCGGTGCCGAGAAACGGGTCGATATGGGCAAAAACCCATGTCAAACCACATGCAAAATCTGTTCCGTCGGTCATGACACCTGAGTAACGTGACTCAGATCACAGTCTTTGCACTCTTCTCACCGGATAAGAGGTACCGACCATGACGACGACTGAGCATGCCGATCAGCCCGCCGACACACCGGCCGCTGCCACGGCGAAATCTGGGCTGGTCTATCCGGGGATGGGCCTGCTGTTCGTCGTCCTCATCAGCTGCTTCACCGCATGGGGCATCGCCGCCGACCTCACCACGCCGATGGTCGCGGGCTTCAAGCGCATCTTCGAGATGAACACCTTCCAGGCTTCGCTGGTGCAGCTGGCGTACTTCGGGGCGTACTTCCTGCTGGCGATCCCCGCAGCGCTAATCAATCAGCGGTTCGGCTATAAGGCCGGGCTGCTCTCCGGTGTACTTCTCGCCGCCGCAGGCGCAATCGCGTTCTATCCGGCCAGCAAGATCATGACCTACGAGGCGTTCCTGGTCGCTCTGTTCGCGATCGCCGCCGGGTGTTCGATTCTCGAGACGTCCGCCAATCCCTACGTGCTTTCGCTCGGCCCGGAAGAAACCGCGACCCGCAGGCTCAACTTCGCGCAGGCCTTCAACCCTGTCGGCACGAACATCGGTGTGCTTCTGGCCGCCACCCTCATCCTGCCGAAATTGGACGAGCCGGTGAACATGGCCAACGTGACGCCGGCCCAGGAGACGGCCGTACGCGCGGGCCAGTTGGGCGCGGTGATGGGTCCATATCTGGGCCTCGGCTTCGTCCTCATCGCGATCGGGCTGGTGATCGCGATCAAGAAGTCCCCGCCGATCGTCGAGGAGTTCCCCGACGCTGACATGGCGGGCCAGTCGCCCCTGAAAATCTTGATGTCGAACAAGCGGTACGTCTTCGGAGTCGTCGCGCAGTTCTTCAACGTCGCCGCGCAGGTGTGCACGTGGACGTACCTCATCCAGTACTCGCAGCAGGCGCTGAACGGGTCACTCCAGCTGGGTGGGTACCTGCTGCAGGTCAGCCTGATCATATTCCTCATATCGAGGTTCTTCATGACGTGGCTGATCGGGAAGATCCGCGCGACGAAGGTCCTCTCGGTCCTCGCCGTGCTGGCCGTCGCGCTGTGTGTGTTTGCGATGTTCTCGCCCAACGTGGCCGGGGTGGCCGCCGTTGTCGCGCTTTCGTTCTGCCTGTCCCTGATGTTCCCGACGATCTACGGTGTCGCCCTCCAAGGCCTCGGTCCGGCAACGAAGTTCGGCGCCGCCGGACTCGTGATGGCCATCGTCGGCGGCGCGATCATGCCGTTGATCCAGGGCTATCTGCTCGACAAGACGAGCCCGGCGATCTCGTTCATCGTGCCCGCCGTCTGCTTCGCCGTCGTCGCCAGTTTCGCCGTCTTCGACCTGAAGGCGTCGCCCCACAAGGTTGGAGAACGAACAGCATGAAGCGTTTGTGGATCATCGCGCTGGTCTTCGTCCTTGCGGCATGCGGTGGCGGCGGGCAGAAGGCCAACTTCTCGGACCCGACCGACCGGCTCGAAGTCGTGTCATGGTGGGTGTCCCCCTCGGAGCACCCGGCGTTCGAGGTGCTGCTCAACGCCTTCAAGGCGGAAAATCCCGACGTGGAGGTCACCGACGGCACCATCACCGGCGGCGGTGGGAGCAACGTCCAGGTCGCGCTGGCCGCCCGCCTGCAGGCGGGCAATCCGCCCGATGTATGGCAGACGTTCCTGGGAAGCTCCCTGCGTGCCTGGGTCGACGCCGATCGCATCGCCGACGTATCGGGCGTCTACGAAAGCTCGGGTCTGGACAAGACGATGCCGCAGGCACTCCTGGACGCAGCGACCTATCGCGTCAAAGCCTGGGGTGTGCCGACCGGGTCGCACCGTGGAAATGTGTTGTGGTTCAACCAGCGGATGCTGCGGGACGCCGGTGTGAAGGCGCCCGGACCCGGCTATACGACCGCGGCGTTCGAAGCGGACTTGGCGAAGGTGGCGGCAAGCGGCAAGACCGCGTTGTGCCTCGGCGGCAAGGACAGGTTCACCGCGACAGAACTGTTCGAGAACACACTGCTCGGCGTGATCGGCACCGATGGGTGGGCCAAGATTCGGGACGATTCCTTCGACTGGAGGGGATCTCAGCTCCGACAATCCCTTTCGCAGTTCGCGAAGATCGTTTCCCTGGCTGACCCGAACGCGGGCGGGCTGACATGGGATCAGGCTGCGAAGAAGCTGGCCACCGGTCAGTGCGCATTCCTGTCGATGAACGACTCCGTATACGGCGAACTCGTCGCGAACCGGTCGGTCGAGGGCCAGGACTTCGGGTATGTGCCGTATCCCGGAACCACGGGCGCATACCTGGCGATCGTCGATACGTTCGTGGTGTCGTCGGCCGCCACAGACGGCGTGAACGCCATGAAGTTCATGACGACCATCGCGGACCCTAAGACATCGCTGGAGTTCAACAAACTGAAGGGGTCCGTACCGATTCGCAACGACGTCGACGTGTCATCGCTGCCCGCCTATCAACGGCAAGCGTCGGAGTCGTTGTGGAAGGACAAGATCTTGCTGTCGATCACCCACGGCGAATTGATGTCGACCGACTTCCAGCAGGCCGTTTACGATGCGGTCTCCACCTTCGTCCAGAGCAAGAACACCGACGCATTCATCGACACGCTGCAGAACTCCATCGAGGTGCCAATTGTCGGACGATGACCGCGACGGGCAGGACGGACCGCTGTACCTGGTCGTCACCATCAAACCGCGGCTCGACCGCCTCGCCGAGGCCGAAGCCCAGCTGCAGTCGATGCGTGAGAACACGCTGACCGAGCCGGGATGTGTGTTCATGCATTTCCTTGCGCCACAGGATGACTCGGACACCTGGATGATGCTCGAGAAGTTCCGTTCGCGGGCCGCCTGGGACGAACACATGCGACAGCCCTACAACACCGAGGGAAACAAGATTCTCGAAGACCTGCTCCGCGAGCCATCCGACCTTCGGTTGCTCCGCGAGAAGTAAGCGCCTTCTATCTGGAGGTCAACCATGAACGAGCTCAGAGAATCAACGCTTGCGACACTGCCGTCGAACGTCGCAACACCTTCCTACGACCGAACCCACCTCAAACGCGGCATCGCCCACTTCGGTGTCGGCAACTTTCACCGTGCTCATCAGGCGTTCTACGTCGATCGATGTCTTGCTCTACCGGACCAAAGCGATTGGGGCATCGTCGGTATCGGCCTCGCAGGCGGCGAACGGGGCCGCAAGAAAGCCGATCAGTTCCGGTCACAGGACTGTCTGTATTCCCTCACGGTCGCACCGGCCAAAGGCGATACGAGCGTGCGCGTCATCGGCGCTCAGCTCGACTACCTGCTCGCGCCCGAGCAGCCTGCCGAGGTACTCGAGTTGTTGACCGACCCGGCGCTTCGCATCGTGACGCTCACGATCACAGAGGGCGGCTACCACGTCGACCCGGAATCGGGTGTGTTCCTCACCGGCCATCCCGACGTTGCGCACGACCTGTCCGGCGACGGTGATCCACGCACGGTGTTCGGCTTCGTCACTGAGGCCTTGGCGCGGCGACGCTCGGCGGGGACGAAACCCTTCACCGTCGTGTCGTGTGACAACCTGCGCCACAACGGCGAAGTCGCGCGCGCCGCCTTCGTCGGTTTCGCCAGCGCGCTGGACCAAGAACTCGGCGCATGGATCGATTCCACCGTGATGTTCCCGAACTCGCTCGTCGACCGCATCACCCCGTCGGTGACAGCACAGGACGTTGCGCGCCTCAACGCAGCAAGTGGCTTGGCCGACCAGATACCCCTCGTCGCAGAAGATTTCAGCCAGTGGGTCATCGAGGACCGCTTCACCGACGGCCGCCCGGCACTCGAGGAGGTGGGCGTTGCGTTCAGTGACGAGGTGAAGCTGTGGGAGCAGGTGAAGGTCCGCGTTCTCAACGCGGGCCACCTGACGCTCACCTACCCCGCTCTGCTGCTCGGTTATCGCGAGGTCGCCGAGGCTATGCGCGATAAACAGGTACCCGTACTGCTGGACCGTTTTCTGGACGCGGTCGTGCTGCCATTACTCGACGCGCCGCGCAATGTGGACCTGGTGACGTATAAGAACAGAGTGCTCGAACGCTTCTCCAATGAAGCGATGCACGATCAGCTGACGCGTATCGCCTCCGATAGTGCTTCGAAGGTGACGGTGTTCTTGACCACCACCCTGCAACAGGTGCTCGAGCGCGGTACAGACCATCGAATCCCGGCGTTCGTTCTCGCTTCGTGGAGCTGCGTACTACTGGGCAAGGATGACGACGGCAAGCACTTCGAAGTAACCGAGCCGCGCCTCGACGAGACCGCCCGTCGGCTTCTGATTTCGGGCGACCCGTACGAAGCGCTGTGCATCGAGCCGCTGCTGGCAAGCGGTGTCGCCGAGCACGCCGACTTCGTCGCCACCTTCGACCACTACCGCAAAGCGCTTGCGGAGCAAGGTGCGCAAGCCACGCTCAAGACTCTCCTGGACGCCACCGCAGGCTGACGCCGGACCGCTTACACAGCTCAATCCATCGTCGCAGGCGGCGTGGAATCGACGTGCCGGAGGCGCAAGGCAATAACGCAGACGTCGTCTTGGCGTGGCGGCGCCGCCAGCGTTTCCGTGAGTTGCCTGCAGCCGTGCGACAACTCGATCTCCGATCGCCAGCCCGCTAACAGGCGCTGTGCCTGCGAGATGCCCGTCTCGATGTCCCGACCGCGGCGCTCGACCAGGCCGTCGGTGTACAACAGCAGAATGTCGCCGGGCTCGAGCCTCACCTCGCCCGCGGTGTAGGTGGCGTCGCGGATCGGCCCCATCACCGGGCCGTCGGCGTCGAGAAGTCGCACGACTTTGCCGTCGCGCGAGCGACGCAGCAGGACCGGTGGATGGCCCGCCAGGCCGTACGACAGAGCGCTGGTAAGTGGATCGAAGATGGCGACGGCCATGGTGGCGAACCGTCCATGGCTGGCGTGGGCGGTGAAGATGTTGAGCTCGGCGAGCAGGCGCGCAGGCGGCAACCCCTGCAGGGCCATCGCGCGCCCTGCGCTACGCAGTTGCGCCATGTCTTCGACGGCCGGCAAGCCGTGTCCGACAACGTCACCCACCGCAATGTAGGTCCGCCGCTTCGGCAACGCCATCACGTCATACCAGTCGCCCCCGAGCCCATGCTCGGCGTCTGCCGGTTCGTAGCAAACGGCGAGGTCCAGTTCGGCGATCTCAGCCGGCTCGGTGGGCAGGACCGCCGCCTGCAACACCGCGGCACGGGCGTGCTCGTCGGCATATATCTGCGCACGCACCAAGGCCTGCTCGACCATGGTGGCGACCGCAGAGATGTACGCCAACTGCGCGACATCGAGTGGTTGCGGTCGTGTCCACATCATCCCGAGGACGCCGATCTGCCTGCCGCCGGCAGTCAGCGGCCAGTTCACCAGCGCCTCTGCGTCCGTCAGCGTCATCAAGTCCGCACTGTCGGGATACCGCAGGCGATATTCCACGGGGCTGCCTATCACCACGGGTCGCCCTGAGAGCACCGCCTCGGTGGCGGCGGTGTGGTCGTCGAGTGGAATTCCCGCGGCGAATCTGTCGTGCGCAAGTTGGGGGTAACCCGCCGTCTTCACCCACTCGAGCCGAGATCCGTCGGCGCTCGCCAGGCCAAGGGCCACCGCTTGCGACCCCGCGTCGTTGAGAAGCTCGCTGACGACCGCGTCGCCGATGTGGTTCGGTGTCAACGCAGCCGACAACCGCTGCGCCAGTTGCGCAAGGGTTTGCAGTCGGCCGCGTTCACGGCGTTCGGCTTGTCCTTGTCTGACCGCCGCAATGCGTCCGGCGGCTTCCTGGGCGATCAGCATGGCGACGAGCACGATGACTGCGATGAACATCTGATTCACCGCTAGCCGGGCCGGCTCCGCAAGGTTCATCCCCGCGAAAAAGCCGCGCCCCGAGCCCGCCATGTAGTTGACGGTGAAGGCCAGTACCACGCCGGCGACCGCGGCACCGATCACATCGAGACGAAATGCCGCCCATGCCATCACCGGCAGCAGCAGGAACGTCGGTGGCGCCTGCCACCAGAATGCCGTCAGTGCCAGCACCGCGGTGCCGGCGACCACCAAAGCCGTTTCTGCAATACGAGCTCGCAAGATGTGAGATTGAATGGGCCACAGGAGAATCGGTGCTCCCACCACGAGAACGCCGATTCCGTCGCCTGCCCACCAGTGCACGGCCGCAGTAGGCCATGAGGTGTCCGTTGACGCGGCACTGACCGCACCGCCGATCAACCCGCCGACCAGCGGCCCGGCCAGGCACGCGGCGGCGACGAATTTGGCCAGGTCTGCGCGCGCCCGAAGGTCGGGCGCCCCGTTGCACCAAGCCAAGACCAGCGACGCCCCGACGACGGGCTCCACCGAGTTGGCCAATGCGTATCCTGCCGCAGCTCCTACGCCGACGCCGTAGTAAAGATCGACGGCCAACTCCGCGACGACTATCGCGAGGATGACGGCCGCCCATCGCGGTCGCGGTGTCAGCAGCATCGCCGCCACTGTCACGCCGGCAGGCGGAAAGAACGCAGGATCTACCCCGGCGCCGAACGACTGCCACGACAGCACCGCACCCACCAGGTACGTCAGCGCCACACAGGCGAACAGCCCGGCCGCCGACCGCCAACCCACGCGACTGCCCGGGCGCACGCTGCCACGCGACCTGCCAGAGGCGACCGGGTTCCAGGACACCCTCGTGAGGTTATCGACACCGTCGTTGTTGCTGCGCGAGTTCTACAAACCGATCGGCAGACCCGTGTAGTTCTCCGCCAAGCCCGTGGCGCCCGCCACGCTCGAGGTGACCCAACGCAGTTGGGAAAGCGCAAGCTGCTCGTCGAACGGATCCTCGCCGCGATGCAGCATCGTGGTCATCCACCAGGAGAAGTGGGTGCACCGCCAGACTCGGCGCAGCGCGGTGTCGGAGTAGCTGTCGGCGAGCCGGTGGTCGTCATTGCGAATCAGCTCGGTCAGCGCGGGAGCGAGCAGGGCGATGTCGGCCACCGCGAGGTTGAGGCCCTTGGCGCCAGTTGGCGGGACGATGTGGGCGGCGTCGCCGGCCAGAAAAAGCCGGCCGTGCCGCATCGGGCTTTGCACGAACGACCGCATCGGCAACACGCTCTTGTCGGTGATCGGGCCGGTGACGAGCTCCCAGCCGTACTGGCCGTGCCCCAATCGAGCCGCCAGTGCTTCCCAGATCCGGTCGTCGGACCAGTCGGGTTCGGTGTCGTTCGGCACCTGCAGATAGAACCGGGAAACCGACGCGGACCGCATGGAATGCAAGGCGAACCCGTCGCCGTGCCAGGCATAGATCAGCTCGTCGGTCGACGGGGCGACGTCGGCGAGGATCCCGAGCCACGAATACGGGTAGACCCTTTCCCAGTGGCGACGGACATCCATGGGAACGTGCTCGCGACTCGGCCCGAATGACCCGTCACAGCCGACGACGACTTCCGCTCTGACCACGCGCTCGCGCCCGTCGGTGTCGGTGAATGACACGCAGGGGCGGTCGGTCTCGACGTCGTGCAGTGCGGTTTCGGCGATCTCGTAGTGGATCTCCTGGCCGGCCGCAGCCCGGGCCTCGATCAGGTCCTTCTGCACCTCCGTCTGTCCGTACACACACACCGATCGGTCGGTCAGCTCGACGAAGTCGATGTGGTGGCGATGGCCGGGCCACTGCAGGTAGATGCCGCGGTGTCGGTCACCCTCGCGGTCCAGACGCTCGCCGAGCCCGCAGCTCCGCAGCAGGTCGACCGTGGACTGTTCGAGAATGCCCGCCCGGATCCGGGACGCGACGTATTCCTGCGAGCGAGTTTCCAGAACTATCGACTCAACGCCGTCCGCGGCGAGCAGGTGCGACAGGAGCATTCCGGCGGGACCTGCCCCGATGATCGCCACCTGGGTCTGCACGTCCGCGCCGGCCATGGAGTCAGTCACTATCCGGTGAGTGCGCCGGAACCGCGGCCAGAGTGATCACGGCAAGGATGGCCGCCATCGTGAAGGCGTAGAAACCCCACGGATAGGCGGCCCCGGCCGTCACCAGCGCGCCGCCGAGGGTGGGGCCGACGATCGCGCCCACCCGTCCGACCCCGGCCGCCACGCCCAGCGCGGTGCCGCGGATCTCGGAAGGGTAGAGGTGGCCGACGAACGCGTACACGAGCACCTGGGCGCTGAAGACGAAGATGCCCGTCAGCAGGACCGCGGCGTACACGAGAAGTCGGTTTTCCAGCCTGATCGACAGCAGCGCCAGGAAGACCGCGGCAAGTCCGAACCAGGCGAGGACGGCAGGCTTGTTGCCGCGGGTGTCGGCGATGTGGCCCGCGACGAGCAGGCCGATCACCGCCCCGACGTTGAGCACCAGGATCAGGGTGGTGCCCTGCTGAATCGAATAGCCGGCGTCGCGCATGATCGTCGGCAGCCAGGTGTTCAGCCCGTACACGAGCAGCAGACCCATGAACGACGCCACGCACAGCCCGATACTGATGCGAAGGTAACGGCCCTTGACGACCGCGGCGCTGCGGGCGAGGGTGCCGCCCTCGGAGTCGTCGCTGCGCTCGACCGCACGGAGGTACGCCGCGGACTCGGGAAGCTTGGCCCACATGAATGGGAGCGTCAGCAAGCCCAGTGCGCCACCGACCACGAACATCGACCGCCAGCCGTAGTCCTCGACGAGCCACAACGCCAGCAACGCGGAGAGCACGGCCCCGACGTGGTAGCCGGTCATCATCCGGGTGATGGCAGAACCGCTGCGGCCGGTCGGCGCGTGCTCGCTCATGAACGTCAGAGCGGTCGGCAGACAGCCGCCAAGGCCGAGCCCGGCCAGGAAACGGAAGGTCGTGAACTGACCAACGCCTTGCGCAAGGCCGGTTGCGATCGTGAAAAGCGAGAAGAGGGCCACGCTGGTGATCAGGGTGTGGCGCCGACCGAACCGGTCGGTCAGCGGCCCGATCATCACGGCGCCGACGCCCATGCCGACCAAGCCCAGCGTGGAGGCCGTGGTGACAGTCGGACCGGTGAAGCCGAGCGCCCCGTTCTCGAGGAGGGTCGGAATGACGACGCCGAGGACGACGAGGTCGTAGCCGTCGAGCGCGACCGCTACCCAGCAGAGCAGAACGGGCCAGATGCCGGCCGCCCGAGATGTGTCACCGGTTTGCGCGGCCCGCGGTAGTTGCATGGACATCGAATTGCCCCCTGCTGAGCGTCGACGGGAAACGGATTGCCGCGCGCGCCGATATTCACACCTGCGGGTCAGCATTCGAATATTCGCCGTCCTGCGGACAGAAGAGAATGCGACGGCTACGGCGACCAGTAATTCGCTGGTCGGGCGGCGGGACTAACGCTCAAAGGAACGATGCGTCCGCAGATGCCATGCCCGGTCAAATTGTCCGGCGTCCCCCGCCGACCATGAGCAGCGTTCTAGGCCAACACGAATTGGAGAGTCGTCGGGACGGCCGGGCAGGTGATGGTAAGGGCCCGAGAGGTGTTGTCAAGCGCTATCGGGCAGGCTCCGAAGCCGTTGTCCGGTTGGGTGCCGGTCCAGGTGTTGCCCTGCAGGTGCAGATCGGTTGACCACGGGTTGGGCACGCGCGGAGCCGCGATCGTCGTGCAATCCGCACCGCATGGGGTGAACGTCACGTCCATCGCATTCCCCGGGCTCGCCTTGTCCCAAGCCGGGTTGACGTCGGTGATCGTCGCGAGGAAGGAACCGCTGAGCGGTTCTGCCGACGCCGGGCCAGCTAGCCCGACCGCAGCCCCAGCGAATACCACCCCGACGGCAAGTCCGCGAGCAAAAGTGATCATGATGTGAGTCCCTCCGTTGTTCCGCTCCGCACGGTCGCTAATCACATAGACATTCGCTGAGGTGTCGACAGCGGGCACGCGTAGCGCACTACCCCACGGCACTCGGCGGCGACGTTACGAAAGACGATGAGTCAAGGCGACAGCTAGCGCACGGGCGCGCAGTTCTGGTCGCCGAGTTCTCGAACGACGTCGCCGAGCTCCGAGCGTCGCGCGACGCCCGCTTTGCAGCTGGCCCGGTAGATGTGACCTTCGACGGTGCGCACCGAGAGCGACACCGCTTCGGCAATCTCCTTGTTGCTGAAGCCACGGGCCACCAGCAAGGCGATCTCGTGCTCGCGACGGGTCATCGGAACTGTCAGGCGTGCCATACCGGGCCGGACTACCTGTTTATTCCGGTCGCAGGCACCGACTACCTAGAAACCATGCCCCATCGGCTTCGCGGAGTTCGCGTTATCCGCCAGGGGCCGGGGCCGGTGAAGACGTTGTGGTGGTCACCGACGTCGACGGACTCGTGGTGGTGGTCGCACTGGTCGATGACGGCGTCGACGTCGCGGTGGCACTGGTTGTGGGAGGCGCAGCGGGAACACCGGTTGTCTCCGTCACCGTCGACGTGCTGGTCGAGACCGAAGTCGAGGCCGCAGCGGATGCGGGGGCGAGAACAGCGCATGCCACCCGTCCACCAGAGTCGCCGGTCGCCATTGTCTCGGCGTCGGGGCCGGGCACACCGTCATGCGTGTACCGCTGCGGAATGTTGGCGAAGTTGTCCGGACCCTCGTGAATGATCAGCGCGCTTCCCTGCGGACCCTTCAAGTCATCAGCGGTGAACGCGTCGGTCGTCGCGACGACCTTGCCGGAACCGTCGGAGCGGATGTTCATCGGTGTCAGGTCGCCGCTCGCCGGATGTTCGGTGCGCCCTCCGACCTGTAGATGGCCGCCGGCCGAGTTGAAATCCCCAGCCGAACCGCCGGTCGGGGCGACCGAGTTCGCCTCGCACTTGCCCACAGAATGGATGTGCATTCCGTGGCTGCCCGGTGAAAGCTTGTTGTTTCCGGTCGTGTCGACCGTCACGGTCGCGAACCCGTCGGTGAAATCGATGGTGGCATTAGCAACCGCCGTACCATCGGCCGTTTTCAACTCGGCTTTGATGGTTTGCGAGCCGGCTTCGGATGTCGTCGATGATTCAGCGGCCTGATCGTCACCCGTCTGACTGTTGCCACACCCCGCCAAGACGGCGATTGGTGCAGCGAGCATGGCGACGGCGGCGGTTGTGCGGTTCAACATCACCGTCGGGTACCCGCAGATTTGAATACCTACCCTCGGGCGCCGCAACGGCCATGTGGACGCGATGGGCAAGACGTCATCATGTCGTAACTGCCGTTTCAGGGTTCGAATCGCGTCGTTCGGGGAACAGCGTGGGCACTCGCGGCGTTGCCTCGACGACGGACCTGAAAGGGAGGATCCCTCATGGCTACGGACTATGACGCCCCACGTACGAAGAACGCCGATGACACCGCTGACGAGTCGCTCGAGGAACTGGCCGCCACTCGGCGGGCTGCGGTCGACACGGCGGTGATCGACGAAGACGAGGCGGTTGATTCGTTCGACCTGCCCGACCCGGACATCGCCGAGGAACTGTCCGTTCGCATCATTCCCCGGCAGGCGAACGAATTCACCTGCTCGTCGTGCTTCCTGGTGCAGCACCGCAACCGGATTGCGCTTCAGCGCGGCGACCAGCAGGTGTGCATCGATTGCGTGTGACGATCGACCGCATCAACGTCTGAGGCGCCACCGCGTGACGCCGGCGAATAGCATGGCAAGCACTCCCAACATGGCCATGTTCCCTTGCCACGCCGACGAGGCGTGCTGCCAATGCGAATCGTTCGCAATCCCCGCGACGAGGTTGGTCAGATCGGCCGCCGACGCATTTGCCGCGAAGCCCCATCGTCCCGGCGTGAGCCAGGCAAGGGCCTCCATCAGCGGTCGGTCCGTCACCGGGATGAAGCCGCCCGCGAGCACCAGTTGCGCCATCAGCGTCATCGCCAACAACACGATGACCTGATCGCCGGTCCGCGCCACAGCCGAACCCGCAAGCCCCAAACGACGGCCGCTACGCCCGTCGCCGCGACACCGACGAACAACTCGAAGATCGGGCTGCCCAAAACCACTGCATGCGACGGGCCCGGCTTGCCGATCGCAGGCGCCGTGACGATCAGAACCAGGATCGCAGATTGAACCACGGCGACCGCGCTGAAGACGATCGTCTTCGCGAGCAGGTATGCCGACGCCGACAAGCCCGCCGCCTGTTCGCGACGGAAGACAGTGCGTTCGCCGACCAGGTCGCGGACGGTGAGTGTGGTTCCCATCAGGATCGCCGCGAAGCTTGTCAGCGCGACGATGTGCTTGGCTTCGAATGGTGGTGCGCCAAGCGATGGCATGTGGCTCACGCCTGCGTGGCCGGTGACCGTCAGCGGCAGCAGACCGACGATGAACGGCAACAAAGCGAGAAAGGCGACATAGCCGCGGTTGGCCATGAGCAGGCGGACCTGGCGACGTGCGACCGTCGACCCTTGGCGCCTCACTCCTGCACGTCCCGGTTCGACCTTCGGCGCAGCGGACGCGACACGGAACACCGTGTCCGCGGCATCAACGGGGGGTGTCGCGGAGCGCAGGCGTGCGGTGTTTTTCCAACGCGGCCCGGTCAACGCCGGATTGGCCGGGCCCCCCGAAGTTGATGAACAGGGTTCGAATCCTCTTGCGAGGATCCGGCGCGGTAAGTTTGATCAACGCGAGAGTTATTTGTGCGTCACGCGGGCGGTATAGCCCAAGGGAATTGAGCTGTCGCGCAATCGAATCCATCAGCACACTCGACCCAGTCCAATGTGGGGGTGTCCGCCGCTTCGGCGAGCTGATCGACATGGGTGTCAGGCGCAGTGGTGTCGGCGGTGGTGGGCGCGGGCAACCCCGTCCCTGCTGCGGCCATGATGGCCACCGCCAGCAGGATTGCGCGACGTGAGCGAGATGAGTTCACTGGCTGCCAGCACTCGATGACGTGGCGCCGGAGGACGAATTCGAACCCGTCGGCTCTGTGGACTTGGCAGACGGGTCCGTGCCGCACGCTGCGACGTCCGTAAGAGCTGCGGCCGCGCCAGTTGCGCCGGTCACTACGAGTAGTTTACGGCGGTTGAAGGCCATAGCGCGCACTGTATAAGGGTTGAGAGGCCCAATTTTCATGCTTCCCAGATTGATTCATGTGTCCCACTGCGTCGTCTCGCATGTTCAGTCTGTCGATATTTGGTCCGCCTCTCGACGAGAAGTCGATCGGAATTCGTTGGAGTAAAATGCAATTCGTCTGTGCTGCCGGCTACAGCGGGACAAGAAGCCCGCGAATTTCTTCATGCCTCGCCATTTTGGTGGGTAGAGGGCGGCCTGCACGTGTGTCCGTCGAAAGCCGGCAAGACAACCTCGACATTCGGCTCCACTCGGGGAGCGGTCGTGACAAGATTTTCACGCACCGCGATCCGGCCGAACGGTCGTGGGTCCAAAGCCAGCGCAAAGGACCTTATTATGCGAATGACGAGGACCGGTATAGGCGACCCCCGCTTGATCTTCGTACACGGCTTCGCCTGCGATGGCACAGATTGGCAGGCTCAGCGCGAGTCGCTCGCGAGGAGGACCACCGTCATCGTGTGCGAGTTGCCGGGGCATGGGTCCAGCCCGGGCACATCAGCCGAATGCACCATCGCGGCATACGGCGCTGCGGTAGCGAAAACTATGGCGGAGCTGCCGTCACGGCCGGCAATCCTCGTGGGCCACAGCATGGGCTGCCGCGTCGTCTTGGAGGCCAACAGGGTGCAGCCCAACGCCGTGTTGGGGTTGGTACTCGTGGACGGCAGCCGAATGAGCAGCGGTGATCCCATCGCGGCCGTGCAAGCCATGGCCGATGAACTCGCAGGGGCCGGCTACCGGCGTTTCGTGCGACAGTTCTTCGAATCGATGTTCTTTCCTTCGAGCGACCCCGCTCTCGCCAGGGCGATCACCGAGCGCGGGCTGCGTTTCCCCACCGGATTGGGCAGGACCCTGATGGCGGACTTGGCCCGTTGGGATGCCGGCGAAATGGAGAGCGCTCTTGGTTCTGTCGATGTCCCGCTGCTCGCTATCCAGAGCACGACGCTCGACTCCGCACGCCAGCGGGTATCACTCGAACCGGGCCTGAGCTCACCGTGGCTAGAACTCGTCAGCGCGCACGTGCCGCAGGCCAGCATCGAGATGCTGCACGGCTACAGCCACTTCCCGCAGATAGAACTAGCCGATGAGGTTACGGCCCTGATCGCCGACTGCGCTTGGCCGGGCAGCCACCAATACGTTTGTCGACGCTCTTGACCTCGCTCATGGCGTCGGCACGGCGTGGGCTAGCCAAGGAATCTTTCGCACCCGGATTGTGTCACTTTTCTGGCCCATAGGCGGCTCGGCCCAAGACAGGCGAGTTCGCTTCAGCCCTGGGTCTATGTGAAGAATTCGTCCCCGTAAGAGCGGAGGACCGGACCCGACGCCAACACCAGCTCGGCGGCCAGGCCCATATGCCGACGGTGGTAACGGTCTATCTTCAACCTCGAGACACCAATGCCGCCAGTCGGACTCGAACGGACACTGGGCGGTTTTGAGCTTGGACCGTCCCGGACACGCGGCGATGAGTAACGTCACGCTCATGTACGAGAAACCGCGTTTGCGGGGGTACCAATCATCCAGCGGATGGATTCAGGAGAATCCTGGCCTTCGTCATGCAACTGAAGGATAAGGTCGCGCTCGTCGTCGGTGCGAGCCAGGGATCCGGTCGTGCCTACGTGGTTGCGCTCGCCCGCGAAGGCGCCCAGGTGATCGCGGCCGCCCGCACGCTGACCAAGGCCTCCGAACCTGATTCGACATCCACACTCGAAGGAATTGCGCGCGAGGCGGCGCGTGAAGGGCTCGCCGTCGACACGATCGCCTGTGATGTGAAACGCGACGCTGACGTACGCAACATGGTCGAACGGACGGTCGCCAGTCACGGCCGAATCGACGTCGTGGTCTTCGCTGTCGGCATCTATCCGCGTCACGACGCACTCGCGATCACCGCCGAGGAATGGGACCGGGTGATGGACGTGAACGTCCGCGGTGCCTACTATCTTGTCCGCTCGGTGGTACCGCACATGATTGCACAGGGCTCGGGCAGCATCGTTCTACTCACCTCTGCGTGCGCCGAAACTACTGGCGGAACTTCCGGACACCAGGATCTGTTGATGTATGGCATGTCCAAGGCGGCGGTGAACCGCCTTACGACATGGTTCGCCGACGAGTTCCGCCCGCATGGAATCGCTGTCAATGCCTTCAGCCCAGGTACCACGTTGACCCAGACCATGCGTCGGCTCTATCCCGAGAGATACGAAGAGCACCTCAAAACCGGGTTCGGAAACATTCCGACACCTGAGGTCCTCGGTCCGCCGATCATCTACCTTGCCCAACAGAGCGCGAAGACACTCACCGGCCAGATCCTCCACATGAACACCTTCGGAAGCGGATGGGGGCCAAGCGAATAAGGCATGCAGCTTCTTGCGCAGACCCGACCGTCATCCCCGGAGACCTGACCTCAGGGCCCCCCAACCGCCAGGGTAGCGCCTGAGTCGATGTATTTCGCCCGCCCTGCAATGACTTTCGCTAACACAGATCTAGAAGCCTCTTGAGGAGAACCACTTTCGGACCACATTCGCGGCCCGGCTGGGGAATATTCCACGCAGACCGAGTTGTTGGATCGTCGGCGACGGTCCCGCGCGGTACGATCGCTCCGAAGCTAACTCGTATAGTTTTCAGATCGTGCAATCGATATTTCCGTGTTGGAGGCAGTGCCCCCACCGGGACTCGAACCCAGACTGTGCGCGGATAGGCAACCATCCGGTTGAAACCGCGCTGTAGGCGGCCGATCTCAGAGCGCTCGTACACCCCGACGTAGGTCCCCAGTCGCTCTTGTTCGACGTCTGCCATGGCATCGACGACCTCGCAGACCGGATCTGATATCGATCGGGATATAAGAATCATGATAGGTAATCCCAAGACCACCGCCGCAAGCGAAACCACCAGCACCGGAATACCAACTGGAGCGGTTTTTTCAATGATCCAGCCGCGGGGCTGAATGATGACGATTACCGCGATCACCCCGAGGGGCAACCCACCGGACAACAACCACATGACGACGAGGCGCGCGAGCACCCCGGGGGCCGTCACGCCCTCCCCAGATCCTGCGGTGGCGGCGATTATCACGGGACGAAGGGTTCTTTGGGTGAGCAGAAGGCCCGTTCCGGCCGCCGCGCTTGCGCCGACTGCGATGCCCAGCAGGCACGGCACTGCGAAACCCATGCCGCCATTGCGATTTAGCAGGATGAAAATGGTGCCGGCGGCCGCCCACGTCGCCGCCAACATCGCCGATTGGCGAGTGATTAGGCTCAATGCCGCACGTCGTTGGCCAGGACTCGGTTCGCTGCCCGCGACGTACCAGCGCAGCGTCGGCGCTAGATTGACCAGGGCGCCGACCGCCGTGACGATCGTTCCGAGCACCGCCAGCGCCACGGCCAGGATCACGTTGTGAAGCGTCAGATAGTCCTGCGCCCCGCTGGTGGTGTGGCCGCTGAGCGGTATCAAAATGGCCGCCGACTGAGTGAGGGCGATGATGTGGGCGAGTACCAGGCCGGCTGCATAGTGGGTTGACAACCTCTGGCTGTTGGCACGGCCGTGCGGCTGACCCGTCACCACGGCCACCGTGCCGTCGTGTCTGGGCGCCAGCTGTTCATCCTGCGGGTACGAGGCCTCGAGTGTCTCGAGCTACCTTGGGATGACCCGCTTCGAGGGTGTCGGTTACCTCTACCCATGCCAAACTCCCACCGCGACAGCGTCGGTCGCCCGCGCCTCGATATTCCGATGCCAATGCGACGTTAACGGGCGGCGGCCGCGCAGCCCGCGAAGACCACGCCTGTAACGCACTGCAGCGTTAGCTAGATACCTAGCACCGCGGGTATGGACCAGACTCAACTGCAGTGCAACTTGACTGGCAAATGCGTCGGCCCACGCAGCGAGCTGTTGGTCGACCAAGTGGTCGGGCCGACGGCAGTGATACGAGTGACGCGCTCGACGAGTTCACGCAACACCGCTTGCGCCTCCATGCGTGCCAGAGGAGCTCCGACGCACATGTGTGCGCCATAGCCGAAGCCGATATGCATGCGCGGGTTGCGGTCTGCGCGATATTCGTCAGGATCGTCGAAGACGAGCGGATCGCGGTTGGCTGCACCGAAAGACAGGAGCACGCGTGCGCCGGCGGGAATGGTTACCTCGCCGACCTTGTAGTCCTCGCGCGTATAGCGGTAGAGGTTCTGGATAGGGCTGGAGATCCGGAGCTGTTCCTCGACGGCGATGGGAATGAGATCGGGATTGGCGCGGATGAGATCGTATTGGTCGGGGTTTTGGGCCAACGTGTCGAACATGCCACCGAGTAGATTGGTAGTCGTCTCGTTACCGGCGATGAGCAGCAATAGGGCAACGTAGAACAATTGATCGTCGGTCAGGGTGCCTTCGGTGTTGTGTTCCAGCAGCCGCCCAAGCATGGTGTCCGAATCTTTGAGCTCACCGGAGGCGAGGTGTCGCAGGAAATAGCTTCGTAGGGCGAGGACTGCGCGCATCGAGTTCGCGGTCTCGACAACACCTTTGGGTGTCGGTGAGAAATTGATGATTCGAACACTGTTTTCTGACCAACGTCTAAAGTCGGCGATGTCGGTGTCTGGTACCCCCAGGATCGCTGCAATGAGACGCATCGGCATTGGTATCGCAAGCCGTTCAACCACGTCGCAACCGGGCTCATCGATCACCTTAGACACCAGTTCGGCTGCAAGTTTGTCCGTTATTTCCTGCCAGTTTTCCAGCGCGCCGCGGGTGAAGCCGGGCTGGACCTGCTTACGTAGTCGGGCGTGCTGGTCGCCGTCGGTGAGCACTAAAAGGTCGGCCGCCATCCTCACTCGCGTTACGCCCCGGGCGCTGGTGACCTGATCCGTGTCGCGTAACGCCGCGCGGACGTCATTGAGTCGGCTGAGGATCCAAGTGGCACGTTTGGGGTTGTAGTGCACGCGCCCGCTGCGGTGCAGCGCTCGGTAGGCTTCGTGCGGTTGAGCCGCGGTGGCGGCGTCCAGGGGGTCGTAGTCGGTGTTGACCGCGCCAGTCCAGCCTCGATAGCCCTGCCGGTGCGTGCGGATCGCCCCGGTGAGATTCATTTGGACGGCGCTGCCAAGCGGTTTAAGTAATGTAACGATGCCGCGCGGGCTGTTCACCGCCATGACCGTCGCACCTTTCGTCCGTTAGTAAAGAACGCAAAGGTCTCGGGTCGGCGAGGCGGTACCGTGCGGGTCGGAGTGAAAAGTGTTGTGCGCCAAAGCAAGGGTCTCCTCAAGCTCGCGGATGCACGGGCATGCAGGTCGGGTGGGCGCATGCCAACCGGAAGTGATGGCGCTCCACCGTCATGCCCAGGTTCGGCGCTGGTGCCCGTATCGTCAACGGTGCGACACGAAGTTGAAAGGCCCGTTCGGATTTTACTCAGGAAGCGTTTCGCATCAACACCATCTGACCAGCGCGTTCTCTTATCGAATCCTGTCCAGAATTCTCACAACGATAAAGCCGTTTTGGCCTTGTCGCTCGAAGAAGGCTGTATGTGCGCAAGCTTATTCTGCAGAACAGGGACCTCGGGACGTGCACTTGCCGGTGGGGGTGCCGGGTTCGATGTGCCCGCCCTGAGCTCGTCTGATGTCGCCATGCGTCGTGGGCTCCTGTAAGCATCACGGCCGTCAAGTGCGCGGGTCGAGGTTGCGAGACCCAATGGGGGATAGTTTGATGATTTCTCACGACAGGCGTGTGAGCCGGTGAAGCACTCAAGATAATTCTCAACGCGAGAACGCGAATTTATCTGTCGGCTGGACGGGGACAAGGTGTCATGACACGTGAGGATTGGTTGGTCGGCCGCGACCGAGGCAGCGAAGCCGCCGACCGGATCTACGACGCGGCCGCAGAGCTGGTCTCGCGGAAAGGATTCGAGGCGTTCACGATTGAGGCACTGGCCGCCATAGTGCATTGTTCGCCGGCAACGATCTATCGTCACGCGGGCGGCAAGGCCGCGATCCGTGAAGCCGTGACCATGCGCACCTCCTCACGAATCGTCGGGTTAGTGCGTGAGGCGATCAAGGGTTTACAAGGCACTGAGCGTGTAGTCACGGCGATAATGGTTGCGCTAGAGCACATCCGCGCCGAGCCGCTCGGTGACCTGATGATGGGTTCGATCCGGCCGACCCACGAGGGCGAATGGTTGACAGCCTCGCCGGGTGTGGCCCGGCTGGCTCAGGAAGTGCTCGGTTCCGACGACCCGTTGGCGGCGCAGTGGTTGCTGCGGGTAACCCTGGCGCTGTGGTACTGGCCAGCCGAGGACCGTGAAATCGAGCACGCGCTTGTGAGACGCTTCGTTGGCCCATCGTTTAGCTAGCGCGAGCAGCCGCAATCGGGGGTTCTCCGCGTTCGCGCACTCGGTGGCTCCAGCTGCGTCTGCCAGTCCTAAACTTGTCTTTCGCAGCATGAGAGAAAACTCTAGAGATTTCTCACCCATCTGTGCAGGTGCAGCCGGTACGAGCTGTCGGGCAGGTGGCTGACCGGTGTCGAACCCCCTTTCAACCTCGTGGCGCCTCGTTGACGGTGTCATCAGGTGTCACCAAGCTGATCTGGATGATGACAGTGCAGCGTTCACGCGAGGCTGGCGTCGGCGGTCGGTGGCGGCCGTCGATCGTCGCAGTGGGTAGCTATGCCGTGACGACTCGACCGTGGCGACGCGGTGGGCAGACAGCCCTGCAGGCATTGGTTTGCCCGAGATCAGGGGCCCCGCTTTGGCTTTCGTGATAACCCAGAGATGCTGCAACGATGCCAGCTGCGTGTCGGTGTGCCCAGTCGATTGCATCCGCCCCTCGCCGGATGACCCCGAATTCAACACGACCGAGATGCTGCACATCGATCCGGAAGCCTGCGTCGACTGCGGCGCATGCGTACCTGTCTGCCCGACCAGCGCGATCCGCTACGAGGTCGATCTGACTGAACCGTTCAAGCGATACAAAGACATCAACGCCGCCTACTTCGAGCGGCACCCGCTGCACGCAGATCCTCGACGATTAGATGAGAGGCCCTCACGTCCACCCAACGAACTGGGGACCCTGCGGGTCGCGATCGTCGGCGCCGGACCGGCCGCATGCTATGCGGCCGACGAGCTGTTGGCCCGGGCCAACGTCGAGATCGAGTTGCTGGACAGGCTGCCTACGCCGTACGGGCTCATTCGCGGCGGCGTGGCACCGGATCACTCCCAGACTAAGGATGTGGGTCTGACCTTCGGGGCGAGATTCGTGACAGACGCGGTGGGTTTGCACCTCAACGTCGAAGTCGGTAAGCACCTCACGCATGAAGAGCTGATGCGCCACCACCACGCCGTCATCTACGCCGTCGGCGCATTCGAGGAGCGCCGGCTCGACATACCCGGTGAGGATCTGCCCGGAAGCCATCCCGCCTCCGAGTTCGTCGCGTGGTACAACGGGCATCCCGATTACGCCGATATGACATTCGATCTGTCCGGACAGCGCGCGGTGGTAATCGGAAACGGCAACGTCGCCTTGGATGTGGCGCGAATCTTGCTCCTCGACCCCGACGAATTGCAGACCACCGATATCGCAGACTATGCGCTGGACGCTCTGCGACGCAGCAACATTCGGGAGGTCTTGCTTCTGGGACGACGCGGGCCACTGCAGGCGGCCTACTCATCATCGGAGTTTCTCGCCTTCAACCACCTGCCGGGGGTGGACGTCGTGCTCGATGAGCGCGAGCTGAACCTCGACCCGACCAGCCGAGCCCAGATCGAAGATCCCGCGCTGGAACCGGCGCTCGCCCTAAAAGTGAGGCTTGCCGAGGAGTTCGCGCGCCGTCCGCTGGACCCGCACACCAAGCGCGTCGTATTCCGCTACTGCGTTTCCCCGGTCGAAATTCAAGGGACCGACCGCGTTGAGGGAGTGCGGATCACCGCCAACGAGCTCGTCGACATTGACGGCGCAATCAAGGCTGTCGCGACCGACCAGACCGAGGAGATCGAGGCATCATTGGTGCTGCGCTCAGTGGGCTTCCGGGGCAGGCCACTGCCCGGCCTGCCATTCGATGAGCATCGCGGAATCATCCCCAACGACCGCGGCCGGGTGATCGCCGAAGACGGGCAGCCGATCACAGGCGTTTACGTCGCCGGATGGATCAAGCGTGGCGCTAATGGCACGATCGGTACCAACAAGCACTGCGCCGGCGAGACGGTCACAAACATCATGGAGGACTTCATCTCCGGCAGGCTCCGCCGACCCGACGGCGATCGGCGCTCGCTGCAGCAACTGCTCGCAGTGCGTCAGCCGAAACTGATTTCGGGCGACGGCTGGCACGCCATCGACCAAGCCGAACGCCGCCGTGGTCAATCCTCCGGACGTCCGCGGGTCAAGTTCACCGACCCAGCCGAGATGGTTGAGATCGCCAGGAGCCCTTAAAGCTTGTGGTGCCGCGACATTAGTGACCGCGCTTAGCGGTCCAAGTACTTGAGCGGCAACATCGAACACCGCGCGACATCACACTCGCCAGGCCCGTACGGAGAGCCATCCTGGCACTCGCTACCTATGCGCCCAGATCCTCAGTGTGATTGCCGCGTCAGTCGACCATGACGACATGCAGCTTGGAGTTGAGCTGAGGTTTCCCTGACGAAACAGCGCTAAGCTTCAGCTAGAGAATGCTTTTCGTAGAGCCTCGCACTGGCGGTCGAAAAATGCACGTGATACTCCGGCAGTTGGTGCGACAATGTCGAATCCATGGAAAGCGCCGGTGACGGTGTCAAGGTCGCATGCGACACCCGCGTCCTTGAGGCGGCGCGCATACTCGACGTTCTCGTCATGCAGCGGATCGAGGGTGCCGACGCCGATCCACGCGGGCGGTAGGCCAGAGAGATCGTCTTGCCGCGAGGGCACAGCGACTTGCGGATCGGCGCCGCATAGATAAGCGGTCCATCCCAACCGATTGCTGTTGGGGCTCCAGAGCCGATAACGCCGATCTCTGATGCCGGGGCGATCGCTGGAGCGATCATCCACCATCGGATACACCAGGAGCTGAAATAGCGGGACCAATTCGCCGCGGTCGCGAGCCAACAGAGCAAGCGCCGCCGCCAAGCCGCCGCCGGCGCTTGCGCCGCCGATGGCGACCCGCGCGGGATCGATGCCGGGCAAGCGAGTCAGCCACGCAAACGCTTCATAGCAGTCCTCCAGGGCCGCCGGATAAGGGTGTTTAGGCGCGAGGCGGTAATCGACGGCGATGACCGGGACGCCTAGCCGGTGGGCGAAGCGGCGGCACAGCCGGTCGTCCTGCGCTGCCGATCCGATGACGTATCCGCCACCGTGGATCCACAGCAGCGCGGCGCCCGCGTTGTCAGTGTGCTGAGGCCGGTGCAGCCGCACGTTGATTCCGCTGGGCAGAGCAGCCACTTCGACATTCTTCGAGAAACGCAGTGTCTGTAATCGCGTGAGCGCGCGAATAACTGGCAGAGTGCGGCGAGTGTAGGGTCCGCCTGGCAGCACGCGCGCAATCCCACGCAAGTCGGGATGAAACTCCTGGCCCATCGGCATTCAGACCGGGAAGGTGATGCCAGTCAGTTCCTCAGCTATCCCCCACAGTCGCTTCTGGACGGCCTCGTCGTAGGACTTAGCACTGGATTTAACTAGGGTAGGGAAACCCCGAAGTTCAAAAGGTCCATCCGGACCCCAATACTGGCCCCCACGCACCTGAGGATCAGTGGCCGCCAACAACTGAGGCAGCGCGCCCTTCGCGGGATCCTGGCCCACCAATGGGCCGAACCACCTCATCAGGGGCGCGACCGGCTTCCACACGTGGCGTATCAGCTCGGAATCGGTAAACCCGGGGTGGGCGGCAACCGCGATGGTCGGCACATCGGCGGTAGCCAACCGCCGCTGCAGTTCATAGCAGAACATCAGGTTGGCCAGCTTCGACTGAGCATAGGCAGCACCGCGGTTGTACCGGCGCTCCCACTGCAGATCATCGAAATGTATTGCACCGCCGAGCTTGTGAGCGTTGCTGCTGACGACGACGATCCGTGAGCCATCGATGGAAACAAGATTATCGAGCAGAAGCCCAGTGAGAGCGAAATGACCGAGATAGTTTGTGCCGAACTGCAATTCGAATCCGTCCAGTGTCACCCGCTTCGGAGGAACCATCACTCCGGCGTTATTTATCAGCAGGTCGATGCGCGGATATGCGGCGCGCAAGTCCTCAACCGCTGCACGCACAGACCGCAGGCTTCCGAGGTCGAGCGGCTGAATAGAGACGTCGGCACGAGGCGCTGTATTCAGGATCCGGTCCCGTGCAGCTCTCCCCTTTTCTGTGTCGCGAACTGCGAGCACCACACAGGCTCCACGCTCCGCTAGAACCCGAGCGGTGTCGAAGCCGAGGCCGGTATTGGAGCCCGTGACGATCGCCACCCGCCCTGTCTGGTCGGGCACATCCGCCTCGGTCCACTTGCTTGCTGACATGGGAGATGATCGCTCTCTGTCGTTGAGAGGCAAATATCCTCGTCGTTGACCCTTTCCGGTGGGCAGCGACGAATCGCCACCGCCGGGTTTCAGGTTGGGTGGTGGCTTATGCAACGTCAACGATGTGGCAGGAAGTTGAAAGGCCAGCTCTGGCGCTGTCCGGGACTCCCTTCGCACGCAAGCCATTTGAACAGGCGGTTTGCCGATTAGTCGAGCCAGAAGTTTCTCATCGTGATAAGACGAGTTTGCAGAGAGCTGGAGAAGCGCTCACTTTGATGGGTTAAGACGGGGATGGTTGGCATCACGACGTAAGCATCTGACTTCCGTTGCAGCCGGCCCCATTTGAGTCTCCCGGTTCATACCAAGGGTGAGCCGAATGAGTGCCGATTGTTCAAGCCTCGAGGGTCGCGCGGGAATCGTGTTCTTCAAATTAATCGCAAGTACTTGATACCATGACGCGAGGAAGCGATGATTACGCGTCAGATGTGGGCTGCCGCGCCCATTTAGGAATAGGTAACATGTTGCTAGGTAACAACTCTCGGCTCGCCGTGATTCGATCCGATCGGCGTTTAGGCGGGAAGCCCACCCATGTGGCATCGTCTTCACCGTCGTGATTAGCGTGATAAGGGCGGTTGAAGGACCTCCGACCCTTCCGCCGGGTAGCACGGTCACTGTCGGACGATCTACGTTGGCAATTCCTTTCGGAACAGGGCACGTCGTGCCTGCGAACTGGTACTTCCCGAGCGGACCCCAAACACCCACTCGGCTGATCTACCTACAACACGGCTTCCTCGCCAGCGCCCCGCTCTACAGCTACACAGCGGCAGTGCTCGCCCAGCAGACCAATAGCGTCGTTATCACCCCGTCGTTGACGTCGAATCTCTTCGCCAGCGACGCCGCCTGGTTGGGCGAGATGACGTTGCAACGCGCGGTGGCCGACCTGTTCGCGGGTAGCCGGGCGCCACTCACCGCCAGCGCGACCTTCGCGGCGGGAAGCTCCGTGACGCTGCCGCAACGCTTCGTGCTCGCCGGCCATTCCATGGGCGGTGGCCTCGTCGCAGCCGCCGCCGGTTTCTGCGTCGACAACGGAGCAATCACGGATCTGGCCGGCGTGATGCTGTTCGACGCGGTCTCGCTTAACAACGCACTGCCGACAGCTCTGGCAAAGCTCACTGGCGTCAACAACCGACCGGTGCTGCTGATTACCGAACCCAAGCACTTTTGGAACCAGCTCGGCGATGTCAGCGGCTACTTGGTCCAGGCGCGACCCAACCAGTTCGTGGGAGTTTCGCTAGTCGGAGGTTCGCACATCGATGCGATGCAAAGCGGAAACGTTCTGATTCAGAAGGCAGCACAACTGTTTACTGGCTTCTCGCTTCCGCAAAACGTCGAAGCAATACAGACAATCTCCGCCGGATGGATCAACGACATGTTCGCGGGCACCCGCGAAGGCATCTACGGTGCGCCCGGGACGCCGATCCAGATTTCAACCAGTGCTGGGACTGCTACTGCCTTCGTACTTCCGGCGCCACCCAATCGCACGTCGCCCGCAAGTGTGCTGCTGCAAACGGTCCTTGATGCCGCGCCCCGTGCGTTCTTCAGCTACGCGCCGCGTCTCTGGGCATCTCGCCGGAACGCCGCGGTGCTCCGCGCGACCAAGCGCGACTAGGGCGATTAGGCGGCTTCCTAGGGCAGTTCGGATACGTGCGCCGACTTGCCCTACCGGCAGACGGGCGCTATGGCTGCCGGGGCTCGGATCCAATCCGCATTAGTCGGCTCGCTGGTGCATCGAGTCCAGCCTCTTTCGTCATCTGCTCTTCGATCGACACACGCACGTAGCCTTGCCGACCGATTTTTAAGAACGGGCGAGCCGCTTCCGACGACTAGGCGAAACCGTTCGCTGCGGATCCTAAAACAGACTGCAGCAGAACGTAATCCGCCGTTGCCGGTACGCCCTCGGTACGACGTCGGTACGGCCTAGAATCGCACCCGGACGCCGCGTTGACGCCGCGACGAGACGCACGGCCGGCCCGTTAGCTCGCCGCGAGGTCACCTCGGCGCAGCACCTCCGCGCGTGCTGACCTCGGTAGCTATTTATCTCCGACGTTGGCCGGGGCGAGGCGCGCCATCCCGCGAAGTATCCACGGTGTTCGCTTTGCCATCACCGCTATAGCGCGGTCCGACCGGAGCATCGCCGTACGTGGTCCAGGGGTCGACGTTGACGCCAGTTCCGCCTCGGCCGATCCCACCCGCGCGCCGTAAGGATCGACTGCTAAGAGTTGCCAGCTGCCGGGCACGCCGCGCAACTCGACGCTGCCGCGGTCCTCGAACCCCGTGCCCGAGCCGACAACCAGGTCGCAGACTGTGCGGGACACGAGGATTTCGCCGGCTCCCGCCTGACCAAGGATCCGCGCCGCGATGTGCACTGCGATCCCGCCGATGTCGGTGTCCAGTAGTTCGCACTCGCCGGTATGGATGCCCACACGGATCTCGAGGCCCAGTGTTTCGGCGTCGGCGCGTAAGGCCTCGGCGCAACGGATGGCCTGTGTCGGGCCGTCGAACGTGATGAGGTGCCCGTCACCCGTGCCCTTCACCACCGTGCCGCCAAAACGTTCCGCGAGTCCGGCTGTGATCTCACCGAAGCGCTGGAGCATCGCCCGCCACCGCTCGTCGCCCGTCGCGGCGGCACGTTCCGTCGACGCGACGATATCGGTGAACAACACGGTGCGCAGGGCGCGATGTGCCTGCAGCGGTGGCGCATGGCTGCCGGTGAGGAACTCCTCAATCCCGGTCAGAATCCTGTCGGGATCGGTGAACTGGGGCGCGTGGTCGACGCCTTCGACCTCGAGCAACCGCGCGCCAGGGATGTGGTCAGCGAGGTACCGGCCTAACTGCACCGGGGCGGCGGGGTCGTCGCGGGCATGGATGACAAGGGTTGGCACGGTGATTGTCGGCAGGATCGGCCGGACGTCGATTTGGAACATCGCTGCGAGGGTCGCCCGAGCCATCCCCGGGCTTGCGCTCATGCGCTCCAACATTCCCAGCTGGCGTATCGACCGGACCGACGGCATTACACACTTGAGTGCCGAACCGCTGCCCCACGCCGAGCGGACGGCGAGGCCGAATTCCTGCATGCGGACAATCTGCTCCGTCGACGGCGTGTAATCCTCACCGAGCTCCGGTAGAACGCGCGCCCGCACCTCGTCCGCATCGCGCTCGATGTCGTCCCACCCGACTGGCATAACTGAGAACGTGCTGGCGAGGACCAACGCCCGCGTTCGCTCTGGTCGACTTGCCGCGAAGACGATGGCGGCTGGGCCACCCTCGCTCAGCGCGAAGAGGACAGCCGTTCCGAAGCCGACGGCATCCATGACGGCCTCGATCTCGGCTGCTCGATCATCCAGCGAGCGAACTCGCGGGACCGGGTCGGACAGCCCGACCCCGGCCTTATCGAATACGAGGACACGACAAAACGTTGCGAGCTGATCGAAGAACGCCTTGAATTCGGGCTGGGTCCAGAACAACTCCACGTGGGTGGCGAACGGCCCGGCGATTACCAGGTCGATGGGCCCCTCGCCGAACACCTGATAGGCGAGGCTGAGATCGCCGCACGACGCGTACGACGTTTCCGGCACGGCAGTCAGCGTACTGCTGCCGGGCACTACGACTCCCGGCTTTGGCGCAGGTCCGTGGCCGCACTTGTAGAAGACATGTTGACACTCTTCGAGCGGTCAACGACGACAGCTGGAGGCCCAGGAGAAACCGTGGCATGGCCGAATCGAACCCACGGCGTGCTCATCTGACTTTGGCGCCCCCCCGGGTTCAGGTCCGCCACGTCGGTGTCAAAGACCGGATGCGTTTTGAGGCTCAACCCAGGAGGTCGATTGTTGGAGGAGGTGGCATTTTCTAGTGGAGCTCACCAAACGTTGACTAACCCGACTGCGGCCCCAACGGCACGACCTTCCCACCCGCTTCGGCGGACGTCACCGGGGCTGTTGGTTCGGGCAGGTTGTTCACTGCGCCGCCGTCGCGCTCCGGTATGTAGTCGCCGTAGACGTCGAGCGTCAGCGTGAAAGTGCTGTGCCCGAGCCACTTTGATACCTGCATGAAATGCGTGCCCGCCGATAGCTGCAGAACCGCAAACGTATGCCGGAGGTCGTGTAGGCGTACGCCATGAACTGCAGGCGCATCCTTTGAGGCTCGACGGCTCGCCGGTAGCCCGACAGCCTCAAGGGCGGGCTTTAGGATCGTGTCGTAGAACGTCCCCATCGCGAGCGGCTGCGTCCAGTCCAGCGGGACCGCGTACCGCTCCCCCTTCGCCCTGTATCCCCCGCCGTTGTTGCGGCTCGGCCACAGCGGCGCGGTGGGCTCGTTCGCACGTGGGTGGTCGGTGCCGAGGTAGTCGGCTAGTTTCCTGGCCAGCCAGGGCGGCAGCGGGACGATGCGGCGAGACTTCTTGCTCTTGAGCGTGCCGACGACCCATGCCCCGTTCTTGCGGTCCTTGGTACGGCGTACGTTCGCCGCGCAGCGCGGCCCCGGCGCAAACACCAAATCCCCGACCTCCAGGCCGCTGACTTCCGCAGCGCGTAGACCCGTGTAGGCCATGAACTCCACCATGAGCGCGTACGCCGGGTACGCGGGCAGACCCGGCACCTCGCCACGGATAGCAGCGCACAGCCGGCCAACCTGCTCGGCGGTGACGGGTGGTGTTCGAAGCGGTCATGATCGCCGGTCGCGCGGCTCGCCGAGAAGTCCACGCGGTCGGTCGGGTTAGTCGCTATTGCGCCGTGGTGGACGGCGTACCGCAACACCCGCCGCAGTACGTCCCACACGTGTTTGACGGTGCCGGGGGTGAGCGGCTTTTTGTCGCCCTGGCGTGATGCCTTCCGACATTGTCTTCGTTTCGACGTCGCCGCCATCTACGACCAGAACCGAGGGGTACTGAGCTGCGTTGCGCCGAGACACATGCATTCATAAGCCGCAGGCCGACGACAGACGAATGTCGGTGCGCTCAACTATCTTCCGGTTCTAGTGGGTCGTGGCTGGACATGATGGAGGTGGCGTAGTGAGCGAAGCGACAACAATGAGCGAGAAGCTCGAACGGAGACCCGTCCGTGTCGTCCTCTCGAATGGGGAGATCAGGTACGAAGTACGAGCAGCTGTCTACATCAACGCTAAGAGGAAACGTCTCAGACGGCGGTTCAGAACCGTTGTTGAGGCCGAAAAATTCAGGGCCGAAACGCCTGAATCAGATCGGGTGAGGCGCTACAAGATCAGAGATGAGCAGTACCGCAAGGCGGTCATGCAGTCTCGTTCAATTGCAGGGGCACTCAGGCTGTTAGGGGTCGCGCCAGAGGGCGGAAATTACCGCGTCCTGCACCGAGCCATCGAGCGACTCGATCTCGATACGTCGCACTTTGCCGGGCAATCCTGGTCACGAGGCGCGACGGTTCCTAGCCGTGTGCGACCAATAGAAGACTATCTCTCCAACAAGTATCCAATTCAGTCTGATCGGTTGCGTCGACGACTCGTCAACGAAGGCGTCGTTGAGCGGAGGTGCTCCTGCTGCAAGCTCGATACCTGGATGGATCAGCCGATTCCTCTGGAGCTGGACCACATAGACGGCAATCATCAAAACAACGCGCTGGACAACCTTCGACTGCTATGCCCCAACTGTCACTCGCTTACGCCGACCTTCAGAGGCAAGAACAAGAGGCCGGCCCCCACGTTAAACTCGGCTGCCTAGAGGGGACGTAGCCTAATTGGCATCGGCGGGGCGCTTAAAACGCCTGACATTTGTGGGTTCGAGTCCCACCGTCCCCACCAGAGTTCAAACCGGCGGGATTATGGCGTCGACTCGAGATCGATGATGACAGAGCTGGCGAGGCGTCCGCGCCCCCCAGACTCGGATGTCTGCTGCAGCGTCTGCCGAACGCCGATCAGAACATCAGCCGTTAAGCCTCGTCACGGCGGAATTTCCACTAACTTGGCAAACCGTTTACCGGTGCCCGAATTGCGCGCGTGACGTGCGTTCGGCGATCGCCCATATTCCTTAGGCCCGTCAACTAAGTTACGAAAAGTGGAACCGCCCCACAGTTATCTACGCGAACCGTCCGCGTCCGTAGTGCACCACGCGGACTATCTGAGCGCCAGGGATGGCCGCGCGCTCTGCGGTGTGGCGTTCCAGGAGGCGATCGCTCTGGTGGAGACAGACAGCGCCGACGCGCTCTGCCCCGACTGCGAGGCGCAGCTGGTCGTCTACCACCTCGAATGGTGGCGCTCGCGAGCCTTGGCGGCCACCGCGGAGCTCGATGCGCTGCGCGTCAAGTACTCCGAGCTCGTGCAGTCCGCCGATACCGACTCTGCGGACGTTACCGCAGCAGAAGTTGAGCAGGACCAGGCCGTCCAATCAGCCGCAACTGAGTCGAAGACGTTGCTGGACCATGCGCGACGGCAACTCGCCGAGCTCTGTGGCCAATTCGACAAGGCCGTCCCGTTCTATCGACTGAACAAGACCATGCAGGAATTCAGCGACAAGCTGAACGACGACGAGAGGGCGGCCCTCGCTCGGGAGATCGGGGCAGATAGCTCGCTCATCCGTTGGGCGACAACGGAAGTCGAATCTCTCGGATTGAGTGTCACGAACAACCGTGTCCAAGAGAACTCCGACATGATGTGGCAGGAGTGGCTTCAGGAGTCGCAGCAGGTTCCGACGAAGACCAAGCGGCGGTTTGGGCGGTCCCGATAGAACATCGGCGGCTGACAGACGATCCGGGGAGGAAAGTCGTTAAAGACCGCCGCTTGCCCGTCAAGAAAGCGTCAAGGCCGCCGTTTAGCCCCTGAACAGGACGTTTCATGGTCAAGGCCGCCGAAATCCGGCAGGCCGTAAACGACCGGAGCGACATGTCCGTCCTGCTTTACATCGTGCTGACGGTGGTGATCTTCGCGCTGCTCGGCTGGGTCCAGAAGTTGGTCGAGGGACTGTGAGCCAGAACCTGATCGGCCTGGTGCTTGCGGTCCTGCTGGCGCTGTTCCTCTTCGCTGCCCTGCTCTTCCCCGAGAGGTTCTAGTGAGTTCTACGACGGCGGGGATCCTGTTCCTCGCATCCTTGATCATCGCCCTCGCCGCCGTTCACGTGCCGCTGGGCGACTACATGTACCGCGTCTACACCTCCTCAAAGGATTGGCGTGCCGAGCGCGTCGCCTACCGGTTGATTGGCGCCGACCCGAAGTCCGAGCAGACGTGGAGCGCCTACGCGCGCAGTGTGCTGGCCTTCTCGGCGGTCAGCGTCCTCTTCCTGTTGCTCTTGCAGCTGGTGCAGGGCAAGTTGCCGCTGGATCTCAATGACTCCGGCACGCCGATGACGCCTGCGCTTGCCTGGAACACCGCCGTCAGCTTCGTCACCAATACGAACTGGCAGGCCTATTCCGGCGAGTCGACCCAGGGTCATCTTGTGCAGATGGCCGGTCTCGCCGTGCAGAACTTCGCGTCCGCGGCGGTCGGCATGGCCGTCGCGATGGCGTTCGTGCGCGGGCTGGCCCGCCGCAGAACCGGCGAGCTCGGCAACTTCTGGGTCGATCTGGTGCGCGGAAGCATCCGAATCCTGCTGCCGCTCTCCATCATCGCCGCCATCATCCTGATCGCCGGCGGCACCATCCAGAATTTCGCACTGCACGACCAGATGGTCAACACCCTTGTCGGCGGCCAACAGACGATCCCGGGTGGTCCGGTCGCAAGCCAGGAGGCCATCAAGGAACTCGGCACCAACGGCGGCGGGTTCTTCAATGCCAACTCCGCGCATCCCTTCGAAAACCCCACCGCGTGGACCAACTGGGTTGAGATCTTCCTGCTGGCCTGCATCGCGTTCTCCCTCCCCCGCACCTTCGGCCGCATGGTCGAGAGCCGCAAGCAGGGCTACGCCACCGCCGCAGCGATGTCAGTGATCGCAATGACCAGCGTCACGTTGATGATGTGGTTCCAAATCCAGCACCACGGAACGGTTCCCACTGCGGCCGGGTCCTCCATGGAGGGCGTGGAACAGCGCTTCGGGGTGCCGAATTCAGCGGTCTTCGCCGATCTGACCACGTTGACATCGACGGGTGCGGTGGACTCGTTTCACGACTCCTACACCAGCCTCGGGGGCTTGATCACGCTGTTCAACATGCAACTCGGAGAGGTGGCGCCAGGCGGCGTCGGGTCCGGCTTGTACGGCATGCTCATCCTGGCCATCATCACGGTGTTCGTCGCCGGGCTGATGGTTGGCCGCACACCGGAGTACCTCGGCAAGAAGATCACTCCGCGGGAAATCAAGCTCGCCGCAACGTATTTCCTGATCACGCCGCTGATCGTGCTGACCGGCGCCGCGGTCGCGATGGCGATGCCGGGCCAACGGGCGGGCATGCTCAACACCGGGCCGCACGGCCTTTCCGAAGTCCTGTACGCCTTCACGTCGGCAGCCAACAACAACGGCTCGGCATTCGCGGGCATCGGCGTGAACACCGTCTGGTACAACACCGCACTCGGAGTTGCGATGCTGTTCGGCCGGTTCCTGCCGATCATCTTCGTGCTGGCGTTGGCCGGTTCATTGGCCAGACAGGGCAAGACGCCCGACTCCGTCGGCACCCTGCCCACTCACCGGCCGCAATTCGTCGGCATGGTGGCCGGGGTCACGTTGATCCTGGTCGCCCTCACGTTCCTGCCCATGCTCGCGCTGGGCCCCCTCGCCGACGGAATCCACTCATGACCTCGAACACGATTGATCTCACACCGGCCACGCAGCCGAAACCGATTGCGGCCAAACGTGTCCAGGGCGGCCTGCTCGACCCTCAGATGCTGAGGAAGGCGATGCCCGACGCGCTGCGCAAACTCAATCCGCGCACGCTGTGGCGCAATCCCGTGATGTTCATCGTGGAGATCGGCGCCGCCTGGAGCACCGTCCTCGCAGTCATCGAGCCGTCGTGGTTCGCCTGGCTGATCGTGGTGTGGCTGTGGCTGACGGTCCTCTTTGCCAACCTCGCCGAAGCCGTCGCCGAAGGCCGAGGCAAGGCGCAGGCCGAAACGTTACGCAAAACGAAGACCGACACCATGGCGCGGCGCCTGATCGGATGGACACCCGGCGCCTCTGGTAGTGGAGAGGAAGTGTCCGCTCCGCTGCTGCAACAGGGCGACTTCGTGGTGGTCGAAGCCGGCCAGACAATACCCGGCGATGGCGATGTCATGGAAGGCATTGCCTCCGTTGACGAGTCGGCGATCACCGGTGAGTCGGCGCCTGTCATCCGGGAGTCCGGTGGCGACCGATCCGCGGTCACCGGCGGCACGACGGTGTTGTCGGACCGCGTCGTCGTCAAGATCACCCAGCGGCCGGGCGAAAGCTTCATCGACCGGATGATCGCACTCGTCGAGGGCGCCAACCGGCAGAAGACGCCCAACGAGATCGCACTCAACATCCTGCTCGCGTCGTTGACGATCATATTCCTGTTCGCGGTCGCGACGCTGCAGCCGCTCGCGATCTTCTCCAAGGCGAACAATCCGGGCGTGCCGAACACGTTGGCGCTCAATGGCAGTGGAGTTTCCGGCATCGTCATGGTCTCCCTGCTGGTCTGCCTGATCCCGACGACTATCGGCGCCCTGCTGTCGGCCATCGGAATCGCAGGCATGGACCGTCTCGTGCAGCGCAACGTTCTGGCGATGTCGGGTCGTGCGGTCGAGGCGGCGGGCGACGTGAACACGCTGCTGCTCGACAAGACCGGGACTATCACCCTTGGCAATCGTCAGGCCGCGGATTTCGTGCCGCTGACAGGCGTGACGCCCGACGCCCTTGCCGGCGCGGCCCAACTGTCCAGCCTCGCTGACGAAACGCCGGAAGGCCGTTCGATCATCGTGTTCGCCAAGCAGGAGTACGGGTTACGGGCGCGCACGCCGGGTGAGCTGGACTCCGCACACTGGGTGGAGTTCAGCGCCACCACGCGGATGTCCGGCGTCGACCTGCGAGATGGTCACCTGTTGCGCAAGGGCGCGGCGAGCTCGGTGGCCGAATGGGTGCGTTCCCAAGGCGGAACGGTGCCGACCGAACTCGGTGACATCGTCGACGGCATCTCCGCGGCGGGCGGCACTCCCCTTGTCGTCGGCGAGGTGCTCGACCATCAGGCGTCGGTGCTCGGCGTGATCCACCTCAAGGACGTGGTGAAGCAAGGCATGCGGGAACGGTTCGACGAGATGCGTCGGATGGGCATCCGCACCGTGATGATCACCGGCGACAACCCGTTGACCGCCAAAGCGATTGCCGACGAGGCCGGCGTCGACGACTTCCTCGCGGAGGCCACTCCCGAGGACAAGATGGCGCTGATCAAGAAGGAGCAGGCAGGCGGCAAGCTGGTCGCGATGACCGGCGACGGCACCAACGACGCACCCGCGCTGGCTCAGGCCGACGTCGGCGTCGCAATGAACACCGGCACGTCGGCGGCCAAAGAAGCAGGCAACATGGTCGATCTCGATTCCGACCCGACCAAGCTCATCGAGATCGTCGAGATCGGCAAGCAGTTGCTCATCACCCGCGGCGCGTTGACCACATTCTCGATCGCCAACGACATCGCGAAATACTTCGCGATCATCCCCGCGATGTTCGTGGCGCTGTTCCCCGGCCTCGACCTGCTCAACATCATGCGGTTGCACAGCCCCCAGTCGGCGATCCTGTCCGCGGTCATCTTCAACGCGCTCATTATCATTGCCCTCATTCCGCTTTCGCTGCGGGGCGTGCGGTATACGCCGAGCAGCGCGTCGAAGTTGTTGAGCCGGAACCTCTACGTCTATGGCCTTGGCGGCATCATCGCGCCGTTCATCGGCATCAAGTTGATCGATCTCGTCATCCAACTATTTCCGGGAATGTGAAAATGAAGCCATCGAACATCGCTCGTCAACACTGGGCGGCGCTACGAGCCCTGCTGGTGCTCACCGTCATCCTCGGCCTGGCCTACCCGGCGTTCATCTGGCTCGTCGCCCAACTGCCCGGGCTGCGCCAGAAAGCCGACGGGTCGATCATCGAGGCCGCCGGAAAACCGGTCGGCAGCAGCCTGATCGGCCAGTCGTTCACCGACAGTGACGGCAATCCGCTACCGCAGTATTTCCAGAGCAGGCCGTCGGCGGCCGGAGACGGCTACGACCCGATGGCCACCGGCGCGAGCAACCTCGGACCGGAGAGCATTGTCGACACCGCAGGAGACCCCTCACTGCCCAAGGACGACAACGGCTTCAAACCCAGCCTGCTCACCCTGGTGTGCACACGCAGTGCCGCCGCGGCCGAACTCGACGGCGTCGACGGCGCCCGGCCGTTCTGTACGGGCGACGGTGTCGGCGCGGTGTTGTCGGTGATCGGCCCCCGAGATGCGCGCGGCGACGTCGCCTACCCGACGCGTGTCGTCAGCGTCAACGAGCCCTGCCAGACCACGGCAGCGCCGTTCCTGAACACCTACGAAGGCGTCCGGGTGCAGTGCGCCCGCTACGGCGAGGACTACAGCATCGGCCAGATCGTTCCCATCCGGGGCAGCGCGCCCGCGGACCCGGCGGTGCCCGCCGACGCCGTCACCGCCAGCGGCAGCGGTCTCGATCCGCATATCTCCATCGCCTACGCCGACATGCAGGTCAGTCGCATCGCACACGCCCGCGGCACATCCGCGGACCTGGTCAGGGCGGCCGTCGCCGACAACACCGTCGGACGCTGGCTCGGCTTCGTCGGCGAGCCGACGGTCAACGTGCTGACGCTCAACCTGGAGCTGGACCAGAACTATCCGGCAAAGAGCTGACCCACCGGTGGATGATGAGCATGTGAGTACGTCGCCGCAGGGCGCCAAACGCGGAGAGCTTCGCATCTACCTGGGCGCAGCTCCCGGCGTCGGGAAGACGTACGCAATGCTTGGCGAGGCTCACCGTCGAGTGGAGCGCGGCACCGACGTCGTCGCGGCGGTGGTCGAAACGCACGGGCGCGCGAAGACCGCGGAGTTGCTTGACGGCATCGAAGTCATCCCCCCTCGCCACATCGACTACCGCGGCACCCGGTTCGCCGAGCTCGACGTCGACGCCGTCCTGAAGCGGCACCCGCAGGTGGTCCTCGTCGACGAGCTGGCGCACACCAACACCCCGGGCAGCAAAAACTCCAAACGTTGGCAGGATGTCGACGAGATACTCGACGCGGGCATCACCGTGATCTCGACGGTCAACGTGCAGCACCTCGAGAGCCTCAACGACGTTGTCACCCAGATCACCGGCATCGAGCAGCAGGAGAAGGTTCCCGACGAGGTCGTCCGCGCCGCCGATCAGATCGAACTGGTCGACATCACACCAGAAGCGTTACGGCGCAGGCTTTCCCACGGGAACGTATATGCCTCCGCGCGCATCGACGCCGCGCTGTCCAACTACTTCAGGCAAGGTAACCTGACCGCGCTACGGGAGCTGGCGTTGCTCTGGCTGGCCGACCAGGTCGACGCCGCGCTCGTCAAATACCGCTCCGACAAACACATCACGGATACCTGGGAGGCGCGCGAGCGGGTCGTGGTCGCCGTCACCGGCGGGCAGGAGTCCGAAACCCTTGTCCGTCGTGCGTTTCGGATCGCATCGAAGTCCAGCGCGGAGCTGATGGTGGTGCACGTCGTGCGCGGTGACGGGCTGTCCGGCGTGTCTGCGCCCCAGATGGGCAAGGTGCGCGAGCTGGCGGCCAGCCTGGGCGCCACCGTCCATACGGTCGTCGGAGACGACGTGCCCGCTGCACTTCTGGATATCGCCCGCGAGATGAACGCCACGCAACTGGTCGTGGGCACCTCTCGTCGGTCGCGGTGGGCCCGGGTCCTCGACGAGGGCATCGGCGCCGCCGTCGTACAGCAGTCGGCCAAGATCGACGTCCACATGGTCACCCACGGGGAGGTCAAGCGCGGACGGTCATGGTCATCGCTGACTCCCCGCCACCGGCACACCGCGTCCTGGCTCGCGGCACTCGTTGTGCCGTCGGCCATCTGCGCGCTCATCGTCTGGCTGCTCGACCCCTACCTCGGCGTCGGGGGAGAAAGCGCGCTGTTCTTCATCGGGGTGCTGGTCGTCGCGCTGCTCGGCGGCGTGGCGCCCGCCGCGCTGTCGGCGCTGCTGTCGGGACTGCTGCTCAACTACTTTCTCGTCGAGCCCAGGTACACCTTCACCATCGCCGAACCGGACAGCGCGGTCACTGTCGTGGTGCTGCTGCTCGTCGCGGTCGCCGTCGCCGCGCTCGTGGACGGCGCCGCCAAGCGGGCCAGAGAGGCGACGCAGGCCTCCCGCGAAGCCGAACTCCTCGCGCTGTTCGCCGGTTCGGTGCTGCGGGGGGCCGACCTCGGCACGCTGCTCGAGCGTGTCCGGGAGACCTATGCCCAGCGTGCCGTGGCCATGCTCCGCGTCACCGACGACGTCGAAAGCGTCGTCGCGTGCGTCGGGAACGATCCGTGCGTTTCGCCAGCGTCGGCCGACACCGCCATCGAGGTCGGCGACGACCAGTTCTGGATGCTGATGGCAGGCAGGCAACTTGCCGCACGCGACCGCCGAGTGCTGACCGCCGTCGCGAAACAGGCGGCGGGCCTCGTCAAGCAGCGGGAGCTCTCCGAGGAAGCGGGCAGAGCCGAAGCGATCGCGCAGGCCGACGAGCTGCGCCGCTCACTGCTGTCGGCCGTCAGCCACGACTTGCGCACACCGCTTGCGGCCGCCAAGGCAGCGGTGTCGAGTCTGCGCAGCGACGACGTCGACTTCTCCGCCGAGGACACCTCCGAGCTGCTCGCCACCATCGAGGAGTCGATCGACCAGCTGACAGCGCTCGTCGGCAATCTGCTCGACTCCTCGCGGCTGGCGGCCGGGGTCATCGCGCCGAACCTGCAGTCGGTCTACCTGGAGGAGACGGTGCAGCGGGCGCTCGTGGGAATCAGCAAGCACTCCAGCGGTTTTCGTAGTGTCGCGCTGGACCGGGTAAAGGTGGAAGTCGACGATGCCGTCGCGATGGCCGACGCCGGGCTACTCGAGCGAGTGCTCGCGAACGTGATCGACAACGCTCTGCGTTATGCGCCCGACAGCCCTGTGCGGGTCACGGCGAGCACCGTCGGTGGCCGGGTGCTGATTGCGGTGATCGATGACGGGCCCGGCATACCGCGCGGCACCGCGGAGCAGTTGTTCGCGCCGTTTCAGCGGCTCGGCGACCAGGACAACACCACCGGCATCGGCCTCGGCCTTTCCGTTGCGAAGGGGTTCATCGAAGCGATGGGAGGAACGATTCAGGCCACCGACACACCCGGCGGCGGACTGACCGTACTCGTCGAACTTGATGCTCCCTCAGGGGATTCGGCGATATGACCAAGGTTCTGGTCGTCGACGACGAGCCGCAGATTCTGAGGGCCTTGCGAATCAACCTGTCGGTGCGTGGCTACGAGGTGGTCACCGCCTCGACCGGAGGCGGTGCGTTACGCGCCGCCGCAGACGAGCATCCCGACGTCGTGATCCTGGACCTGGGGCTGCCCGACATGTCGGGCATCGACGTGATCGGCGGCTTGAGGGGCTGGCTGACGGCGCCCATCATCGTGCTGTCGGCACGCACCGACTCCGCCGACAAGGTCGAGGCGCTCGATGCCGGCGCCGACGACTACGTCACCAAGCCCTTCGGCATGGACGAGTTCCTCGCCAGGTTGCGGGCAGCGATCCGACGAGGAGCCGCCGCCGCGGACACCGACGAGCCGGTCGTCGAAACCGCCTCGTTCACGGTGGATCTGGCGGCGAAGCAGGTCACCAAGAACGGCACCGAGGTTCACCTCACGCCCACCGAGTGGGGCATGTTGGAGATGCTGGTCCGCAACAGGGGCAAGCTCGTCGGTCGCGAGGAACTCCTCAAGGAGGTGTGGGGTCCGGCGTATGCGAAGGAAACCCACTACCTGCGCGTATACCTCGCGCAGTTGCGGCGCAAGCTCGAGGACGACCCGTCGCGCCCCGTGCATCTGCTGACCGAGGCGGGCATGGGCTACCGCTTTCAGGCGTAACTGTCGCGATGTTGGGACCGGTAGCAGCGGGGTGGTGTTGGGATGCACATAACAGTCCAACACACACGAGAGAGACCAGAACATGAACCGACGAATCGCAGCACTGGCATCCGCAGTATTGGCTAGCTGTGGCTTGGGGTTGGCAGCTCCTGCCCTGGCCGGACCCCTACCGCCGCATACGTGGTGCCCAGGCAATTCCATGGTGTACTCCCGCTACGACATGTCGTCGGGACCCGGGGTTGCCTACACGTGGGACATGAATGTCTGCCACACGTGGTACTTCGTAGAGCACGAGGCAGGCAACGTTCCGTACAAGGGCGAGCTACCAAGCGGTGTATGGGACGGAGACAATCCGCCTTCCATTCGACAGGATTCATGCGATTTCTGCTCGTAGGCAAGCGACTTTTCACGGCGAGCAGTCGCAAAAGTACCCATCTTGGGCCCTCTGCGGGTATTTTTGCGTCTGCTCGCGCAGGTTAGTGAGCCGTCTCGTCGGCGAGCGCGATCAGCTTCTTGCGCACCAAGTCTGGCCGTTCGTCGACGACGAAGTGCGAGGCATCGACGGTCTCGACCGTGTAGTCGTCGGCCTTGGCGGTTGCGGGATCGATGAACGAAGGGGCGACCGCGAAGTCGCCGGTGCCGTACAGAGCACGGATCGGTATTGCTATTCGACGGGTCTCGGGATTGCGCGCACCATGCGGGATCTCGTGCGTCAGGAACGTCCGGTAGGTGTCCCTTCCTGCCTTCGCGCAGACCGGGTCACGGAACCGTTCGGCGAAGACGCGTGCGGAGTCGCGATCCATCCTGGAGCCGACGACAAAGATCACCCGCTCGACGTATGGGGTGCGCCGCTGGACGGCGATCCCGAACGTGGCGAGCGGCAACTGGTACACGAAGCGCCACAGGTGCGGCAGCACCGCGCGTGCCGACAACCACGGGTGGGCCATGTTGCACACGAGATAGCCCTCGAATCGCTCGGGCTCGCGCAACACCATCAGATATCCCGCGGCCGCGCCCCAGTCATGGGCCAGCAGCAGGACCCGGTCGAGCCCTAGCGCATCGAGTAGCGCCAGCACGTCGGTCGCAATGTCTTCCTTGGCCCATTTGTGCGGAGCGGGGCCGGACCAGCCGTAGCCGGGCAGGTCAGGCGCAATGATCCGAAGCCCGGGCGGCGGGTCGGCGAGCAGGTCGCGGTACTCCCAGTGGTGTTGCGGCCAGCCGTGCAGGGCGAGAACGGGGCGGCCGTCGGGCGGCCCGGCCTCGGTCACATGAAAGCGCACCCCGTTGGCCTCCACGAAGGACCGGCGCACCCCGGAAATCGGCGGTGGATCAGCAGTCATGAATCGGACTATAGAGAAGGGCATCGCGGCTACCGTGCGGGTATGGCCGGCTACCGCGAAATGTTCGCAGCGAGCATCTCTGACCCCGCGGCCTTCTGGGCCGACGCCGCCAAGGCGGTGACCTGGACGCGGGAACCGAAGCAGATCCTCGACGGCTCGAACCCGCCGTTCTACCGCTGGTTCCCCGACGGCGAGCTGAACACCTGCGCCAACGCGCTTGACCGCCACGTCGAAGGCGGTCGAGGCGACCAGCCCGCGCTCATCTACGACTCGCCGGTGACCGGCTCGCAGCGCACCTACACCTATCGGGAACTGCTCGACCAGACTGCGCGTTTCGCCGGCGCGCTGCGCGGCCTCGGTGTCGACAAGGGTGACCGCGTCGTCATCTACATGCCGATGATCCCCGAGGCCGTGATCGCGATGCTGGCGTGTGCGCGGCTGGGCGCGGTGCACTCCGTGGTGTTCGGCGGCTTCGCCGCCAGCGAGTTGGCCGCCCGCATCGACGACGCCCGGCCCGCCGCCATCGTCACGGCATCCTGCGGCGTGGAGCCGACACGCACCGTTGACTACAAACCGATGATCGACGCCGCCCTCGACATCGCGGAGTACGCCCCGCAGGCCTGCGTCATCGTGCAGCGAGAACAGCGGCCCTGCGAACCGCTGGCCGGCCGCGACCACGACTGGAACGACGTGATGGCCGACGCCGAGCCGGTGGATCCGGTGCCCGTCGCAGCCACCGACCCGCTGTATGTGCTTTACACATCGGGCACGACGGGAAGGCCAAAGGGCATTGTGCGCGACAACGGCGGGCATGCCGTCGCGCTGACGTGGAGCATGCGGCACATCTACGACACCGAGCCGGGCGATGTGTACTGGGCGGCCTCAGACGTGGGCTGGGTGGTGGGCCACTCCTACATCGTCTATGGGCCGCTGATGCTCGGCGCGACGAGCGTGCTCTACGAGGGCAAGCCGGTCGGGACGCCGGACGCGGGCGCTTTTTGGCGAGTGGCCGCCGAGCACGGGGTGAAGGCGTTGTTCACCGCCCCGACCGCGATCCGCGCGATCAAGAAGGAAGACCCGGACGGAACACACCTCGGCAAGTACGACCTCTCGGCGCTGAAGTATCTGTTCCAGGCGGGTGAGCGGCTCGATCCCGGCACCTACCACTGGGCGTCTGAACGGCTGGGCATCCCGGTCGTCGACCACTGGTGGCAGACCGAGACCGGCTGGTCGGTGGCCGCCAACCCGATGGGCGTCGAAGCGCTCGACATCAAGCCGGGCTCGCCCACCGTGCCGATGCCGGGGTACGACGTGGCCATTCTGCGCCCCGACGGATCGCAAGCGGACCCGAACGAGGAGGGCGCGATCTGCGTGAAGCTGCCGCTGCCGCCGGGGACGCTGCCGACGCTGTGGGGTGACGACGACCGCTACGTCGCGTCGTATCTGAAAGCGTTCCCCGGCTACTACCTGACGGGCGACGGCGGCTACTTCGACGAGGACGGCTACCTGTACGTGATGGGGCGCACCGACGACGTCATCAACGTTGCGGGACACCGGATGTCGACCGGTTCCATCGAGGCGGTACTCGCCGCCCATCCTGCCGTCGCCGAGTGCGCGGTGATCGGGGTCGCCGACGAGCTCAAGGGACAGGTGCCGCGCGGCCTCGTCGTGCTCAAGGCAGGCGCATCCGACGAAGGCCTGCACAAAGAGTTGATCGCCGCCGTCCGGGACAACATCGGTGCTGTTGCGTCTTTCAAGGCTGTCGACGTCGTGCCCGCATTGCCGAAGACCCGGTCGGGCAAGATTCTGCGCAAGACGATGCGCGGCATCGCCGACGGCCGCGACGAGCCGGTCCCGTCGACGATCGAAGACCCGGCGGTACTCGAGACGCTGAAGCCGATCCTGCGAAGCTGACCTACTGCGACAGTCGGTCAGGGACAGCCTTTCAGCCACGGAGTCCGCCAATTCGGATGCCCGGCAACGAGTTTGGCGGCGGCCTCGGGACCCCAGGACCCTTTCTTGTACGGCTGCACCTCGGGCGGCGAGTCCAGCAACGGTTGCACGATGCGCCACGTCTCCTCCACCCCGTCTTCGCGGGCGAACTGGGTGGAATCGCCCACCATCGCGTCGCTGAGCAGACGCTCATACGGTTCGGGCGCCTCTCCGAGTTCCTCGGCGAATATCATGTCCAGGTCGACACGGCGGGTGCTGTTCTTCCCCGGTTCCTTGGCCTGGATGATCAGGTTGGTACCGGGATTCGGATCGATGCGAAGCACGAGTTCGTCCGGATCGTGGGTCTCCTCAGTGATCGCCAGCTTGGGTGGACGCTTGAAGATCACCCGAATCTCGGTGTCCCGCACGGGCAGCGCCTTGCCGGCGCGGATGAAGAACGGCACTCCGGCCCAGCGCCAATTGTCGATCTCCAGCCGTAGCGCGGCGAACGTCTCGGTCTGCGAACTCGACTGCACCCCTTTGACGGAGCGGTATCCGTCGTACTGCCCGCGCACGTAATGCGCAGGGTCTGCTGGCGGCATCGCGCGGAACACCTCCGCACGCTTGTCGCGCAACCCGTCGGCGTCGGCCGTGCTCGGTGGCTCGGCGGCGAACAGTCCGATCAGCTGCAGCAGATGGTTCTGCACCACATCGCGCAGTGCGCCAACGGGGTCGTAGAAGCTGCCCCTGTCCTCGACCCCGAAGTTCTCGGCCATCGTGATCTGGACGCACTGAATGCGGTCCCGGTTCCACAGCGGCTCGAAGATCGAATTGGCGAATCGCAGGAACATGATGTCCATCGCCGGTTCCTTGCCGAGGAAGTGGTCGATGCGGTAGATCTGCCACTCCTCGAGGACACTGCGCAACTGTGCGTTGAGCGCCCGCGCCGACTCGAGATCGTGGCCGAACGGCTTCTCCACCACCACCCTGGCGTGCGAGGTCAGGTTGGCATGCGATAGACCTTCGACGACGCGGCCGAACAACGACGGCGGTATCTCCAGGTAGAACACCGGCGTGTGCTTGCCGTCGATCGCGCGGGCCACCCGCTCGTAGGTCTTCGCGTCGGCGAAGTCGCCCGACACCATCGACAGTCGCTGCGCGAAGCGGGCGAACACGTCGTCGTCGATGGTTTCGCCGGCAGTCTCGATCGAACTCCTGGCGTGGTCTATCAGGGCCGCCTCCGACCAGTCGTCGAGGGCCACCCCGACGATCGGGCAGTCGAGCAAGCCGCGGCGCTCCAGTCGGTACAGCGACCGGAAGGTCATCTTCCTGGCCAGATCCCCGGTGATTCCGAAGATCACGAGTACGTCAGCTGGTGCGGTGGTGGGAGACGGCATGTCCCCATTTAACGACCCTTTCCTTGGGTAGCCATGAGAAACGGGACACAGTGTGTGTCCAGGTGGCGACATCGTCTTGCGCACTGCGCGATTGACCGCGAGGAATTCGTCGGGCTCATCGCCTTGACCGATGTGATGAAACGGTTGCTTTCCGACGCCGACATCGACTCTGCGCACAGGGCACAGAAAACCGCCTCAATCGCGCCCTGACCGCAGAGTCGATCAAGATCAAGGCCGCTCGTCTTCCTTTATTTCCAGCCTGGCAGGACTACTGTGAAAGTCGGCATATGTTGATACGAACTCTGCTCCCACCCGGACAGGGCGGTCAGAGCGACTAAGGAGTTGAACAGCATGCGAGTGTCAGAAACCAAGGCCGGCGGCTGCAATTGTCATTGCAACGCATGCGACGGCGGTCATCACTGCGGTAACCCGCCCAACTGCAACGTCAGGCGCTGACGACGGCGGCGTGAGCCGCCCTTCGTGACCGACCATCCCACCGCGACGTCGGCATGGCGTTTCAGCTTGTTTACACGCGTTTTCCCCGGGTAGTTCCTTGAGGCCAATCTCAGGGAAGGGAAATCTTATGGCAACCAATCGACCGGCCGTCGCGGGGGCGAGATACGCCACGGCTCTGCAGAAGGCGGCGCTGGCCGTCGGAGCGGTGTTCCTGCTCGTGGGCATCCTCGGGTTCATCCCCGGCATCACCACCGACTACGACACAATGTCCTTCGCAAGCCACGAATCGGGGGCTCTGCTGCTCGGCGTCTTCAATGTTTCGATCCTGCATAACATCGTCCACTTGCTGTTCGGCGTCGCCGGGATCGCGATGGCCCGCACCTTTACGGGGGCGCGGACCTACCTGATCGGCGGCGGGGTCATCTACCTGGTGCTGTTCATCTACGGAATGGTCATCGACCACCACAGTGCGGCGAACTTCGTGCCCGTCAACAGCGCGGACAACTGGCTGCACCTCGCCCTGGCGATCGGCATGATCGCGCTCGGCGTCCTGCTGTCCCGCGCGAACACCGGTGCCCGGGCTTCGCGCGACACCCGACCGGCTGCCTGACAACGAGATCGCCCGGGCGCCCGATTAGCACTTCGGGCGCGCGGGTATCTCTTACCTGCCGATCCGTCAATAACGGGGTCGAAGGGAGGCAGGGTATGGCGAAGACTCGCCCACTGATGGCGGTGCAAGGCGCGGCCATCATCGTCGCGGGCGCCTTCCTCGTCGCGGGCGTGCTGGGATTCATCCCCGGCGTGACCACGCAGCACGACCTGTTGCAGTTCGCGGGCCATCACTCCGACGCGAAACTGTTCGGTGTCTTCGAAGTGTCGATACTGCACAATCTCCTGCACATGGCCTTTGGTCTCGCCGGCCTCGTGATGGCGCGGACGTACGCGATGGCCCGGGCCTACTTCTTGATCGGCGGCCTGGCCTACCTCGGGCTGTGGGTTTACGGAATCCTCATCGATGACGGCAGTTCGGCGAACGTGATCCCACTGAACGGTGCCGATAACTGGCTGCACTTCGGACTCGGTGTCGGAATGATAGTGCTCGGCCTGACTCTTGCTGGCCAACACGATCCGACGAAATCGAGACGACGGGCAAAGGTCCACACCTAGGCGATCGACAGCGCGATGCCGTCGAGGATGTCGTGCTCACTGACCACCAGCTCGTCAATGCCCGCCCGGCTGCCGAGTGCGTACGCGAGCTCCTCGGTGATGATGGCTCCGCCGCCGATCACGTCGACCCGACCCTCATGCATCGGCCCCAGGGCCGCGCGTTGTTGATGGCTCATGGCGATGATGTCTTCGCACACAGGTAGCAGTTCGTCGAACTTGACGCGGGACAAGTGGATAGCCGCAGGGTCATAGGCCGTCATGCCCTGTGCGAGCGCGGCAAGCGTCGTCATGGTTCCCGCCACGCCGACCCATGTACGAGCCCGCTCGACGGGCACCACCCGAAGGGCCTCGCCCAGACGTTCCCTCACCACCTCCCGCGCGGCCGCCACCTCGACGGCGGTCGGCGGGTCGCTGTGCAGGCACCGCTCCGTCAGCCGGACGCAGCCGATGTCGGCCGAGTAGCCGACCGCCATCTCGTGCTCCCCCACTACCACCTCGGTGGATCCGCCGCCCAGGTCGACGACAACGAAAGGCGCTGCGGCGGTGTCCAATTCGTAGACGGCTCCGTGAAACGACAGCCGGGCCTCCTCGTCGCCGGAGATCACCTCCGCGACGGCGCCCGGCACGACGGCGCCAAGCACGTCGGATGTCATGGAGAAGAAGTCGTCACGGTTGGCAGCGTCGCGGGTCGCCGACGTCGCCACCATGCGAACCTTCGAAACGTCGTGGCGCCGCAGCAGTTCGGCGTAGTCGATCAGCGCGCGCTTCGTCCGCTCGATCGCCTCTGTCGCGAATTGTCCGGTGGCATCAACACCCTGACCCAGTCGAACGATGCGCATCTCGCGGTGAACGTCG
>NZ_JAVHWK010000145.1:0-17865 GCF_032159775.1 Mycobacterium sp.
GTCGCCATCGGATTCGGTCTGGGCGGAGGCCGTACCCGCGCCGAGCAGCATCCCGACCGTCACACCGGCGCACACCGCGCCCGCACCGAGCCAAAGCAAGAACCGGTCGCCCATGCCGTCTCCCGTCTGCGGACCGCCGGTAACGCTAACGGTCGACGCGAGACTCAGGGCTGTATTTACGAAGATTCCGCCGGGACGTCACACGTGAAAAGCGAACTGCCGGCGGATTGTCGTCCGCCGGCAGTTCGTGAAAAGGGTTGGCTCAGCGCTCTCCGCTGACCGGGATACGTCCGGTCGGCGCCTCGTCATCGCCGGTGCGATGCCGGGCGGTAGCACCGTCGTCGGGATTCTCGTGCGCGGAATACTTGTGCGTGCCCTCGAGGTCGTCGCGGATCGCTTCCTGAGCGTTCGGCGGCAGTGTGTGCATGATCTCGCGGACGCGGGCCTGGCGGCGGCCGACGGCCGCACGCTCCGGCATGCCCGGGGTCGCCTGGATCTGCGGCGGCACGCCCTCGATCTCCTCGACGCCGCCGTCATGGTGACCGGCGTCGACCATGGCCTGCTCTTCGGCCATCTGCGTCTCGTCCTTTTCCTCGGACATGCCGATGGGGCCGAGGCGGCGGCCGTTGAGGAACTGACGGACCACGGGCTCGTCGCTGGTCAGCAGGACCTCGCGCGGGCCGAACATCACAAGGTGCTTACGGAACAGCATGCCGATGTTGTCGGGCACGGTGCGGGCGATGTTGATGTTGTGCGTCACGATCAGGATCGTGGCGTCGATCTGCGCGTTGATGTCGATTAGCAGCTGGGAGAGGTAGGCGGTACGAACCGGGTCAAGACCCGAGTCGGGCTCGTCGCAGAGGATGATCTGCGGATCGAGTACCAGCGATCGGGCCAGCCCGGCGCGCTTGCGCATACCGCCGGAGATCTCGCCGGGGAACTTGTTCTCGTCGCCGGCCAGGCCGACCAGTTCCATCTTCTCCATGACGATGTTGCGGATTTCGCTTTCCTTCTTCTTGGTGTGTTCACGCAAGGGGAAAGCGGTGTTGTCGTAGAGGCTCATCGAGCCGAACAGCGCACCGTCCTGGAACATCACGCCGAACAGCGTGCGGATCTCGTAGAGCTCCTTGGCGGTGCACTCGATGATGTTGGTGCCGTCGACGATGATCGAGCCGCGCTCCGGGCGCAGCAGTCCGATCAACGACTTCAGGAACACCGACTTACCGGTACCGGACGGGCCGAGCAGCACGCTGACCTCGCCCGCCGGGACGTCGAAGGTGACGTCTTCCCAGATTCGCTGGGGCCCGAAGGACTTGGTCAGTCCCTCAACCTGAATGCCAATGCCCACGCGAGATCCTTCCGCCAATGAGTTCTGCAGCCACACGCTCCCCGCCTGTGGCTTGAGTCACTGTAGCTTACGACGCCGGTCCGGGGACACTAGTCGGAGGTCACATCTCGGGTCCCACCAGCAAGGACGGTAAAACCCACTGTGGGGCCGATCTGTTTGCCAGATCAGCCCCACAGGGACGTAGAACGTAGTCGGAACTACTTGACGGTGACCGTCGCGCCCGCGGCCTCGAGCTTGGTCCTGGCCTCGTCCGCTGCGTCCTTGGCGACCTTCTCCAGGAGCGGCTTGGGAGCCCCGTCGACCAGATCCTTGGCTTCCTTTAGGCCCAGACCGGAGACGATCTCGCGAACAACCTTGATGACGCCGATCTTCTTGTCGCCGGCAGCCTCGAGGATGACGTCGAACTCCGACTGCTCCTCGGCGGCCTCGGCAGGCGCACCGGCAGCGGCGCCGGGGGCGGCCGCAACGGCGACCGGAGCGGCGGCGGTGACGTCGAAGGTCTCCTCGAACGCCTTCACGAACTCGGAGAGCTCAAGCAGGGTCAGTTCCTTGAACGCGTCAAGCAGATCCTCAGTGGACAGCTTTGCCATGGTGATGGTCCTTTCTTGCTTCTTCTTCTTCTGTCTTTGTGGTGGTGTGACGTACGCGGCTTTACGCAGCAGCTTCTTCTGCGGCCTTCTTCTCCTGCAGTGCGGCGGCCAATCGAGCCACCTGCGCTGCGGGCGCCTGGAACAGCGCGGCCGCTTGGGTGGTCTTGGCCTTCATCGCGCCGGCCAGCTGGGCCAGCAGCACCTCGCGCGACTCCAGATCGGCGATCTTGTCGATCTCCGTGACGGTCAGCGGTCGACCGTCCATGTAGCCGCCATTGACTATCAGCGCCTTGTTGTCCTTGGCGAACTTCTTGATCGCCTTGGCCGCGTCGACTGCCTCACCCGTGACGAACGCGATCGCGGTGGGGCCGACGAAAAGCTCGTCGAGACCCTCGATACCGGCCTCCGCCGCGGCACGCTTGACCAGCGTGTTCTTGGCGACGGTATAGGTAGCGGACTCACCGAGCGAGCGACGCAGGTCCTTGAGGTTGGCCACCGTGAGTCCGCGGTATTCGGTGACGAGCGTTGCCGTCGCCTCCTTGAACTGTTCGGCGATGTCGGCAACCGCGGTGGCCTTGTCAGCCTTGGCCATGCATGCCTCCTCGTAGTTGGTGACCGAGGTCGGATGTCAGAAGGCCCGAGAAACGACGAACGCCCCGACGCAGACGGTCGGGGCGCGCTGATCTACAACTGCCTCGTCCTCCTGCGTGGGCCGCCCGGACGATCCGGGACCTTCAACCGATTTCTCGGTGACCGACGGTCTTTGGTGGAACGGCTCAAGAGTAGCGGATAGCCCGTCGATCAGCCAAAACGGCGGTCACCAGTTACAGCGGCGGCGGCGGCGCCGACGAGGCCTGCGCGGCCACGTCGAGTGCGGTATCCAGGATGGCGAGGCCGTCGCGGACCTCTTGGTCGCTCACCGTGCACGGCGGCACGATATGGATCCGGTTGAAGTTCGCGAACGGAAGCATCCCGCCCTGCTTGCACGCCCCGACGACAGCATTCATCGCGGCGCTGGTCCCGCCGTAGGGGGCCAGTGGCTCCTTGGTCTGTTGGTCGGCTACCAGTTCCACCGCCCAGAACACGCCGAGACCGCGGACCTCGCCAACGCAATCATGACGTTCGGCGATGTCGGCCAGTCCGGGTCCGAGGATTTCTTCACCGATTCGCGCCGCGTTGGCGACCATGCCCTCGTCTTCCATCGCATTGATGGTGGCAACGGCGGCCGCGGTGGCCAGCGGGTGGCCCGAATACGTCAGGCCGCCGGGATAGGCGCGATGGGCAAACGTGTCCGCGATCGCCGGACTGATGGCCACTCCGCCGAGCGGTACGTAACCGGATGTCACGCCTTTGGCGAAGGTGATCAAGTCGGGCGTGACATCGAAATGGTCGATGGCGAACCACTTGCCGGTACGACCGAAGCCTGCCATCACCTCGTCGGCGATCAACATGATCCCGTACCGGTCGCAGAGATCCCGGACGCCGGCCAGATAGCCGGCGGGCGGCACCATGATGCCCGCGGTCCCCGGCACCGACTCCAGCGCGATCGCCGCGATGGTCGCGGGCCCCTCCATCCGGATCACCTCGTCGAGGTGTGCCAGCGCGCGTTCGCTTTCTTCCTCCTCGGTCGTGGCGTTGAAGTGCGAGCGATAGAGGAACGGGCCGAAAAAGTGCACGGCGCCGCTGTTTCCGTAGTCGTTGGGCCAGCGTCGCGGATCACCGGTCATGTTGATCGCGGTGTCGGTGCCGCCGTGGTAGGAGCGGTACCGAGTGAGCACCTTGTAACGGCCGGTGTGCAGTCGCGCCATCCGCACCGCGTGTTCGTTGGCGTCGGCGCCGCCGTTCGTGAAGAAGATCTTGTTCAGGTCGCCGGGGGTTCGCTCTGCGATCAGCCGTGCCGCCTCCGAGCGAGCGTCGTTGGCGTGCTGCGGAGCAACCGTGCAGAGCTTGGCCGCCTGCTCCTGGATGGCCGCGACTACCTTGGGGTGCTGGTGGCCGATGTTGGTGAAAACCAGCTGAGAAGCGAAGTCCAACAAGCGGTTTCCGTCACCGTCCCAGATGTAGGAACCCTCCGACGCCACGATGGTCATCGGAGTGATCTCCGCCTGGGCAGCCCAGGAGTGGAATACGTGCGAGCGGTCGAGTTCGTACGTTCGGGCCGCCTGCGCACGGGCGTCGTCGAGGCTCAACCCGTTGGGCAGCACTGCGTTGTCGGTGCGCTCGTCGAGATTCGTCATGTAGGTGTCACCACTTACTTGTTTTGGGGGAAGCCGAGTTCGAGGCCGCCGTGGCTGGGGTCGAGCCAGCGTTGAGTGATGGCCTTGCCGCGGGTGAAGAATGCCACGCCGTCGGCGCCGTGGGCGTGGGTGTCGCCGAACAGCGAGGCTTTCCAGCCGCCGAAGCTGTAGTAGGCCATCGGTACCGGGATGGGGACATTGATGCCGATCATGCCCACTTCGACTTCGTTTTGGAAGCGACGTGCGGCGCCGCCGTCATTGGTGAAGATCGCGGTGCCGTTGCCGTAGGGGTTGGCGTTGATCAGATTCAGCGCCTCGTCGTAGGTCTCCACCCGCACCACTGAGAGAACGGGGCCGAAGATCTCGTCGGTGTAGACGCTCATCTCGGGGGTGACGTGGTCGATGAGGGTGGGCCCCAACCAGAACCCGTTCTGGCCGCCGTCGGCCTGCGCGCCGCGGCCGTCGACGACGATCTTGGCGCCGTCGGCCTCGCCTGCGTCGATGTAGGAGGCGACCTTGTCGCGGTGCACCTTGGTCACCAGCGGGCCCATGTCGGAATCCTTGCGGCCGTCACCGGTCTTGATGGTCGCGGCGCGTTCGGCGATCTTGGCGACCAGGTCGTCGGCGATCGGCCCGACCGCGACACACGCCGAGATCGCCATGCAGCGCTCCCCTGCACTGCCGAAGCCGGCGTTGACCATCGCGTCGGCGGCCAGGTCCAAATCGGCGTCGGGCAGGATCACCGCGTGGTTCTTCGCGCCGCCCAGCGCCTGCACCCGCTTGCCCGCGGCAGTGCCGGCGGCGTAGACGTACTGCGCAATCGGGGTGGAGCCGACGAAGGACACCGACTTGATCGCGGTGTTGGTCAGCAGCTCGTCGACGGCGGTCTTGTCGCCCTGCAGCACGTTGAACACCCCGGGCGGAAGCCCGGCTTCGGCCCACAGCTCGGCCATCCAGATCGACGCCGACGGGTCCTTCTCCGACGGTTTGAGCACCACGGTGTTACCGGCGGCGATCGCGATCGGGAAGAACCACATCGGAACCATGGCGGGGAAGTTGAATGGGGAGATCACCGCCACGGGTCCTAACGGCTGGCGGATCGAGTACACGTCCACCTTCGTCGAGGCGTTCTCGGTGAACCCACCCTTGAGCAGATGCGGTATACCGCAGGCGAACTCGACGACCTCCTGGCCGCGGCTCACCTCGCCGAGCGCATCGGAGACCACCTTGCCGTGCTCGGAGGTGATGATCTCGGCGAGCTCACCCTTGCGCTCGTTGAGCAATTCGCGGAACGCGAACAAGATCTGGGTGCGCTTGGCCAATGAGGTGTCCCGCCACGCGGGGAATGCCGCCGCTGCCGCATCGATGACCACACGCGCGTCCTGCACGCTGGCCAGTGCCACCTCACCGGTCACCTCACCGGTGGCCGGGTTCGTCACCGGCGCAGTGTCGGTGCTGCTGCCAGCGAACGGCTTGTTGTCGGTCCAATGCGAAATGGTGTGCGGCATGAAGCTCTCTTCAAGAGTGGGTCGGTCGCGTGCGACCGTTCGGCTCCTCAAGTGTGGGTCTCCGAACGGACGCTCCACGGATACATCATGTCTCTGATATCGGCTGTCTGATTACACTGTGTAAATGACTCCGACCGTGGCTGAGGTGATCGCGCTGCCCGCTATCGCGGCCGGTCAGCCCAGGATCCTCAGTGCTCGGCGATGGGATGAGCCGATCCGTTGGGTTCACGTCGGTGACATCGCGGATTGGTCGGCACTGCTTCAGGGCGGGGAATTGGTGCTGACCACCGGTGCAGCGCTGCGCAAGGCACCCGCCAGGTACCTGCGCGGGCTCGCCGATGCGGGAGCGCTCGGTGTCGTCGTCGAACTGGGCGCCGCGGGACCACTGCCCGAGGCGGCCGCGACTCTCGCCGACGAGCTCAACGTGGCGTTGGTGGAACTGCACCGCGAGATCAAGTTCGTCGAGGTGACCGAGGAGGTGCACCGTCGGATCGTGGCCGAACAGTTCGAGGAGGTGGCCTTCGACCGTCGAGTGCACGAGACCTTCACCGACCTCAGCATGAAGCGAGTATCGGCGGGCGGAATCGTCGCTGCCGCTGCCCGCATGGTCGGTGAGCCGGTGGTGTTGGAGGACCTGGCCCATCAGGCGCTCGCAGTGGCACCCGGGCCCGACAACACGGTCGACCTCCTCGAAGACTGGGAGCGACGTTCACGGCGGGCCTCCGGCGAGGGCGGCGAGGACAGCTGGCTGATGACGGCAGTGGGAACCCGCGGCGAGGAGTGGGGGCGGCTGATCGTCCCGCGTGCCGCGGCCGATACCGCTCGTGCCACCAAAGTGCTGGAGCGGGCGGCGGTAGCGCTCGCGATGGACCGGATGATCGAACGTGACCGGGCCGGCCTGCATCAGCAGGCGCAGAGCGGTCTGATCGACGAGGTACTCCGCGACCGGATGAGCGATGAACGCGAAATCGCCGTCCGCGCACATGCATTGGGGTTGCGGAAGGCTTCACGCTACTTTCCGGTGACGGTACGGGTGCGCTATCACCCGACCGGGGCGGATCCGCTGGCGAGGCAGCGCCGCAATGTTGCCCTGCTCGACGCCGTCGCCCATGCCGTCAACGCGTCGGGCCACACCGGGCTGTTCGCCACCCGCAGCGATGGCCAGGTTGGTGCCGTTATCGCGTTGAGTTCCAACCGCGCGGGAGGCGCGGACAGGGCATGGAATGCGCTCGGTGACGCGGTGAATCGCGAAGTCATGCGCATCGACGGGGTGCAGCATTCGGTGCTCGCGGTCGGGACACCTGCCGACGTCGTCACCGATGCCACCCACGGACTGACCGATTCCGCCCACGTGGCGGAGGTGGCGCTGGCGATGGAGCCGCCGGACCGGCAGTTCTATCGGGCATCCGATGTGCGGCTGCGTGGACTGATCTCGTTGTTGCAGAATGACGCTCGGGTGCAGGCCTTCGCCGAGACCGAACTGAAGGCGCTGCTGACGGCCGACCGCGGCGGTCCGCGTTCGGATCTCATCGTGCTGCGCGAATATCTGCGCCTGGCGGGCAACAAGGCAGCGTTGGCAGCGCGTCTGCACATCAGCAGACCGGCGCTCTACAAACGGCTCACCGCCATCGAGCGCACCCTCGGCGTGGACCTCTCCGACGCCGAATCGATGGTCTCGCTGCACGTCGCGATGCTGGTGCTGGAGACCCGCAGGGGCGCAGACAGCGCAGTCGCGGGCTGACCTGGCGTTTATACGATCTTGGGTAACGTTGCGCCCGTTGCCAACTCGGCGTACTGGCGCATCAGGCGCAGGGCCGTTTTCCTGCTCAACTCGGGATCGCGCGCCACGATGCGGTAGCCGAGGTAGTCCTCCATCGACATCAGCGTCATCGCCACATCGCGCGCAGGCGTTCGCAATGTGAACGTGCCAGCCTTGGCGCCGGCGTTGAGGATGCGAATGTACAACTTGACCTGCCGGTGGTAGATCCCCTGCACGTCTCGGCGCTGGTCGAGTTCGAAGCCGGCCGCCAACACGGCTCGCCAGATGGCGCGCCACTCGGCGTCGTCCGGCCCGGTCGGCAATCCGGCGGCGATCGTCATCGCCAATTGCTCGCACACGTCGCGGGTGTGCGTAGCCGCAGCAAGGCGATCGTCGTAAAAGCGGACATCGGAACGCAGGGCGAGTTCCGAGAGCAGCTGGTGCATGTCCTTGAAGTAGTAGCGCACGGCATTGGCGGTGGTCCCGAGTTCGGCGGCGACGTCGGTGAGTCGCAGCGTCGCCAGGTCGTGGCGCTCGATCAATCCAATGGTCGCGTCGAGGATCTCTTTGCGTCGTTGCGTCTGCCGGTTCGGACGTGCCACGCGTCCCATGATCCCAATTTCGGTCAACCACTTGCGCCAGCCCCACCGGAAGCGCATTATTTTCCTTCAAGGAAAAAAACTCTCAGGGGCCTGGCCTCCAGGTAGGGACACATGCGAGCCAGAGAACTCGATATCACCATCGGCAGGCATCCGACCGGCGCCGACAACGCGATCACCGACGTCCCCGGCGTGCGCGTCGGCCATGTCACCCTCGACGAAACCGGCCCCCCTGCCGTGCACACCGGCGTGACAGTCGTGATTCCCCACCCTGAAATCTGGAACGAACCGGTGTTCGCGGGCACTCACCGGCTCAACGGAAGCGGTGAACTCACCGGGCTGGAATGGATCCGCGAGTCCGGAGAACTCACCACGGCGATCGCCCTGACGAATACCCACAGCGTCGGCGTGGTGCGCGATGCCCTCGTCGAGGCACAGGTGCAGGCCAGAGGCGACGGGGTGTACTGGTCGTTGCCCGTCGTCGGCGAAACCTACGACGGGGTGCTCAGCGACATCAACGGCCACCACATACGAGCCGACCACGTGCGCGAAGCGCTGGCGTCGGCGAGTGACGGGCCGGTCGCCGAGGGCAATGTCGGCGGCGGAACGGGCATGATCTGCCACGAGTTCAAAGGCGGCATCGGTACCTCATCGCGGGTGACCGACACTGCGGTGGGTCAGTACACCGTCGGAGTTCTCGTGCAGGCCAACCACGGTCGCCGAGAGCTGCTGCGCGTCAACGGCGTTCCCGTCGGCGACGTGATCGGACCCGATCGGGTGCCGCTGCCGCAGACCCCGGCCGGCTACGAGCCCGGCTCGGGTTCGATCATCGTCGTGGTCGCCACCAACGCGCCGCTGCTCCCCCACCAGTGCGCGAGGCTCGCGCAGCGCGCCGCCGTGGGTGTCGCCAGAGTCGGCGGCGCAGGCGAACAGTACAGCGGCGACCTGATGCTCGCGTTCTCCACCGGAAACCGCGGCATTCCGCCCTATGCCTGGGACGAGGACACCCTCGTCGCCCGGCCCGAGATTCCACTGAAAATGGTTGCTCCGCAGTTGATGACGCGGCTATTCGACTTGACGATCGAGGCCACAGAAGAGGCGATCGTCAATGCCATGGTGGCCGCCACCACGCTCACCGGACGCAACGGCATCACCGCTCACGCCGTCGACCACGACCTGCTCCGGCAGGCGCTTGCCCAACCCGTTCGCCACCAGGAGGACCGATGATCGAGAACCCGACAACTGATGAGACGCAGCGGCTCAGCGGCCACCTCGGCACCGTCGGCGTCGTGTTCATGGTGGTGGCCGCCGCGGCGCCGCTGACTGTGATCGGCGGCAACATGCCGCTCTCGATGGGGCTCGGCAACGGCGCGGGCGCGCCGGTCGGCTTTATCATCGCCGCAGTGGTGCTGCTGCTGTTCAGCATCGGTTTCGTGACCATGACGCCGCATGTGCCCGAGGCGGGCGCGTTCTTCTCCTACGTGACCCTCGGGCTCGGCAAGCGCCCGGGCACCGGCATCGCGGTGGTCGCACTCATCGCCTACACCGCGATACAGGTGGGCATTTACGGCTACATCGGGTGGGCGATCGGCGACACCGTGGGTTTCTACGGCGGCCCGGAAATCCCCTGGGCCGTCTACTCCTTCGCGGTCCTGGCGATCGTCGCCCTGCTGGGCTACCGCCACATCGACCTGAGCGCAAAGGTGCTCGGCGTCGCGCTGGCCCTCGAGATCGGCATCGTCGTCCTTCTCGACTTCGTGATCGTCGTCAGCCCCGGCCCGTCGGGCCTGACCCTGGAGCCGTTTCGGCCTGACATCTTCACCACCGGCAGCCTCGGCATCGCGGTGCTGTTCTCGCTGACCGGCTTCATCGGCTTCGAGGCGACGGCGGTGTTCCGCGACGAGGCGCGCGATCCCGAGCGCACGATCCCCCGCGCGACCTATGCCGCGGTGCTCATCATCGGCGGCTTCTACGCGCTGACGTGCTGGGCGTTCGTCGTCGCCATCGGACCCGATCAGGTCGCCGAGGTGGCACAGCGCACCCTCGACGGCGACGCCAACATGTTGCTCGACACCACCGACGACACACTGGGTCGGATCGGCAGGGATGTCGTGAACGTCCTGCTGCTGACGAGCCTGTTCGCCTGCGTGCTGTCCTTCCACAACGTGATCGCGCGCTATCAATTCGTCCTTGCCGGAAAGGGTTTGCTTCCGCGTCGGCTCGCTACCGTCCATTCGACGCACCACTCGCCCGCCTTCTCCTCGGTGGTGCAGACGATCACGGCGGCGACGATTGTGTTGCTCCTTGCGGTGTTCGGGGTCGACCCGTTGGTCGGGGTGTTCGGTTCGATGGCCGGTGTGGCGACGGTCGGCATGGTGCTGCTCATGCTCACCACGTCGATCGCGGTGCTGGTGTACTTCGTCCGCCACCGCGAGCAGGCGGGTGGGCGCATCTGGCAGACCGGGATCGCCCCCGCGCTGGCCTGTGTCGGTCTGCTGGCCAGTCTGTGGCTCGTACTGTCCAACTTCACGCTCGTCACCGGTGGCAGCGCCACGCTGAGCGCCGTTCTTGCCGCGGTACCGTTCGTCGGCCTGCTGATCGGTTACTTCGTCGGACAGCCCGACCGGCCCGCAGTAGCGACTGCCCCCTAGCGATTTCGGCGCGGTAATCGACGCTGAGCGCACGTTAGCGCGCCGAAATCACCAGAGAGGCGGCGCCGACGAGGCCGGCGTCACCACCCAGTTCGGCGGGCACCACCTGCAGGTCGTGCAGGAAGTCCAGGCCCGCGTGCACGGCCAGCACTTCGCGAACCGGGTCGAACAGCAGTGCTCCCGATTTCGCCACTCCCCCGCCGATGACGACGCGATCCAGATCGCAGACCGCTCCCACCGACGCGATCATCGCCGCGACGGCGGTGGCCCCACGCCTGAAGGCCTTGAGCGCCAGCGGGTCTCCCGCGTTGGCGGCGTCGGCGAGCTCCTTGGCGTCCGCCTCGGGCGGCGCGTCCCAGCCGTTGTCGCGGGCCCAGCGCGCCATGTTCGGGCCCGACGCGATCGTCTCCACGCAGCCACGACCGCCGCATGTGCACGGTGCGCCGTCGGGCTCGACGACGACGTGGCCGACGTGCCCGGCATTGCCGGTGCGCCCGTCGTAGGGCGCGCCGTCGAGCACGAGACCGCCGCCGACGCCCGTCGACACGACCATGCCGAGCATGAAGTGCGCGCCGCGACCTGCGCCACGCCACCGCTCACCCATCGCCATGCACAACCCGTCCCCGGCAAGACGTACGGGCGCACCGACCAACTTGGTCACCCGATCGACGATCGAAAAGCGTTGCCACTGCGTGATATTGATCGGGCTGACGGTGCCCGACGGCAGATCGATCGGACCCGCCGACGAGATCCCGACACCGCGGACGTGACCTCCCGCCGCGGCCAGCGCCTCGGTCACCAACGAGTCGACCACCGCCCAGATGGCCTCCGCGTCGCTCTCCGGCGTCGGCAGCTGGGCGTGGCGGCCGAGTTGTCCATCGCCATCGACCAGTCCCACGGCGATCTTCGTGCCGCCGATGTCGATCGCCAGCGCCTGATCGTTCATCAGTGCCTGTGCGTGTTGTCGGGCTGTCGCGGGTCGCCCGGGTGCTCGTAGCCGGGTGCGAGCCGGACCAGTTCGGCACGTCTCGCGTCGAGCCATAGCCGGAATGCCCGTCGACGCGCGGCACCTCGCAGATGCTCCACGATCAGCGGTCGAACGGCATCCAGCGGCGGGGCGACGGATGTGGCGGTACGCCAGCCGTTTCCGGCGTCCGACGGCGCTGCGAAGCGCAACGGGTTGCGCTCGTGGTACCCGGCGATGTCGGCTTCGGAGACGGCGACGGTCGACGTGACGTGCGCGAACATCACCCGGGCGAGCGGATCGGCCAACGCCGCCGCGGCGACACTGCCGATCTCCAGCCGCGCCGAATTGTCCGGCAGCAGTTCATCTTCCGCGGGCGCGCCGACGGCAGTCAGGCCGGCCGCTTCAGCCTCGGCGGCGATCACCCGCTCGGTCACCATCAGCTGCGTCAGCCAGCGACGCAGCTGGCGTCCCTCGCTGGTTCCCGCGCGCGGCAACACCGCAGCGGGCACCGCGTCCCGCAGCCGCGACTCTCGGGCGTCGACATCGGCGACTCGCACGTCGTGACCCGCGACGGTGGCGGCGACGTGCGGGTGGCTCATCGGACCGTCACCTTGACGGCAGGCGAATAGAGCAACCGTCCGGCGCAACCCACCCGGATCAGCGCCCACCATTCGCCGGGTTGCACCCAGGGTGGTGGCGCGACATCGAACCCCAGTTCCACCGTCTTTTCCGGCGTCAGCACAGCGCCCTGCGCGGCGGGCCCGATCCACTCCCACGTTCCCCACGGGCTGATCAGGTGCGCCTCCATCGACAGGCTCGCGCCCGCCGATGTGCCGACCGTGACCGTGAGCCGCGCGGTGTCACCGGCAGCCACCTCGACGCCGGTGGGTTCGCCCACCAGATAGACGATTTCGTTGTCTTCCCTGGGTGTACCGACCGACACGGTGGCGACGTCCTCGACGACCTGGCGCCACGACGCAGGCATCGACTCTGCGTCGTCCCCGGTGACCGCGAGCTGGGCGCGGACCGGATAGAGCCCCGGCGGGGTGCCCGGCGGCATCGTCAGCTCGATGTCGGCCTCCAGATGCCCGCCGCCCGGCAGCACGAACGGCAGGCTCGGCGGACTGGCCGTCCAGCCGTCGGGGCACAGCAGCCGCACGGTGCCGTGCAGGACCGAGTCGGTGCAGTCGCTTGCTGCGGTGAGCCGGAGCACGACTTGGTCACCTGGCTCGGCGACCGAGGCCTGAGGGTGCAGATGGGCAACGGCGGGCAGTCCGCCCAGTGGCGCCGGGCCACGGTTGTGCAGCCAGTACCGCGCATACAGTGGCTGCGCCGCCTCGGCCTCGGGCGCGAGCTGGGCGTGGTCGGCCTCGAGTACGCGCGGCATGTTCAGCCGGGTCAACATCGTGGCGATCTCGTAGCCCTGCAGCTCGACGCCTTCGAAAGCGCGATGCTTGTGCAGCCGCGGCTCCTCGAGCAGGTTGACCCGGGATGCCGACGACACCCTGTGCAAGCCGGAGGTGATGGCGATTTCGGTAGCGGTGCCTACCGTTTCGACCAGACGAATCGCCACCGCTTCGGTCGGGTCGACGGGTTGGCTGCTTCCGGATGCCAGCGGGTTGCCCGCCGCCTTCAGCGCGCCGAGTTGGACGGTGCCTGCGGGTTCTATCTGCAACAGCGAGCCCCAGCTCGGCAACCCCCCTGCGGCACTACGGCTTCCGGCAACCGCCAATACAGGGTGTGAGAATTCGGCGCTCCGGTCGGGAACCGCGGCAGATCGCCAGTCACCGTCGCCGGAGGCGAGCGCGTAATCGAACGTGTGTGTCCAGTGCTGCAGTTGGAAGTTCGAGCCGTCGGGTGCGGTGCGTCGCGGCTGCGGGTCCATCCACACTCCGGACGGCCAGCCGGTGCATGACCTCATCAGCGACGCGTGCAGGGTGCCGTCGGTGTCGACGGCGAAGCTGGGCACGCCGCGGTTGAGCACCGCAACGGTCCGCGCGTCGAACGGCTCGACGTCCGGAGCCGCCTGTTGGTCGACCGAGATCTCCGCGTCGACAAGGTCTTCCACGACCGACGCGACCGCTGCGTCGAGTCCGTTGCCGCCGGCGACGATGAGCACCGGAAGTGTCCGCACACCGCGCAGGTCCGCGCCGGGCAGCCAGGCCGTCGCGAGCGGAGCGGCAGCGGGAACGAACACCCGTGCCGATCCGGTCTCGTACAGCTGACGCTTCAACTCGTCGGTATAGGCCGCGTCGGCTTCGGCCAACACCGCTGCGGTGAAAGAGTTCTCGTCGGGACCGCCGAGCGCGATCCGGGCGTCGGGGAGGTTGGAGTCGACCTCGAGGTCGCCGTAGCGGGATCTGTCGGCGCTGCTGCACGTGGCGGTGACGCCTGCGCGGACGAGCGCCACCATCAGATCGCGAGCCGTCGCCGCCGACTCGGCCTCTGTCGGCGAGACCACCTCGGCCACCGACACCGCCCGCACCGAGTCGCCCACTCGGATCCGCATCGCCGATGACAGTCCGAACCATCCGTAGGCCGGATTGTCCAGTGTGTAAGGATGTTTCGCGGTGTCGACGGACTCCGCGCAGCCGAGTTCGTGCAGTAGCGCAAAGCCGCGGCCGATCACGGCGTCGCCGACCTCGCTGACCGGCATCGCTCCCGGGATGGGGCACGGCCAGCGCAGCCGAAGCAGCTTGTCCTCACCGGTGAAGTCGTCGATGGTGGTGCTGCAGTCCACGCGCGCAACGTCATGCCACAGTGTCAATGTCTGGGTGTAGCGCAGCACGGAGCCGACTCGGCCTCGCACCACCAACCGCTCGCCCAGCGCGGAGTGGTAGCACTGCACGGACTCCGCGGATTCGGTCGACGAGACGACCACCGGCCCCTTGGGCAGCAGGTGCCACGGGCCCTCGCCCGCGTCCGGGTGTGCCGGGTACTCGTCGTATACCGCCAGCTCGTTGCCGACCTTGCCGTCGGCGAGCAGCTCGCGGCCGCCGTCGGTCAGCGATGAGACCGCGCCTCCCCGTGCCGGGTCGACCCGCAGCCGATAGCGGTCGTTGCTGATCTCGGTGCCGCTGCGCGCTTTCCAGCCCGTCTGCGCCGACCCGGCGGTCAGGCGGTAGGCGCGCCAGCCCAGCGAGGGGATGTCTCGCGCCAGCCAGCTCACCGACCGGCCACCGTGCTCGGCGAGTGCGGGTGACTCGTTGCCGTCGGCATCGGTCACCCGCACACCGTCGCCGAGTGGTTCGTCGAGTCGCGCCGTCACCACGTCGGTCCGGTTGTGCGTCAACGTGTTCCACACCACCACCGTTCCGTCGACGGCGCTCGAGATCAGCTCGAGCGCGTTGTCGCGCGCCGCGCGCCCCAGCTCCCAGGCGTCGCGCCAGCCCGTCAGCAGGTCGAGGTACACCTGGTCGGACTCCGAGCCGGTGATCGCGTCGTGATGGGCGCCGTAGGCCAGCTGCACCCACGCCTTCTCCAGCGCGGCCTGAGGGTAGCTGGCGCCGCCGAGCAGGCTTGCGAAAACGGCGAAGCGTTCGCCGTCCAGCACCGCGTTCTCGGCGTCGCGGTTGGCCTGCTTGGTGTCGATGTAGGAGACGTCCTTGCCGGTGTAGATCGGGTTCATGTCGCGGGTCTGCGGCGACGCCGCGATTCCCCGTTCCACCAGCTCCGCCCGAACGGAGGCGAAGAACTCCCGTGGCAGCGCACACACGAACCGCGGCCAGGTGTAGCGCTCATTCCAGTCGCGGTGAATCTCGGTGACCCACTTGTTCGGCGGCGTGTAGTCGGTGCCGACCGGCAGCAGCACGTTGCGTGTCAGCGTGACCTTCTTCAGCGACGAGAACAGTTCGTACGTCGCCGTTTCGGCCTCTTCGAGGGTCGCCGAGGAATCCATCCACCAGCCGACCGAGTAGTGCGCAGGCATGTAGTGGGTGAGCAGCCCGCGGCCCGACGGCGAGATCCACTCGAACTCGCTGGAGAACTGCATGCGCTCGGGGTCGCCCTGGTTCTGCATCGGACCCCACTGATGGTGCGGCCCGCGCGCCCACGAACTGGACGTCAGGCCGGCGTCGGCCGCCATCCCCGGGAACTGGGGGTCGTGGCCGAACGCGTCCAGCTGCCAGGCGGTGGCAGGCTCGGCGCCGACAACATCGCGTTGAAAGCCGATGCCGGCCACGAAGTTTCGGATCGTCGTCTCGGCACTGGTCAGGTTCGTGTTGGGCTCGTTGTACGTTCCGCCCATGATCTCGACGCGACCCTCACCGATGAACCGGCGCAGGTCCGTCCGGTCCTGCGGATGGGTGTCCCAGTACGGCTTGAGATAGTCGACCTCGGCCAGCACGAACTTGTATTCCGGCTCCCTGCGCGCCATTTCGAGGTGAGCGGCGACCAAGTTGAACCCGTTGGTCTGTCTGGCGCGGCCCGGTGGCTCCTCGGTCCACAGGCTGGTGTACGCGGCCTGCGTGTTCCACCAGACCGGGTCGTAGTGGAAGTGACTGATCATGAACATCGTCCAGCCCGGCTCGGCGACGACGAACTGGAAGTCGGTGGTGGTGCCGTCACACAGCACGCGCGCCGCGCGATTCTCACCGGGGACGGGGGCGCTCACCTCGACGGGCACCTCGACCACTCCACCGGCCGGGTTGGCGGCGGGCGGTTCCGGCGTGGTCAGACCGTCACCTTCGACGACGATCGGCGATGTGCCGCCGGTGTGGACCACCCTGACCAACTGCAGCGGTGCGTCGGCCGGCCCCACGAACAGGTCCGTCGACTCCGCGGAGGTCACGCCGAACGCCACGACGCCACCCTACGTAGTCACGGCCGCGAAACGTCCACAACAAGCGCACGGTGATCCGAGATCGGCAACTCAGGAGCCCGGCAGTCGTCGGCTCGCAGCGTCGGATCGTCGGTGAGGATGTGGTCGAGCTGGCGGTGTGGGTCGCTACCGGGGAAGGTGGGCGCGACCGCGAGCGAGCGCATTCCCACCCATCGCCCAGTCCTCGGCGGCGTCATGTTGAGGTCGCCCATCAGCACCCGAGGTCCGTCGAACCCGCGCAGATCGCGAACGAGGTGACGCAGCTGGAGGCGATTCCAGCCGGGCACGAACGTCAGGTGCGTGTTGGCGACCGTCAGGGTGCCCAGCGGTGTGTCCAGCTGCGCGACCATCGCCGCACGCGGTTCCTCGTGCACTACCAGCACCTTTTTCGGCTCGCGTAGATACATCGGGAACCTCACCGGGATCCGGGGTAAGCGCAACACCTGCCAGCTCAGCACCGGGAACCGGGACAACAGCGCGATGCCGTAGGCGGCCGTACCGGGCTGTTCGCGACCCGTCGCCGCCATCCAGGTCGCGCCGGGTGTGCCCGAGAGCGCCGCGACGAACCGGTGGGTCACCGCGCCCATTGCCTGAGCCGCCAACGCCGTCAGATCGGCCATCGACGAGCGGGGTTGGTCCAGGTCGACCTCCTGCAACGCCAACACATCGGCGTCAAGGAGGCGGACGGACTCCACGAACCGGTCCAGTTCGACGGCGCCGTCGTGAAGGCTTCGTCCGTGCAGGATGTTGAAGGTCGCCATCCGCATGGGTACTAGGTACCCACGATGACGAATATCGATCTTCGCGACGCGCTCAAGCGCGCGGCCTCGGCGCTCAAGGAGCACGGGCCGGAGTTCGCACTGGCCGGCAGTTACGCGCTCTGGGCGTACGGCGGGCCGGAACCCGTACACGACGTCGACTTCGTGGTCGCCGAGGAGGACACCGAGGCGGCGGCGTTGACGCTGGAGAAGGCCGGTTTCCAGCTCGACCGCACACCGGAGGACTGGCTGTTCAAGGCGTGCGTCGAGGAGCAGTTCGTCATCGACGTGCTGCACCAGCTCAACGGCAACCCGGTGAACGCCGACGACATCGCGGCGGCCGAGGTGCTCGACGTGCTGGCCATCCGGATGCGGGTACTTTCGCCCACGCGCGTCATCACCGAGAAACTGAACGCGCTCAACGAGCATCACTGCGATTTCGGGGCCCTGTTACCCGTTGTTCGGGCAGTACGCGAGCAAGTGGACTGGGACAGGCTGCGGGCCGATACCAGCCAAAACGACTTCGCCGTCGCATTTCTGGTGCTCACCGACCGGTTGGGCATCACGCACTGACTGTCGGCGGGTGAGCATTGTCACACCGGGCGCCATGCCGCGTAGGCCCTTTCGTC
>NZ_JAVHWK010000148.1:0-3075 GCF_032159775.1 Mycobacterium sp.
CCTTTCATTCCAGCGACCACCGCGCAAATGATGGCGGCGATGAGGCTGCCAATCGCGACAAAGATTCCCTTGATTCCACTCAGTATGAACCCGGCAGCTTGGTAGTTGTCCTGTGTTGCGAGGACCAGCCCGTGCAGCATGGTCGTCTCCTCACTGGTCGTTGACGCCGACAGCAGGCTACGCAGCGTCCGACTGATCACGCCGCCGGTATGGCTGAATCGGTAGGTGCTCCGCAGCGAATCGGCAGCAGATCACCAGCATCTCCGTGTGGGCAGCGGCTCGTCGGCGGGGTAGCCACTCGCCATCGGCGTTCCGCACTACCTCGCCCACGCAACACTATGGGCGTGCCGGGACTTGGTCGCTAACGTTGGCCCGGTCATCTGACGAGGGAGAAAACATGGCAGGCAAGTTCGAGATCACGAAGGATAAGGCCGGGAAGTTCCGTATCCGGTTGAAGGCGTCGAACGGCGAGATCATCGCGACCGGCGAGGCTTAAGAGTCGAAGGCGAGCGCCAAGAAGGGCATCGCGTCGGTGCAGAAGAACGCGGCGGATGCGACGGTGGTCGATCTGACCGAGTAAGTCGGGCCGCCGCCGACGGTGACAGGCCGAACTGGGCAGCCTTTAGTCAGCCAACCGCATATACATGTTGGACGCGCCAACACCTTTCGACATAACCCCACGTCATCTCGCGACCTTCCCATGTACTTCTCGCGGCTTTTCGCGTAGGTGAACCTGATTTCCGCAGGTCACAGCCCGGGTTCGATTCCCGGCAGCTCCACCGAGATAACAGCAGATCAGGCCCTACTAGGCCTGACCTGTCTGTTTCTCGTCAAACATTCCCTTTAGTATTGACCGATCGATTTGTCTGCAATTTCGTACTCGGTGCACCCGCATTGTGATGGGCGGTATGGTTCGCTGCATTACGTCGACCCGTAGTAGAAGCGTGGTCGCTGTGTAGAGCTAATGTGCGTTTCGCCCGCTCCGTCCAGGACAGGTTGCGAAGCGTGGAGGCACGGGTGCGGTATCTCGACCGACTCTCGCAAGGCTGGCTTACAGCTTCGCCAATCGATCCGACCGGCGCGACTGGCCGCTGAGCTTGGCTAACTCGTTGCGGGCACGACGCTCAACCAACAGCGGCATGAAGTGGCGCATAGGGCGTCGGCCGAAGTACGAGAGAGAATCGGTGGCCTCGGCGATCAATGCACTGGAGCCGCGGCGCCTTCCAAGGAGATCACCCGTCCAATCTGATTGGGTGGCTTTTCAACCGTCGCGACTGGCCTGGTTTTTAATTGTCGTCATCGGCTTTGAGTGACATCTGGCGCCCCGCCGCGGGGCGGACCTGTCTTCGCTGATTCCGAAAGCTGTCGGTGAAGACCCGACCCGAGCCCGGCAGCCCGTGTGTGCATCAAGGTCTTGCCCAATGTGCTGACCCGGGTAACCAAGGATCGCCGTCTCACTGGCCTGCGGGACTAAGGCCAATCGCCCTGCTGGAACAGCTGCTGGGCGGCATGGTCGGTGTACATCTTCGGGCAGCCCCAGCGTCGAGTTGGCGCCCCGGCACGTTTGCGGGTCGCCGAGGAGTGCCCGAGTTGTCTGGGGGCGCTCCCGCGAGCGCGGGGACGGTTCCTATGACCGGCGGGGGGATCGTTGCGGGTGGGGGAGCGCGATTCGGGGGACGCCGGGGGTGCCTAGTTGGCCGGCGAGCCAGGGTAGCGCGGCGGTGAACGCCTTGGCCGCGAAGGGCCAGTCGTGTAAGCCTGGCTGCGCCTCTACCGCGCAGGTGATGCCGTTGGCGGTTGCCACCGCACACAGCGAGCCCGCGACGACGTCCTGCCCCTCGGGATTACCGACTGCGTCACGGGTAACCCCGTCGACACCGGGCGTACCAGGAATCGAAAACCAACCTGAGACAGCGGTGTAGGGACCGTGCCTGGTCATGACCGTTATTGGGTCGAACGCCGCCCACAGGTCGGGGTTGCCGCCGAACAGGCGGGCAACGGTCTGCTCGCGGTTACCGGAATTGGGGCCGCGATCACCGGCGATGTCTTCAAACACGCTGAACAATTCAGGGTGCATGACCGCCAGGTCCACCGCGCAAGTCCCTCCCGAGGAAAAGCCTGCGACGCCCCAGTTGGCCCGCTGAGGGCTGACCCCGAAGGTTGAGATCATGAAGGGGACGACGTCTTTGGTCAGATGATCGGCCGCATTGCCGCGCGGTCCATTGACGCATTCGGTGTCGATGCCGAACCCACCGCCGGAGTCGACGAACACCAGCACCGGCGCATTGCCGTCGTGCAGCGCCGCGAAGTCGTCCATTGCGCCGGCCGCGTTGCCGGCGCGCAGCCAGTCCGCTGGTGTATTGAGCTCCGCACCGATCATCATCAGCACGGGCAGCCGTGGTGGCGGATTGCTGGCAAACCATACCGGGGGCAGGTACACGAGTTCGCCGCGGTGCTTGAATTTCGAGGCTGCAGCGCTGATAGTCACCGGCACCACGGCGCCGTTGGCGGGGCGCACACCCTTGAGTTGCATCGCGGTCACGGTGGCCGGGTCGGTCTGATCCGGCACCGGGCCTAATGTCAACTGGCTCCACGCGGTGTGCACGGTGGGGAAGTAACCGATCCACCCATTGAGCACCAGCGCGGAGCTGAGCAAACACAGCGGGACCGCGAGCACCGACACCCCGCGACGCCACCACGAAGCGCTGACCCACCCCCCCGCTGCGACGCCGGACGCCAAACCGCTCAGCGCCACCCACAACCACAACGTCGGCGGTGCGGAGTCACCGGCCATACCCGCCGATCCGAGGAACCAATGCACCGCCAACGCCAACGCCACCCCCGCCGCCGCAACCGGCACGAATCGCACCCGCCATCGGTACGAGCGCCAACCGATCGCGCACCCCAGCACCACCGCGGCGATCACCTGCACCGTTACCGGAGCCCACCCGTGCATCAAAGACACATCGGCAACGTCATGGCGAAATGTTTGAGCCTGATCGACTATCAGGGTCGCTGCGTGGCCCGTCGGTGTCCAAGGTCTCACGCCTCCATCATCGCCACCGAGCCCTGAAT
>NZ_JAVHWK010000170.1:0-34957 GCF_032159775.1 Mycobacterium sp.
CGTCGACACACGGGTTGTCGTCGTCAGGGTTGCACATGCCCGGTGCGGCCCATTTGGCGAACGCCGCATCCAGCAGCGCTGCGAGTTCGGGGTCGGCGCGGCCGCGGATCTCGGTCGTGCCGTCGGCCTGTTGTTTGCCCGTGATCAGGTAGCTGCGCTTGGCCAGGTCGGCGTCGGACAGCACGCCGTCCTGGTCGAGCAGCAGGGCCAGATGGTCGGCGGCGACGCGCAAGTCTTCTGGTCCAAGCCCGCACGCCAACTCGGCCAGCTGTGCTTCAGCGGCCTCGCGGGTGGCGTAGTCGATGAAGCCGGGCAGCTTCTTGAAGAACCGGCGAATGATCTTCACATGTTCGGCGCCGATGTCACCTCGCCATTGCGCGGCCGCGGTGCGGGGCAGCTCTGGCTCCAGGAGCTCGCCGGTGATCGAGGATCGCGGCCCTAGATCCCGGGCGTCCTTGATCCGGCGGTTGGCGTCGGAGGCCGAGATCCGCAACAACGTCGACAACGCCGACGCCAGCGATGACTCGCCCAACTCCTCGATGGGCACCTCGGCCAACGATCCGACTACGCGATGGTCCATCGCCGCACAGCGACGCTTGAAGGTTTCCCAATCGAAAGCCGCCTCCGCGCGCTCGGCGGCCGATCCGTCCACCGACTCGGCCAGGAGCGCCTCGAATTCCGCGGTCAAAGCCGCGATGCGCCTGGAAACCGCCACCGAACTCATCTCGTCAAGCCGACGGGCGGTCCACGTCTGCCGAGAAGCGCGCCGCAGCGACCCGGCGTTGCGCCTCGGCCCGCGAAATCCGCAACCGGCGCGACAAGACCTCTTCCCATGACGCCCCGCCGAACTGCGGGGGCGGGGCCTGGGTGATGAGCCGGCCGATCAGCCGACGGTCGAAATCCACCAACTCCTTGCCCAGCTCGTCGATCTGCTGCAGCAGCGCTACCCGCTCCGACCACGTCAAGGTGTACAGCGGTAGGCGCAGCAGCTTGTTCTGGCCCGCCTTGATGGCATCGAGTGCGGTACTGATTTCATCCTTCGAACTCATAATTCGAACAGTAGTTCGAAGCACCGACAAATCGCTGTGGGAAGCCGATCCGCCAGGTCTGCTCGTTGCTGACCGCGGGCCGCGCCACGACCAAGAAGTCGCCGCCGACGGTGGCTTCCAGGAACCGGCCGCTGCTGACCTGCTGAATCGAGATGAACCCGCCACCGAAGTCCTCGATCCGCCAGCTCTGGCTGTCGCTCTCCTGCCGCGGGCGGGTGACGACCCGGAAGTCCCGTGCGCCTACTCCATGCGCATCGAGGAAGCGGCCGCTGCTGACGTGCTGGATCGTGCACACCCCGAAGCCCAGATCGGTCACCCGCCAGTGCTGGGTGGAGGCGACGCCCTGGTATGCGCGAGTCATGACCTGGAAGTCCTCATGGGCAGTTTCGTGAGCGTCCAGGAAACGCAGACCGCCGCCCTGCAGGCGAACGATGCGGGTGGCGACCGCTTCCTCATACCTCGTGATCGACATCAGTGGTCCCTTCAGGCAAGCGATATCCGACACCGGTCACGCTAGGAACGCGGCGGTCCGCTGCCACGAGTGGCGAACTACCTGTTCTGCAGGCCGCCTGTACTTGCCCTGCGGATAGGCAACTCTTCCTTGCGTAAGTCGAAACCTGGCTTTTCGGCGATTACGCACGTATCGCCTGACCACGACCATGAATGTCGTCCTGATGAAAATTCGATACGCCATAGGAACCCCTCATGCCTGCCACAGATCAGACAGTGCGGATGCGACACGTCGCCGGCATCGACCCCGAGACGGTGCGCGTGCGCCCTGCGCCGCCGAAGCCGGTCAAGCCGTTGCCGCCCGTTGTCGCCGGCATGGACGCCAAGACGGTGCGGCACCGCGTAGTCGACATGGCTGTCAAGCCGCTGCCGGGCGCCATCGCCGACCGAATCCCGCGGACGGTGGGGCAGCGGCCGAGCAAGTGGCTCGCCGCGCGCGTCATGTTGATCCTGGTACTGGCGGCGATGCCGATTCTGGCCATCCCGGTCGAAGTGTTCGGTCTGGTCTCCCAAAGCACCACGTCCATCGTGCTGATCGTGTTGCTGGCCGTGCTCGCGGCGTTCATCGTGTTCTCGCCGCACCGGATCGACATGATCGTCGGACGCGGGCTGATCGCGGGCATGGTCGCGTGCATCGTCTACGACGGCGCCCGGCTGTTCGCCGTGCACATGCTGGGACTGATGGGCGACTTCATCCCCGTGATGGGGTCGTTCGTCACCGGGGAACCGGAGACCACGGGCAGTGCGGCCGTCGGCTACGTCTGGCGCTACCTCGGTGATGCCGGCGGACTCGGTGTCGCGTTCTTCGTCATCGCGTTCGCTCTGGGCATCGACCGGTGGTCGAACACGAAAGCGGTGCTGGCAGCGGTAACCTTCGCGGTTTTCCCCACATGGGCCGGTCTGATCGCGACGGTCGCGGTCGCTCCGCGCGGCGAGGAGATGATGTTCCCTCTGAACACGGCCACGTTCTCGATCACCCTGCTCGGGCACCTGATCTTCGGCCTCTTTCTGGGGCTCGCTTTTCTGAAGGCGCCGCGTGGGGGCGCACATCGGGACTGGCCGTGGACACCGATCCTGGAAACGAGAACGGTCAAGCGGTTCACCCCGGCCGCCTGGCGAACCAGTCATCGCTCGACGCGTGCCTGACCGGCGGGCGCGTTCGATGTCCACGGACCTCCTATCTAGGTCAGAATTGGCGGGATAGGAGGTCACGTGTCATCCCACCTGGAAGTCTGGAAACCGTCAGGACGCGAGCTGGTGGCACTGACCGGGCCTCGTGTGACGCTCGGCAAGGCTCCGACGAACGCTGTGTCGCTCGAACACGACCCGACCGTCTCCCGTTTGCACGCCATTCTGGAAAACCACGGCTCGGCCTGGTCGATCCGCGATCTCGGAAGCCGCAACGGCACCTTCATCAACGGTGAGAAGGTCGACGCCGAACGCGTTCTTCGTTCGGGCGATGAGCTGCGACTGGGCAAGTGCCGGTTGGTCTTTCAGCAGATGAGACAATCCGACGAACCGATCGACGAAGCGACGATAGTCCCCGACGCCGCCCAACTCCCGCCTCGACTGACCCGTCGCGAAGTCGACGTGCTGATGGTGCTGTGCCGCCCGCTGGTGTCCGATGACCCGTTCCCGGAGCCTGTTTCGGTTCGCCGGATGGCAGGCGAGTTGTACGTGACCGAGGCCGCGGTCAAACAGCACTTGCAGAACCTCTACGACAAGTTCTCGATTCCCACCGAGGGTGACCGTCGGGTCCGGCTGGCCAATGAGGCACTCCGGCGCGGCGCTGTCACCATCGCGCAACTGCGCGACCCCCCGACTACGTGAAGTCGAGGGCCTCGACGGTGGCGACGGCACTTTCGTGGGTGGGCCGGTCCGCGCCGCCGATGCAGTAGACGGTCTCGCCGACCGCGGCGACGACCTGACCGTGCACCGGTGTGTTGATCGGCGCCAGCGTGGACCATTTCCGATTGGAGATGTCGTACATCTCGACCGTGCCCAGCACGCGTGTCGGCTCCTCGCCTCCGACGACGACGATCCGGCCGTCGATGAAGGCGGCGCCGTAACTCCCGCGCGCAGTGGGCATGTCCGGGAGGTTCTCCCAGTTGCCGGATACCGGATCAAACCGCTGGAAGGCCGGTGAGTTCTCGTCCGCGGACAGGTTCCGGCCACCGACGGTGTACACGTACACGCCGTCCGACACCGCAGCCAGGTGCTCACGCGGCGTCGGCAGGTCGGCAGCCTGCGTCCAGGATTCACCGTCGAAGATCTCGGTCGGCGCGACGGGCTTCTTGTCGTCCTGTCCGCCGACGACAACAAGCTTGTCGCCGACGACCGCTGCCGCCGCTGCGGCTCGCGCGTGCGAAAGTGGCGGCAGCTCTTCCCATTTGCCTCCACGGAAGGCGTACACCTTGTCGGACGCATCCGCGAGGTTGTCGGTGGTACCCCCAATCACCACCATTTCGCCCCGATACGCTGTCCCGGTCGCGTGATGAAGCGGGGTCGGTAGCGGAGGCCGTTCCTGCCACTGTCCGGATTGGGTGTTGTAGCTCTGCACCGTCGGCAGCGTCTCGCCGTGGCGCATTCCGCCTGCGATCCAGATCTCGTCGCCGAGTACCGCCCACGCCATCATTAACCTCTCGGACGGCGCGTCCGGTAGGTTCCGCCATTCGGCCGCCGGTTGCGGTTTGCGCGCACCCAGCTTCAAGGATTCGGCCGCCGAGGTGACCTGCCCGTCGCCTGCGCCCGTCGATCCGCCGATCGCATAGACGGTCCTGCCGACCCCGGCCACCGCCATGCCGTGGCGCGCGGTAGCCATGTCCGGCAAGCCATTCCACGATTGCGTCATCAGGTCGAGTACGACCGCGCTCTTGAGGACCTGGCCGGCCGACACGCCGCCCAATACCACCAGCCGGCCATCGGCGTATGCCACGCCGAGGTCGCTGCGCCGTCCGGGAAGTTCAGGCAGGCTCGTCCACGCGTCCGTCGACGGGTCATACGTCTCCACCGTCGCGAGGTCGGATGTCCCGTTGCTGCCGCCGAGGGTGTACACCAGCTTGCCGTCCGACGCCGCGCCCAGGCTCTGCCGCGGGGTGGGGATGGGGGCGCCCAGCTTCCACGCCGTGCCGTCGAAGATCTCCGTGGTGGTCAACAGCTTCCCGTCGGAGCCGACGCCGCCGGTGACGATGATTCGGTCGCCCACCACGGCGGCCGCCGCCGCCGCCCGTGGCTCAAGCAGTGGAGGCAGGGGAGCCCAGCGACTGTTGACCACCCGCCACACCCCGTCGGTCGCGATCTGCGCGTTGGTTCCTTCGGTGCGCCAACCACCCAGCACGACAGGGGTGTCCTGCCACGTCACCGACATCGCGTGCTGGACCGGAACAGGCAGTGCTTCGCCGCTCTTCCAGCTATCTATCGCGGGGTCGTAGCCCTCGTGCTTTCCGCTGACTTGGCCGTCGGCCGCCATACCGCCGAACACCCAGATGGTGCCGTCGGCCTGGGTGGCCGCCACCCCGTCGCGGGCAACGCGGGCATCCGCGATCGGCTCCCACGCGGCCTGCGCCTCGGGGGTCGGTTGGCTCGCGGTGGTGGTCTGGCCGCCGCCGGTGTCGCGCGACGAGACGATGAAGACACCAGCCACCACCAACAGCAGCACGGCCGCCGCGGCGCCAACGGCGATCAGGACCTTCTTGCGGTCCTTCTTCGTCTCGGGTTCGAGCGTCGTCGTGCGGGGATCGGGCGATTCGGCTGAGGGCATCGGCTGCCACTTGAGGCTGGACTGACTGACCGAGGCAGTGTGGGCGAACATGTCCGGCGTCGGCGGTGGCAGGGAACCCGTCGACCCGCCCGCCGCGATCGAACCCTCCTCTTGCAGACCGGTCCTGCTGGACGGCTCCGGCAGAGGCAACGCTTGCGTGCCGCCCGTCGGCTCCGGGTGACCGCCAGGCTCGCTGAGGGCCATCTGGTCTGGTGTGAGGCCGTTGTGCCGCTGAGCGAATTGCAGCTCGCGGCCGAAATCGGCTGCGGATGCGTACCGGTCGGCCGGCTCACGCGCCAACGCCTTCTCGATCGCGGCGCATACGTCGGCGGGGATTCCCTGGGGACGCAGGTCGGGCACCGGGGTGGAGGTGATTCGCATGTAGTGCGCGATCAAATCCTCGTCGGCCTTGCGCTCATGCGGGGGACTGCCCGCGACCAGCGCGTAGAGCGTCGCGCCCAGGGAGTAGACGTCCGCCGCCACGGTTGGCGAACTCCCGGCGAGCACCTCGGGCGCGGTGTAGGAGAGGGTTCCGGTGAAGAACCCGGTCACGGTCTTGTACCCGCCGGCGATGCGTGCGGTGCCGAAGTCGCTGAGTTGCGGTTCGCCGTAATCGTTTACGAGGACATTCGCGGGCTTGATGTCGCGGTGCAGCGTGCCTGTTCGATGCGCGGTTTCCAGGGCGCCGCACAGTTTCACCCCGAACCGCAATGCGTCCGGCCACGAGATGCGCCCTTCCCTTCGCACCCGGTCTGCGAGGGAACCCATTGAGCTCAGCGGCATGACGATGAACGGCCGGTTACTGTCCGTCAGACCGACCTGCAAGATGTTCGCGATGTGGGGATGGCCGGAAAGCGCTCCCATCGCGTAGCCCTCACGCAGAAAACGCTCGCGGTCGTCGACGTCGAGATCAGAGGCAAGCACCTTGATGGCGACACTTCGCCCGAGCGACCTCTGCTGGCAGCGGAAGACGACGCCCCCGCCGCCCCGGCCGACTTCGACGGCGTCTGTGAATCCGGCGGCCGTCAACTCGGCGGCTATTCCGCCTGATCGCGAAGTTGGATTGCCCTCTGCGGGTCCGTCCGCCATGGTGTCGATCGTCCTTATTCGAGGTGAAAGTTGAGCCGTGCTGGTGTAAAGGTACCGAGCAAATACCTGTCGAACGTTGCATTTGCCGTCGTGGGCGGGTAAATCTCGGGCGGTGGCTAGGCTGGCCGGGTGGCCAGAAACTACGCCACCGCCGATGCGGTTGGCCTACCCGAACTGCTCGAGTTCGTCCGTCCGCGACACCGCATGGTGCTCACCACGTTCCGGGCCGACGGAACGCTGCAGAGCTCACCGGTGAGCGCGGGCGTCGACGACGACGGCCGAATCGTCATCGCCAGCTACCCGAAGCGGGCCAAGTCCGCCAACATCCGCCGTACCCCGCGTGCCAGCGTGACCGTCCTTTCCGACGATTTCAACGGGCCCTACGTCCAGGTCGACGGTGACGCCGAAGTGATCGATCTGCCCGATGCCGTCGAGCCGCTCGTCGACTACTTCCGGTCGATATCGGGCGAGCATCCCGACTGGGACGAGTACCGGCAGGCGATGGTCGACCAGGGCAAGTGCCTGATCCGTGTCACGCCGCGGCGCTGGGGTCCGGTCGCCACGGGCGGCTTCCCGCCGCCGTCGTAGCGGGTCAGACGCCGTCGAGGTCCAGCGTGACGGCGCCGGCCGGGTCGGCGCGGAACTTTCCACCGCCAGTCACGTCGGTCAACTCGTCGGTTCCGGACACGACACGAAGGGTGGCGGTGGCGGCGCCGCCCTCGAATGCGCCTTCGTGCAGCAGCACCAAGCTGCCGCGCCTCCCGCCGACAGTGCCCTTGATCCGCTCGATGCCGACGAACGTCGCGGTCTTGTCCGGTGCGTAGGCCATCAGCCACTTTGTCGCCGAGGTGCCGTCTATGTCGCCCGAGTACTTCTTATCGACGAGGGCTTCTGTCAACTTGGAGACACCAACGCCGTCGTCGAACGGCGTCTCGTCCCAGTTCGCGATCTCAAAGCTGGCTTTGATGTGCGCGGTCATCCCGGCCTCGATCCGTCGTCGGGTGAAGTTTTGGATACCCGATCGGGGGCATCTCGAATCGGCGGGCTGAACGCGCCGATCAGCTGCGACTATGGTAGTCAGGCAGGGTGGCCGCGTTGCGTCAGATAGACTGTCAAACTATAGTCTGGACACATGTCCAGTAGCCTGCCGTCATCTCGCACCGCAGGTCAAGAGGGTAAGCAGACTGTTCGTCGACTTCTCGCGGAAGCGCTTGTCGGCCCTGAAGTCGGAGTGAATTGAGTATGCGCGTTGCCCTGCTGTCCTACCGGAGCAAGACGCACTGCGGTGGGCAGGGTGTCTACGTCCGCCGTCTGAGCCGCGGTCTTGTCGAGCTCGGCCATGACGTCGAGGTGTTCTCCGGTCAGCCTTATCCCGAGGGGCTAGGCCCCCGGGTGACCTTGACCAAGGTGCCCAGCCTCGACCTCTACCGGGAGCCGGACCCGTTCCGCATCCCGTGGCCGAACGAGATCAAGACGAGCATCGACCTGCTCGAGCTGCTGACGACGTGGACGGCAGGTTTTCCCGAGCCGCGGACGTTCAGCCTTCGGGCTGCGCGGATGCTGGCCGAGCGCCTTGCGGACTTCGACGTGGTGCACGACAACCAGTGCCTCGGCACCGGCCTGCTGAAGATCGCCCAGCTGGGGCTGCCCGTAGTGGCGACAGTGCATCATCCGATCACCCGCGACCGGGTGCTCGACGTGGCGGCGGCGCGATGGTGGCGTAAGCCCCTTGTGCGCCGCTGGTACGGCTTCGCGGAGATGCAGAAGGACGTCGCGCACCAGATTCCCGAACTGCTGACCGTGTCGTCGACGTCGGCCGCCGACATCGCCGAAGACTTCGCGGTGTCCGCCGATCAACTCCATGTTGTTCCGCTCGGCGTCGACACGACGTTGTTCAAGCCCGCCGAGCAGCGAGTGCGCAACCGCATCATCGCGATCGCGAGCGCCGACGTGCCGCTCAAGGGTGTGAGCCATCTGTTGCATGCGGTGGCACGGCTGCGGGTGGAGCGCGATCTCGAACTGCAGCTCGTCGCCAAGCTGGAGCCCAACGGACCGACCGAGAAGTTGATCGCCGAGCTGGGCATCTCCGACATCGTGCACAGCTCCAACGGCCTGACCGACTCCGAGTTGGCCGACTTGTTGGCGTCTGCCGAAGTCGCCTGCATCCCTTCGCTTTACGAGGGCTTCTCGCTACCCGCCGTCGAGGCGATGGCCAGCGGGACACCGATCGTGGCCAGCCGGGCCGGTGCGCTGCCCGAGGTGGTCGGATCCGACGGCGAGTGCGCGCGGCTGGTCAGACCCGCCGACGTCGACGAGCTGACTGAGGTACTCGGCGAGCTGCTCGATTCGCCGCTGGAACGGCGCCGCCTCGGCGCCAACGGCCGCCGCCGCGCGCTCGACGTGTTCAGCTGGGAATCTGTTGCGGCACAGACGGTGGCGGTGTACGAGATGGCACGCGCGCGGGTGGGCCAATGCTGACGGTCGACTTCGACCGGCTCGAGATCGGCGCAGGCACAAAGGTGATCGACGTCGGCTGCGGTGCGGGCAGGCATTCGTTCGAGGCGTTCCGGCGGGGCGCAGACGTCATCGCATTCGATCAGAACGCATCCGACCTGAACGACGTCGACGAGATCCTTCAGGCGATGAAGGACCAGGGTGAGGTGCCCGCATCGGCCAAGGCAGAGGCGGTCAAGGGCGATGCACTGGACCTGCCCTTCGCCGACGGCACATTCGACTGCGTCATCGCCTCGGAGATCCTCGAGCACGTCCCGGAGGACCATCGGGCGATCGCCGAACTGGTCCGCGTCCTCAAACCGGGCGGTTCGCTTGCCATCACGGTGCCGCGATGGTTACCCGAGCGGGTGTGCTGGGCGCTGTCCGACGAATACCATGCCAACGAGGGCGGCCACATCAGGATCTACCGGGCCGAAGAACTGCGCGGCAAGGTGCTCGCGCACGGCCTCCGAATGACCCACACCCACCACGCGCACGCGTTGCACTCGCCGTTCTGGTGGCTGAAATGCGCTATCGGCACCACGAATTCGGACCATCCGCTGGTGGTGGCCTACCACAAGCTGTTGGTGTGGGACATGGTCAGCAGACCGTGGCTGACCAGGACGGCCGAGTCGCTGCTCAACCCGCTGATCGGCAAGAGTGTGGCGTTGTACTTCCGCAAGCCGGAGGCGTCGCGTGCTGGTGCCTGACGTCCCCAGCGTGCCTGGTGTCCTGACCCCTGCACAGTGCAGGCAGACGGCGAAATCGATTGCAGACGCCCAAGAGTCGTCCGGCGCCATCCCATGGTCCGATGGCGGCCACACCGATCCATGGGATCACGTCGAGAACGCAATGGCGCTGACGGTAGCCGGGCTGATGGAACCCGCACGTGCGGCATTCGACTGGTGCCGGACCACCCAGCGGGCCGACGGATCATGGCCGATCCAATTGCGCAACGGTGTCGTCGAGGATGCCAACAGCGACAGCAACTTCTGCGCCTATGTCGCAACCGGCGTATGGCATCACGTGTTGAGCACCGACGACCGCAGATTCGCCGAGGAAATGTGGCCGGTGGTCAGCAGGGCCGTCGAATTCGTCATCGATCTTCAGCGACCGAGCGGTGAAATCGTCTGGGCCGCAAGCCCCTCTGGGCCCGAGCCGGATGCACTATTGACCGGCTGCGCAAGCATCTACCACAGCTTGCGATGCGCGCTGGCGCTCGCGGACTATTTCAACGAGCCGCAGCCCGAGTGGGAGGTCGCCGTGGGTCAACTCGGTCACGCGATCGCCCACCACCCCGACTTGTTCGTCTGCAAGGACCGCTGGTCCATGGAGTGGTATTACCCGGTGCTCGGTGGTGCGCTGCGCGGTGCGGCCGCCAGTGCGCGCATCGAGCAACGATGGCACGACTTCGTGGTGCCAGGTTTGGGAATCCGGTGCGTCGATGACCGGCCGTGGGTGACTGGAGCCGAAACCTGTGAACTCGTTATGGCTTTGGATGCGATCGGTCAGACCGTGCGGGCGCGTGAGCAGTTCGCGGCCATGCATCACCTGCGAGAGGAGGACGGCTCCTACTGGACCGGGCTGGTGTTCGCTGACGGCAAGCGCTGGCCCGAGGAGCGCACCACATGGACGGGCGGTGCGATGATCCTCGCCGCCGACGCGCTATCGCGCACCACGCCGGCCAACGGCATCTTCCGCGGACTTGATCTGCCGCGCGGCCTCGAAGGCGAATTCGACTGCGAGTGTGCGACCACCGGTCGCGGACGCGCCTAGAGCGCTTCGCCCGGCGTCCCCGAAACACGTTCGAGCACGCGCATCGATCCGATGGCCGACACTTCGCGGAATGCCCCGGTGGCCAGCGCGCGCTGGTAGACGTGGAACGGGGCCTGGCCGCCGTCGTCGGGATTGGGGAAGACGTCGTGGATGACCAACGCGCCGCCGACGTCGACCCACCTGGCCCAGCCGTCGAAATCGCGCTGCGCGGCCTCCTCGGTGTGCCCGCCGTCAATGAACAACAGCCGCAACGGCATTCGCCAGCCGCGGGCGACCACGAACGACTTGCCGACTACGGCGACGACGTGCTCGTCGAGGTCTGCGGAGTCCAGAGCGCGCCGCAGCGACGGCAGTGTGTCGAACCGTCCGCTGACCGGGTCTACCAGTGAGGTGTCGTGGTACTCCCAGCCGGGCTGATGCTCTTCGGAGCCGTGATGGTGGTCCACGGTGTAGAGGACGCCGCCGCTCTGCTGCGCCGCGGCGCCGAGCATCAGCGTCGACTTGCCGCAGTACGTGCCGATCTCGACGCCGACGCCATCGCGGAGATAATCGACCGCGGCGTCGTACAGCGCGCGTCCCTCGTCGGCGGGCATGAATCCGGTGACCTGTTCGGCGAGCGCGAAAAGCCGTGCGGCCGGCGCGGGAAGTGCGGTATCGGTGTTGCTCATCGCGATCCAACTTACCGTTGCTGGTGCAGGGTGGTTGTAGTAGCGTCCGGACACGTGTCCGAAACGGCTCTTGAGTCGACGAGGCGCCGTCTTACCGCCAAACAGGCCGATACCGTCGATCGTCTAGGCCGGGCAGCAGTCGAGATCCTGGCCAGGCACGGCTTCGCCGATCTGACCGTCCGCCGCGTTGCAGCCGAGGCCGGCGTCGGCGCAGCGACCGCCTACACCTACTTCTCGTCAAAGGAGCATCTGGTCGCCGAAGTGTTCTGGCGCAAGCTGGCCGCCGACCCACCTGCGGCGCGCGATTCCGACGACCCGGCAGGCCGGGTGATCGACGTGCTCCGGCACATCGCGTTGCTGGTGGCCGACGAACCGGAGTTCGCCGGTGCAGTCACCAGCGCTCTGCTCGGCAGGGACCCCGACGTCGAGGTGCTGCGGTTGCGGATCGGCCGCGACATCCACGATCGTTTGGTGGCCGCACTCGGACCCGACCGCGATCCGGACGTCATCGAGAGCCTCGAGCTGTTGTATGCAGGCGCCCTGGTACGGGCGGGGATGGGCTATGGGTCCTACGCCGACATCGCCGACAGGCTCGAGAAGTCGGCTCGCCTAATGTTGGGCTGATCCGGTGAGGCCGAGGATCGCGGTCGAAGCCGTCACCGCGGCGTCGGTGATGCCGTGCACGTCATGGCCGTCCTCGACGTAAAGCGCTGTCAGCTCACGCAATCCGCCGACCAGGATCAAAGCCAGGTGCGCAGTGATCGGAGGAAGGTCGGCGCGTCGAAAGCCCGGACTGTCGCTGAGGTCGACCAGCATGTCGGTGAAGTTGTTCATCGCGGTCCGATGAAGCGGCTGCGCGTCGGCGCCGAGGGCGGGCGCTTCGCGGATCCAGGTCAATGTGATGGCCGGCCGCGAGGCGATGTGATCGACGTATGCGCCGACGGCCTGCTGTACCTGCTTCTTCCACTCGGCATCTGGGTCGACTGAGCCGCGGATCCGCTTGATCATCTCTTCGTTGTTGGTGCGCAGCAATTCGATGAAGCACTCCTCCTTGCTGGAGAACTCGCCATAGAACGTGCGCTTAGAGGTGCGTGCGTGCCGAACGATGTCGGCGACCGTGGTCTCTCGGTAGCCGCGTTGCGTGATCGAGGCATCCATGCCGTCGAGTAAGCGGCGCCGAAACGCGCTTGGCGCGCCGCCTACGACGACGGGCTGCCAATCCTCGGCGACGGTCACGGCCACTCATCCTTCCGGCATTGAGGGGTAAACCTTGTCACAACACGGTACCGCAGAGTACCGTTCGGAGAAATAGTCCGGTACGGAGCGGTACCACAGACTGAGTTGGAGTGATGCGCGATGACTGAGACGACCGCCGTCGAAGCCGACGCACCCGCGTCGGATCACCGTGGGAAACGTCCGCCTTCGCTGCGGTTGCCGAAGGTCGTGCAGGGGGTCGCTTTCGCCGCGTTCCGCCGCAAGGCGATGCGCGACGGGGCCAAGCGGCTGGGCCAGGTGTTCTCCATCAACATCCCGTTCTTCGGCCGCACTGTGATCGTCTCCGATCCGGCGCTCGTGCGGTCGGTGTTCACGGCCGGCACCGACGACTTGGTCAACGTCCAGCCGAACCTCAGCCGTGTTTTCGGCCCCGGGTCGGTGTTCGCCCTCGACGGCAAGGAGCACCGCAACCGGCGCAAGCTTCTCGCTCCCCCGTTTCACGGCCAGAGCATCAAGAACTACGAGAAGGTCATCGAGGAGGAGACGCTGCGCGAGAGCGCAACCTGGCCCGAGGGCAAGGAGTTTCGCACGCTCGAGCCGATGAACCGGATCACGCTGAACGTGATCCTGCGGACGGTGTTCGGCGCCGATGGAGAAGACCTCGACGTACTGCGGGAGATCATTCCGCCGTGGGTGAAGCTGGGTTCGCGAATGGCCACCCTGCCCGAGCCGCCGTTTCGGACCGGCCGCCGCAGCCCGTGGGGACGCCTCAAAGAGTTCCGCAGACAGTTCGACACCGTCGTCTTCACCTTGATCGACAAGGCCGAAGCGGACCCGAAGCTCGAAGAGCGGTCCGACATTCTGGCGCTGCTGCTGCGCAGCCGCTATGAGGACGGCACCGCGATGTCGCGGCAGGACGTCTCCGACGAACTGCTCACCCTGCTCGGCGCGGGACACGAAACCACGGCGTCCTCGCTGGGCTGGGCGTTCGAGAGACTGCGTCGCCACCCCGACGTGCTCACCGAACTCGTCAAGGAGGTCGACGAGGGCGGCAGCGATTTCCGGCAGGCCACCATCCTCGAGTTGCAGCGGGCGCGAACGGTGATCGACTTCGCCGGCCGGCACGTCAAGGCGCCGAAATTCGACATCGGCGAATGGGAGATCCCGCACGGCTACACGATTCTCGTCAGCATCGCCGATCTGCACGAGAACGCGGACATCTTCCCCGAGCCCGACCGGTTCGATCCGCACCGCTTCGTCGACGCCAAGCCGCCGACGTTCGCCTGGCTGCCGTTCGGCGGCGGCACGCGTCGCTGTATCGGCGCCGCGTTCGCCAACACCGAGATGGATGTCGTGCTGCGAACCGTGTTGATGCACTTCCGAATCCAGACCGATGACGCCCCTGCCGAGAAAGCACACCACCGCGGTGTCGCCTACACGCCCAAGGACGGCGGTCGCGTTGTGGTGAGCCGCCGCAAGTAGTGTCAGCGGCGTGAGCAACCTCGTCGACATGATGAACGGCGCGATGGAGTCCACCATCCCGCCCGTGCACAAAATGGGTGTCAGGGTGGTCGAGGCGCGTCGCGGCCACGCAGTGGCGTCGGTGCCCTTGGCGGGCAACGGCAACCACTTCGGGGTGATCTACGCCGGAGTGCAATTCACTGTCGCCGAGATGCTCGGTGGCGTCATCGCCCTCGCTACCTTCGACGCCGCCAAGTACTACCCACTGGTGAAGAACGTCGACATCGCGTTCACCGGTATGGCCCGCACCGACCTGCTCGCACAGGCCAGCCTGGATGACGACGAGATCGCTCGCATCGAGGCAGACGTCGCCGAAAACGGAAAGGCGGACTTCACTCTCGACGCTATGGTCAAAGATCAGGCCGGCCGAACCGTTTCGGTCACGCGCGGGCTCTATCAGCTACGCGCGCACGGGGTTTAGAAGAACTAGAAGCCGTGAGCGCTAGGCCTCTTGCGTTGCTCGCTTCGGAAGCTTCCAGTCCGGCCGGGGGAAGTGGCATGTGTAGCCCCACGGCAGGCGCTCCAGGTAGTCCTGGTGCTCGGGTTCGGCCTCCCAGAAGTCACTCGCCGGAGTGACCTCTGTGACGACCTTGCCGGGCCACAGCCCTGATGCCTCGACGTCGGCGATGGTGTCGAGCGCGACACGCTTCTGCTCCTCGTCGGTGTAGAAGATCGCGGAGCGATAGCTGGTGCCGATGTCGTTGCCCTGCCGGTTCTTCGTCGTCGGATCATGGATCTGGAAGAAGAACTCCAGCAGCCCCCGGTAGTCGGTCTGCTCGGGGTCGTAGGTGATCTCGATCGCCTCGGCGTGACCGGGATGGTTCCGGTAGGTGGCGTTGGCGTTCTCGCCACCGGTGTAGCCGACCCGGGTTGAGACCACCCCGGGCTGCTTGCGGATCAGGTCCTGCATGCCCCAGAAGCAGCCACCCGCCAGAATCGCCTTCTCGTAGTCGCTCATGCCTGCGCTTCTCTCTCCGTCGTGAACAGCTTCTTGTATGCGCCGTAACCCTCGGCCTGGAGATCGTCGAGATGGATGAATCTCAGCGAAGCCGAGTTGATGCAGTAGCGCAACCCGCCCTCGGCCTTCGGGCCGTCGGTGAACACGTGGCCCAGGTGGCTGTCACCGTGCGCCGAGCGCACCTCGGTGCGGATCATCAGGTGCGAGAAGTCCCGTTTCTCGACCACATTGGAGCCGCTCTCGCCTTCGATTGGCCGCGTGAAGCTCGGCCATCCGCTGCCGCTTTCGAACTTGTCGACCGAGGCGAACAGAGGCTCGCCCGAGACGACGTCGACATAGATGCCGGGCTCGTGGTTGTCCCAGTACTCGCCGGTGAAAGGTCGCTCGGTGCCGTTCTTCTGGGTGACGTGATACTGCTCCGGTGATAATGCACCGACCGCTTCGGGATTCTTGTGAAAGTTTGATTTCATGGCGTCCCTATAACGGTATACGTCGCCCGATTAATCCAGGTCAAAGCGGTTACCGTGGACACATGCGGGCAGCGACGGCGGTTCTTGTGATCGGACTGGTTTCGGTGGCGATCTGCAGTCCTGCTGCATCGGCCGAGCCGGCGGCGCCACCCGAGGCGCCGTCGGGCGGGGTGGTGTTCGTCGACACCCCGGCCATCGTCGATCCGCACCCGATGCGGGTCGAGTCGTGGAGCCGCGCAGCCGGCGACAACGCGATCAACGTGAACTTCACCTCGGGCACCGACACCTGTTACGGCGTGCACGCCGCCGTGCAGGAGACCGAGCAGACGGTTACCGTCGACCTGCAGGGCGGCACCCTGCCCGAGGCGATCAACCGCGCCTGCATCATGATCGCGCTGTTCGGCACGCTCGAGGTGCCGCTCGAGGCGCCGCTCGGTGACCGCCGGGTGCTCAGCGCCGCCTGATCACGCTCGACAAACCCGCCTAGAACGTGTTCTAGTTTGTCCCGTGGCGAGCAAGGTGTTCACGCGCGGCGAGCTGGCAGAGGCATTCACGATCTTCGAGGCGACCGTTGACCGGGCTGCACACACGCGTGACTGGGATCCGTGGGTCGCCCAATACAGCGAGGACATCGTCTACGTCGAGCACGCCGCGGGCACCATGCGCGGCCGCGAGGAGGTCCGGACGTGGATCTGGAAGACCATGGAGACCTTCCCCGGCAGCCACATGACGCACTTTCCTTCGCTGTGGTCGGTCATCGACGAGTCGACCGGTCGCGTCATCTGCGAGCTGGACAACCCGATGCGCGATCCCGGCGACGGCACGATCATCAGCGCGACGAACATCTCGATCCTCACCTACGCCGGCGACGGACAGTGGATTCGACAGGAAGACGTCTACAACCCGCTGCGGTTCGTCTCCGCGACCGTGAAGTGGTGCCGCAAGGCCGAGGAACTCGGCACGCTGCCCCATGAGGCAGCGGCGTGGATGAAGCAGTTCGGCCGATGACCGTTCTCGTCATCGGCGCCAACGGCTATCTCGGCAGCCACGTCACACGCCGACTCGTGGACGCGGGTGAGGACGTACGGGCGATGGTGCGCGACGGTGCCAACACCATGGGCATCGACGATCTGAAGACGACGCGGTTCGTCGGCGACATCTGGAATGACGACGCGTTGCGCGAGGCGATGGCCGGCTGCGACGTCGTCTACTACTGCGTCGTCGACACCCGCGGCTGGCTCAAGGACCCAGCGCCGCTTTTTCACACCAATGTCGATGGCACCAGAAACGTGCTGGAGGTCGCCAAGGATGCCGGCCTCCGGCGCTTCATCTTCACCAGCAGCTATGTGACGGTCGGCCGCAGGCGCGGCCGGGTGGCCACCGAGGACGACACCATCGCGCTCCGTGGCGTGACCCCATACGTGCGGTCGCGCGTGCAGGCCGAGGAGCTGGTGTTGCGGTATGCCCGTGAGCACGGCTTGCCCGCGATCGCGATGTGTGTGTCGACCACCTACGGCGGCCGCGACTGGGGTCGGACCCCGCACGGCGCGATCATCGCGGGCGCGGCGTTCGGCAAGCTGCCGTTCGTCATGAAGGGAATCGAGTTGGAGGCCGTCGGTGTCGACGACGCCGCCCACGCGCTCATCCTGGCCGCCGAAAAAGGTCGGGTGGGTGAGCGATACCTCGTCTCGGAGAAGATGATCACCAACACCGACGTGGCCCGCATCGCAGCCGAGGCGGCCGGCGTGGCTCCGCCGGCCAGGTCGATTCCGCTGGCGATGTCGTACGCGCTGGCCGCGATGGGAACGGCCAAGGCGCGGCTGCGGGGCACCGACGAGCAATTCTCGCTGGCCTCATTGCGGCTGATGCGCGCAGAGGCGCCGGTTGATAGCACCAAGGCCCGACGCGAATTGGGTTGGCAGCCAAGGCCCGTCGAGGAGTCCATCCGTGAGGCCGCGCAGTTCTGGGTGAGCCTGCGAGACGCCAAACGCAAGAGCAGGCAGGGCGGCTGAGGCAGGACTAGCGTCGAAGGACGTGACCGAGAAACTGAAGGTGGATCTGTCGGGCGCCCCGCAGACGATGTTGGCGACGTTCTACGCCAAGGCGCTGGACGCCGACCTTGAGAACCCGATCCTCGGCGACCGGTGGGCCAAAGACATCGTCGACCGCATCGACTACGACTGGTCCAAGACGACGATGACGGCGCGCAACTCTCCGGCGGTCACCACCCGATCGGCACACTTCGACACCTGGGTGCGCCAGTTCCTGGCTGTACACCCGGAGGCGACGGTGCTGCACCTCGGCTGCGGCCTGGACAGCCGGTACTACCGGCTCGACCCAGCGCCAAGCGTCGAGTGGTACGACGTGGACTATCCCGATGTCGCGGACCTGCGGAGGCAGCTGTTGCCGGCGCGCGGCCATTGCCACGTCGTCGCGGCATCGGTGACCGACCCGGCCTGGCTCTCCGATGTGCCGACCGACCGTCCCACGCTGATGATCGGCGAGGGGCTGACCATGTACCTGACTGAGGCCGACGGAGTCGCGCTGCTGCGCCGGATCGTCGACCACGCGCCATCGGGCGAATTGCAGTTCGACGCGTTCAGCCGCTTTGGCATCAAGACCCAGTGGGCCAACGCGGTGGTGAAGCGATCGGGTGCGACATTGCACTGGGGCATCGACGGACCGGCGGACATCGTTCGCGCGGTGCCCGGCCTGCGGCTACTCAGCTGGGTGTCACCGTTCGACGCACCCGCGTTCGCCGACGTCTCGTGGCCGTACCGGGCGCTGGCCAAGGTGATGTCGCTGTCGTCGAAGCTGCGCTACATGGCGCAGTATCACCGCTACGCCTTTTGAGACCGCACGCCGAGCACCGGCTGCCTGCCCCGGCCGTCACTGAACGCGGCCGCCCACGGCCAGCGGCCGCGGCCGTCGGCCCACACCAGTTGCAGCGCCCGCACTCCTTGACCACCGAAGGCCACCGCCCACTGCATGTGCGCGTCGGGGTTCGCCACCTCGACGACCTCCATCAGCGGACCCGAGCGGACGGCGACCTTCTGACCCGGTGTCAGGCTTTTGCCGGCCATCATGTCCTTGGCGACGGTGTTGAGCAGACGGGTCGCGCGTTGCGCGGAGACGCCGGTGATCAGGAGTTCGGGCAGACCGCAGTCGTGCAGACCGACGGTGTAGGCGAACGGAGTCCGGCTTCTCTCGACGTATCGCACCGCCCAGCCGGACTCGAGCATTGTCTTGCGCAATTCGTCGAGGTAGTCGTCGACGGTTGCATTCGGATGATCGCATCGCCAGCACATGCGGACAGCTTGCTCCGGGGGTCTGACACACACCGGCAGTCGTGCGACGGGTGGCACAATCACCCGGTGCACTCCCCGATCAACGGCCGAATCTCCAACTGGTACGACGAGCTGCCCGCCTACCGGCCTGCGCTGCCCGGCGACCGCGACGCCGACGTCTGCATCGTCGGCGCCGGCTACACCGGCCTGTGGACGGCGTACTACCTCAAGCGCGCGGACCCGTCACTGCGGATCGCCATCCTCGAGGCCCGGTTCGCCGGGTTCGGCGCGTCCGGTCGCAACGGCGGCTGGCTGTCGGGACTGGTGCCCGGCGACCGCGACAGGATGGCGCAGCAGCACGGCCGGGACGGGGTGGTGGCCTGGCAGCGTGCGCTGAACGACGCCGTCGACGAGGTGATCGACGTCGCGGCCCGCGAAGGCATCGAGGCGGGCATCGTCAAGGGCGGCACGTTACAGATCGCCCGCAACGCGGCACAGGCCGCACGGCTGACGGCCGAAGCCGAGGAAGAGCTCAGCTGGAAGGTCGACGGCATCGCGGTGCTCTCGAAAGCCGAAGCGGCCGAACGTATCCGGTTCGACCACGTGCTGGCCGCCTACCACAATCCGCACTGCGCCCGCATCCAACCCGCTCAGCTTGCCCGCGGGCTCGCCGACACCGTGGCGGCACTGGGTGTCGACATCTATGAACAGTCGCCGGTCACTGCGATCGACCCCGGCAGGGCGACCACACCGCACGGCGCCGTCACCGCGCCGATCGTGTTACGCGCGACCGAGGGCTTCACCGCCCGGCTGCCGGGACTGCGCCGCCGATGGCTGCCGATGAACAGCTCGATGATCGCCACCGAGCCGATTCCCGACGACCTGTGGGACAGCATCGGCTGGCGCGGCCGCGAGACGGTCGGAAATGCCGCACACGGCTTCTTCTACGCGCAGCGCACCGTTGACAACCGCATCGCGATCGGTGGCCGCAGCGTGCCGTACCGCTACGCGTCGCGCACCGACGTCGACGGGCAGGTGCCCGATGCGACGATCAGCTACCTGACCGGCGTGCTGCGCGGGGTGCTGCCCCAGGTGCGCGACGTCCCGATCGCGCACGGCTGGTGTGGTGTGCTCGCGGTGCCGAGGGACTGGTCGGCCGGCGTCGCACTCGACAAGGCCACCGGAATGGGTTGGGCCGGTGGATATGTCGGCCACGGCGTCACCGCGACGAACCTCGCGGGCCGTAGCCTCGCCGACCTCGTCCTCGACCGCAAGACGCCGTTGACCGAGCTGCCGTGGGTGGGCCACCAGTCGCCGAACTGGGAGCCTGAGCCGTTGCGCTGGCTGGGGGTGCGCAGCATGTACCTGGCCTACAAGGCGGCGGATTGGCATGAGGCCCGCGGCAGAACCAGAACGTCGCCCATCGCGGTCCTCGCGGACAAGATCGCCGGTCGGCCCTAGCCGGCTTCGGCCTTCTCCTTCAGCCGCTCCAGCGTCAGCTTCATGTTGCCGTCGTTCGCGGTGTCGCGGTCGGTCACACCGGTCGCAATGCCGCCCGCTTTCGCCATGAAGCGCGTCCGGTGATCCCAGGTTTTCTCCGTCACGCGACATCCATTGCCCTCGGCGGTGATGTCGTAGCGCCAGTGTGCGACCGGCGCGCCCAGGTAGCGGACATCGAATGCGAACACGCGGCCGGGATCGGCGTCGGTGACGGTGCACGTTGTGGTCCATCGTCGAAAGCCGTTGCGGTTGGTGCCCTTGAACACCGCGCCCGCAGACGCGTTATCGCCCTTGCGCCATTTCATTCCCGCCGACTCGGGGGCGAGCGACGCCAGCGTGGGCAGGTCGGTGATGAGGTCGTACACAGCGGCGGGTTCCGCGTCGATGGTGACCTCTGCCTTGGCAGAGGCCGGTCCGCGATCAGTCATTCGGCGATCGTAGCCATCACCGAGGAACAGGTGCGGAGTTTGCGTCGTTGGCCCACATATGACCGACAAACCCATTCATCTGCCCTCGGCAACTCACCCGATCACCGTCGAACCCACCGGCAAGCACGTGACGGTGCTGGTGAACGGTGTGGTCGTGGCCGACACCGACAATTCGTTGACGCTGCAGGAGGCCAGCTATCCCGCCGTGCAGTACATCCCCATGCAGGACGTCGCGCAGAATCTGCTGAAGCCGAGCAGCACCACGACGTACTGCCCGTTCAAGGGCGACGCCAGCTACTACAGCGTGGAGCCGACTGCGTCCAGCGGCGTCGTCGAGGACGTCATATGGACCTACGAGCAGCCCTATCCGGCGGTGGCCGACATTGCGGGCCATGTCGCGTTCTATCCGGACAAGGCCGAGGTCGTCGTCTCGTCCTAGCGCTGGCTGCGGACCTGGTAGCGCCGTTCGGCGTAGGCCAGGTCGTCGCGCCACAGCTTCGCCGCGGCGGCCCGCATCAATGGCGCGATCAGCGGACGCCCGTGCAGGGCGTGCGCGAAGCCGGGTCGGTCGGAATGCGCGATGACGGCCTCGATCACCGCGCTGCGCGGCAGCCCGTCCGGGCCTGCGCCGACGGGAGTGGCGTGCGTTTCGACGACGCTGCCCGCCCCTTCGCCGTCGATGATGCGCATGACGATGGTGCGCGGCTCCGGAGCGGAGAACTCCGCGACGACCGGCACCCCGAACCTGCCAACATGAAATGTCACCGGAACCAGAAATCGGTCCTGCTCTTCCGGGAGGTCCTCTTCCACAGGCGGTGCGGACATCACATCGAGGTGGGCGAACGAATAGGGGTGATACCAGGCGCCGTGCCACGGATCGAGCCGGTTGGCGATGATGTCGCTCGGCTCACAGGTGCCGACCAACCGTGTGACGGCGTGCATGCTCAAGCCTGCAGGCCTTGCCGGCACCATCGGCTCGTCGGTCGGCTCCTCGCCTCCGATGCGATCCAGCCGTACCCACGCGAGCACCCCGTCGTCGTATGCCGGGTAGGGCTTCCAGCCGAATTCGCGACCGCCCTCGAGCCGCAGCCCGTGCCAGGGGCAGATCAGCGCACCACGGTCCACTGTGCCGGTAGCCAGGTCCGCCCCGAGGTGCGGACAGGTCGCCGGACCGACATGCAGAGTGCCGTCGGTGTCCCGCCACGCCACGATCTCCAGCCCGCCGACCGACGTGCCGTGTGGCCGGTCGCGAATGGTCTCGCTGGCGGCGAACGCGTACCAGTTGCCGCTGGGCCTGCGCTGTGACCGCACGAGCGCGGCGTCGATGATCGCGGGCTCGGCATCCTTGTATGTCGGCCGCTGGCTCGCCCACTGTTCGCGCGGAAGCACTGTGAAGAGCGACCTTTTCGCCATCTTCGCCGCCCACCCGTCGAGCCTGCTCATCGCGCAGGCCGCCTCTCCCGCTGCGCGAGTCGTCGCAGTGCGCTGGACCGGCCTTGCACCGGGACGGTGTGCAGGACGTGCCCGGCCAGCCCGTAGTGGGCCAGCAGCCGGTTCGCCGCCGACCAACCCGTGGTGGCGGCGCGTTCCATCAACGCCACGGGCAGGTCGACGCGGATGCCGTCGCCCGCCAGTGTGACGGCGGGGTGCGCAGTGGCGACGGTCGGCCGCGCGGCATGGTCGCCGGGTGCGAAGCGGGGGCAGTCGCTGCGAGTCAGCACCCGCTCCTCGACGATCTTGGCCTCTTTGGTCTCCGGGTAGAGCTCGTGCAACCGGGCCAGCATCCGGTCGCCGAGGTCATCGTCCGGCGAGGTCACGGCGTAGGAATGCAGCTCGACGACGGAACCGCCGGTCCGGCGCGACCACTCGGCTGCCTCCTTCTCGTAGCGCTCAAGCACGCTGACATTGTCCAGCGGTGGACGGCCACCCGTCCCGAGGAACGGCGCACGGTCTGCGTTCACCGGCAGGTCCAGCCACAACCGCTGCACCACGAACGGTGGTGCGGTTCCCATCGCCGCGATGCGCGCCCGCCAGGGGTCGTCTCCCAGCCCGGCCGAAGCGTCGACGATACGCTGCAGGCCGGCCACGTCGGTGGCCAACACCAGCCCGTCGGATTCGTAGTCGACGCCAGAGTCACAGTGCACACGAAGCCGCGGCTCGGTGGTCACCCGGTTCACCGAAACCCCGGTGTGGAACTTTGCGCCACGCGACTCCAGGTACTCCCGCAGCGGATTCCACAGCGCCACATCGAAGTTGGCGTTCGCCACGTCGAATACCAGGCCCTCGCTCGAACCCAGGAAATAGATGTGGAACATGGTGGCCAACTCGGCCGCTGACAGCGCGCCCGGCTCGGCGAAGAAGCTGCGGGAGAACACCTCGAACGCGAGATGCCTTGCCGCAGAGGGGAAGTTGATGGACTGCAGGAAACTATCGGCATCCAGATGGTCGAGCTGCTCGTAGATGCCCGGCACCGACACCGCAGCCAACGGCGCGGCCGCACGCGCGTTGATCCGCATCAGATCACGCAGCCGGAACGTCGGGCTCCGCAGTGCGAATGCGATGGCGTTCAGAGGCGGTGTATGCGGCAGCCCGGAAAACGTGTCGCGCCTGCCCTGCCCGTCGACCAGAGGGTAGTCCTCGACCGCGGTGAGCATCCCCAGCCCGGAATCGATGCGACACAAAAGGGCACGCAGGTTGTAATACTGGCGGAAGAACGCGTGGAAGCCGCGGTTCATCGGCAGACCGGCACCGTCGGCGGACTGCTCGGTCCAGCCGCCGACGCGTCCGCCGAGATAGCTCTCGCGTTCGACGACGTCGACGGTCACTCCGCGCTCGACCAGCCCGGCCGCCGCGGCCAGCCCGGCGATACCGCCGCCGACGACGACGACATGCGGTGTGGCGCTCAATGCACTCGCATCAGGCAGGCCGGTGGCTGCGGGGTGGCTGGCGCGGCGCGGGTCGGTCATCGCGGGGCTTCGGCGAGAAAGGTGTGCACGATATTGCGCTGCCAGCCCGGCACCGTCTCGCTGCGCACATTGCTGAAACCGTTGGCCCGCAGCCGGTTCAGGAACGCCTCCGCCCCGTCGAATTCGTTCACGCTGCGCCGCAGGTACCGGTAGAGACCCGCGTCACCGCTGCGCAGCTTCCCCATCGGGATGATGATCGTCGCGCACACCGCGTTCCACATGGCCGTCGCGATTTGCGAGTCACGCACCGAGTACTCGTGCACCGCGAGCGTCGCCCCGGCCCGCAAAAGGCTTCGGAATTCAGTCAACTGGGTATCGGGATCGGACAGATTGCGCAGCAGATACGCTGCGAAGATGCCGTCGAACGGCCCGTCGACACCCGCGGCGGCAAGGTCCTCGATGCGGCTGTGCACGAACCGGACCGTTTCCGGCCAGCGCTTCGCGGCGGCCTCGGCCAACATGCCCGCTGACGCGTCGACGGCCACGATCTCGGCGTCCGGGGCCACGGACAGCAGGGCGGCAGTGGACGCGCCGGTGCCGCAGCCCGCGTCGAGCAGCCGTAGTCCCTTGCCGCCGTTGGCAAGCCGCATGCGTTCAGCCGACATCCGCAGGTGCCGGTGATAGCCGGGATTGGCGTCCACCAGGCCGTCGTACGAAGCCGCTCCCGCATCGAACGCGGCAGGCACCCCGGACTTGCTGTCTGTCATTTCGAACTCCCAACCTTGCGATCGCGCAGCCGCTGACGCTCCCACAGCAGCAGCACAGCGGTCACCAGCGCGAAGCCGAACAAGAAGTCCTCGACGGGGATGTCGAACGGAAACCTGATGCCGCTGGTGTGACTGTCGTCGTAGATGACGATCGGCGCGGACAGCTTGGTGAGCCAGCCGTCCACGGGTATCTGGAATGCGAAGACGATCACCATCGAGATCCAATAGGCAGGCCTGCGGAGCAGGCCGGTGTGCAGGACGCCGAATTCCAATGCGAACACGGCGATCACCGCCAGCACGGCGGGCACGGTGTAGCCGAGCCCCGTCACGTCGAATGCTCCGATCGGGCGGTGAACTTCTTGCGCAGATACGTCAGCATCGTGTCGACGGCGTTGTAGGTGAAGAGCCCACAGAGCGGAATCACGATGAAGAACAACAACTCCTCGATCGGAATGTCGGCGGGCAGCCGGATGCCGGTGACGTAGCGCGGGTTGTAGGTCCAGATCTTCGCGGCGATCGCAACCGCATCCCACACGACGAACACCGCGGCGACGGGCAGCACCGCGAATGCCGCGCGGCGGGCCCGCCGGTAGATGCCCTCGCCGAAGAGTTCCAGCGGCGCCGTGATCAGCAGGCAGGCGCCCAGCACGATCAGATACTGCCAGTGGTCCATGTGGAGTTCTTACCTGCCGTGCGTCAGCCGCGCGCGCCAGGCCCCCAGCAGGCCACGACCGGCCACCTGCAGTCGCCTGCCAGTGCCGACGGTCGCGCGCTGGTCGAAGATCGCGAAGTCGATGTTCTCGATGCGGTCGAGGATCTCCGAATACAGCGTGAAGGCGGCCTCGACGCAGGGCCGCGACCGAGCGTCGAGCATGTCGATGCCTTTACGGGCGACGTCGTACACCCGGCGGGTGGCGGCGTGCTGTTCGGTGAGTGCCCGCCGCACCCGGGGGTCGGTGCGCCTGTTGGCGTGACACCACGCCAGCACGTCCCGGTCGACCCGGTGAGCGGCCAGCTCATCGGCGGGCAGATACACCCGGCCGCGCTGCAGATCCTCGTCGACGTCCCGCAGAAAGTTGGTGAGCTGGAAAGCCGTCCCCAGCGCCGCGGCATAGGGTGCGGCCTCTTCGCGCGGGCCGACGGTGCCGAGCACGGGAAGCATCTGCAAACCGATCACCTCGGCCGAGCCGTGCATGTACCGCTCGAGCGATTTGCGGTCCGGGTAGTCGGTGACCGTAAGGTCCATCCGCATCGCGGCAAGGAAATCGTCGAACATCTCCCACGGAATGCCGTATCTGCGCGCGGTGTGCACGACGGCCCGCAGGGTCGGGTCGTCACCGCAATCCTGATGCTGGACAAGCTGATTGAAGAGCTGTGTGGAGAGCCGCTGCAGCCGTTCGGTGCGCTGCGCCGCGCTGAGAGTGTCGTCGAAGTCGTCGAGGATGTCGTCGGCGCGGCGGGCGAACCCGTACAGCGCGTGTACCGCGGGGCGCTGTTCGGGTGCCAGTAACCGGGTGGCGAGGAAGAACGTGCGGCCGTGCTCGGCGTTCAGCAGCCGGCAGTGTTGGTAGGCGTCGCGCAGCGCCGGGTCGTGCACTCCTGCGGCATCGAGTTCGGAGCGGATCATGTCTGCCCGCTACCGATCTGAGCCCTGACGGACCGGATGACGGCTCCGGTGACCCGGTCGGCGGCCAGCCGTCCAGACATCAGGGCGGTGGGAACGCCGACACCGGGCACCGTCGACGATCCCGCCAGCACGACGTTGTCGATGCCGCGAACCGTGTTGGCGGGACGGAACGGGCCCGTCTGCCCGAACGTGTGCGCCAGCGCGAACGGCGTGCCCGCCAGCATGCCCTGCCTGGCCCAGTCCGCGGGGTTGACGACATGCAGCAGTTCGGCGTCGACGCCCAGTTGCGGAAGCCGGTCGGTGACCGCGGCCATCATGCTGTCGGCGTAGGAGTCGCCGATGCTCTCCCAGTCGACGGTGCCCTTGGACAGGTTCGGGGCAGGCGCCAGCACGTAGAGCAAATCGCGCCCGGGGGGCGCGAGCGTGGGATCCCCAGCTGTCGGCCTGGTCACCAGCAGCGACGGATCGCTCATCACCACCCCGTCGTCGATGATCTCGCGGAACGTCTGCTCCCAGCTCTCACCGAACAGGATGTTGTGGTGTGGCAGCGCGGTGTCCGGCGATCGGCAGCCGATGTGGGCGACGACCGCCGACGGCGACGCCCGAAGCGGCAGCAGACGACGCGGGGTGCGGCCGAGAAGCCGGTAGGTGTCGGGAAGCTCGGTGGTGAGGATCACGGCGTCGGCTTCGATGCGATCATCGGTGTCGGTGTGCACGGCGCGGATCCGGTCTCCCAGCCGCTCCAGCTTGGTTACCGTTGCGCCATAACGGAACTCGACCCCGGCGTCGACCGCAGCGGCGGCCAATCCGTCGGGAAGCGCCCGCATTCCTCCGCGCGGGAAGTACACACCGGCGACAGTGTCCATGTAGGCGATCACGGCGTACACCGCAAGCGCCCGTTGCGGAGGCACCCCCGCGTAGAGCGCCTGGAACGTGAAGATCCGGTGCAGCCGCGGATCGGTGATGAACCGCTTCACCGCCCGGTCCCACCGGCGGAACCCGCCGAGCGCGGTCAGCCGGGCCAGCGACGGAGTCAACAACGACAACGGCGAGTCGAAATTCGAGCCGATAAAGCCGTCGAACTCGACTTCGTACAAGCGCGCGAGCCAGTCGCGTAGCCGCAGATAGCCCTGCGCCTGCTCCGGCCCGGCGAACCGCTCCACCTCGGCCGCCATCGCATCGCGGTCACTGTGCACGTCGAGCCCGCTGCCGTCGGAGAAGAGTGCACGGTAGGCGGGTTCGACGGCTTCCAGCTCGAGCCGGTCTGCGGTGGATTCGCCTACCGCCGCAAAGGTTTCGTCGATCAGGTCGGGCATCGTGAGAACCGTCGGGCCGGTGTCGATCCGGTATCCGTTGACGTCGAGCCGGCCGACGCGTCCGCCCGGCACGTCACCGCGTTCGACGACCGTCACCGAGCGGCCCCGGCCTGCCAGGTGCAGTGCCGCCGACAGTCCGGCGAGGCCCGCGCCGACGACCACCACGTGATCGGTTCTGCCGCCGATGGTTCGCATCATGACGCCCTCTCGGTGCATACCGACGCCATGTTGAGCAATGCCGAACGCACCGCGCCGTCCAGCCGGCTCTCGTCGATCCAGTCCGAGGCACGGCGCAGCCGATCGGCGATCATCTCTTCGATCTGCTGCTCGGCGCCGGTCGCGGTGATCAGGCTGCGCCAACGTTCGATATCCGCCTCATCGAGGTCGGCGGTGCCCATCAGCTCGTTCAGCTGGCGGCGCAGCGTCGGATCGGCCATCCGATGCGCGGCCACGACCACGCTTGTCGCCTTGTGTTCGGTGAGGTCGGCACCGGCGGGCTTGCCCGTGATCGCCGGTGAGCCGAAGATGCCGAGCAGATCGTCACGCAGCTGGAAGGCCTCGCCGACCGCGTCACCGTAGCGACCCAGACGGGTCAGCAAACTGTCGGGGCAGCCCGCCATCGCCGCGCCGATCTCCAGCGGCCGGCGGACCGTGTAATTGCCCGATTTGCGTCGCGCGACGTCCAGCACCTCATCCAGCGTAGGCAGCCCGCCGACGTCGTTGACCAAGTCCGCGAATTGGCCGACTGCCAACTCGGTGCGCATGGCGTCGTATCTGGGCCAGGCCCTGTTCAGCGCGTTGGGATCCAGGCCGCTGTCCCGAAGCATCTGTTCTGCCCAGACCAGGCAGAGGTCACCGAGCAGGACGGCCGCCGATTCTCCGAACCGGTCCGGCGACCCTGACAGTTCTCGGCTGCGGTGCCAGTCGGCGAACTGAACGTGAGCCGCAGGACGGCCGCGGCGCAGTTGTGAACCGTCCATGACGTCGTCTTGAAGGAGGGCGAACGCGTGCAGCAGTTCGAGGCTCGCGGCGGAGCGCAGCGCTGCGTGCGAGGGCTCGGCACCACACAACCAGCCGAGGAACATGAATGTCGAGCGCAGGCACTTGCCGGAGCCGACGAATCCGACCAACACATCGGCCGCGACATCGACTCCCGCGCCGCGCAGGTCGTGCGCGCACCGGTCGGAGACGAATTCGTCGACGGAGTCCAGCACCGCCTTGCGCACATTGCTGCGCCAGATGTCGAACTGTCCCGCCTCCTGGCACGTCACCGCAGGCGCGGGGCGCAGCGCAGGCGCAAACAGCCGTCCGTCGACGCCCAACCTGTACCCCTTTCCCGACCCACCGGCGGAGCCGTCAGCCTATTGGCGTTCTGGCGATACCCCCAGCCGAGGCGGCCGAACCTGACTTGATGTCACTATTACGTCACCAATGTTTGACGTGGCGGTGGAGTGCAGTGTCGAGTTTGCGGGGCCGGCCAGCCCCGGGTACACGCTGTCCCCATTGCGCCGCGGAGGTGGTGACCCCTGTTACGTGACGGCGTCCGACAAGGCCATCTGGCGGACGAGCCTGATGCGCACCGGGCCGGTGACAGCGCGGATCAGCCGGTCGGGCCCGTGCACCATCGCGTGCGAGGCATGGGGAAGCGGCGCAGCGGAATTCGCGGCCGGACTCCCTGCGCTGCTGGGCGCCGACGACGACGCGAGCGGGTTCTCGCCCGTCGAACCGACCATCGCCAAGGCCCATCGCCGGGTGCCGCATCTGCGACTGGGCCGGACAGGGCGGGTGTTGGAGTCCCTGATCCCGGCCGTGATCGAGCAACGGGTAGCCGGCAAGGACGCGTTCCGGGCCTGGCGGTTGCTGGTCACCAAGTACGGAGCACCCGCGCCGGGCCCGGCACCGGCGCGGATGCGCGTACCGCCACCCGCAGAGGTGTGGCGCCGCATTCCGTCGTGGGAGTTCCACCTGGCCAACGTCGACCCCGGCCGGGCCCGCACGCTCGTCGGCTGTGCCCAGCGTGCCGATTCGCTGGAGCGGCTTGTCACCCGTCCCGTCGAGCAGGCCAGGGAGGCGCTGACCTCGTTGCCCGGCGTCGGGGTGTGGACGGCGGCCGAGACGGCCCAGCGCGCTTTCGGCGACGCCGACGCATTGTCAATCGGTGACTACCACCTGGCCAAGGTGGTCGGCTGGTCGCTGCTCGGCCATCCCATCGACGACGACGCGATGGTCGCGTTGCTCGCCCCGCTGCGCCCGCACCGGCACCGGGTGGTGCGACTCCTCGAGGTCAGCGGGCTGGCCCGCAACCCGCGGTTCGGGGCACGGCAGGCCATCCCGGACCTGCGCGCGATCTGAGCGCAGGTGATTAACCCGGGAGCGTCACGGGTAGGCCTTTCGACGACGCGAAATCGAAGGAGCAATCGATGACTCAATTCACCGTTCCCGGCATGTCGAACAAAGAGGGCAGCGAAGTGGCGGAACTGCTGCAGAAGGCATTGAGCCGGTACAACGACCTGCACCTCACGTTGAAGCACATCCACTGGAATGTGGTCGGCCCCAATTTCATCGGGGTGCACGAGATGATCGACCCCCAGGTCGAACTGGTCCGCGGCTACGCCGACGAGGCGGCGGAGCGGATCGCCACGCTCGGAAAGTCTCCGCTCGGCACGCCTGGCGCCATCATCAACGACCGCACCTGGGACGACTACTCGGTCGAGCGGGACACCGCGCAGGCGCACCTGGCCGCCCTCGACGTCGTCTATACCGGCGTGATCGAGGACACCAGGAAGAGCATCGAGCGGGTCGGAGATCTCGACCCGGTCACCGAGGACATGCTCATCGCGCATTCGGCGGAGCTGGAGAAGTTCCAGTGGTTCGTCCGCGCCCATCTGGAGAACTCAGGCGGTCAGCTGGCCAACCAGGGCGCGAAGTCCGAGAAGGCGGCCGCCAGCCGCGCCAGGAAGAAGGCGCCGGTCAAGTAGGACCGGACTCCTCCAGGGCGTCGTCTCGCACCGGCTGGTCGGTGAGTTCCTCGCTCCCGAATCGTGACTCGACCGAAATGGTCTTTCGCTAACCGTTACCGCGTCGCTCGATCGACGCCTCGTCCGGCATCCGCTCGCGAAGGCTCTCATAGATGGGTGGCGATCCGACGAGGTTCGCGATCAGCACAGCCGCCGCGGTTGCGGCCATCATCGGCACCAAGGTCGCCGTCGTTGCCGTCATCTCGGTGACGACGACCATGCCCGTCACCGGCGCGCGCACGGTGGCCCCGAAGAACGCCGCCATCCCCACGAGCGCCATCGGAACAGCCAGTTGGGAGGTGTCTTCCGGCCACACCGCGGCGAAGCACCCGACGAACAACAACCCCCACAAGGCGCCAACGGCCAGCAGTGGTGCAAACAGCCCGCCCGGTACCGCCGCCGAGTACGAGAGGGGACCCGCGATGAACCGCACTGCGAGTATCCCGATGACGACCGACAACACGATGTTCTGTCCGCCGAGGATCCGCTGCGTCAGGTCCTCGCCGCCGCCCACCGAGAGCGGGTAGACGAACATCGCCAACCCGACGATCGCACCGATGATGGCGGCCTTCGCCGGCGCAGGGATGCGGTGTATCGCACCGACGTGATCCAGGAACCACAGCGTCAAACCGTTGTACGCGGCGCCGAGACCTCCGGTCAGCAGGCCGAAGGCGATGAAAAGGGGCAGCCATGCCAGCGCAGGGGCATCGATGGGTTCGACCCGAAAGTCGGCATGGTTTCCCAACACCAGCCGCGAGCATGCGACACCGGCAGCGCACGAAAAGAGGGTCGCCAGAACCGTTTTCACCCTGAAGGACTTGGTCACCTCCTCGAGGGTGAAGAGGGTGCCGCCGATCGGCGCATTGAAGGCCACCGCAAGGCCTGCGCCGCCAAGTGCCGTCTGCATCATCCTGACCTCGGAGTCGGGTAGCCGAGCGCGCCTGGCGGCTTCGGCGCCGATCGCCGCGCCCATATGCACCGTGGGTCCCTCGCGGCCAAGCACCAGCCCGGATCCCATGCTCAGCACGCCTCCGATGAACTTCGCCGGAAGCAGTCGAATCTGTGGCGGCTTGGCCTCGCCGAGATAGACCGCTTCGACGTGCTGGATGCCGCTGCCTGCCGCCAGCGGCTCCCATCGCACGATCAGGGCGGCGAGGGTAGCGCCGAACGCGGCAGCGGCCATGGGCACCAGCCAGCCCGGACCGGGTAGCTTGTGCGCCCAGTCGACGAGGTCGATGCGCAGGTCGTCGGCGATCTGCAGACACCAGCGGAACCCGCCACCGACGAACCCGATGACGACACCCGCGACGATCGCCGTCACGCAGATTCCGACCGTGCCGCGCACCGATTCGTCGGGCTGGAGGGGTCCTGCCGCCTGCGCCGTCATAAGGCGACGAACTTTACCGGGGCGGATACCCCCACGGGGTATAGTGAAACGCATGACCGAGGTCGATCACTCACAGCACCACAGAGACACCGACCATGCAGAACACGGCCACGGCGGGCACGGCGGCCACCACGATCACGTCGCGCAGTTCCGCAGCCTGTTCTGGATCATGGGGGTGCTGGCCATCCCGACGGTGGCGTTTTCCGGCATGTTCGCGATGATCCTCGGCTATTCCGTTCCGCAGTTCCCCGGATCTGGCTGGGTGTCCCCGGTGCTCGGGACCGTGATGTACTTCTGGGGCGGCAGGCCGTTCCTGGCCGGCGCAATCAGCGAGATCCGCTCTCGCGCACCGGGAATGATGTTGTTGATCGCTCTGGCGATCACCGTCGCATTCGTCTCGTCGTGGGGCGCAAGCCTCGGCGCGCTCGACCGCCAGCTCGACTTCTGGTGGGAGCTGGCGCTGCTGATCGTCATCATGCTGCTCGGCCACTGGATCGAAATGCGGTCGCTGGCGCAGACCAGCTCGGCGTTGGACTCCCTTGCCGCGCTGCTGCCCGACGAGGCCGAACGGGTCGAGGGAGACGACATCGGGCGGGGCGGCGGGAGCAGAACAGTCACGGTCGCCCCATCGGATCTTCGACTCGGCGACGTGGTGATCGTGCGTCCCGGCGGCAGCGTGCCCGCCGACGGCGAGATCGTCGACGGCGCGGCCGACATCAACGAGTCGATGGTCACGGGAGAGTCCGTGCCGGTACGGCGTGGCGTTGGTGACGACGTCGTCGCCGGCACGGTCGCAACGGATTCCGGGCTACGCATCAGGGTCACCGCCGTGGGTGGCGACACAGCGCTCGCGGGAATTCAGCGGCTGGTCACCGAGGCACAGAACTCGACATCGCGGGCGCAGCGGTTGGCTGACACAGCCGCGGGCTGGCTGTTCTGGTTTGCGCTGGGCGCCGCCGTCATCACCGCGGTGGTGTGGGGCGTCGTCGGCAGGCCGGAGGAAGCCGTTATTCGGACGATCACCGTTCTGGTCATCGCGTGCCCGCACGCGCTCGGGTTGGCGATACCGCTCGTGGTGTCCATCGCCACCGAACGAGCAGCGCGCGCAGGCGTGCTCGTCAAGGACCGGCTCGCGCTGGAAAGCATGCGGACGGTCGGCGCCGTGCTGTTCGACAAGACCGGCACCCTGACGAAGGGTGAGCCGAGTGTGACGGACGTGGCCGCCACCACCGGGCACAGCGATCGCGAGGTGCTGGCGCTTGCGGCGGCCGCCGAGCTGGACTCCGAACATCCGCTGGCGCGCGCGATCGTGGCTGTGGCGAAAGCAAGAGATGTGAATGTGCCCGTCTCGTCGGACTTTTCGTCGTCCCCAGCGGTCGGAGTGACCGCGACTGTCGACGGTCGCACGGTCCGTGTCGGCGGTCCCCGACTGCTGGCACAGGCCGGGCAGATCGAGATGCCCGAAGCCGCGGCATGGCACAACGAAGGCGCGATCGTGTTGCACGTCCTTCTCGACGGGGCGGTGGCGGGCGCACTGAAGCTGGCCGACGAAGTACGCCCGGAATCCCGTCAGGCGGTCGAGGGCCTGCGCCGGCTGGGCATCGAGGTCGTGATGATCACCGGCGACGCCGAGCCGGTGGCGCGGGCGGTCGGCGACGAGCTCGGCATCGAGCGGGTGTTCGCGGGCGTGCGGCCCCAGGACAAGGCGGCCAAGGTCGCCGAGTTGCAGGCCGACGGCCTCAAGGTGGCGATGGTCGGTGACGGTGTTAACGACGCGCCCGCGCTGGCCCAGGCCGACGTCGGCATCGCCATCGGTGCGGGCACCGACGTGGCCATCGCATCGGCCGGTGTGATTCTGGCCGGCTCGGACCCGCGTTCGGTGCTCTCGGTGATCACGTTGTCGAAGGCGGCATACCGCAAGATGGCCCAAAACCTTTGGTGGGCAGCGGGTTACAACCTGATTTCGGTGCCGCTGGCGGCCGGGGTGTTGGCGCCCGTCGGGTTCGTGATGCCGATGTCGGTCGGTGCGCTGCTGATGTCGGCGTCGACGGTCGTCGTCGCGCTCAACGCGCAACTGCTACGGCGGCTCGATCTGCGGCCGGTCAGCAATCAGTAGCCGAGGCCACGCAACTGGGCACCGAGCTGTTCGGCGACTGCCTGGTGCGTGCGGATCAACTCGAGCTGCTGGCCGACCTGAGCGCGCAGTGCGCGCAGCACCGCCAGTTCAGAAGCGGGCGTCTCGGTCAGGTGCTCGAGCGCATCCGAGGTCGACGACACGGCGTCGAGCGCTGATTGCGACGTCGTGTGTGCCGCGGTGACCGCCTCGGCGGCGTCCCTGAGGCGGTGTCCCAGATCGGATTCGACGCCGGACAGGTGGTCAAGCGCGTCGCGGGTGCCCTGCGCGAAGTCGCCGTAGTTCGTGATGGCGTCTCCCGACATTGATGCGGCCTGTTCCTGCCCGGACCGGATGACGTCGGTTGCCTCGGTCAGTTCGTCGGCAGCGGTCGCAGCCGCGTCGGGGTCAGCGGTGCCGAACAGCGAGTCTGCCCTCGACATCACGTCGCCAACGTTGCGGACCAGATCGGACAGCGGCACAAGACCAATTATCAGCCATCGAGCGAGTCGATGAGGTCGTTCAGGGCGGTGGTGTCCGCGTCAGCAGCCGGTTCGCCCGCCTCCACCGCGGCGACCAGTTCGACGGGAAGGCCCGCAGCATTGGCCGTCTCCAGGGCGGACAGGCTCGCGCGCCGACGCGCGGCGTACAGCCGCTGGCCCAGCGTCGCGCCGGGTGCGGCGGCGGCGCGGAACATCAGGTCGTCGTAGCAGCCACGGACGGTCCGCAGGGCCAGCACCACGTCGGGGGTGCCCCTGCTGTGCTGTGCGGCTCGGGCGACGACGGCTTCGAGCTTGCGAAGCTCGGCCAGGATGACCGTGGCGCGCCCGGTGAAATCGGGATCGTCGTCGGCCGGCAACGACTCGACGGCCGCACCGAGCGTCGTCATCGCCACCTCGACCGTGCCCGCGATGAGCGACGCGGTGCCGCTGTCTGCGGGTGGCTCCGGCACGGCGCCGGGTACCTGGCCGCCATACCGTATCGTCGCTATGGTTCCGGCGGGCCATTGCAGAATCTCCTCGAGCTTGGCCCTCGTCCGCTCCCTCGGCCAGCTACGACCCTTCTCGAAGGCGATGAGCGCGCCCGCATTGATGATCTTG
>NZ_JAVHWK010000185.1:0-20682 GCF_032159775.1 Mycobacterium sp.
GAGGTCACCGTCACCAGCTACGTGCGCTGGCCCGCGTCGATCCGCACGTTGGTGCCCCCGCCCGCCGAGGTGCGGTTCATGCCCGACCGCCACCGGTTGACGTCGCAGAAGCTCGACCTGGACCTGAAGGGGGAGCCGCTGGTGCCCGCCCCCGCACACGGCCTGCCGCTGGAATACATGGAGGGCCCGTACCGGTATCAGGGCACCTTTCGCGGCGAACCGGTGAGCGGCTTCGCGTTCTATGAGCGATCACTGGCGCTGTATCGGGACTGGGAGCTGGCCGCCGTGCTCGAGGCGGCCGAGCCGGGGGAGCGCGATGAGGTGGCGCGCCTCATCGAGGAGCAGCGCTGACGGCGTTACTCCACGTCTCATGCCGATGTTGCAGACCCGGCTCGTTGCGGCCGAACACGAGGTGTTCCCGCACGCCCGATGCGAGGTTGACCTGTAGCTTCTCGACCAGTGCGTAGTCCTCGTCGCGGACGGTGCCGTGGGCGTATTCGAACACGGCCTGCGCACCGGCGGCCGTCGACTCATCCGACAGGTCCAGCGGCGTCGAGTTCTGGTGGACCGTAATCGACCGGCCGGCAACGTCGCTGGGGTAAACCCGGAAGAGCTCGCCGTTGGCGATCGTCGCCGACAGCACGATGTTGGGGAACAGGGCGTAGATGACGACCATGTTCTGCAACGGCTCCCATTGCTCTACGTTGCCGTCGTCGAGGTCGAGGATTCCGTTGAGGGGGAACACCAGTCGGTGATGCCGGCCGAACGAGTCGAAGACGGTGCAGTTGCTCCGCGCGATGGTCGCGAAGGTGGTCTTGTGTACGGTCGCGAAATGGTAGTTCTCCGCGAACGTGTCGATTGCGAGCTTCCAGTTGATCGGCTTGTCCAGCACCTTCTCGCCAAGGGGCGACCAACGCCCGATGCCCCACGCGTCGAGCTCGTCGGCGAGCGGTCCCAGGAAGGCGGGGATGTCGAGGGTGGTGTCGGGCTCGAGCGCAACCCAGAGGAAACCGGCGCATTCAGCGGCTGGGAGTTCGGCCAACTTCTGTCTGCCCGTCGAACTTTCGGGGAATCCCTCTTTACCCGGAGCGCCGACCAGATTGCCGTCGAGGTCGTAGTTCCATGCGTGGTACGGACAAACGAGTCGACGCGCCGAACCGCATCCTTCGGTGATCTGTGACTGCCTGTGCAGGCACACGTTCTCGAACGCCTTCACCGAACCGCTTGGTGTGCGGGTCAACAGGATCGACCGTCCCATCACCGTCTTCGTGCAATACGAGCCGGGCTTCGGCAGTTCGGAGACATAGCCGACCAGCTGAGGGCTGGTGCGCACCATCTCCACGTCGCGTGCGTGTCGCTCGGCTGATGTGTAAGTGTCTGCACGCACGGTGTACTCGGCGGGGGCCAGGTCGGTGGTCTTGTCCCGCGCCAATTTGAGCGCGCGACCGGTCAGGTCGACGAGCAGTTCGCGATCCATGACCGCTATTTTACTATCTTTATAAAGATGGGGACAAGGCACGGGTATCGAGCCTGGTCAGCCGCGGTCCCCGGTGCTGTAACTGCCCTGCTCCTTATAGGTCCGGTTGCTCGCATAGGCCATCAGCCGCACCGCGGTTCGCCGTCCCATCAGATGGCGAAAAGCGAAGTGCGTGAAACGCAGCACGCGTGCAGGGAACACAGTCGGCTTCTTCCCCAAAGCGTTCAGCGTTTCAGTGGCGACCTGCTCGGGCTCCTGGACCGGAACATTGGCATCCTCCGGTTCAGACGCCACGTAGTTGGGAGTTCGCGTCGCTCCCGCGCAACTCACGAGAACGTCGACCCGGTCATCACGCAGCTCCGCCCAGAGTCCCTCGGCCAGAACGAGGTTGTAGGCCTTGGTGGCGGAGTAATTCGCGACCCGCACCATTCCTTGCAGTGCGCCCATCGACGACATCAGAATGATCCCGCCGCGGCCTCGCGCACGGAACCGCTCGCCGAAGCCGTGTGCGAGCACGAGCGGCCCACGCACATTCACATCAATCTCCTTGAGATGCGTGTCGATGTCGAAGTTCCAGAACGGTCCGACGACGGAGAACGCCGCGTTGTAGATCAGGAGGCCGATGTCGAGGTCGACGAGTTCGTTGAGGATGCGGTCGAGGTCGCCGCGGTCGGCGAGGTCCGCGCGTAGCGCGCGTGTCTGCACACCGGTTGTGGCGGCGATGTCGTCGGCGATCTGCTGCGCGAGCTCGACGCGCCGTGCGATGAGCACGACATTGAGTCCCCGACTCGCGCACCCTCGGGCGAGCGCTTCGCCGAGCCCTTCCGATGCCCCTGCGACGACGGCCCACGCACCGTACCGTTGCGCGAATGTTGCCACGGCTAGCCCTCTTTCGCGATGACAGGTCGGGTGAAGGGGTGCTCCCGCCACATCCGAATCAGCACCCATATGGGAACGATCACCCAACCGGCGTTCGTTGCCAGCACCAGCGGGAGGTGATCGCTCGCGAACGGCCCGGCGATCTCCTCACCGAGAATGACCGTGACCGTCGCCAGCATCACGGACGCCCAGATGATCGACCAGTTTCGGATCCACTCCTTGCCCTTCCAGAACGCGTACAGCGCAGCGATGTAGAACGGGCCGTAGACGACCTGGTCGATGACGACAATCGTGGTGTACCACACGGGTCGTTCGTAGAGCAGCGGGTCGTATCTCTCGAAATACCAGTGCAGAAAGTCGATCATGTATGCCGGCGGCCAGATCGGATAGGTAAAGTTGTCTGGGTCGCGGATGACGAGTTGCTCGATGTCCGCCTGGTAGGTCACGAAGATGACGTTGACCAGAAAGAACATCCACAAGACGATGTCCTGCTTGCGCTCGCGGAACGGAATGACCTCGCGTTCAGCCGTAGTAGGCGGAGCCTCGGATATGTTGGCCATCAGTCGAACTCCATCGTCAGACTCGTCGGTCCGCTCAGGCCGAGCAGCGGCTTCCACGGCACCGCTGCCGTGCGGCGGGGGTTGGGAAATCGGCGGGCGAGGATCTTCAGCGCTTCGGCGAGCTCCAGCCGCGCCAGGTTGGCGCCGAGGCAGTAGTGCACTCCTCCGCCGAAGGTCAGAATGGGCGGTGGTTCGTCCCGGGTGATGTCGAAGCGCGTCGGATCGTCGTAGATGGCGCCGTCGCGATTGGCTGCATAAGTGTTGACGAGGATGAATGTGCCTGCTGGGAAGGTGTATTCGCCGACCGTGACATCGTCGATAGCGCTGCGCACGGTGCTGCACATCGACGGCGAGTGACGCATGGTCTCCTCAACCGCGCGCATCGCCAGGTCGGGCTTGTTGCTAAGCAGCGCCCACTGCTCGGGGTGATCGCACAGCACCTGCATCGAAGCGGCCAACTGACTTCGGGTGGTGTCGGTCCCGGCCACCAGAATGCTGAACGCCAACATGCGCAATTCGGCGGCGTCAAGCCGCTCGCCGCCGTCTTCGATGCGGATGAGCTCCGAGAGCAGATCATCGGTCAGGTGCTGTCGGCGTTGGGTGACCATTCCATCGATGTAGTCGTCGAACTCGCCCCATGCCTTGAGTACGGCGGGCTCCTCGTCGGCGAGGTTGATGTCGAAGCTGACGATCTTGAAAATGTCCTCGGCCCATCGGGAGAACTGTTGCCAGTCCTCGCGAGGAGCGCCCAGCAGCGCGCAGATCACCGGTATCGGGTAAGGGCGCGCGATGTCGGCCACGAATTCGCAGCGGCCCGTGTCGATGACAGCATCGATGAGCTCGTTGATGACTGCGCGGATGGTGTCGTGCATGCGTGCCGTAGCCCGCGGCGTGAAGGCCCTCGACACCAGGCTGCGCAGCCGGCGGTGTTCCTCGCCCTCCATGTTCAAGATGCTGCGCGTCACCCTGTCCCATAGCGGACCCGATGTGATGCCGTGCGCGGATAGATGTATGCCGGCCGGGACCACGAATCGCGGGTCGCGGAGGACCGTCCGGGCAAGTTCGTAGGAGAGCACCTCCGGGCCGATGGGTCCCAGTGCGATCGGCGCAACCTGCTGCGCGGCTCGGAACTGCGGATAGATCTCCTGCGGAGTGTCCGTGACGGCATAGGTCAGCGTCGGGAGTCCTGCGTCGAAGACGCTCGGCTTGGCGATGTTCACAGTCATGAGCCCTCCGGTGCGGCCGAACGGTTTCCGATCCGCAGCGGCAGCGACGGCAATGTGGATGTGGCTGATGGCCAGGTGATCTCGGGTTTGTATCCGGGTGCGAGCTCGAATTGCGGTACCCGGTTGAGCCATTCGAAGACGACGATCTTCAACTCCATCCGCGCCAGGTGCGAACCCAGACAACGGTGTGGGCCTCCGCCGAAGCCCCAGTGCTTGTGCAGCTTGCCGTCCATCACCAGATCGTCGCCGGACACCGCATCGCTGCCGTCACGGTTGATCGCGCCGAGGCACAATCGGACCTCCGCCCCCTCGGGGAGGGTGACTCCCGAGACCGTCACCTCACGTGTGGTGACGCGCCCCACCACTGGTGCCGCCGGGTCCAGCCGAATCATTTCTTCGACGAATACAGCTATCCGGTCGGGATGTCGGCGTAGGTCTTCGCGCAGTTCGGGGCGGCGGGCCAACTCCAGCATCGTCGCACCGATTGCCGAGGTGACGGTGTCCAGTCCAGCAAGGACGAACACGAAGGACAGCCCCAATGCCTCGGCGTCGGTGAGGGTCTCCTCGCCGTGCAGGAGTTGCGAAAGGATGCCGTCGCCAGGTTGACGCCGTTGTGTGTCAACGGCTTCGGCGAGATATTCGAACAGCTGCGCCGCCGGAATCAGATCGATCTTGTCGGGATCGCGTTCCAGGCCGAGATCGATGATGGCGTCCTTCCATGCGATCAGCTTGTCGCGGTCCTCGAGTGGCAGCCCGAACAACGTGAGGAAGACCTGTGACGGATATGGGGCGGCGAGGTCAGCCATCACCTCGCACTCGTCTCGCGTGGCGATCTCCGCGATGATCTTCGACGCTTGGGTCTGCAGCGAGGGCAGAACGTCGCCGAGCGCCTGCAGGCTGAAGAACGGGTGCAGAATCCTGCGGTACCGGGTGTGCTCGGGTGGATCGAACGCCAGCGGAACCAGCGGCACCGCGCTGACCATCCCATCGAAAGCCCGGGTGGACGAGAAGACCTCCGGATCGCGCAGCGCGGCAAGCACATCATCGCGGCTCGTGAGGTAGTACCAGCCATCGCCCTGCAGGACAGGACCAAGGCCGCGAAGCTTGGCCCAGCCGGCTCCCCGGTCAGCCGCCATCGGCAGGTCCTCATACAGAATGTGCGGAATGGGGTGCGGGTCAGTCATCATCGGTCACGGAATATTCGTGTCGAGCAGCGTCAGTGGCAGCCCGAAAACCGACAGGTCGATCTCCTCGAGATGAGTGCCGTCGCCCTCGAGCTTCTGCCGGAACCGGATGGAGGCGCCGTAACGGTCGGTAACGGCTTCCGCCGCTGACGCTTCGGGCACCTGGACGACGACGGTGTAGACGCCGTCACCCTTGCTGTCCAGAAACGCGCTGACCGATGCGGAGACCGGCGCAGTCGATCCCGGGATGGGGCTGATGACTTCTATTCCGTGGCCCCAGTCGAGGCTTATCCGCAGACCCAGTTCGGTCAGTTCGGTCGGCGTAAGGGTGAAGCCGAGTTCGGTGAACATCTGCGCCACTGCGTCATGACGTTCGAGCGCGACCGCGAAGACCACGTGATGCAGCGATGGTGACGCGGTCATGTGCGCACGAGTCCCCGAGGTCGAATCAAGCCCAGGTCGAGATGTGTCAGCCAGCCGGGCGCGGCATCGCACACATCGGGGATCGCATTGATGGCGCCCATCGCCGTCCAGTTGTATCCGGGATGCGTCATAGTGCCGTCCGGTTGCTCGACGCCTTTAAGGATGAGCTCGGTCGGCGGATCTCCCTCGATTGATATGCGGTAGCGCGTCGTGCCGAAATCCCATGCCGGGTCGAGCTTGTCGGTACTGGTAGTTGTGTAGAGCGCTTCGAAGACGATGAGCGGCCTGCCGTCGACCCACGCCGTCCATTCGTGGTGCTGGGCGGCGACCGTTCCGCGGGGTATCGCCCCCGACTCGTGCGTGATGTCCTCGGTGGCCACGGCGGCCCTCACGTCCGCGGCGGTCACCTCGTCGATGCTCACACCGAGGCCGTCGGCGATCATATACATCGACTGAGCGAAGAACGGCAAGCCGAGACCCAGAATCGTTGGCTCGGACACGAACTTGTCCTTGTCCTTGCCGAAACCCATCCAGTCGATGTGGTCCGTCGGTGCGTCAGTGAGGACATTGACGACCTCGTGGACGCGGATCTGGTCGATCCTGCTGATCACCCGGGCGAGCGTGAGCGGCAGGATGTCGCCTGCGTAACCCGGGTGGATGCCACCGGCATGAAAGGTGGCTCCGCCGTCCTCACATGCAGCACGTATCTTTTCGCCGTCGGCGGCGAAGTCCGCCGTCGGATAGAAGAATCCGCTCGTTGTGACGACATTCTTCCCGGAACGCAGTAGCCGGCAGACGGTTTCGGTGTCCATGATGATCGGCGTGAAGAAGACGCAGTCGGCGTCCATCGCGATGACGGCGTCGATGTCGTCCGTCGCGGTGACGCCGATCGGTGCGATGCCTGCAATCTCGCCCGCATCTTTGCCGACCTTGTCACTGCTGTGCACCAGCACCCCGACCAGGTCGAACACGGGACTGTCGGCGAAGTGCCGTACACCGACCTGCCCGACATCGCCTGTCATCCACTGAATGATTCGATAGGTCATGAGCCAGCCCGTATAGATGGTTCGAAGACGACTGGCAGCGAACGGAATCCACGGGTTACCGAGTTTCCGTGGAAGTGCGCCACGGCATCGGGCGCCAACCGATAGTCCGGCATCCTCGTCAAGACCTGTTCGATGCCGATGCGGAATTCCAGGCGGGCCAAGTTGGATCCGAGGCAGCGGTGGACGCCTGCGCCGAAGCCGAGGTGCCTGTTGGCCTGGCGGTCGAGGACGCAGCGATCCGGTTCGGGAAATTCGACGGGATCGCGATTGGCCGAGGCGTAGTTGACCAAAACCGATTCGCCGGGGCAGAACGTGTGGCCGTTCAGCTCGACTTCCTTGGCCACGGTCCGCGGGATGCCGTGGATGGACCCGCCGAAGCGGATCAGTTCCTCGATGGCGCGCGGCATGATGTCGGGCTCGCGAATGAGCCGGTCTCGCTCGTCTGGGTGGGTTGCCAGATAGTGGAACGCGAACGACATTGCGCTTGCGGTGGTTTCGAGGCCGGCCTGGACAAGAAGCATCGCGTTGGACACGACGTCGGTGAAGGCGAGTTTCTCACCGTCGATCTCGGCAGCGAGAAGCACGTCGATCATGTCGTCTTGGGGTACCGAGTCGATCCGCGCCGAAACCGCCCCGTGGATGTGCTGATACAGCCCACCCCAGGCCGCGGCGCGCGCTTCATCGGTGTCACCGTTGAGTCCCGCGTCGGTCAGCTCGATACACAACGGAACATCCTCGATCGGCATGCCGAGGAGGTACTTGAAGAAGACGATGCCGGGCTGGCGCCACGCCACCTCGGCTAGATCGCCGGTTCCTTGCTCGATGAAGTCGTCGATCAATCGATCTGTCTCGTGACGGATTTGAGGCGTCAGTGCCTTCATACGGGCCGGTGAGAAGTAGGGGTTCAGCACCTGGCGGAACTTTTGTTGCCGCGGTGGGTCAAGCGTGATGACCAGATCGCCCGCAAGCTGTTCGGACGCCTCCGGCGTCGGATTACTGGAGAAGTGCTCCCAGTCCTGCAGGATCTTGTAGCAGTCCTGATATCGCACAGCCACCCAGGCACCGCCGGGTGTGGCGGACAAAAACGGATCGTCGGTGTGGGCGAACGAGCCTGTGTTCCGCATCACGGAGTAGACGTCGTAGAGGAAGTCGTTGTCGTTGAAGTCCTCGTGGCGGAGATCCCAGTTTCCCGCATGCTCCTCTAGCGACTTCGTCACGGCGTCGCCTGCTGCGCCGCCGAAGCTTGCCGGGCTTGCCTTTCGTCGTGGATCTTGACGAGCTCGCGGAAGCCGATCCGGTTGTACTTCGGAACAGGCTGGATCCCCCATTCGTCCTGGGCGGTGTCCTTGCCCTCCGCTCCCTCGGGGGGACCCAGCGCGGGGTAGGGAACCTTGCATTCCAAAGTGTCGTCGGAGTACCGGACCTTCAGCAGCTCACTGCAGATCTCGGTCAGGCTCAGGGTCGGGTAGCCGTAATACACCGCCATGAACGGCAACGTGAACGCGCCTTCGATGACCAGGGCGACCAGGCACACCAAGACCGCCCTCTTGATCCACTTGTGCATGTTGGCGTAATACGGCGTGGTGCCAGGAGGGAGGTCGTCGGCCTTCTGATCCTCGGCCGATCCAGGTGTCGACGTAGATGAACTCACAGCAGTGCTCCTCGAATCAATTCAGTCGGTGAAGATCTCGCGGTTGACCGTGTGCAGATACGGGATCGCTAAAAACGGCGTGATGTAGAAGATGTCGTACAGCCACCAGCCGATGACCGGGAAGACCACGCCGGCGTATCGCACGTCGGCGTACATGGTCATGTTGAAGACGTAGAGGCACCAGATGAGTACGCCCATCCAGCAGGTGATGATCATCCACTGTTGGCCCCAGCGCTTCATCTGCAAGAAACCGATCGCCGCGGCGCACCGCATCGCGAACACCGTCAGGATCATCCCGAACACCATTGACTTCTCGCCCGGCGCGGCTGCGCCGCCGACCCAGGCTTCGTTGTAGTGCCAGAAGTAGCCAGCATCGAACATGGCGCCCCAGCCGACCATCAGCACGCGGTTGATCAAGGTGTGGTTGGCGACGAGATCCAGTGCCCAGCCCAGGCTGTTGAGCATCCCGTCGATCAGGACGAGGTATCCGATCAGCGTGACGATCATGGGCCGCATCGACAGACCGGCTCGGGCGGCTTGGCGCTGCAGCCATACCCCGCGCAAGAAGATGGGCAGACCGAAGATTCCCGGGGCCCACATACCCATCAGGCCGGCGCCGACGATCATCCACTTGTCGGCTCGGCGTTGAGCGAGCCGGGATTCTTCGTCGTGCTCTTCGAGCCCTACCGTTCCCTGGGTCGGCGCCAGAGCCTTCGAGCCCGAAAGGCGGTTGATCAGAGGGACGTTCACAACTCCCACCATCCGCGGGCGAAGGACATGTAGAGCTGGATTCCGAACATCGTCAGTAGGTAGCCGTAGATCACGATCTGCAGGACGATGAGAGCCCGCTTGCGCTTCTTCTCTTTCTGATCCATGGTCGCCGTGCTCCTTCCTAATGTGATGGGCTCGAGCTGTCGGCATCGGCCAGACTGGCGACAGCGACTTCGCGTAAACCTTCGGAGATCGCACCGTCGCTCGACAGTGGTGCGAGGATGCAGGCCTGCGCGGCCTCCAACTCGGTTGCCCCCGCGCCGATCAACTGCGCTGCGGTCACCAGCACGCGGGTAGACGGGGGCTCGAAGTGGAAAGCTTCGTCGGCGGTCCTGATGGCGACCGCGCACTGAACCAGGCGCTGGGCGGTGGCCGCCGGGATGCCCGCCTCGGCGACAATTACCTCTGCCTCCCGCTCCGGCGGTAGGTAACGCATCGAGAGCGTGACGAAGCGCTGACGGAACGACGGCTTGAGCTCCTTCAACGAACTGCGGTAGGCCGGGTTGTAGCTGCACACGAGCATGAAGCTCTCGGGTGCGGCGACGACCTCGCCTGCACGGTCGAGGTAGAGAGCGCGACGGTGATCGGTCAGCGAATGCAGAATGGCCAACGAATCATGGCGCGCTTCCACGACCTCGTCCAGGTAGCAGATCGCCCCGGCTTTGACGGCTCTGGTGAGGGGTCCGTCGGTCCACACCACGTCGCCTCCGGTCACCATGAATCGCCCGACGAGGTCGGAGCTGGTCAGATCGTCGTGGCAGCTGATGGTCACCACCGGACGTCGTAGCAGCAGGCCCATGTGCTCGACCAGACGTGTCTTGCCGCAGCCGGTCGGGCCGGTGAGCATCACTGGCAGTTGCCGGTGAAAGGCCTGCTCGAACAACTGAACTTCGGTGCCGTTCGAGTAATAGGTTTCGCTCATGCAGCCACCAACTCTCTGTGCACATGGGCCAGCACGCGGGGAAGTTCCTCGATACGCCGAATGCGCTGGGAGCGACGAGGTCCGAACACTTCGGGTAGGGGGTCGACGCGCGTCGGTCCAACGCCGACGTAGTACATGCTCACCCCGGCTTCCCGGGCTTCCTCGACCGCGTGCGCGGCGTCGGCCCACGCGTAGCGGCCCTCGTAGCCCTCGTCGGAGATCAGGCCGTCACCGATCACGATGAGTAGGCGCCTCTCCGACGGTCGGTCGAGCAGCCGGCTCGTCAGATGGCGGAGAGGCGCACCGAGCCTGGTGTATCCGCCGGCCGCGAGTCCGAGGCCGCCAGGGGGCACAAAGCGGCGATCTTCGAAATCCTTGAGGCACGTCAACTCGACGCGGTGCCGGGTGTTGCCGGTGAACACGAAGATGCCGTGGCGCTCGTGTGCAAGAGTCATCGCTTGGGAAAGAGCGTCGGCACAAGCCAATTCGAGTTTGAAGATCCTCCCGCCGTGCACTCCCAGCGACGAACTGCCGTCGAGCAGCAACGCGGTGGTGACGTCGCGGCTGCTGGGCAGCAGATCACGAAAGATGCGCGGTTCGATCGCCTCGCCGGTCGTCAGGTCCACGTAGTGGCTGACGTACTGCTCGACGTCCAGATCGGAGCCGTCTTCCAAGCGGTTCTTCATGGCGCGGTGGGTGTGTTCGCAGAACCACCTCCGTAGATCGGCGGATGCCCCCACCGGATGGCGCTGATGGCCTGCATGTGCGCGTTCGAGAACAGCGACGTGGTCGGCCATGAAGCTCTTCGTCCACGAGTTCCACTCCGGATACGGAATACCGGGACGGTGTTCGGGCGTCACGTCTAGGTCGTTGTCCTGCGGCCGGCTCGGCGGCGGCAGGTTCGGGTTGCGCACGCCACCGTCGCCGCCGACGGGGATCGAGTACGGCCGCGGCAGTCGCCTCTGCGAAGTGGTCCACGGCATCCTGCCGAAAGTCCGGCGCAGTTTATCGGCAAGGCTCTGCGGGTCGGTGTATGTCCTCGGCAGCGTACCGAGCAGTGGGTCGACGATCAGCCGTTGCGATGTCCGCGCCACTGCGACTGCGCGGTTGAGCATCTCTGTGGCGTCGAGGTCGCAGGCCGTCACGCCGAGGTCGGGCAGCAGCCGGCGAATCTCGGGCAGCAGCCCGGGCCAGTTCTCCGCGATCCAGCCCACCGCGACATTCGCCTCGACCAGTGTCAGTGCACTCAGCTCCCGCGCAGACAGCTCGTTCAATCGGTATTCGACGAGGCGATCCTTCGACGGTGAACATTGCAGGGCTACACCACATGTCAGGGTGCGTCGAGTCCAGTCATGCGCCGGCAGGGGATACGGGACATGGATGAAGTCGAGGCGCGAGCTCAGACCGAAGCCGCGCCTGGCCCCGCTGATCAGGCGCACGCCCTGGCGGCGCTGCCCACTCAAGGCGACCGCCGTCAGGGCACAACTGCGCTCGACAGCAAGCGCGTGCTCTTCGGAGAGTCCGGACATGCTTTCCCTGGCCGCTCTAGAAGGTGCCGATATTCGAGAACATCCAGTACCAGAACCAGATGATCAGACCCGTGCCGCCCCATGCGGCGACGTAGCGCAGGATCTCCCATACCCAGTCCACTTCAGGCCTCCTTGCCAGTGGGTTGTTGCATGCGGCATGCCGTCATCGGAATTCCAGGCCGCGCACGGCGGTGGCCACCAACTTGGCCAGCATCGTTTCGCGGGTGTCGAAGTTGCTCATTGTGGTCAGCACGCCGTAGATGCCGAGAAGGAAGAAGGCTGCGCTGTAGAACGCATCCACCTCCGGATGGACTTCGCCATCGCCTCTGGCCCGCTCGATCTCCTGGACCAAAAGCACGATGATCGGATGGTCGACCCACTCGTCCTTGTTTGGTCGTGTCGGTGAGAAATGCAGCGCAAGTAGCTCTTTGAAGAGCAGCGGGCCGAGCGTTCGTTCAAGGCCCGCGACCAGATGCACGACTTCGGTCAGGGCGGTCGCCAAGTCGTGCCGCTCGTCGAGGAACCGACCGAACTCCGCGGCCATTCGCGCTTCCTCGCGGCTCTCCAACTCCAGCAGCACATGCTCCTTGCTGGGGAAGTGGAAGAAGAAGGTCCCGTGCGCCACGCCTGCGGCGGCGACGATCGCATGAACGTCGGCGCCGGACATTCCCGCGCGCTTGAACTCGACGATCGCCGCGCCGAGTATGCGTTCCCGTGTCCGCAACCGGCGGGCATCACGCGACGAGTACTTGACCTGAGGCGTCATGGTACGCACTTTCTAACCCGTTTACTGACCAAAGTCAATGAGTACAGTCATCCAAATCAATCGGAGAAGATCTCGCGGTTGACCGAGTGCAGGTACGGGATTGCGAGAAACGGGGTGATGTAGAAGATGTCGTACAGCCACCAGCCGATGACCGGCAGCACGACTCCGGCATAGCGCACGTCGGCGTACATGGTCATGTTGAAGACGTAAAGGCACCAGATGAGCACGCCCATCCAACAGGTGATGATCATCCATTGGTGGCCCCAGCGCTTCATCTGCAAGAAACCGATCGCCGCGGCGATCCGCATGGTGAAGACGGTGAGGATCATCCCGACTTCCATGGCCTTCTCGCCAGGACCCGCGGCACCGCCCAACCACAACTCGTTGTAGTGCCAGAAGTATCCGGCGTCGAACATGGCGCCCCAGCCGTTCAACAGGATGCGGGCCAGGATGGTGTGGTTGGCGACAAGGTCGAGCGCCCAGCCCACGGTGTTGATGGCCGCGTCGATGATGACGAGGTAGCCAAGCAGAGTGACCAACATGGGTCGGACGGTCAGACCCTCTCGCTGTGCTTTGCGCATCAGCCATACGCCGCGAAGGAAGAGCGGAAGACCGAAGACGCCCAGCGCCGCGGTGCCGATCAGCAGGCTGCCCGAGATGAGCCACTTGTCGGCCTGTCGCTGCGCGAGTCGCGACGCCTCCATGTGTTCATCGAGACCACTGGTGAGCACGGCCGTCGGTGTCTCCATGCGGCCACCGCCGCGGCCGAGCCTCGACGTCGGCAGATTCACAATGACTGACTATAGTCAATCACCCAAAGTAGTCAATCGGCTAGTTTGGCGCCGAGGCTCCGCAGCGTCCTGGCCACATAGTCGTCGAGCATCGCGCTCTGAGCCGGCCAGTTGTGGGTTGTCGTCAGCAGTGCGTACAGGCCGAGGAGAAAGAACACCGCGCTGTTCATCGCGGTCACGTCGGCATCCACCCGGCCGCGCTCCCGGGCCTGTTCGATCTCGGTGGCGACGGTGACGATGACGGGGTGTTCGGTGCTTTCGTCCGCCGGCCGTGTCTGTGAGAAATGCAGTGCCAAGAAGTCTTTGAACAGTGCGGCACCCAGCCGGCGCTCCAATCCCACGATGAGGCGGACCGTCTCTTCGAATATCGAGGAGAGGTCGCGTTCGGAAGCGACGTAGCGACCGAGTTGCTTGGCGATGCGCTCCTCTTCGCGCCGCTCCAACTCCAGCAGGACGTGTTCCTTGGTGGGGAAGTGAAAGAAGAAGGTTCCGTGCGCGACGCCAGCAGCTGCCACGATGGCGCCGACGTCAGCCGCGGCGAGCCCGGATCGCTTGAACTCGGCGATCGCAGCGCCCATCAGCCGTTCGCGAGTTTGAAGACGTTTCGCTTCGCGTGCTGAGGGCTTGTCTACCACGGCCATACGCCCACAATATCGCCAAGCGGACAATGCAGGCGGCGTAGTCCGTTGACTTCAGTCAGTGCGGTCCGTTTAGATGATGGCCACTATCTGCGACCACTGAGGATGATGATGCGCCGAGTCGTTCAATTCTCCACCGGCAATGTCGGTCAACATTCACTCAAGGCGATCATCGGACGGCCGGATCTCGAGTTGGTCGGGGTGCATGCCGCCAGCCCGAACAAGATCGGCCGAGACGCATCCGAGCTGTGCGGGCTCAAAGAGCCGACGGGCATCGTCGCGACCGACGACATCGACGCACTCATCGCGCTGAAGCCGGATTGCGTCGTCTACACCGCGCAGGGCGAAACACGGCCCATGGAAGCTCTCGAACAGATGTCGAAGTTTCTCGCCGCAGGCATCAACGTCGCGGCCACGTCGATGGTGTGGTTGGTCACTCCCCGGCAGGCCGATGACTGGCTGCGGGAACCGCTGGAGAAGGCCTGTCAGGCAGGCAACGCGTCGTTGTACGTCAACGGTATCGACCCCGGCTACTCCGGTGACACCGAGGTACACAGCGCGCTGAGCCTCGTCACTCGCGCTACGTCGGTCACCGTCCAGGAGATCTTTGACTACGCCAACTATGACGACTACGAATTCACGGGCGTCTCAATGGGATTCGGGATGGCCGCCGACGCCGACCCACCGATGCTTTTCCTGCCCGGCGTTCTCACCGCGATGTGGGGCGGTCCGGTCCGTAACCTCGCAGAACAGCTCGGCGTGAAGCTCGACGAGATCCGTCAGCGCATAGAGCCCTGGTATACCGACAAGCGGATCGAATGCAAGATGGCAACCATTGAGCCCGGCCAGATGGCGGCTGTCAGGTTCGCGGTCGAAGGGATACGCGACGGGGTTCCGGTGATCACGATGGAACACATCACCCGACTGACCGCGGCATCGGCTCCTGACTGGGAGTATCCGCCCGACGGCAAGGCCGGTGTGCACCGCGTGGTGGTGGAAGGCGAGCCCCGGGTCGAACTCAACACACATGTATCCGACCCGATACTCGACGTCACCGAAGCGGGATGCGTGTCCACGGCGGCCCGGGTGGTCAACGTGATCGACTGGCTCAGCAGCGCGCCGGCAGGGCTGATCGCTGTGGAGGACGTCCCGCAGGCGGCGGTCATCCGCGGTCTTATGTGGGCTGCTCCGTGACCAGCTTGCGCAACGGACGTCCCGACGTCTCACGCATCGTCAACACCGTCGCGAGCGAGACGATCGCTGCGACGATCACGTAGTACGCGGGCGCCAGCTCGTTGCCGGTGCGGTCGGTAAGCCAGGTGGCGACATAAGGCGCCGTTCCTCCGAAGATGGCGACAGAGATGTTGTAGCCGATCGAGTAGGCGCCCGATCGCACCCGGGTGGCGAACAGCTCCGCTCCTGCAGCCAGGGACGCCGAGACGAACACCGCCTCGACGGCCGCCAATCCTGCGTGCCCGGCGATGGCCGCGGCCAACGAGCCCGAATTCAGCAGCAGGAACAACGGATAGGCGAAGAGGATGAAGCCGACCGAGCCCGCAATGAGTAGGGGCTTGCGTCCGATCCTGTCGGACAGGGCGCCCAACGGCGGGATGAGAATCAGTGCGACGACGCTGGCGATCGCGATGGAGATGAACGCATCCAACTTGGTGAATTCCAGCGTCTTGGTGAAGTAGCTCGGCAGGAAGGTGAACACCGTGTAGAAGCCGACGTTGTGAATGACCACCAACCCGAAGATCTGCAGGATGGGCCGCCATGACGTCATGATGGCCTCCTTCAGCGGCGACTCGGAGACCTCACCGTCGTCGCGAAGCTCCTCGAACTCCGGGGTGTCGCGCAACCGCAGCCGGATGTACAGCCCGACAGCGCCGAGCAGGCCCGCAAGCAGGAACGGGATCCGCCAGCCGTAGGAAGCCATCGCTGCCTCGGGAAGCACCGCCTGCAGCACGGTGACGGTGATGGATCCGAGCAGGAACCCGACGACGACCGACCACACCAGGAACGAGACGATGAAGCCGCGGTGTTTGTCGGGGGCATACTCCGCGAGGTAGCACGCACCGCTGCCGTACTCACCGCCTGCCGAGAAGCCTTGCAGGCAACGCAGAAGCAGAAGAAGCAAGGGGGCGCCGACACCGATCGCGTCATAGCTCGGCACCAGACCGATCGCGAATGTCGAGCCCGACATCAGCAGGATCACGATCGCCAGCACGCGCTGACGGCCGATCCGATCGGCCAGCGGCCCGAAGAACAAGCCGCCGAGCGGTCGCATGAAGAAGGCCGCCGCGAAGATCGCAAATGTGTTCAGCAGCGCGACGGTGTCGTCACCGGACGGGAAGAATTTGTCGGCGATGTAGGTGGCGAGGACGCTGTAGATCGCGAAGTCGAACCATTCGACGGTGTTTCCGATCGCCGCGCCACGCACTGCTTTTCGCACAGCCGATGCGTCGGGATGCCGCGCAGAGACCTGCTTGTCATGGACGGTCATGGCTGTCCTCCTACAGAGTCGTATTCAGCGTGTGGTCGATCGGTGATGAACATGTGGCCCGGCGCGTGGAAAATGGCAAGCGACGGTTTGGCCGCGATCACAACCGCCTGAGGCGTCACACCGCACGCCCAGAAGACCGGCACTTCACCCGGTGCGACCGTGACGGCATCGCCGTAGTCGGGCGCGTCGAGGTCGGTGATGCCGAGCGCGGTGGGGTCGCCGACATGTACCGGTCCGCCGTGCATGGCAGGGAAGCGCGAGGAGATCGCGATCGCGCGTGCGACGTCCTCTGGCGCGAAGGGCCTCATCGACACGACCAGCGGACCCTCGAACGGTCCGGCGCCGACACAAGGACGATCCGTGACGTACATCGGGACGTTGACGCCTTGGCGTTGATGAGCCAGCGGGAGGCCGGCGGTGGCGAGCGCGAATTCGAATGTGAAGGAGCAGCCGAGCAGGAAGCTCACCAGATCGTCGCGCCAGTAGCGAGTGACATCCGTCGGCTCGTCGACAAAAGCGCCATCGGAGAAGACCCGGTAACGCGGTAGGTCGGTGCGCAGATCGGCGTCGGGGGAAAGCGCGGTGGGAGTCGGTGAGCCGGTGTCGGCGACGTCCAGCACCGGACACGGCTTAAGGTTCCGCACGCAGAAGCGTGCGAAGTCGAGTGCGCTGTCGGCGGGCAGGATAACAAGGTTGGCCTGCGCATATCCCGGTGCTAGCCCGCTGGTCGGCCCGGTGTATTCGCCGCTGCGGATGCGGGCGCGCGCACCGGCCGACTCGGACTCTGCGACATGCGTTACCGGACTGGGACCGCCCATGCGGCGGGGGTTCCCTATCGGCCGAGATAAATAACGTCAAACGGCTAACTACTCAACCGCCGCGAGCGCCTCGGCGGCGTCAGCTCAGTCGCTGGCGGGAAGTGGCTTGGCTTCCTTGACGGTCAGCGCCGTTGTCCCAACCGACAGTGTGCCTTTGCCTGCCTTGGTGACGAGCACCTCGGCCCCGTTCTCGTCGACGTAGCGCTTACCCATCAAGTTCCCGTCGGACAACGCTTCGTCCAGCGCGAGATCGGAGGAGACCTCTTGGTCGATCGGCACCATCGGCGCGCCACCCGCGCGCAGGTCGTCGAGGCTGTCGGCGGATCTGACCACGATCACCTGGGTGTCGCACACCTGGCTCTTTAGACGAGTGCCGTTCTTGATCATGCTGTGCTCCTTGTGAATTCGGCGACAAGCTCGCGCCGCAGCACCTTGCCGGTCGGGGTGGTGGGCAACTCTTCACGGAAGACCACCCGGTCGGGTGTTCTGGATCCGCGCAGACTGTTTCGGACATGCTCGCGCAAGTCGTCTGGATCGGGGTTCGCGCCCTCGACAGGTACCACGACGGCGACGATGATCTGCCCCCATTCGGGGTCCTCTGGCCCGACGACGGCGCACAGGTGTACATCGGGATGCTCGACGAGGACATCCTCGATCTCGGCGGGCGCGATGTTCTCGCCGCCGCGGATGATGGTGTCATCAGACCTGCCACCGATGAACAGGTATCCGCTCTCGTCGAGCATGGCAACGTCTTTGGTGGGGAACCAGCCCTCGGTGTCGAGCACCGAACCGATCTCGGCGTAGCGCCCCGACACCTGTTCGCCGCGGACGAACAACTCGCCGGTTTCTCCGGCGCCGAGCACTCTTCCGTCGTCCGCCCGGATCTGCACCTCTACGCCGGGTACCGGTTGGCCGACCGAACCGAGGCGCCGGGCGACGGCACCGTCCGACGCGCCGAACGCCTCGCGGTGATCGTCGGGCGTGAGCACCGCGATCGACGAACTTGTCTCGGTGAGGCCGTAAGCATTGACAAAGCCCACGCCGGGCAGCAGTCCCAGCGCCTTGCGGACAAGGGGAAGCGCGACCTTCGATCCGCCGTAGGCGAGATTCCGCAGCGTCGGAAGATCCGTCGGTGTGCGTTCGAGCGTCGTGACGATGCGGTCGAGCATCGTCGGCACCACGGTTGCGGTGGTGATGCCCTCGTCGGACACCAACCGAACCCACTCGGCCGGGTCGAACTTGGTGAGATACACCATCTTTCGGCCCGCATAGAGGTTCGACAGCGCCGCACTGACACCCGCGATGTGGTAGGGCGGCACACAGATCAACGCCGCATCATCGGGCGATGCCGAACCGAACTCCACCGTGCCGGTCACGTAGCTCGTCAGATTGTTGTGTGTCAGCTCGACGGCCTTGGGTCGCGAAGTCGTGCCGGAGGTGAACAGCACCACGGCGATGTCGTCGGGATCGGCGAATTCGGAAACTGGCTCGGCGGCCCTCGCGGATTCAACGAACTTAGCCGAGGAGATCACCAGCTTGCCCGCGCCCGCGACCACGTCGGAGTATTCAGCGTCGGCGATGACAACAGGGCTGGGCAGCCGGTCGATCAGTTCGCGGAGCCCATCGCCACTGAGCCGGTAGTTCAGCGGTGTCACCGCGACCGCGGCGCGCGCTGCGGAGAACAGCACCAGGGGCAGCATCGCCCCGCCGGTGCCGACATAGGCGACGTGCTGCGCCCCGGACGCCGCGATAACCCCGGCTCCGCCGTCGGCAAGCGCGCTGAGTTGCGCTGTGGTCAATCGGATATCGCCGGAGACCACGGCAGTCCGGTCTGGATCGCTCGAGGAGGCCATCTCGAGCAGCAAAGAGACGCTCATGATTTGTCGACGAAGATATCAAGAATGGGGTCGTCGCCGCCGCCATAGCGGGACAGGTCGGTGACGCCTGACTCGACGAGGATCTCCGAATCGATGTAGCACTTGCCGTTCACCGCGGCCGCGGGCCGGGAGAAGATCTCGACCGCGGCGTCTCCCATGATCTGCGGATCCCGTGAGCGGTCCAGCATCGATTCGAAGTTCGGCGAATTCGCTACCGCTGCGGTGGCGATATACGTCTCGGGCCACAGGCAGGCGAATCCGATGCCCGTATCGGCGTACTCCGATGCCCAACCCAGCGACAGCAGGGTCATGCCGTACTTCGACAGGGTGTACGCCGGGTGCGCGCCCAGCCAGTGCGCGCTCATATTCATCGGCGGCGCCAGGGTCACCACGTGTGCGTTTGCGGATCCGCGCAGGTGTGGCAGACACGCCTTGGTCAACAGGAATGTGCCCCTGATGTTGATGTCCATCATCAGGTCGAACTTCTTGGCCGCGAGTTGCTCGGTCGGGTCGGTTGCGATGGCGCTGGCGTTGTTCACGCAGATGTCGACGCCGCCGAAGTGCGCAACCGCGGTGTCGACGGTGCGCGCCACGTCGTCTTCGTTGCGCACGTCACCGACCACCGCCACACCCTTGCCGCCTGCGGCCTCGATCTCGGCGACGGCGGTGTGCACGGTGCCCGGAAGCCTCGGATGCGGTTCGGCCGTCTTGGCCAGCAGCACGACGTTTGCGCCGCGCCGTGCGGCCGCGAGTGCGATCGCCAGCCCGATGCCCCGGCTTGCGCCGGAGACGACGAGAGTGCGGTCGGCGAGCGACTGGTTGGACTGACCCGACATCACGCCTCCTGTCGACGAGTACTCACCCTAACAAACCGGTATTGCCATTCTCATTTTACGCAAGTGCCATAATCACTGAATACTGGGTTTTTGACCCGCTGAGGCGCTCCTGCGCACACCCTCTTCGGTGCGCGTTTCCGGCAGACGGTATTGGCATTCTCATTTTTTGCAAGTACGTTATCCATTGATGAGCGAGCCAGTTCAGACCCCCTCCGGCATCCCGCTGCAGCCGGTCTACGGGCCCGGCGACCGGGCCGGTGAACCGCCTTCGCCAGGTGCGTATCCGTTCACCCGCGGCAACTTCGCGAGCGGATACCGCGGCAAGCTGTGGACGTTTCGCCAGTATTCGGGCTTCGGAACCGCCGAGGAGTCCAACCGTCGCTACCGGTACCTGCTCGACCAGGGCGGAACGGGCCTGTCGGTCGCGCTCGACCTGCCGACGCAATGCGGTTTCGATTCCGACGACCCGGAGGTGAGCGAGGAGGTCGGCCGGGTCGGTGTCGCGGTCGACACCCTGGCCGACGCCGAGGTTCTGTTCGACGGCATCCCGCTGGACAAGATCAGCACCAGCTTCACGATCAACGGCACGGCGGCGATCCTGCTGGCGTTCTACGTCGCGGCCGCCGAGAAGAAGGGCGTGCCGCGCGAGAAGCTGACGGGCACCATCCAGAACGACATCCTCAAGGAGTACGCCTCGCGCGGCACCTGGATCTGGCCGCCGGAGCCGTCGCTTCGACTGATCGCCGACACCATCGAATTCTGCGCGGCAGAAGTGCCGAGGTTCA
>NZ_JAVHWK010000189.1:0-5709 GCF_032159775.1 Mycobacterium sp.
GGTTCTCGCTCTTGCGGGCGATCTTGTCGACCTCGTCGATGTAGATGATGCCGGTCTCGGCGCGCTTGACGTCGTAGTCGGCGGCCTGGATCAGCTTGAGCAGAATGTTCTCGACGTCCTCACCGACGTATCCGGCCTCGGTCAACGCCGTCGCATCGGCGATCGCGAACGGGACGTTGAGCATCTTGGCCAACGTCTGCGCGAGGTAGGTCTTGCCACAGCCGGTCGGGCCGAGCATCAGGATGTTGGACTTGGACAGTTCGACGGGCTCCGCGCGCGAGTCGCGCATCTTCTCCTGCGCCTGGATGCGCTTGTAGTGGTTGTAGACGGCGACGGCCAGTGTCCGCTTGGCGGTGTCCTGCCCGATGACGTAGCCCTCGAGGAAGTCGCGGATCTCGACCGGTTTTGGTAGCTCGTCGAGTTTTACGTCGTCGGCATCGGCGAGTTCTTCTTCGATGATCTCGTTGCAGAGATCAATGCATTCGTCACAGATATATACGCCGGGGCCCGCAATGAGCTTTTTGACTTGCTTCTGACTCTTTCCGCAGAACGAGCACTTCAGCAGGTCACCGCCGTCTCCAATACGCGCCATGGTGGTGGGGTCCTACTTTCCTGTTCGCCGTCGAATTGGTCAGGTGGGTGGGTCGCCTCCGGGCGATTACCCGACGCTACCCGCTCATTCCGGCGCGGTGCGACCGATAAAGCCGAATCGCGTCGGTGGTATTTAGCTGTGTTTGCAGAACATATCGCCTCATGCGTCCCACAACCCCCATGGACGCGCCACCGTGTCCCTGGCGTGTCGCCGCCGTTACCGGACTGAGAGGCCGTCCCCGTGCTGATCGTAGAGTTGCGAAGTGGCGTTCGCAGTCTCCAACAATACCGTTTTGATCAGCGATGGTGGCTTGGCCACCGAACTGGAAGCGCGCGGCCACGACCTGTCCGACGACCTGTGGTCGGCACGGCTGCTGTTCGACAAGCCCGAGGCGATCATTGCAGCTCACCGGGCTTTCTTCGCGGCCGGTGCGGCGCTTGCTACGACGGCCAGCTACCAGGCTTCCTTCGACGGTTTCGCGGCGGGGGGAATCGACCGCGAAGGTGCCGAGCGGCTGATGCGCCGCAGTGTGGAACTGGCCGCCGCGGCCCGTGATGAAACCGGGGCCGACGGCCGGTGGGTGGCGGCGTCGGTCGGCCCGTACGGCGCGGCGCTGGCCAACGGTGAGGAGTACGTCGGGCGATACGGACTCTCTGTCGCGGAGCTGAGCGAGTGGCATCTGCCGCGTCTGGAGATCCTGTCCGGCGCGGGAGCCGACGTAATGGCCATCGAAACGGTGCCCGATGTCGACGAGGCCGAGGCGTTGGTGGGGTTGGTGCGACAGCTGGGTGTGCCTGCGTGGTTGAGCTACACGATCGACGGCCTGCATACGCGCGCGGGCCAGCCGCTGGCGGAAGCGTTCGCCGTTGCGGCGGGAGTGCCGGAGATCGTCGCCGTCGGTGTGAACTGTTGCGCGCCGGGCGATGTCCTGCCGGCGATTCAGATTGCGCGCGAGGTGACCGACAAGCCCGTCATCGTCTATCCCAACAGCGGCGAATCATGGGACGGCGCACGGCGAACATGGATCGGTGAGGCGCGCTGGTCGTCGGACCTGCCCGCACAATGGGTGGCCGCGGGCGCACGCATCGTCGGCGGCTGTTGTCGAGTGATGCCGGACGACATTGCCGAGCTCGCGGCGGCGCTCACTCCCCCATAAACGCCGAAACTGCGGGGAGATCGCGAAATCCAGCAGTATCGCGATCTCCCCGCAGTCTCGCGGCTTCAGGACGATGATTTGGGACGCAGCCGCAACCATAGGGGGCCTCGCCATGCGGATCGCCAAGAACGACATTCCCGTCAAGCTCGACGCACCCGGCGCGAAGGCCCGACAGTTGCCGGATTTCGGAAAAGCAGACGGCGTGCTCGGCGCGGAGTATTTCAGCCTCGGCGCGGGCACTGACATATCGCCGTTGCTCGAAGGCTTAGAGGGTGACCTGTGCCAAGCGCCGCACTGGGGTTATCTCATCGGGGGCGAGGTGGTCATCACCTACGGCGACGGCAGCACGGAAACCTGCCGCGGCGGTGATCTGTACTACTGGCCGGCCGGACACACGGTGCGCGCGGTCGAGGACGCGGAGTTGGCGATGTTCAGCCCACAGGCCGAACACGGACACGTCATTGACCACCTCGCGGCGAAGATCGCCGCGCAAGAGGGTTAGGCGTTCTGAGCCGACAGCTTGCGGTACTCCAGCACGGTGTCGATCACGCCGTAATCCTTGGCCTCCTCGGCGGTGAGGATCTTGTCGCGATCGGTGTCCTTGCGGATCTGCGCGGCGTCCTTGCCGGTGTGGTGAGCCAGCGTCGTCTCCATCAGGGTCCGCATCCGCTCAATCTCCTTGGCCTGGATCTCCAAGTCGGAGAACTGGCCCTGGATGACGCCGGAGAGCGCGGGCTGGTGGATGAGGATGCGAGCGTTCGGCAGCGCCAGCCGCTTGCCGGGGCTGCCCGCGGCGAGCAGCACCGCGGCGGCCGACGCGGCCTGGCCGAGGCACACGGTCTGGATGTCGGCACGCACGTACTGCATGGTGTCGTAGATCGCCATCAGCGACGTGAAGGAGCCGCCGGGCGAGTTGATGTACATGGTGATGTCGCGGTCGGGATCAAGGGACTCCAGCACCAGCAGCTGCGCCATGATGTCGTTGGCCGACGCGTCATCCACCTGCACGCCGAGGAAGATGATGCGCTCCTCGAACAGCTTGTTGTACGGGTTGGACTCCTTGACGCCGAAGCTCGAATGCTCGATGAACGACGGCAGGATGTAGCGGGCCTGCGGCTGCAGGCGGGGGTCCGTGTGATCGGTCATTTGTCTAGTCCTGCCGTCGGTCCTGAGCCGTTGAGATTGACGCTGGTGATGATGTGGTCGACGAACCCGTACTCGAGGGCTTCCGGCGCGGTGAACCAGCGGTCGCGGTCGGAGTCGGCCTCGATGCGCTCGAGGGTCTGTCCGGTGAATTCCGCGTTGAGACGGAACATCTCCTTCTTGATGACCGAGAACTGCTCGGCCTGGATGGCGATGTCCGCGGCGCCGCCGGTGATGCCGCCGAGCGGCTGGTGCATCAGGATGCGAGCGTGCGGCAGCGCGTAACGCTTGCCCTTGGTGCCTGCGGCGAGCAGGAACTCACCCATCGATGCGGCCATGCCCATGGCGTAGGTGGCGACGTCGCACGGCGCGAGCACCATGGTGTCGTAGATCGCCATGCCGGCGCTGATCGAGCCGCCGGGCGAGTTGATGTAGAGGTGGATGTCCTTGGTCGAGTCTTCGGCGGACAGCAGAAGGATCTGCGCGCACAGCCGATTGGCGATGTCGTCGTCGACCTGCGACCCAAGGAAGATGATGCGCTCGGCGAGCAAGCGCTCATAGACCGAGTCGACGAGGTTGAACCCTGCCCCGTTCGAACGCATGTCAGTCACGGCTGGATACCTGCTTTCTTCATTGCTACTCACCGAACACTAACCAACCTGAGCGACGGCGCACTCCCTGACATGGGCGCGTTCGCTCACAGCGTCACTTGGTTTCGGCTGGAGCCTCGTCTGTCTCGTCGTCGGCTTCCTCGGGCTCCGCATCGGAACTGCCGCCGGCTGCCGCTTCGACCTGCGCGGCGATCTGGGCCGCGGCCTCGGCCGGGTCCGTGGTCGCGGGCGGGCCGAAGAACTCGGCGGTGTCGATCACGTTGCCGTCGGTGTCGGTGACGGTGGCACCGTGCACGACGGCGGCGACGGCCAGGCCGCGACGCACGTCGGCGAACATCACGGGCAGCTGGTTGTTCTCCTGGAGGTACTGCAGGAGCTGCTGCGGCTCGAGGCCGTACTGCCGCGACATCAGCACGAGGCGCTCGGTCAGGTCGTTCTGACCGACCTGCACGTTGAGCTGGTCGGCGATGGCGTCCATCACCAGCTGGGTCTTGACGGCGCGCTCGGAGTTCTCCTTGTTGTCCTTGTCGAACTCTTCGCGGCTGCTGCCCTGGGCCTCCAGCGCCTTGGCGAAGGCGTCCTCGTCGTGGTCGAGTTGGTGGATCGCGTTGTGGACGGTGTCGTCGATCTGCGCCTGCACGATCTTCTCGGGCAGCGGGACCTCGGTCTGGTCCAGGAGCACTTCGAGGGCCTTGTCGCGGATCTCCTCGGCCTGCTGGATGCGCTTGACCCGTTCGACCTGTTCCTTGAGACTGTCCTTGAGCTCGTCGATGGTGTCGAATTCGCTTGCCAGTTGGGCGAATTCGTCATCGGGCTCGGGCAATTCGCGTTCTTTGACGGACTTGACGGTGACGGTCACCTGGGCCTCTTCACCGGCATGCTCGCCGGCGGCCAGCGTCGTCGGGAAGACCTTGGTCTCCCCCTCCTTGAGGCCGACGAGAGCGTCGTCGAGGCCGTCGATCAGCTGGCCGGAGCCGACCTCGTGGGACAGGCCCTCGGTCTTGGCGTCGGGCACATCCTTGCCGTCGACGGAGGCCGACAGGTCGATGGAGACGAAGTCGCCTTCTTCGACGGGGCGCTCGACGCCGGTGAGGGTGCCGAAGCGGGCGCGCAGGTTCTGCAGCTCGGTGTCGACGTCCTCGTCGGTCACCTCGATGGGGTCGACCTCGATCTTGAGCGTCTCGAGATCGGGGATGTTGATGTCGGGACGGATGTCGACCTCGGCGGTGAAGACGAGTTCGTCGTTGTCCTCGAGCTTGGTGATCTCGATGTCAGGCTGGCCGAGAGGTTTCACCTCGGAGGTGGTGACTGCCTCGCTGTAGCGGCTGGGCAGGGCGTCGTTGACGACCTGCTCAAGCACGGCGCCGCGGCCGATGCGGGCCTCGAGCAGCTTGCGGGGGGCCTTGCCGGGCCGGAAGCCGGGCAAACGGACCTGCTGGGCGAGCTGCTTGAATGCCTTTTCGAAGTCGGGTTCCAACTCGGCGAAGGGCACCTCCACATTGATGCGAACCCGGGTGGGGCTCAACTGCTCGACGGTGCTCTTCACGGACTCGCTCCTTGTGGCTCTCGTTGACGGCTTCGGTGGTGCTGCTGGTCGGGGTGACAGGATTTGAACCTGCGGCCTTCCGCTCCCAAAGCGGATGCGCTACCAAGCTGCGCTACACCCCGTCGGACCACCGCAGATACTACGGCCCAGGCACGCCGAACCCTTAATTGGATTTGGTTGGATTGCCGCCGGTACAGTGTGGTGCTGCACGCTAGCGGGCGTAGCTCAATGGTAGAGCCCTAGTCTTCCAAACTAGCTACGCGGGTTCGATTCCCGTCGCCCGCTCCACCAAACTTCGTGATAGGGGCTTTTTTGCTGGTCGAAGGCGGTTCTGGCCGGCTCTCGGAACCTCCACGGAACCCCGTGAACCACGGCATCAGGAGTCGTCCGTGGATCGTCCTCGTCGCCGAGCAACTCAACATCCTCGTGGAGCGGCTTCGGGGTCCAGATCGACAAATCCGAAGGCGATGTGACCGGTTTGGCGTCACTCTCCTGAGTAGGGCTGGACGTGGTTGCGCGCTACTGCAATTGCTGCCCGGTGGGCACATCAATGGCCGCCACACCGTCTCGCCGTGCGACACTGCACTGGCTGAATGGGAGGGACTTCTATGACGGGCTGTACGACGGCAAGACTTTTTGCCGCTCTGAAATTGGCGATGGC
>NZ_JAVHWK010000015.1:0-15908 GCF_032159775.1 Mycobacterium sp.
ACTCGTGCTCACCACACAGTCCTCGCAGATCGAGAAGATTCACGCCTACGAGATCGGGTTGTACGACGACTACGGTGTGCCCGACATCATGAGTGACGCACTGGGATTCGGCCGGCCCCTCGATTACCAGCCGTGGATCGGCTTTCCCGGCGCGATAGCGGGCGAATGGCAGGGACAAACTCGAATGGTCGCCAACGCACTCGGCGTCGAGGTGCAGGAGGTGCGCGAAACGTTCGACCGCGCGGTGACCGAGCGGACGCTGGAGGTCGCTGGCTCCCGACGTCGCACCCGACTGGCCGACGCTGCCGAACGCGCTTGGCTACCGCGTGGTGATCACCGGCACTCCCGACATCGACTGCTCGTTCGATGTCACGCTGCGAGACAGGGGCAGGGCGGGCATCCAAAGCATGACGTCGGGTGCGGGAGCGATGGTCGCGACGGCGATGCGTGTCGTCAACGCGGTACCGTATGTCGTTGCGGCACAACCGGGTCTGGTCAGCTCCGTCGACCTACCGCTGACGATTCCGCACGGCGCGATCAACCCTGCGTGAGGAACTTACGCGTCGCCGACATGCGTGCTGCGGTGAATGACCGCGCGAGCGCGTTGGTCGAGCGAAATCGAATCCGTCAAAGGCGGATGCGACCACATATCCAATGCGGGACAGCTGAAGTCGCCGCGTAACCAGAACGGTCGTCGTTGATGATTCGTCTCAGCCAGTCTTGACAGGCAGCTTCGCCCAGCCTCGCACGCTGGACGTCCTGGCCCTGCGCGCGTTGCCGTAGTCGATGTCCCAATCGGTCCATCGTTTGAGAACCTCTTCGAAGGCCACCCGCCCCTCTAGTCGGGCCAGTGCCGAGCCCAGGCAGAAGTGCAGCCCCTGGCCGAAGCTCAGGTGACCGCCCGTGCGGTGAATGTCGTAGCGGTCGGGGTCGGCAAATTTCGCCTCGTCGCGATTGGCCGACCCGTTGAGCAGCAGCATGTAAGACCCTTCGGTCACGGTGTGCCCGTGCAACTGGACGTCGGCGGCGACGTAGCGCGCCTGCACCGGCGACGGCGGTTCGTAGCGCAGGGTCTCCTCGACAGCCGACGGGATCAGCGACGGATCCTCGACGAGTTCGCGCCGTTGGTCGGGATGTTCTCCGAGGAGTTGCCCCATGAACCCGATCAGCCGAGCGGTGGTCTCGTTACCGGCGCCGGCGATCATCGCGGTGTAGGCGAGGACCTCCGTGCGTTCGAGCCGACGACGTGTCCCGTCTGGTTCGTCTATCTCTGCGTTCAGCAGTTCGGTCATCAGATCGTCGGAGGGATGTGTTGCCCTCCACTCGATGTACTCGGCGAATATGGCTATCGATTCCTGAATGATCGTCTGACTGAGATCACCCTGCTCGGCCGCGACCGTGATGCTCTTGTCGTTGCGATCGCGGATCTGCTGCTGGCCCTCCTCCGGGATGCCCAGGAGGTAGCCGATGGTCCGCATCGGCATGAACGCGCCGAGATCGGCGACGAAATCGAAACCGTCGGCCCCGCGCAGGGGATCCAGTGCGCTCACACAGAATTCACGCACCAGGTCTTCCACCGCCAGCATGCGGCGTGGCGTGAAGACCCGAGAAAGCAGACGCCGGTGCAGATCGTGCAGCGGGGGGTCTTCGAACAGCAGGATCCCCGGCGGCACTTCGATCCCGCTGAACAGAATGTCTGCGGTGGTTCCGCGGCCCGACCGGTAGGTACGCCAGTCCGGCAGTGCGGCAGCCACGTCGTCGTAGCGACTCAGCGCATAGAAGCTGTACTTGTCGTTGAAGTACAGAGGTGCCTCCGCGCGCATCCGCTTCCACACCGAATACGGATCGTCGTCGATCGCGTGATCGAACGGGTCGTAGTACAGCTCGACAGTCGGGCTACCGGGCACAGGACCTCCCTTGTGACGTTATCTGGGTTGGTTTTGAACGCCCGGGAACAACTGCTCCCCCGTTCCCGAATTCACGTAACCCAGTTGCTTGGTGACGAGATGTGGCGCGAAAACCGCTCCGTAGAGCGCGTTCCCGATGATGATCACAGCGACGATGGACACGATTGCCGATTGGGCCCGGGTCGTCGAAACCCTGTCCGACCACATCTCGATGACATTGCGACCTTGGGAGTCCGTGCGGCCGAGAAGGTATGTGAAGACCATCATCTGGATGCCCATCGCGATGGCGTCGTAAATCGGGTACTGGTGCAGGGTCCCCTCGAACAGACCGAGTCCCGGGATCACAAACGCGTAGTAGAAGACGCCGAGTCGGGCGCCGAGACCTGCATTGAAGAGCAACGCCCAGCAGAAGCCGACGACCAGACCCACGGTCAGGAATGTGATCGGCTGACGCCACCCGAACCGTGTCACCAGCCGTCGCCCGATCGCGGCGCCAATGGTGGCGGGCAGACAGAAGTAGCCGATGTATCCAAAAGGCACAGACGACGGCAGCCCACCCCACGTCATGTTCAGCGGCCACCAGGACGGCATCCGTGGAAGCGCCGGCGGGAACTGCGCGTACATCGCCCAGTCGTAGGGCGCCTCGATCCACGAGAAGGAGATCGCCGAGATGCACAGGAGCAGCAGCGGGTGCAGTCGCCGGTTGCGAATGCTCAGGTAGACCCCGGCGGACAGGAACACAACGCCGCTGGCCCAGCCGAAGATCACGGATGCCGTCAGCAGAGGCGTCAGTTCGGTACTCATCGATCGCGCTCTTCGCCTGCGCCGCTGCGCGCTTCGGGGTCGAAATAGATGACCGTGCCGAAGATGACGGCGATCAGCCCGAGCAGCGTGCCGAGCATGATGAGTTGGCCCACATTCGGCCCCTTTCGACAGTCCAGCCTCGACTTAATAGTGGACACTATTAAGGCAGCGGGGTCAAGACCACTATCGTGAGCGCTGTGAAGACGTCGGCCCGGGCCGCCCGCCGCCCTCCCGGCGAGCCGCGCAGGCTGCTGCTCGATGCCGCCCGTGAGCTGTTCGCCCGCAAGGACTATCGCAGCACGACGACGCGCGAGATCGCCGAAAGCGCAGGCGTCACGGAGTACCTGCTCTTCCGGCATTTCGGGTCCAAGGCCGGACTGTTCCGCGAGGCGTTGGTACTTCCGTTCACGAGTATCGTCGACGAATTCGCCCTGCAGTGGCAGACGCTGGTCCCCGAGGACACCGACGAGGAGGAACTGGCCCGCCATTTCGTCGAACGGATTTACGACGTGGTCGTCGAACACCGGGGTCTGCTGCTGACGCTGGTCGCATCCGAAGCGTTCAGTGAGGAAGAAGTCGCCGACGCAGGCATCGCCGACATCAGGCGGGCGTTAAGGGTTTTGGGTCAGATCAGTGTCGAAGGTATGCAGTTGCGGGGCATGCACTCGAACCAGTCGGAGCTGCCCGCGCATTCGACGATGGCGATGATCGTCGGCATGGTGGCACTGCGTTCGTCGTTCTTCGGAGCCAAACCACCCTCACGAGACGCGATCGTCGACGAACTCGTCCAAGCGACGCTGCACGGCTTCCTACATCGCGGCGACTAATGGGCTCAGGGCTTGGCGAAGCCCGCCGCGTCCAAGACCTTCTGTCCCGCCTCGCCGGTGACGAGATCGACGAACTTGCCCGCCAGATCCAGGTCCCCTGCCTGCTTCAGCACGGCGATCGGGTACGTGTTGACGGCCTCGGCGGACTCGGGGAACGGCACCGACGTCACCTTGTCGCCTGCGCCGAGGGCATCGGTGACGTACACCAGCCCGGCATCCGCCTCGCCGCTGGTCACCTTGTTCAGCACATCGGTCACCTGAGACTCTTCGCTTACCGGGTCGAGTTGCACACCGGTCGCCTTTTCGACCTTCTCCACGGCCGACCCGCACGGCACCTGTGGCGCACACACCACCACCGACAGGCCCGGCTGGGACAGGTCGTTGAATGAGGACACCTTCTTCGGATTGCCTTGTGCGGTAACGATTGTCAGGGTGTTGGATGCGAAGTCCACCGGGTTGGCCGCCAGCAGGTCGGCCTGTGCCGCCTTGCCCATGTTCATGGTGTCGGCGGAGGCGAAAACGTCGCCGGGGGCGCCCTGCATCAACTGGGTCACCAAGTCGGAGGAGCCCGCGAAATTGAACTCGACGTCGCTGCCCGGGTTATCGGTCCTGAACTGCTCTCCGATTTCGGTGAACGACTTCTTCAACGAGGCAGCCGCAAACACGACGAGCTTTCCGCCCCCGGTATCGCCGGTCGAGGGCGGCGCAGACGACTCATTCGGCGCACTGCAACCGGCGACCGCGAGGCTGAGTGCAGCCGTCACTGCTGCAACGCGCACGACGAGGGTCACGCCCGCCCTCCAGGGGTTTCCACGATCACCGTCGTGGCCTTGACGACCGCCACGGCAACGCTTCCCGGCTCCAGCTTCAACTCGCGTGCCGCGTCGGCGCTCATCAGCGACACGACGGTGAACGGGCCGCACTTCATCTCGACCTGTGCCATGACGCCATCGACGACCACCCGCGTGACCAGGCCGGTGAAGCGATTGCGCGCCGAGCTCGCGATGCCCAGAGGCTCCTTCGGTGCGGCCCCGGAATTCGCGACGGCGAACTCGGCGAGCGCCCCGCCCGGGATCACTTTGCGACCGGCCGCGTCTTGGTCGGCGGGCAGCGTGCCATCGTCGATCCAGCGCCGAACGGTGTCGTCGCTGACACCCAACAGGTCAGCGGCGTCGCGAATCCGAATCATGGACACAGACCCATGCTATCCGCATACTCGGTTACACATCGACCATTTATCCGCATATGCGGCGATGTAGGCGCATATGGCTGAGGACCGCCCACTGCCGGACTTTTCACAGAGCCGCGCTAAACCGGTGACAAAAGCCGGTTCAGTGTGTGATCTACAGAGGATGCCCGATCAACCCGCCGCTCGAGGCGACGCACGGCCTGCCCGTGTCGTCGTCATCGGTGGCGGCTTCAGCGGCACGATGACCGCGGTGAACCTGGCCCGACTCGCCGACGACCCGCTCGAGATCACCATCGTCAACGAACGGACGCCCCCTGCACGGGGCGTCGCCTACCGGCGCCGGCGCCCGGAATACCTGCTGAATGTCGCCGCCCGCAATATGTCCGCATTCCCCGACGACCCCGGCCATTTCCTACGCTGGGTCAGTGACCGTCCCGAGTTCGAAGCGGTGCCGCAGATCGATCTTCGCGAACGGTTCGTTCCCAGACAGACCTACGGCGACTACCTGAGTTCCATTGCGCAGAAGTACCTGGCAAGACCGAGTGACGGAACCCCCGTCGCGTCGCGGTTCGTCATCGGCGAAGCGATTGACATCGAGCCTCAGGAATTCGGTTGCCGTGTCCGGCTGACCGACGGAACGACGCTCGAGGCGGATCGGGTCGTGTTGGCCACGGGGAACGAGACACCCGCGTCACTGGCTGGCGCCGAAAGCCTTGCACACCATCCGGGGTGGATTGGCGATCCGTGGCAAGCCTGGGAAGAACGGTTGCCACCGAGGGACTTCAGCGTGGTGGTTCTGGGCACCGGCCTGACGGCGGTCGACGCAATCGTCACGCTTCGCGCCATCGGGTGGATGGGCAGCATCGACGCGGTGTCGCGGCACGGCTGGCTTCCGCAGGCGCACTTCAAGGGGATCGAATACCCCGAATTTCCGCCCGCCGGAATCGATCTCACGGCCGTCGGTCTCGACGCCCTGGTCGCACTCGTGAAGTACCATTGCGCAGCGCTTCACGAGCGCAACGCGCACCCCGCCATCATCGTCGACAAGCTGCGTCCCTACACGCAACGCATCTGGGCGAGTTTCAGCACCGAAGAGCGCCTGGCCTTCGCCAAGGATCACGCGGCCAGATGGAATGTGTTCCGGCACCGCATTTCTCCCGATCTCCACGCCCAGCTCACTCACCTGCAGCTCACCGGACAGCTCCAGGTGCGCGCCGCAGGCATCGAGAAGCTGGTCGAGTCGTCCGACCAGATAAGCGTTCACCTGGACGACGGCACAACGCTTGTGGGCGATGTGGTGCTCAACGCCACCGGTCCCTCCAGCAGGCTTACCGCCAGCAGCTCGGCGCTGCTGCAGAACTTGTTGCGCCGCGGCCTCATCCACCCGGATGCGACCGACATGGGGATCAGCATCGCGGACGATCACACGGTGTTGACCGCCGACGGCGACCGGTCGGCCTGGTTACTCGCGATGGGCCCGTTGATCCGCGGCACCTACTGGGAGACCGTCGCGGTCCCGGAACTGCGCGGGCAGGCCAAACGCGTCGCGGAGACAGCGCTCGACCGCGTGCACAGTGATGAAGAGGAAGGCCCAGAGCTGCTCGAGTACATGCTCTGACCACTACCGAAATTCGCGAAAGGCGTTCAGCAGCCGGTCGCGAAAGCCCGGATCGATGGTCGCCGTGTCGATCTTTCCCACGGTGTCGACCGTGCCGCGGAACTGTTGCAGATAGTTCTCGCAGCCTTCGCATTCCATCAGGTGCTCGTCGAACCGCGCGCGTGTCCTACTGTCCAGAGAGCCGTCGAGATACGCGGTGACGAGTTCGACGAGCTGATTGCAGTCCATATCGCTCTTCACTTCGACTCCCTCAGATAATCCTCGAGCACCTGCCGCACTGCCGCGCGGCCACGATGCAGAAGCACCCGCTGATTGGCGACGCTGATGTCCAACACGTCGCGCACCTCCGCGGAATCGAGGTCCAGCATGTCGCGCATCGTCACGACCAACCGCTGTTTCTCGGGAAGTTTCTCGAGTTCGCGCTGCGCGACGGCGACCAGTTCATCTCCGAGTACCGAACCCTCGGGCGTATCGGGAAACGGCGCGGGGACCTCGTCCTGTCGCCAGTGCCCCGGATATCGATCGTTCGCGGGCCGAAAACGGGCGGGGTCGACGGTGCCGCCGGTGAACGCCAGGATTTCGACGTCCGTATCGCGGCGGTCGCGCGTCCCGCGGGTCTTGGCGATATTGATCAGCACGGTGAAAAGCCATGTGCGCAGCGAAGATCGGCCTTCGAACTTGCCGATTCCCTTCAGCAGCGCGATCCACGCCTCCTGCACCACTTCCTCGGCGGTTTCGTGGCTTCGCACGTATCCGCGGGCGACGCGCAACATCGATGGGGTGTGGCGGTCCACCAGCTCGGCGAAGGCCGCCTCGTCGCCGTCCTTCAGCGCGGCGACGAGAGCGGGTTCCTCACCGGTGGCCATGGTCTTCTCGACGACAGCGTATCCGGTCAACTCGCCGCCTTGACCGCCCGAAGCGCGTCCGCCAATGACCACACCGACAGACCAAGCAGTGCAACGTCTTTGACCAGGAACATGCCCGACAAAGACAGCATGGGGAAGCCGCCCTGCGACGCTTCGAAAACGTCGGGGGTGGTGAACAGGAAGCTGAGCGTTGCGATGAAAAGGCCGATCGCGATGACGCTGCCGACGGCTGAGAGCCGGGGCGCCCACGGCTTGACGGCCAACAGCACCGCTGCGGCCACTTCGAGGACGCCGAGCAGTGCGGAGAACGTTGTCACCGAGAAGATGTCGTACATCCAGCTCATCAGCGGGCTGTTGGAGACCAGCGGCTCGATGCCACGGGCCTCGAATTCGGTGAATTTCATCAACCCGATCCACCCGATGACGATTACCAACCCGTAGCGGGCGAGGTTGGCGCCCAGACTGTCGAGCACGGTTGCGGGCCTGGCGATGCTGGCGTCGTGCGCCACGGTGTCGGTCATGATCGGCTCCCTTCACCACGTGAACATTCGTGTATCTGCTCAGTGCGCGCAGAGCAGCGAAGCGTTACACATGCGACGTGTAAGTGTAGACTTACTGGTCGTGGACACCGACGCAGGCATCGATGCGTGGGCTGCTCTTGCCGACGGCACCCGGCGGGCGATCTTCAAACGCCTCGCCGGCGGACCGATGGCGGTCGGTGAGCTGGCACACGGTTTGCCCGTCAGCAGGCCGGCTGTGTCTCAGCACCTCAGGGTGCTTAAATGCGCCGGGCTCGTCTCAGACCGCGCCGTTGGCAGGCGGCGGGTCTATCGCGTGAACAGGGAAGGCATCGAGGCACTGCGGTCCGAGCTGGACATGTTCTGGAGCCAGGCGTTGGACGCATACAAGTTGATTGCGGATGAAGGAGGGCACGGATCGTGACGTCGTCGACAGTGGAGCCGATTCGGAAGAGCGTCGTCGTCAACGCGGGGATCGAGCGGGCGTTCGCGTTGTTCGTCGAGAAATTCGACGCGATCAAACCTCGTGAACACAATCTCTTGGCGGTCGCCATCGCCGAGACGGTCTTCGAACCGCGCGTTGGAGGCCACATCTACGACGTCGGGGTTGACGGCAGTCGATGCGATTGGGCACGAGTGCTCGTTTTCGATCCGCCCGCGCGCCTGGTTTTCTCGTGGGACATCGGGCCGACCTGGCAACTGGAATCCGACTCGACCCGCACCAGCGAGGTCGAAGTACGGTTCATCGCGGAGTCGGCCGATCGCACCCGCGTCGAATTGGAGCACCGACACCTCGATCGTCATGGCTCAGGCTGGCAAGCCGTGGCCGATGGCGTCGGCGGCGATGCCGGATGGCCGCTGTACCTGCACCGCTATGTCGACATTGTGACGGCAGGGGTGTCGCAGTGACCGATGACGAAAAGTCGCTCATGGACCTGGCTTTCGAAGAACGGACCGACCTGGCCGCATACCTGAAGACGTTGGGGACAAAAGACTGGAAGGCAGCCAGCCTCTGCGATCGATGGACGGTCAAAGACGTCGTCGCCCATGTCGTCAGCTACGAAGAACTGAATGTCGTCGGGCTGGTGAAGCGATTCGCGAAGGGTTGGATTGTGCGGGCGAACGAGGTGGGCGTCAAAGAATTCGGTGTGCTCTCGCCCGACGAATTGACGAAGCACCTTGAACGACATCTTCGCCCACGTGGATTGACGGCAGGCTTCGGCGGAATGATCGGGCTCGTCGACGGCACCGTTCACCATCAGGACATCCGACGCGCTCTTGGTCATCCGCGCACCGTGCCCGCTGATCGCCTGGAGCGGATTCTGCCGTCGGTGCCCGGCAACCCCCGCCTTGGCGCGGGGCGTCGAATCAGAGGACTGCACCTGCGCGCGACCGACGTCGGGTGGGAGCACGGCAGCGGACCCGAAGTCACCGGCAGCGGAGAAGCGCTGTTGATGGCGATGACGGGCCGCGGAGTGGCGATCGACGAACTCGCAGGGCCGGGAAAGCCGACCCTGGCCGCGCGCATGTGAGCGCGTCCGATGCCGGCAACAACCGGCTGGCTTGCGCAACAGACAAAAATGGCAGATCAGTTGCCTGATCTGCCATTTGGGGGTGGAGCTAAGGGGATTCGAACCCCTGACCTCCTCGATGCGAACGAGGCGCGCTACCAACTGCGCCATAGCCCCTGGTCGGTAGCACAGGCTACCAGTCAATCCGCCGGGCGCAGAAACCGGCCGACGTGACGCCGAACTACTGGCCGACCGCCCTGGGCAGGTGGTACTCGCGGGCCGCCGGCGCATACTCCAAGTGCTCGAAGATCGGGTCCTCGTCGTCGATCTCCAACACCACAGAGCCGGGCCTGCGCAGCCGCGACGGGAGCAGGTCGAGGTCGCGATCCTCGGTGTTCTCGACACCGAGACGCGAACGCGCAGCGCGCTGCGCACGGCGTCGCCGCACCCGCTCTTCGATGCGGGTCTGACGACGCAGGTAGCCCAGGTACAGCAGCGTCACCGCGGCGGTTCCTCCGCAGACATACCAGGCCCAGGGCGCAGTCGAGGCCGCCGCGAAGTAAGCGGCCGCGGCCGACCCGAGCATCATCAGCGTCATCAACGCCAGCATCCGCTTGCGGAACTTGTACTTTCGGGCGCTGATCACCGCGGCCTTCGCCGGGTCGTAGCGGCGGCGCCGCGCAGCCACCGTCGAGTCCGCGACCCGCAGATCGCTCTCCTCGGGAGCCTCGATGCCCGACGAGTCATCGACATACTCGTACTCGTCGTCGATGCCGTCGGTCTCGTCGTCTCCGTATTCGTCGGTCGCGATCTCGTATATCGCGGTGTCGACGTTCTCCTCCTGGGCTTGCGGTTCTTCGAAGTTGAGCGTCAGCTCGTTGGCGTCGGCGACCTCTTCGTCCTCCGTGTCCGATTCGCCGACCGCAATCGCGCCCGTCGGCTCGTCGGCGGCACCGACATCGAGGTACTCGGGTTCGGTGTCTTCTGTGACCGGCGCCGCCAGCACCACCGTCTTCTGCGGCTCCTCTTCCTCTTCTTCCTCGTGCTCGTACTCGTCGTCTTCGTATTCGTCCTCGTCGAAGTTCTCGTCGAGTTCGTCTTCGGACGCTCGCCAGTCCGGATCACTTCGATGCCCGGACGCCGGCCCCGCACGCTTGAGCAGTCGGCCGCTGCTCGTCCCGTTGAGGACCCGCGTCGCCAACGCCACATCGCTCGTGCGTCGCACGGCATCGCGCTTGCTGATCAACATCGGAACCAGCACGAAGAGCCAGAGCACTACGAGAGAGATCCAGAGGAGTGATTGGGGGATGCTTGGCATGAAGCCGGCTCCTTTCCCCATCAGGCTAGGTCCGTGACCAGCGCATCCGTCGATGGCGCGCCGAGACAATTACACACCTGTAATTCCCTACTGACAAGCACCATCAGTCACTTATGTCACATTTGCCACAGCACTCTTATGCGTCGGCTGTGCGGCGTCGTACGCGAAACGCCGATCCTGTGGACATATCGGCACAGTCGGGCGGTGGCTGTCGGTCGCCATGGCGAGGCTCCGGCCATGGAAGACGAAAACGGCTTGGCCGCTCCCCCGGGTGGGAAGCCGTCGAGGCCGGGCTGCTGTCGGTTCGCGAGCTTCGGCGCTTCTACGCTCCCGTCTCTCCCGGCGTGCACATCCCACGTGACGTCGAGCTTTCGGCTGCTCAGCGTGCACGAGCAGCCTGGTTGTGGTCTCGCGCAGCGGTGTACTCACCGGCTTGTCGGCCGCTGTGAGAGCGGGCACGAAGTGGATAGAGCCGGGCCTGCCCGCCGAGTTGATCCACACCAACCGTCGAGCCCCGCCGATGCTGACCGGGCATACCGACGGCGTCCAGAACGGCGAGACCCGATACGTCGACGGCGTGCTCGTGACGTCCGCAGCCGCACCGCATTCGATGTCGGCAGGCGCCTCGAACTCGTCGCGGGTGTCCAGCGTGTCGACGCGCTGATGAACGCCTTCGACGTGAAGGTCAGCGATATCGAGTCGGTCGCAGCGGCGCACCCTGGCGTCCGCGGCCTGACGCCAGCCGCGCAAAGAAACAGTCAAACCCAGCTGGCGTGGCCTTCGCGGACCAGCAGCGAGCTCACCGACCCGTGGATCTCCTCGACCGTGATGCCCACCAACAAGTGGTCCCGCCACGCGCCGTCGACCTCGAGGTAGCGCTTCAGCAAGCCCTCTTCGCGGAACCCCGCCTTGGCGAGGACTGCGCGGCTGGCAGCGTTCTCCGGCCGCACCGTCGCCTCGAGTCGATGCAGTCGCACCGGCCCGAACGCGTGGTCCATACCGAGTGCCAGCGCCGCGGTGGCCACCCCGCCGCCGGTGTGCGTGCTGGCCACCCAGTAGCCGATCCAGGCCGACTTGAGCGCGCCGTGGGTGACGTTTCCGATAGTCAGCTGGCCGCCGAACTCCCCGTCGACCTCGATCACATATGGCAGCATGCGACCTTTGCGGGCCTCTGAACGCAGCCCGGAACACACCGACGGCCACTGCGAAACACCATGCCGCACATCCCAATTCACCTCGGTGCTGGGCTCCCACGGCTCGAGGTGCGCGCGGTCGGCCAGCCTGATTCGGCTCCATTGGGCGCCGTCGCGCAGCCGCACCGGCCGCAGCTCGACCACACCGGCAGGCACCCGGAGCGGCCCCGCGGGCATCGGCCAGCCCGGGTGGGCGGAAGAATTGCGCCACAGGTTCATGACGGGTCCCGGGTTCGTCGCTCAGCCGCGCTGGGCCAGGAACGCGACGTCGACGATCTCGCCTGTGCGGATCTCGTCGGCCTCGCTGGGGATCATCACCAGACAGTTCGCCTCGGCCAACGTCGCGAGCAGATGCGACGACGCGCCCGGCGCGCCGCCGAGCGCCTGCACGAGGTACTCGCCGGTGTCCTGGTCGCGCATCAGCTGGCCGCGCAGATACCCTTTGCGGCCGGCAACCGACGTGATCGGAGACAGCGCGCGGGCCTGCACGACCCGACGCATCGGTTGCCGCTTGCCGAGCGACAGCCGGATCAGCGGCCGCACCATCACCTCGAACACCACCAACGCGCTGACCGGGTTGGCGGGCAGCAGAAACACCGGCACGCCCTCGGGCCCGAGTTGGCCGAATCCCTGCACCGACCCGGGATGCATCGCGATCCGGGTCACCTCCATGTCGCCGATCTCGGCGAGCACCGCGCGAACGCTCTCAGCGGCCGCCCCGCCGACGGCTCCGGCGATCACCAACACCTCGGCCCGATTCACCTGACCCTCAACGACGTCGCGCAGCTCCTTCGCGTCCGTGTCGACGATGCCGACGCGGTTGACCTCGGCACCCGCATCCCGGCCGGCCGCGGCAAGCGCATACGAGTTGACGTCGTAGACCTGGCCGTTGCCGGGGGTGCGCGATATGTCGACCAGCTCGCCGCCAACACACATGACCGACAGCCGCGGCCGCGGATGAACCAGCACGCGTTCACGACCGACGGCGGCCAGCAGACCGACCTGCGCAGGCCCGATGATCGTGCCTGCCCGCACCGCCACATCGCCGGGCTGGACATCGTCACCGGTGCGACGGACGTAGGCGCCGGAACGCACCGGGCGCAGCACCCGCACCCGCGACTGCCCTCCGTCGGTCCATCGCAGCGGCAGCACCGCGTCGGCCAGCGTCGGCATCGGCGCGCCGGTCTGGACACGGGCGGCCTGTCTTGGCTGCAACCGGCTGGGGGTCCGTGCGCCCGCCTCGATGGTTCCCATCACGGGCAGGCTGACCTGCTGATCGCCCGTGCCGTCCGTCGCGTCGTCTCCGTCGTCGCCGTCGGTTATCGGCGTCACGCCGAGCACGTCGACGCTGCGCACCGCGTAGCCGTCGATGGCGGCCTGGTCGAAGCCGGGCAGCGGGCGTTCGGTGACCACTTCCTCGGCGCACATCAGGCCCTGTGCTTCCGCGATCGCGACCCGCACCGGACGGGGGGCTACCGCAGCAGCCGTGACCCGGGCCTGTTGCTCCTCAACCGAACGCACAAGACGCCTTTCGTTGTTACGGGGCCGTCGTATGCGTCAGCAGTCGATCAGCCCGAGCCGTTCCACCAACCACCGCCGCAGTTCAGGGCCGTAGTCGTCGCGCTTCAACGCAAAGTCAACCGCAGCCTTGAGGTACCCGCCGGGATTTCCCAGGTCGTGTCTGTCGCCGCGGTGCACGACGACGTGCACCGGGTGGCCCTCGTCGATCAGCAGCGCGATGGCGTCGGTCAGCTGGATCTCGCCGCCCGCTCCCCGGGGCACCCTGCGCAGCGCGTCGAAGATCTTCCGGTCCAGCACATACCGGCCCGCGGCGGCATACAGCGACGGCGCGTCCTCGGCCTTGGGCTTCTCGAGCATGCCCTTGACCCGTAAGACATTGGGATTGTTGGTGTCTGGGACGGTCTCGACATCGAAGACGCCGTAGGCGCTGATCTCTTCCTTCGGCACCTCGATGGCGCACAGCACCGAACCGCCGCGCTTGGCGCGCACCTTCGACATCGTCTCCAGCACGCCGGTGGGCAGCACCAGGTCGTCGGGCAGCAGCACGGCGATCGCGTCCTCATCGGGTGCCAGGCTGGCTTCGACGCAGCCGACCGCATGTCCGAGGCCGAGCGGTTCGGCCTGCACCACCGACTCCACCTTGATCAGCGCGGGTGCGCGGCGGACCTTCTCCAGCATCGACTTCTTGCCGCGGGCTTCCAGCGTGCCCTCGAGCACGAGGTCTTCGACGAAGTGGGCGACGACGCTGTCCTTGCCCTCGGAGGTGACGATGATCAGCCGCTGGGCACCGGCCTCGGCCGCTTCGGCCGCCACCAGTTCGATGCCGGGCGTATCCACGACGGGCAGCAGCTCCTTGGGCACCGTCTTGGTCGCGGGCAGAAACCGGGTGCCCAATCCGGCGGCCGGGACGACTGCCGTGTACGGAATGGAGACCAGAGAACGCGTCATTGTTCACACAGTATCGCCAACGAGTTATGCGCCGCCTGTGACGGCGCCGTGTCATCGTGGACCCGTGGGGTCGCCGAGCAAGGCCGAGATGCGGACGGCGATCCTGGCGGCTCGTCGCGCGGTGGCCCCCGATGTTCACGGCGCGGAGGCCGACGCGCTGTGTGACCACCTTCCCGGCGTGGTCGAGAGCGCGCGGACCGTCTGCGCGTACGTGCCGATCAGATTCGAGCCGGGATCAATCGCGTTCCTGGACACCCTTTTACAGCTGGGTGCCCAGGTGTTGCTTCCGGTCGCCCGCAATGACGCCGACGGTGTGCCGCAGCCGATGCAGTGGGGGCCCTACATACCGGGCGGGCTGGTAGCGGCCCGGATGGGGCTGCAGGAGCCGCGGGAGCCCTGGCTTCCCGCGGCGGCAGTGGCCGACGCGGCGGTCGTGTTCGTGCCTGCGCTGGCCGTCGACCGGGCCGGGGTACGGCTGGGCCGTGGCGCGGGGTTCTACGACCGGACCCTGCGGTCGGCCGGTCCGTCGGCGCGGCTGGTAGCGGTGGTCCGCGACGACGAACTCGTCGACGAGATTTCCGCCGAGCCGCACGACATCCCGATGACCCACGCGCTCACGCCGGGGCGGGGGCTCGTCGAGCTGGGCTGACTGAGTCAGCAGCGCGCCAGCACGTCCTGCATCGCCCGCTTCTCGTTGCGGGACAGCCACAACCCGTATGCGGCCTTCACGTCGATCTGCTTTGCGACGAACTCGCAGCGGAAGCCCTCGTTGGGCGGCAGCCACCCGGTGGCATCGCGAAAAGCCTTGTCGAAGTTGGCATGTCCGCTGACGGCCAACAGGTTGCGCGGGTCGTTGGCGAAGTCGCGGCGACGCTGATCGTCCCATTCGCGCGCACCCTTGTACCAAGCGTCCGACAGCGACACAAGGTGGTCGATCTGCACTGCCTCAGATGTCGCGGGCCCTCGGGTGAACGCAATGGTCTGCCCGGTGTAGGGGTCGTGCAGCACGCCGGTCTGCGCGTAGCAGGTGCCCCGGCGCACGATCAGGTCGCCGAGGTCGCGTCGAAGGATGTCGTCGCGGGTGTTGCAGCCGTTGTGCCCGAATTCCACGTCGACGTCGTCGCTCCACGCTTGGCCGAACCGGTAGCGGGAGAAGTCGGTGTTGCGGTCCCAACCTTTGACCGGCAGCCGCGCCAGCCTCGCCCGTGCCGTGTCGTAAGTGGGGTTGACCGCGCTGGCCTGTGGCTGTGACGCGGACGATGGGGACGCGCCGGGTGGCGGCTCTGGTCGGTTCTGGAAGTGCAGCCAGACAGCGACGCCGATCCCGAGCACCAACAGGCCCACCAGCACGGGAATCACAGCGGGTGGCCGAGCGGGAATGGTCGAGCCCACATAGCGGTTCTAGCACTTAAGCCGGTAGAGTGCTAAATAGTTTTGACCATCACGGAGGGTTTTTTCGTGCCTACCTATTCATATGCGTGCACCGAGTGCGACAACAAGTTCGACGTGGTGCAGGCCTTCAGCGACGACGCGCTGACCGAGTGCCCCAAGTGCGACGGGCGCCTGCGCAAGCTGTTCGGCAAGGTGGGCGTGGTCTTCAAGGGCAGCGGCTTCTACCGCAACGACAGCCGCGAGGCCGCCAAGAGCGCCGCAAACGGTTCCGCGAAGAGCACCGAGTCCGCGGCCTC
>NZ_JAVHWK010000030.1:0-7745 GCF_032159775.1 Mycobacterium sp.
GGTGTTGCTGACTCCAATACCGAGCCGGTACGCCGCGTCGACGTCGATGGTGTCGTAGCCGGCTCCGTGGTGCACGATGGCGCCGAGGTTGGGCAGCGCCTTCATCAGTTCCGCGTCCACACCAGGGGGGCCAGAGTCGACGATGGCGAAGACCGACCGTGCATGCTTGGCAAGAAAGTCGGCTCGTCTGGCATCGTTAGGTAATTGCAGCACCTGGTATTTCGCCGTCAGTACGCTGGCCAGTGACGGCTCGATCGTGCCCACTTGAAGAACGTTCATACCTGGCCTTTCAGTCTCGGCGCTAATCCATGGACGGCTGGTATTCCTGCCGTCAGTTCATCGTTGCGTTCCACACACGTCACGTCGTCACCGCTGACACCCGTTTGGGACCCCCGCCAGCGGTACTCAACTACGTACCTGTGAGCGCGCAACACGAAGATTCCGGCTGGCGGGGGCGATTGATAGGTGCCAGCGGTGACGACACCGATTCGCTGAACCGCGATTCTTGAGCAATGTCAAGCAGCACAGATGTGGTTACCCGTGACGTCGGTGGGGATGCGTTCAATCCGACGATTCCGGCGCCGATGACCAATGTGGCCGAGTACGGGTTCGAGGGGCGCTTCGAGGACTGGGCCGAGGACGCGCGTTACTTCGAATACTCCAAGGCCGCAAACCCGATTGGGTCCGGGCACACTTCGCACGTTCCGATCAAGTCCTTCGGCCGGGACCTCTACCTCGACGGTCCCACTGGAGTCATCCCGTTGGATCTGTCCACCGAACTGGGCATCAATGGCGGTCCCGCGACCAGTCCCGCGTTGGTGGCGCACTTCGTGCGGATCCGTGCAGGTGAGCAGATCGCCACCAACCCGAACGCCGCATCGCAGCTGTACTACGTGATCAGCGGCCGAGGCTTCACGGCGGTGAACGGTCGGCTTGCGCGGTGGGAGAAGGGTGACTTCCTGACCCTGCCAGCCAACAGCCGGGCGACGTTCTACGCGGACTCCGGCTCCGACGCCGCGATGTACTGGGTCCACGATGAGCCGCTGCTTCGCCACCTAGGCGCAGAGGCCACCCAACCACGTTTCCGCCCAACGAAATTCCGCCGCACTGAGGCCGTGGCTCGGCTGGATGAGATCGCCGCGCGCCCGGGCGCAAACGACAAGAGCAGAGTAAGCGTCCTGTTGGCCAATGCCGAGGAGGAGCAGACACTGACCATCACGCACGTGTTGTGGGCAATGTTCGGTCTGCTGCCGCCAGATCAGGAACAACGTCCACACCGCCACCAGTCGGTCGCGCTCGATCTGATTCTCGACGCCAAGCCCGGCTGCTACACGCTGCTAGGCACACGATTGAACGAGCGGGGCGACATCGTCAACCCGACCCGTGTCGATTGGGAGGCGGGCGGCGCGTTCGTCACGCCACCCGGCTTGTGGCACGCGCACTTCAACGAGTCGGGGGCGCCTGCGCACCTGATCCCGATCCAGGACGCGGGCCTGCAGACCTACCTGCGGAGCCTGGACATCCGGTTCTCCGACCGCCGGTGATCACTCGATTTCGACCGGGATGTTGACCTCCAGTGAGGTGCCTCCTCCCGGGTGCACCCACCGCCAGCCCTTTGGATGGCTCTACTGGCGTTCTGGCAGCGGCGGGGACGGCCTGCTCGCAACGTTTTGTGGCGAGCTAGTCGGACTCGTTTGAGAGTGCGTACAAATCACGAAGATTGATCACAATTGCCTCCTGGGTGCTGCGTGCGATCACGACCACAGCGGGAGTGTTCGGGTCCGGGTTTTCTTCTCGGTGCGGAACGTACGGCGGGACGAAGATGTAGTCGCCGGGTGCGGTGGCGATGCGGACTTCACCGACGCCGTCATGGAATACGAACTCCGGGTTGCCGCTTCGTACGAAAATCGCTGTTTCGGATTCGCCATGGTGATGGTTGTCCGACGCCGTCGCCGGCGCGACATGGGTCTCACCCATCCAGATCTGCTCTGACCCGACCGAAGTTCCGCTGATCGCGGCAAATCGCTGCATACCCTCGGTCTGGGCGGTACCGGCGCTGAGCTCTGAGGCCCTGACATGGTGCACGCGCGACCGTAACGCCCCGCGAGCACGCGCGCCGGTGGTCAGGTCTGGATGAAAAGCGTCGCTGTTAGACAGGGAACCTCGGCCTCATTCCTTTGTTGCTTGACATCATATGAAGCTCCGCTATCTCATGAGCGCCCTTTCGAACCACGTGTGCGGTGTGGGGATCAGGGGTTGATGACGATGCGGCCTGCGGGCCCGCCGCTTGTCACGGCCCGGTAAGCGTCCTGGCTTTCGTCGAGGCCGTAAGTTCGGCTGATCGGCAGTGGTCGGAACGCGCCGGATTCGAAATATGGCGCCATTTCGGTCAATCGGCTGCCCGATTCGACGACGCCCACATTGCTGCTATTGGCGCCGAGCAGCCGGCTTTCGTTGCGGTAGAAGTCGATCAGATCGATCTCGACCACGCGGGTCCCGACTGCGCTGATGACCACGAGGCGGCCACGGGGGGCCAGCGCGGCGAGGGCCGCTGCGGTGGTGACACCTCCGACGGCGTCGTAGACCACTTCGGCGCCCCGGCCTCCTGTCACCTTTCGGATCTGATCGGCGATATCTTGCGCGTCGCCGTTGGATGTGACGAACTCCTCCAGAATCGTTGCCGCCGGGGCATCGTCGCGCGGCGGTGTCCGGTCGATGCCGATCACCCGGGCGCCGCGGGCGCAGGCGTCTGGGCCACTGCGCCGCCGACCCCGCCGGACACCCCGACCACCGCGATGGTCTCGTCCTTGTTCAGCTGTGCGGCCTCGACCGCGCCGAGCCAGCCGACGACGAAGTTCACCCCGACGGTGGCGGCTTCGGCGAAGCTAAGTGCTTCGGGCATGCGTGCCAACGCCTCGACGGGCACGCCGAGCAACTCGGCGTGCGATCCGTCCCGCGTGAAGCCGACGTCGCCGCCGGTTCCCCAGACCTCGACACCGATCCATTCGGCGGGTCCGTCGACGACAATGCCGGCGAAGTCACGGCCGGGCACCCGGGGCGGCACGGTCGCCGGGAACGCCCCGGCGACATTCTTGACGTCCGACGGGTTCACAGACGCCGACTGCACGGCGATGACGGCCTGGCCGTCGCGCGCGACGAGATCGGCGACGTCGGCGACGTGCAAGACATCGGGATCACCAAAGCGATCAAAACGTAAGGCGCGCATGGCGGATCCTCCTCTGGACGTTTGTCGAGCGTTTCCACGTCACTCTCAAGAGTCCGGCAGCCACATACGGGTGTCGTCACTGCTGACACCCATCAAGGCCCCCGCCAGCGACACTCCGCGATACCTGCCAGCCGGAGTCACGGCCGGGCGCTAGCAGTGACGACAGCGATCACCTCGCAACGCCATGATGGTCCTGTGCCACCTGAGCTGTCAGCTGCTCAGCCCACAACGACGAGGGCAGGACGATGACCCACTCACAGCCCATCTCGACGAAAGGTGCCGAAATCTCGTCGGAGAGAAGCGCAGCAGCAGTGGTCGACGCTGCAACCGAGCTCACCGACGGGTACCACTTGGTCGTCGATGCGCTCAGGCTCAACGACATCCACACGATCTACGGTGTGGTCGGTATCCCCATCACCGATGTGGCGCGCGTCGCGCAGGCCTCGGGTATCCGCTACATCGGTTTCCGGCATGAAAGCGACGCGGGGCACGCGGCGGCGGCAGCCGGGTTCTTGACCAAGAAGCCGGGTATCTGCCTGACCGTCTCCGCTCCGGGCTTCCTCAACGGACTCGTCGCACTCGCCAACGCCACGACGAATTGCTTTCCGATGGTCCAGATCTCTGGGTCCAGCGAGCGGCACATCGTCGACCTCAAGCGAGGCGACTACGAGGAACTCGACCAGCTCGCGGCGGCTGAACCGTTCGCCAAAGCCACCTTCCGGGTGAACCGCGTCGAAGACATCGGTCGGGGCATAGCCCGGGCGATACGGACCGCAGTATCAGGGCGTCCCGGCGGGGTCTACCTCGACATCCCGGCCGCGGTGCTCGGCGAGGTCGTCGACATCACGGTCGGCAGCGCGTCGCTGCGGCGGGTGATCGACCCCGCGCCGAGACAGTTGCCTGCACCCGAGGCCGTGGACCGGGCGATCGCGCTGCTCGCCGGTGCGCAGCGGCCGCTGGTGGTGTTGGGCAAGGGTGCCGCATACGCGCAGGCGGACAAGGAGATCCGAGCCTTCATCGAGGCGACCGGCCTGCCGTACCTACCGATGTCGATGGCCAAGGGCCTGCTGCCCGATCATCACCCTCAGTCAGTGGCCGCCGCCCGTTCGCTGGCACTGCACGAAGCCGATGTCGTGATGCTCGTCGGCGCCAGGCTGAACTGGCTGCTGGGACACGGCGAGGCGCCGCAGTGGAATCCCGACGCACGGTTCATCCAGGTCGACATAGAGCCGGCCGAGTTGGACAGCAATCAACCGATCGCCGCGCCGTTGGTCGGCGACATCGGCTCCGTGATGGAGGCCCTTATCGATCGGACGAAGCCCGACCAAATCAGGGCGACGCCTCAATGGCGCGGAGAACTGGCTGCGCGCTCGGCGCAGAATGCCGCGAAAATGGCCGACCGTCTCGGTGCCGATCCACGCCCGATGCGATTCTACGGAGCGATGCGTGCCATCCGCGACGTGCTGCGCGAGCAACCCGAAGCCTATGTCGTCAACGAAGGTGCCAACGCACTGGATTTCGCGCGCAACGTGATCGATATGTCAGTCCCGCGTCACCGCCTCGACAGCGGCACCTGGGGCATCATGGGAATTGGCATGGGGTATGCGATCGCCGCCGCAGTCGAAAGCGGTTCGCCGGTCGTGGCGATCGAAGGCGACAGCGCGTTCGGATTTTCCGGGATGGAACTAGAGACCATCTGCCGTTACCAGCTACCCGTTGTGGTGGTAATCCTCAACAACGGTGGCGTCTACCGCGGCGATGGGATCAACCTCGTCTCCGACGACCCGTCGCCGACCACCCTGATGCCGCAAGCCCGCCACGACCGCCTGATCGAGGCGTTCGGCGGCAAGGGCTACCAAGTGACCACGCCCGCGCAGCTCACCATCGCGCTGATCGGCGCACTCATGTCGGGCGGCCCCGCGCTCATCGATTGCGTGATCGACCCCGCCGACGGCACCGAAAGCGGCCACCTCACCCACCTCAACCCTGCAGGCGTCGGACAGAAATGACGCCAAAGAACCTGCCGCGCGCCGGTCCTCAGCATGACCGGACCGGCGCCACTAGCGCTAGCCGGTAGTCAAGCTTCCAGCTGGCGGGAAGCGTTGATGGGCGCCAGCAGTGGCGACATGTGCTCGCTCGCCCGCAATCGTGGAGGTGAAACGTTGCACCCGTGCACCTGATGACCACGATGCGGTCCGTCCGCCCGGTAGGAGACTTCAGATGACTGCTGACCCGGAAGTGCTCAGCATCGAACAGGCGCCGCGAGGTGGACCCGATGCTTCCTGGCTGTATCGGAGGCAACCGGCGGCTTATCCGGAGTACCAGGACCGCTACGACGCAGACGTGGACGAGTGGGCCAAGTGGGATGCCGACCGAGCCAGTGTCGACTGGATCCTGGCCAGGACCGGAATGTTCCATGGGGTCGAAGCCAGCGCCGTTCCCGCGCTGACAAAGCAGCTGCAGCCTGTCGACTTCCCACGCGGACAGACCGTGTTCGCCGAAGGAGAACCTGGCGATCGCCTGTTCATCATCATTTCGGGCAAGGTCAAGATCGGCCGCCGGTCACCAGACGGGCGCGAGAATCTGCTGACAATCGTGGGACCGTCGGACATGTTCGGCGAGCTGTCGATCTTCGACCCTGGACCCCGGACCGCGAGTGCGACCACCATCACCGAAGTGCGTGCGGTGTCGATGGACCGCGACACGCTGCGCGCCTGGATCGCCGATCGCCCGGAAATTGCCGAAAAATTGCTACGCGTACTGGCCCGTCGGCTGCGTCGCACCAACAACAATCTCGCCGACCTGATCCTCACCGACGTGCCGAGCCGCGTCGCCAAGCAGCTGCTGCAACTCGCGCAGCGCTTTGGCACCAAGGAGGGCGATGCGCTGCGCGTCGATCACGACCTCACACAGGAGGAGATAGCGCAATTGGTCGGCGCATCACGCGAGACCGTCAACAAGGCGCTCGCCGACTTCGCCCATCGCGGCTGGATTCGATTGAAAGCCAAGAGCGTGCTGATTTACGACTGCGAGCGCCTTGCGCAGCGGGCGCGCTGACCGTTTGAAACCTGCCTTCACTGCTTTGACGGCCCCCTAGGTGCGATTGGCCGGATGAACCACCCACGGTTCTACATCGTCTTTCTAGTGAGAACCGTGACGACGGGGTCATGGGCTGATATCGAGTAATCGCTGCCGGGAGTCACTCTGTCAAGACCGTCTGCAAGTGCGCTGACCGCCGCACCACCACTGGTGCTACTGCACCCGTTGGGGTCGACGGGCGCGGTGTCATGGGCCTTACTCGCCGAATCGCTTCGGGGTGCAGGCCATCGCGTCGTTGCACCAGACCTGCCGGGGCACGGGAGCTTCGTCGACACCCCGTTTACCTGGGAGAATGCCGTCGCGACGGTCCGCGCCACAGCCGAGCGGTTTGCACCGGAGAAGCCTGTCCTCATCGGCCATTCCCTCGGGGCGGCGACCGCGATATACGCCGCCCAGCGCGAGCCGACCAGCTATGCCGGCCTGGTTATGAGTGGTGCGGGGGCATGCTGGAACGACCGGTACGTCAGGTGTGGGTTGACGGTCGCGGCGGCCATCGGAGCCCTCTCAGCAGCGGTCGGCCGTCGCGAATTACTTGCCCATGCCGCAGGCGTACGCGGAGGTCGTCAAATCATGAGCGCCGCCCGCATGGGCGACGTCGGGCCGCTCCAACTGTGGCGCGCCGCGCGGCAGCTGACGCGATTCGATGTGCGCAATACTCCTCCACCACCGCTACCGTGCGCCGTCATCGTGCTCACCGAGGACCGGCGGATGCCGCCGGGGCTGCAGCGGGGACTCGCCAGATACTTGGGCTGTCCGCACGTCGACGTCGCCGCGGATCATGACGCACCGGTCCGCCAGACCGCCCGATTCTGCGACGGCGTGCAAACCGCACTCGCGGCGCTTGGCGGTGGCGACCAGGTCAAGCCCCTGAAGCCGCGACCGGTGACTCTCGTCGGCCAACGTCATGGGGGAGGTCGCCCATGACCACACAGGTCCACGACCACGATGCGGTCGTCATCGGGGCGGGGCCCGCCGGTCTCGCCGTCGCGCGTGAGCTTGAGCACAAGCACGGCTTCAAGCCTCTCGTCGTTGACCGAGCAGCGGCGCCGGCCATCTCGTGGCGCACGCGCTACGACAACTTCCGCCTCAACACCACCGGCTTCCTGTCGCATCTTCCCGGACAGCGGATCCCGTTGACCGCAGGCCGTTGGCCGACGCGGGAGGACATGATTCGTTACTTCGACGACTACGTGCGGCGGCAGAACATCACCCTCGAACTCGGCTGTGAGGTCAACGGAGTGACCCCCGCAGCAGGCGGCTGGCGACTGGACACATCGTCAGGCGACATCCGGACAGAGGCGATTGTGCTCGCCACCGGCAACTACCGCACGCCAACCATCCCTGCGTGGCCAGGCCTGAGTCATTTCAGCGGCGAGGTCGTACACTCAGGCAACTTCAGAAACGCCTGGCCGTTCCGGGG
>NZ_JAVHWK010000054.1:0-15049 GCF_032159775.1 Mycobacterium sp.
GGTGCCGTCGAGGTCGAAGATCACCAGCTGCGGCCGGGTAGCGGCGGCGGTGTCGTCCAGGGTCGTCACGCATCCATTGTCTCCGACGGCGCATTAGTGTCGTGATGTGGCAAGTCGAACCCGCGGAGCCGAGGCATGAGCGCCAGGTTGTCCGACGTCATCGATGTGCTTGAAGCTGCATATCCGCCGATGCTCGCACAGGATTGGGACTCGGTCGGCCTTGTCTGCGGCGATCCGGACGACGACGTCGACTCGGTGACGATCGCCGTCGACGCCACCGCGGCCGTCATCGACGAGGTGCCCGACCGCGGGCTGCTGCTGGCACACCATCCTCTACTGCTGCGCGGCGTCGACACCGTCGCCGCGAGCACGGCCAAAGGTGCACTGTTGCACCGGATGATCCGCACCGGGCGGGCGCTGTTCACCGCCCACACCAACGCCGACTCCGCAGCCCCCGGCGTGTCGGATGCCCTTGCCGACGCACTCGGACTGACCGTGCAGGAGGTGCTGGCACCGGTGGGGGGCGGTCAGGACAATGACAAGTGGGTGGTCTTCGTTCCCGCCGGGAGCGCCGACGAGGTGCGCGAGGCGATGTTCGCCGCGGGCGCCGGGCACATCGGTGACTACTCGCATTGCAGCTGGGGCGTCGCAGGTACCGGCCAGTTCCTGCCGCACGAGGGCGCGTCGCCGACAATCGGCAGCGTCGGATCCGTCGAACGGGTGGCAGAAGACCGTCTGGAGATGATTGCACCCGCCCCGCTACGGGGCCATGTGCTTGCCGCACTGCGAACCGCGCACCCCTATGAGGAGCCCGCGTTCGACATCTTCGCGATGGCGTCGGTGCCCGAGGATGTCGGACTCGGCCGCATCGGAACGCTGGCGACACCACAGACGTTGGCGGCGTTCGTTTCTCGCGTGCACGATGCGCTGCCTCCTACGTCGTGGGGGATTCGTGCGCTGGGGGAGGACGACGCCGAGGTGTCGCGGGTGGCGGTGTGCGGTGGCGCCGGCGACTCGCTGCTGGACGTCGTCGCGCGAGCAGACGTCGACGCCTACGTGACGGCGGACCTGCGGCACCATCCTGCAGACGAACATCGGCGGCGTTCCGACGTCGCGCTGATCGACGTCGCTCACTGGGCCAGCGAGTACCCGTGGTGCAATCAGGCCGCCGGCCTGTTGCGAGACCATTTCGGCGACTCGCTACCGGTGCGGGTTTCCGCCATCCGCACCGATCCGTGGAACATCGAGAGAAACGGTCTATGAAAGCTGAAGTCATCCAACAGCGTTCGCTGCTCGAACTGGCAGATCTTGACGCCGAGCTGAGCCGGATCGAACACAAGTCCAGCCATCTGCCCGAGCAGCAGCGCTACGAGAAGGCCCAGGCGGACCACCGTGAGGCCAACGACAGGCTCGCGTCGCTGCGTTTGGCGCTCGACGACCTCGACGCTCAGATCGGCAAGTTCGAGTCCGAGATCGAAGCTGTGCGTAGCCGCGAGGACAAGGACCGCAACTTGCTCGACGGGGGCGCCATCAACGCAAAGCAGCTCGCCGACCTGCAGCACGAGTTGGAGACGCTGCAACGCAGGCAGTCCAGCCTGGAGGACTCTCTGCTCGAGGTGATGGAGCGTCGTGAAGAGCTACAGACCCAGCAGGACAACGAACTCACCACGATCGACGAACTGGAAAGTGAGCTGTACGAAGCACAGCGGGCGCGCGACGACGCGCTCGCGGTGATTGATCAGGATCGACACCAACGCATCTCGCGGCGCGACGAATTGGCCTCCGGACTCGACGCAGGTCTGGTGTCGCTGTACGAGCGGCAGCGTGCCAACGGCGGCCCGGGCGCGGGCCGCCTGCAGGGCCGCCGGTGCGGAGCGTGCCGGATCGAGATCGATCGCGGTGAGCTGGCCCGTATCGCCGCGGCCGCTGACGATGAGGTGCTGCGCTGCCCCGAGTGCGGAGCAATCCTGTTGCGGGTCAAGGACGGCAACTAGTGAAGGTGATCGTCGAGGCCGACGGCGGGTCTCGCGGCAACCCCGGGCCTGCGGGGTATGGGTCGGTGGTATGGACAGCCGATCGCGAGAACGTGCTGGCGGAGAGCAAGCAGGCGATCGGTCATGCCACCAACAACGTCGCCGAATACCGCGGCCTGATCGCCGGACTCGAGGAGGCGGCCAAGGTGGGCGCGAGCGAGGTCGACGTCCGGATGGATTCGAAACTGGTGGTCGAGCAGATGTCGGGCCGCTGGCAGGTCAAACACCCCGACCTGAAGACGCTCATTGAGCAGGCCAAGGCGGTCGCGACGACGTTCGACCGCATCAGCTACGCGTGGATCCCGCGAGCCGAGAACTCGCACGCGGACCGCCTTGCCAACGAGGCGATGGACGCGGCGGCCGAACTAAAGAAACAGGAACCGGCTGAGTCGGCCGTCTCGTCCACCCAGACAGCGTTTTCACCCGCGGGCTGGACCGGCGCCCGTGGCGCCCCAACCCGATTCTTGTTGCTCCGCCACGGGCAGACCGAACTATCGACGCAACGACGGTATTCCGGTCGCGGGAACCCGGCCCTGACCGATATCGGCCAGCGGCAGGCCGAGGCCGCTGCGCAGCATCTCGGCCGGCGTGGCGGGGTGGACGCAGTCATCACATCACCCTTGCAACGGGCCTATGACACGGCGGCAAAGGCCGCCAAGGCCCTCGGTCTCGACGTCAACGTCGACGACGATCTGATCGAAACGGATTTCGGCGCATGGGAGGGTCTCACCTTCTCCGAAGCTGCCGACCGAGACCCGAAGTTGCACCGAAGCTGGTTGCGCGACACCAGCATCCCGCCCCCCGCGGGCGAGAGCTTCGACAGCGTCGCAGAGCGCGTTGCGCGGGTGCGGGCCAGGATCATCGCCGAGCACGCGGGTGAGACGGTGCTCGTCGTATCGCACGTGACGCCGATCAAGACGATGCTGCGGCTGGCGCTAGACGCCGGGCCGGGGATCCTGTACCGGTTGCATCTGGACCTCGCGTCACTGTCGATCGCCGAGTTCTACCCCGACGGGGCGGCATCGGTGCGGTTGGTGAACGAGACGTCGTACCTCTCGTCACTCATGTAAGTGCAGACGTTCGCCGTGCATGCCGAAGATCATGATCGCCTCTACCGGTCCGTCTGCAGCGCCGAACCAGTGCGGCGTCCACGTGCTGAATTCGACGGCCTCGCCCGGTTCGATGACGAAGTCGCGCTCGCCGAGGATCAGCCGCATTCGACCCGAGAGCACATACGTCCAGTCCTGCCCTTCGTGGACGGGCAACTCGGCGGGCGGTTTTCGGCGTTTGGCGGCGATTCGGATGTTGAACGCGTGCAGGCCGCCTGCGGCTGCCTGACGGGTGAGCGGCCAGTACGTGATGTCGTTGTGCGTGTGCGAACTACCGCGGACTCGCGGATCGGGCGCCTCAGGCGCCCGCAGCAGTTCGTCGGCGCTGACCGACAACGCTTCTGCGAGGCGGGGGAGATGGTCGAGGGCGAGCCGTCGCTTGCCCGACTCGAGCCTGCTGAGGGTGGACACGTCGATGCGTGCATCACGCGCCACGTCCTCGAGCGTCAGGCCGCGCTGGATCCTCAGTTCGCGCAGCCGACGCCGGACTCGCAGGTCAATATCGTTTTCAATTGCTGTGTTTGCCTGCATGGCAAATTACATTGGCAGATCCAGGTCCGCGCGGCAAGCTGGCGGCATGAACGAAACGAAGGCGCACTGGGAAGAGCACTACGGAGAACGTGATCGGGTCTGGAGTGGTCTTGTCAATGTCCAATTCGCCGACGTAGCGGCCGATCTGCCGCCGGGCCGGGCGCTCGACCTCGGCTGCGGTGAGGGTGCCGACTCGGTGTGGCTCGCCGAGCGGGGCTGGAACGTCGTCGCGGTCGACATCTCCGAAACCGCGTTGAGTCGCGCCAGGGAGGCGGCGAGATCGCGCGGCGTCAGCGACCGTATCGACTTCGTCGCGCTCGACCTCTCCGACGGCTTTCCCGATGGCGAATTCGACCTGATCTCAGCGCAATTCCTGCATTCCACCGTCCGGCTGGACCGGACGACGATCCTTGCCAGGGCGGCGCGGGCCGTTCGCCCCGGTGGGCTGCTGGTCATCGTCGACCACGGTTCGGGCCCGCCATGGCCCTCCAAGCTGGATCACCATCACGAATTCCCAAGCGCCGAAGAGGTGGTCGCCGGTCTGAATCTCGCCGACGAGGAATACGAGCGAGTCCGTATCGACGCCGTCGAGAGGCTGGCCGTGGGTCCCGACGGGCAGCAGCATCCGTGGATGGACAACGTCATCGTGCTGCGCCGACGGGAGTCGCCCTAGACGGTCGGCTTCCAGGAGTGATGGCCCGCAATGCCGACGGACAGTCCGGCCGCCCGTAGATTCTCGTCCCGCGGTGCCCACCGACCGTGCCGCGAACCCTCATGCGGCGTCGTGGAATACGAGGCCGAGCGTGAACCGCTCGCCGGAGCGAACCGCCGAAACGCCGTGCCGAACAGGGGCGGCCGACCAGCCCCTTGTCGACTGCACCGGACGCTCGCGGGTGGTGAAGACGAAACCGTGCCCGTGCGGCAGCAGCGTGGCGGTGCCTCGCGACTGTGCGCGCGGTCGCTGCTCCAGCAGCAGGAACTCACCGCCGGTGTGGTCGACGCCGGGCTCGGAAAGATTGATCACCACTTGCAGTGGAAAAACCAAGTCTCCGTACAGATCTCGATGCAGCGCATTCCAGTCGCCCGACCCGTACTTGAGGAGGATCGCCGTTGACCTCATCTGGCCGGCGGCATGGCACATCTCGAGCCAGTCGTCCAGGTTGTCGGGCCACGGCGTCGCGCGGCCGAGCTTGCTCCACCAGTCCCTCGCGATCGGCAGCAATCGTGGGTAGAGCGCCTGTTTGAGCTCGTCGATCGGCTCCGGATACGGCCGTGCGAAGTACCGGTATTCGCCCTCACCGAACCGGTATCGACCCATTTCGATCGTTGCGCGAAAGAGCCCGTCCTCGGAGTAGAGGCTGCGAAGTTTCGCCGCCTCGGATGCCGTGAGCAGTTGGGGCAGAAGTGCACCGCCGAAATCGTCGAGCTCGGCGCCCACGGCATCCCAGTCGGCCGATGCGACACGCTTCTGCCATTTCGTCGCGGCCATCAGAACAACCGCTCGGCCCGGACTTCGGCCGGCTCTTCGAGATCGAGCAGGGATTTCTTGCGGTCGAGCCCTCCTGCGTACCCGGTCAGCTTGCCGTCTTTGCCGACGACCCGGTGACACGGAATCACGATGCAGAGCGGATTGCGGCCGACGGCGGCCCCGACTTCCTGAGGTGTGGACCCATCCGCGAGTTCTGCGGCGAGTTCACCGTAGGAGATGGTCTGGCCGTAGGGGATAGTCGTCAGCCGGTCCCATACCCGACGACGTAAAGCGTCGCCGCGAAGCATTGTCTGCAGATCGAAATCCGTCCTGTTGCCAGCCAGGTAGTCGTCGAGCTGCGCCCGCGATTCGGCCAGCAGGGCGTCAGAGTCCGCATCCACCCGTGGTCCGAACGTATCCGTGGACGGCCGGTACCAGTGGTGGCGGAAGTACAGGCCAATCAGTGCATCGCCGTCGGCGACCAATGTGAGGTCGCCCAGCGGGCTGTCGATCACCGTATGTCTTGTGGTCATACCCAGTAGACGATCGGCGCGACGGGGGCGTGAGATCTGGTGATCGTCTTGGACAGAGTTCGTGTCGGTGCAGCGGCGTACATTCGAATGTATGTTCGATTCGTTGTTCGCGGCGACATCTGACGAGGAACTTCTCGTCGCGATCGAGGACGGCGTGCGCCAAGAAGCGATCGCCGGTGCACGGCGGTTGGCCGCGATCGCCGAGCTGACTCGCCGCCGCGTTGAGCCGGATGACGAACGGGTGTGGTGGGCGTTCGACCCGTGGGATTCGGCGGCCGCTGAAGTGGCCGCGGCCATGGCGATCGGGGCCCGGCGCGCCTCAGGACAGATGCGCATCGCCGAAGCGCTGCGCGAACACCTGCCCCAGGTCGCCGCTCTGCACTGTAAGGGCGCGTTGAGTAGCCGGCTGGTTGCGACGATCACCTGGGGCACCCGGCTGGTGCAAGGCGACGAGGCGTGGGCGCTCATCGACGCCGCGATTGCCAGGCGCGCCATCACCTGGGAGCGCCTGTCCGAAGACAAGCTGCGCGCCGCCGTGGAGGCCCAGGTGGCCCGATATGATCCCGACGCAAAACGCCGCACCGAGACTAATCTGCACGGGCGCGATTTCGTCATCGGCGCCTGTGATGACGACACCGAGACTGTGTCGGTGTACGGGCGGCTGATGGCCCCCGACGCCGCGGTGATGAAACAGCGCATGACCGCGATGGTCGACGGGCTATGCGCCGCCGATCCGCGCAGCGCGGGGGAGCGCCGCTCTGATGCCGCCGCCGCGATCGCCAACGGTAACGACACCCTGGCCTGCCGGTGCGGCTCACCGCACTGCCCCACCGCCGAATTCACACCGAAGTCCAACGTAGTGATCCGGGTGATCGCCGAACAAACCGCGCTCACCCACGCCAAGGCACAACAGCCCGCTACTACCGAAGATCCCGTACCCGAGGTCAAGCAACGGCCGCCGGCTCCGGCGTTGCTGCTGGGCCAGGGTGTGCTGCCGCACGCGCTGTTGGTCGAGGCGATCCGCAACGGCGCGACCATCAAACCGATCCGCACCCCGAGTGCGGAGCCCGAACCGCGATATCGGCCCAGCGACGAGCTGGCCGAGTTCGTCCGGATGCGAGATCTGTTCTGCCGATTCCCCGGCTGTGACGTGGCCGCGGACCGGTGCGACCTCGACCATGTCCGGCCGTGGCCGTGGGGGCCGACGCACGCATCAAATCTGAATTGCAAATGCCGCAAACACCACTTGATGAAAACGTTCTGGACCGGCATCGGTGGCTGGGCTGACCAACAGCTCCCTGACGGCACCGTGATCTGGACTGCCCCCAGCGTTAAGGCCTACACCACCCACCCCGGCAGCCGGCTGTTCTTCCCCAAGTGGGATGTCACCACCGCCGAACTACCGCCCATCTCAAAACCACCACCCGACGCCGAACATCGCGGCGTGATGATGCCGCGTCGAAAACGCACCCGAGCCGCCGACCTCGCCGCGGCCATCCAAGCCGAACGCGACCTCAACGAGCGCGACATCCCTCCGTTTTAGGAAGGCGGCTTCCAAGGGGTGAGCCGCGGCGTCCATGCGGGCACATTCCGGCGGTACTCCTCGTATTGCTCGCCGTAAGTGCTCGCCAGGGTGGGCTCTTCGTACCAGTGCACGAATGATGCCGTGACCATCCACCCGATCACTGCATAGACGACGAGCCAGATGCTGTCGAAAAGCAAAGCCTGCCCCAGGATTGCGGTCAGCAGACCGGCATACATCGGGTTGCGGACGAATCGGTTGAAGCCGGTGACGACCAGACGCTGGGTCGGTGCGATGGGCATCGGTGTCCCGCCCGCCCTGACGAACGCGGTGAACGCGTGCACGGGCGGGATGAGGCCAAGGACGATGAGCACCACCCCCAGGACGACCCGAAGCAGCGGGCCGGAACCTGGGATCTCCCAGTGGGTGATCAGCCAGGGGCCCAGTCCGACGAATGTTCCAGGCGCCGCGACGAAGAAGGCCGCTGACCCGACCGCTGCTGTGGAGGTTCGCACCGCCTAAGTATCAGGCCAACCCTGTGCAAGTTGCGTGAGACGGACGCTGTTCCCCGACGGGTCGCGAAACCCCGAGTCGATGCCGTACGGCATCTGGTTCGGTGGTTCGTTGAATTCGACTCCGCGGGCGGTCATCTCCTCGTAGGACTTGTCGATGTCGTCGGTGAGCAGGAACACCGTGCCCGCGAATCCCTTTGCGGTCAGCTCCAGCACCTGTTTGCGAGTGGACTCGTCCATCACCGGCTCACCAGGAACGGCCATCAGCACCAGGTTGACGTCGTCTTGTCCGGGCGGACCGACCGTCAACCAACGGAAGTCGCCCATCTCCTCGGGGAACGACACATCCTCGCGCACCTCCATGCCGACCTTCTCGGTCCAGAACTTCAATGCGACTTCTTGATCATGCACCCACAGGTGGGCACTGCCGATTCTCATCATGGATACGACGCTACGGTCGGCCGGTGTGGCGCGTCTTCTCCCCGTGTGCTGTCTTGACCCGGCTGTCGGGCAGTGGGCGGGTGTCGCGCGCGAGAATGCAACTGGGCACCCGCGCGTACATCACTGCGGGCGGCATGCTCGCGCGATAGGCGGCCGGCGGCATCCCGTACACGCGGGCGAAACTCGTGGTGAACGACCCGACGCTCTGCAGGCCCACCATCACGCAGATGTCGGCCACCGACCGGTCGGTGTAACGCAACAGCGCAGCGGCCCGCTCCAGCCGTCGCGTTTGCAGGTAGGACCGCGGCGACTCGCCGAAGGTGCGGGTGAACATCCGGCTGAAATGGGCTCGCGACAGACCTGCCGCGGTGGCCAGATCCTCCACCGTGATCGGGTCGGCGTAGCGCGAATCCACCAGATCCTTGGCCCGCTGAAGGTAGCGGGCGGGCGACACCTGCACCATCGGAATATTATGTACGGGCGAACGAGTTGGCCGGGCGGCCGCGGGTCGTCGAAAGGCGACTCGAGGAAAGTCCGGACTTCACAGAGCAGGGTGATTGCTAACGGCAATCCGAGGTGACTCGCGGGAAAGTGCCACAGAGAACAGACCGCCACCTGTTGGTGGTAAGGGTGAAACGGTGCGGTAAGAGCGCACCAGCATTCCGGGTGACCGGGATGGCTTGGCAAACCCCACCCGAAGCAAGGCCAAAAGGCCGCACCTGGTGTGGCTGCGCAGGCGTTCGAGGGCTGCTCGCCCGAGCCTGCGGGTAGGCCGCTCGAGGCACCCGGCGACGGTGTGCCCAGATGGATGGTCGCCGCCTTACCACCGTGGTATCCCGCGGCGGCGAGGGACAGAATCCGGCTTAAAGGCCAACTCGTTCGCCCCGTCTAGCGGGCCTTGCGTACCGACTTGTTCAGCTTCTTCAGCGCGCTGTCGAGTTGCCGGCGAGCGCTGCGCGCCAGGTCGTCCTCCTGTGCATACAACAGGCCGTAGGTGAACGTGTCCTCGCCTGCTCCATGAGCGGCGTCGGCCTGCTGGGCCAGGTGCGTGCGGCTGACCACGCTGTCTTGATGGTCGCCGAGCAGGGTCTGAATGCTTTTGGCCCGGTCAGACACTTTTTCAGCACCCGTTGCCGCCGCGGTGTAGCGAAGTCGCTTGGCGCCCTTACGGATTCGATGCAGGGCCTCGTCGCGGTCCTCGTCGACGGCGGCGGCCGCCCGCTTCGCCGCTTTACGTACTCGCTTATAGGCCGAGTCGAGGGTGACGTTCACCTCTTCCTCGCCTCCGGCAGTCGGCGTCGGTGTGGCGGCAACCAACCCGTCGAGTGCGTCGAGCAGACGGAAATAGCGTTCCGATCGCATCGCGATCAATGACCGCCGCAGCCCGGACTGATAGCGCCGCTTGGCACCATCCACCAACCGCTTGCGGATCGGGCCGCGGATCAAGTCGTCTGGCAGGTCGTTCAGGGCGCGTTCGTACCGTTGCGCGAGCACCTCGGCGTCGCGCGCAACACCCAGCACACTTGCGAGCTGACGCAGCTCGTCGAGGACCCACGCATCGCTGGAGATTCCGAAAGCACCCTCCGACGACTGCAGCAGGCTGCGTAGCTTGCGCGTCGTCACCCGCATCTGGTGCACCGAATCGTCGACATCTGCCCGTACCGAACGATCCCACTCGACCAACTGGTCCACCTGTTCGGCGACCGCGCGGTGGATCGGATCGGCCTTCGGCTTCTTGGGTGTCTCGTCGTCGTGGGCGCCGGCCAGCACCCGTGCGAGTTTGGATCCATGCCCTGCAGGCGCCGCACCGGCGTCGAGAAGGCGGTTGGCCAGCCGGTCCAACAGGTCCGGTGACGCCGACGCGCCCTCGACCAATTCCAGCTCCCACTCGCGCCACCGCTGGGGCTCGCCCCCACCGGCCGACGCAACCACCTTGTCGTCGCTGAACTCGGCGATTGGGCAGCCGTCGGCGCCGAAGAGCAGATCGACGGTCCTGTCGGTCGAGATTCGGGCGACGGGTCGAAGTGGCCGGTCGCGAACGATGGCGAGCACGACGTCTCGCAGATCGGCAGGCACGTCGCCGTCGACACCCTCGTCCAGCGGAGACCGCACCTCCGTACGGGTATCCGGGCCCGCGGGCAGCTTGAGATGCCAACCGGCATCGGACCCGCCGGTACGCCTACGCAGCGTCACACGGTGGGCCGTCAGGTCGTGTCCGGCAGTGTCGAAGTAGACGGCCTCGAGTTGCTGCGACGGCAACCGCTCCACCCGTGTCACCGCCGAAAGCCCCTCGAACGACGGTGAAACCGTCGCTTCGACCACGTCGAACTTCCGCTCCACCTCGGTGTGCCGGGACGTCTTCGGCCTACTGGCAGCCATCTCCACCTTCGTCGCGAGTGCCTTGGACAGCCCAGCGTGCCATATGCGGGTGAACAGGCCATCCCGGCTCGCAGATAAAGTCCAGGGTGTGACCGAATACGAGACCATCACGCTCGAGCAGTCCGGCCCGATCGCGCGAATCACCCTGAACCGGCCCGACGCGGCAAACGGCATGAACAACACCATGACTCGTGAGCTCGCCGACGCCGCTGCTCTCTGCGACACCGATGGGACGAAGGTTGTGCTCCTGACGGGCTCCGGCCGATTCTTCTGCGCAGGAGGTGATCTCAAGTCGTTTGCGACGGCGCCCAGTCGCGGACGCCACATCAAGGGCGTTGCCGATGACCTGCATCGCGCCATCTCGACGTTCGCACGCATGGACGCGGTGCTCATCACGGCCGTCAACGGAACTGCCGCCGGCGCCGGCTTCTCGCTTGCGGTCACCGGCGACCTCATCCTGGCCGCCGAGTCGGCGTCGTTCACGATGGCCTACACCAAGGTCGGGCTCAGTCCGGACGGCAGCTCGTCGTATTTCCTGCCCCGGTTGATCGGTATCGCCAAGACGAAGGAGTTGATGCTGACCAACCGCACGCTCTCTGCCGATGAGGCGTCACGGTGGGGGTTGATCACCGAGGTGGTGCCCGACGGTGAGCTGGCCACCAGAGCCGATCAACTGGCCGGCCAAATGGCAGTCACCGCAAGCGGATCCAATGGCGGCGTCAAGCAGCTGATGTTGGCAACGTTCTCCAGCGGTCTGGAGGAACAGATGGAATTGGAGGGCCGCATCATCGCCGGGCGCGCCGAATCCGCCGACGGGCGCGAAGGCGTCGACGCCTTCATGGCGAAGCGGAAACCCGAGTTCGCGTAACGCGCTTAGAAGCTGTGCTCCTCAGCAGGAAAGGCACCGCTGGCCACCTCGTTGGCGTACTGCGTTGCGGCGCTGCGTAATTCCGCACCGACATCGCCGAATCGCTTGACGAACTTGGCGGTCTTGCCGTTGGTCATGCCCGCCATGTCCTGCCAAACCAGCACCTGCGCATCGCAGTTGGGTCCCGCTCCGATTCCCACGGTCGGGATGGTCAGCTTGCCGGTGATCTGGGTGGCCAGTTCCGCGGGCACCATCTCGAGGACGACGGCTACCGCACCGGCCTCCTGGACGGCAATCGCGTCATGAATGGTCTGCTCGGCGGCGTCGCCGCGGCCCTGAACCCGGAAGCCGCCGAGGCCGTTGACGCTCTGCGGCGTGAATCCGATGTGGGCGATGACCGGGATGCCGGCCTGCGTCAGCGCCGCGACCTGGTCGGCCACCCGCTCGCCACCCTCCAGCTTGACCGCGTGCGCACCCGTCTCCTTGAGGAAGCGTGTCGCGGTCTCCAGCGCCTGCTGCGGGCCGGCCTCATAGCTGCCGAACGGCAGGTCGGCGACCACCAGCGCGTGCGGCGCACCGCGCACCACACCGCGGACCAGCGGAATCAATTCGTCGATGGTCACCGGCACGGTGGTGTCGTATCCGTACACCACGTTGGCCGCGGAGTCGCCGACCAGGAGCACCGGGATGCACGCGTCATCGAAAACGCGGGCGGTGGAGTAGTCGTAAGCGGTCAGCATGGCCCACTTATGGCCTTCTGATTTCCACTTGTGCAGGTGATGGGTGCGGACCTTGGTACGTGGCTTGGTTTCGGCAGCACCATAAACAGTTTGTTCAGACATCGTTGTCCCTTTGTCTGTTCTGTCGATCCTCGTGGCCCATTGCGGGTCCCCGGGTTCTTCTGACCCCTTCAGTGTGCCACCACCTGGCAAGAAGGTGAACATCAGGTTAAGTGGATTTCCTCACATTACGATCGCCACATGCAACGGCTCAGTGGTCTCGACGCAAGCTTCCTGTACCTCGAAACCGCAGCGCAGCCTATGCACGTGTGCTCGATTCTGGAGTTGGACACCTCGACGATCCCCGGCGGCTACACCTTCGACCGGATGCGCGACGAACTCGGCCTGCGCATCAAGGCGATGCCGCAATTCCGCGAGAAGCTCGCCGACAGCCGGTTCAACCCCGACCACCCGGTATGGGTGGAGGACGCAGACTTCGACGTGGACCGCCACCTGCACCGCATCGGGCTCCCATCGCCAGGAGGACGCCAGGAACTGGCCGAGATCTGCGGCCACATCGCGTCGCTGCCGCTGGACCGGACGAGGCCACTGTGGGAGATGTGGGTCATCGAAAACATCGCGGGTACCGACGCCCACGGCGGCGGCCGACTCGCGGTCATGACGAAGGTGCACCATGCGGGCGTCGACGGGGTGACAGGGGCCAACCTGATGTCGCAGCTGTGCAGCACCGAACCCGAAGCGCCCGCCCCCGAACCGGTGGAAGGGGTCGGCGGGGGAAGCGGGCTGGAGATCGCCGTCAGCGGAGCGTTCAAGTTCGCCACCCGGCCACTGAAGCTCGTCAACGTGGTGCCGAGCACGCTGTCCACAGTGGTCGACACCGTGAAGCGGGCCAGAGGCGGGTTCGCGATGAAGTCACCGTTCGTCGCGCCGAAAACGGCGTTCAACGCCAATGTGACCGGCCACCGCAACATCGCCTTTGCGCAACTGGACCTCGAGGACGTCAAGAAGGTGAAGGACCATTTCGGCGTCAAGGTCAACGACGTCGTCATGGCACTGGTATCAAGCACGCTGCGGAAGTTTCTCGAGGACCGCGGCGAGCTGCCGGACTCGACTCTCGTTGCGATGATTCCGGTTTCGGTACATGACAAGTCTGACCGGCCGGGCCGTAATCAGGTTTCGGGCATGTTCGCCAGCCTGGAAACCGACATCGATTCGCCCGCCGAACGGCTGAAGTCCATCGCCGAAGCGAATTCCGTTGCCAAGCAACACAGCTCGGCGATCGGTGCGACACTCCTGCAGGACTGGACTCAGTTCGCCGCGCCTGCGGTGTTCGGTGTGGCGATGCGGCTCTACGCCAGCACGAATTTGGCCGCCGCGCGTCCCGTACACAATCTGGTCGTCTCCAACGTGCCGGGCCCACAGCTTCCGCTGTATTTCCTCGGGTCGGAGGTCAAGGCGATGTATCCGCTCGGGCCGATCTTTCACGGGTCCGGACTGAACATCACTGTGATGTCACTGAACGGCAAGCTCGACGTCGGCATCGTTTCCTGCCCGGAGCTTTTGCCCGACCTGTGGGATCTCGCCGACGACTTCGAGGTGGCGCTCGAAGAACTACTGGCCGCCGCGGGCTAGACCCGCCGGTCTAGCGGTCTGCCAGCATTGATGCATGCTCATGGCAGCATGTGGTGCCATGAGCCTGTCTAGGGGGATCCTTGCGGCCTGCCTGGCTGTGTTGCTGGTGGCGGGCTGCAGCAAGATGGTCGACGGGCAGCCCGTCGCCGCAGTGCCTCCGCCGGGCTCGCCGATTCGATGGGGCCCCTGCCCGAACGACGATCCGCAGGCCCCGATCCCGCCCGAGGCGGAATGCGGCAAGCTCTCTGTGCCGGTGGACTACACCAAGCCCGACGGCAATGTCGCACAGCTGGCGATGATCCGGTTCAGGGCCACCGGCGACAAGATCGGCTCGCTGGTAATCAATCCCGGCGGCCCAGGCGAATCGGGCGTCAAGTCGGCAGTCAACCTCGTCAACATGATGCCGCCGTCCGTGCGGGACCGCTTCGACCTGGTGGGGTTTGATCCGCGCGGCGTCGCGGGCTCCACGCCCGCGGTGCTGTGCAACTCCGACGCCGACAACGACCGGCTGCGGGCCGATCCTCAGGTCGACTATTCGCCGGAGGGCATCGCACACATCGACAACGAGACCAAGGCGTTCGTGCAGCGTTGTCTCGATAAGACGGGCAAGGAGTTCCTCGCCAACGTCGGCACCGCCAGCGTGGTCAAGGATCTCGATGCGATTCGGGTCGCAGTCGGCGACGACAAGCTGACGTATCTCGGTTATTCGTACGGCACCCGCATCGGCGGCAGCTACGCCGAGGAGTTCCCGCAAAACGTGCGTGCCATGGTGCTCGACGGGGCGATCGACCCCAATGCCGATCCAATCGAAGAGGATCTGCGTCAGACCGCGGCGTTTCAGAAAGCGTTCGACGACTACGCCGCGTTCTGCGCTGAAGATCCGACCTGCCCATTGGGCACGGACCCGGCGAAGGCAACGGATGTATACAAGAGTTTGGTCGATCCGCTGGTCGACAAGCCCGCCAAGACAGAGGACCCGCGCGGCCTCGCCTACAGCGACGCGATCATCGGCACGATTTTGCCGCTGTATTCGCCGAGCATCTGGCCTCGACTGACCAATGGTCTCAACGAGCTAAAGAATGGGAGCGGTGATGGACTGCTGTGGCTGGCAGACTTGTACATGCACCGCCGTCCCGACGGGACCTACGAAAACGCCACCGATGCGCGCGTCGCGGTCAACTGCGTCGACCAGCCGGCGATCACCGACCAGGCCAAGCTCGTCGACAAGGACCGTCGGTCGCGGGAGCTGGCGCCCTTCCTGAACTACGGCGAGTTCACGGG
>NZ_JAVHWK010000104.1:0-19006 GCF_032159775.1 Mycobacterium sp.
TCCAGCCTGCCGGCGTCAGCCCGCGCGGGCGCCGCGCACGCCATCGCGAAAACCAGGATGACCGCCGCAGTGCGCATTTGCCCAGCTCAGCGCATCGACACCTCGGGATGAAGGCCCGAACAGCCCACCTGGGGATGAAGGTCGTGGTGTGGACAAAGCACCTGTTGGCACGGTGTAAACTCACATCTGCAATTCGCGCGAGCGGATTGACTTCGCGCGCCTGCGGCGCAACCCCGTTTCTTAGGGTTGCATCCGCGTGCCGGGCGGTCCCGATCGAGAACGGGTCCGGCACGCAGCAGACGCTAGGGCCTGGCATCACCCGACGCCGGGCGGCAACCGACAACGACAAGGACAAAGCCGATCATGGCTGTTGTAACCATGAAGCAGCTGCTTGACAGCGGCACTCACTTCGGGCATCAGACCCGTCGCTGGAATCCCAAGATGAAGCGGTTCATCTTCACCGACCGCAACGGCATCTACATCATCGACCTGCAGCAGACGCTGACCTACATCGACAAGGCGTACGAGTTCGTCAAGGAGACGGTTGCGCACGGCGGGTCCGTCATGTTCGTCGGCACCAAGAAGCAGGCGCAGGAATCCATCGCCGAAGAGGCGACGCGCGTCGGCATGCCGTATGTGAACCAGCGCTGGTTGGGCGGGATGCTCACCAACTTCTCCACCGTGCACAAGCGCCTTCAGCGGCTCAAGGAGCTGGAGACCATGGAGCAGACCGGTGGCTTCGAGGGTCGCACCAAGAAGGAAATCCTGATGCTGACCCGCGAGAAGAACAAGCTGGAGCGAAGCCTCGGTGGTATCCGCGACATGGTCAAGGTGCCGTCGGCGGTCTGGATCGTCGACACCAACAAAGAGCACCTCGCCGTCGCAGAGGCGCGCAAGCTGAACATCCCGATCATCGCGATCCTGGACACCAACTGCGATCCCGATCTCGTCGACTACCCGATCCCGGGCAACGACGACGCGATCCGCTCGGCCGCGTTGCTCACCAGGGTGGTCGCTTCCGCGGTCGCCGAGGGTCTGAAGGCTCGCGCAGGCGCGGGCGGTAACGGCGACAAGCCGGAGGCCGCAGGCGCCGAGCCGCTGGCCGAGTGGGAGCAGGAACTGCTGGCCAGCGCAACCGCGACCGCAAGCCCGACCGCCGAAGGCGCCGAGCCGGGCACCCCCGAGGCCGACGTTCAGACCGAACCGAAGCCCCCGACGAACCCCTAGGAAACAAAGAAATGGCGAACTACACCGCTGCCGACGTCAAGCGCCTTCGCGACTTGACCGGCGCCGGCATGCTCGACAGCAAGAACGCGCTCGTGGAGGCCGACGGCGATTTCGACAAAGCCGTCGAGCTTCTGCGCATCAAGGGCGCCAAGGACGTCGGCAAGCGCGCCGAGCGGGCCACCGCCGAGGGACTGGTGGCGGCCAAGGACGGCGCGCTGATCGAGCTGAACTCCGAGACCGACTTCGTCGCGAAGAACGCCGAATTCCAGGCGGTCGCAGACCAGATCGTCGGTGCCGCAGCGGCGTCGAAGGCGGCCGACGTCGACGCTCTGAAGGCCGCCAAGATCGGTGACGCCACGGTCGAGCAGACCATCGCCGACCTGTCGGCGAAGATCGGCGAGAAGCTGGAACTGCGTCGCGCCACGTACTTCGACGGAACGGTTGAGACGTACCTGCACAAGCGGGCCGCCGACCTGCCGCCTGCGGTGGGTGTGCTCGTCGAGTACACGGGCTCCGACAAGGAGGCCGCGCACGCCGTCGCGTTGCAGATCGCCGCGCTGAAGGCGAAGTACCTGACGCGTGACGAGGTGCCAGAAGACATCGTCGCCAACGAGAGGCGCATCGCCGAGGAGACGGCCATCCAGGAGGGTAAGCCCGAGCAGGCGCTGCCCAAGATCGTCGAGGGTCGCCTCAACGGCTTCTTCAAGGACAGTGTGCTGCTCGATCAACCGTCGGTGTCCGACAACAAGAAGACGGTCAAGGCGCTTCTCGACGAGGCCGGCGTGACCGTCACGCGGTTCGCGCGCTTCGAGGTCGGTCAGGCCTGACAGCACCGGCGGTACGACTTGGTACCGTCACTGAATGGCCCGAATTCATGCCTTCGGCGACGACGCCCTCGGCGACCATGACGCAGTCGGTCTCGTCGAGGCGCTGCGTGCGGGCGACGTCTCGGCCGCAGAGCTCGTCGAGGCGGCGATCGCCCGCACCGAGTCGGTCAACCCGACGCTGAACGGTCTCGCGTACGAGGCGTTCGACCGTGCGCGTGCACGCGCGAACGCGGCGCGTCCGTATGGCGGCTACTTCGACGGCGTCCCAACCTTCTTCAAGGACAACGTCGCCGTTGCAGGCATGCCGACGATGGAGGGCACCGACGCGTGGCAGCCACGGCCGATGCGTGCCGACGGTGCATTCGCGCGGGTTTTTCTGTCCACTGGCCTTGTGCCGCTTGGCAAGACCCAGATGTCTGAGTTCGGCTTCAGCGCATCGGCTGAACATCCGCGGATCGGGCCGGTTCGGAATCCGTGGTACACCGAGCGCACCGCCGGCGCATCGTCGTCGGGATCTGCTGCGTTCGTCGCGGCTGGCGTGGTGCCCATCGCACACGCCAATGACGGGGCTGGGTCCATCCGAATACCCGCGGCGTGCAACGGACTTGTCGGCCTGAAGCCGACAAGGGGTCGGCTGCCGCTGGACAAGGCAACCGCCCAGATGCCGCTGCACATCGTCGCCAACGGAGTGGTCAGTCGGTCCGTCCGCGACACCGCGGCGTTCTTGCGCGAGGCAGAGCGCGCCTACAGCAATCCGAAGCTGCCTCTGATCGGCGACGTCACCCATCCGGGAAAGCAACGCCTTCGTATCGCGTTCTGCACGAAATCAATTGTGAGAGACGCGAGTCCGGAGGTTCGAGAATTGACCCTGAAGACGGCGTCGATGTTGGAGGAACTCGGCCACAAGGTCACCGAGATCGACAACCCGATTCCGTCCCGAATGAAAGACGACTTCCTTTTCTACTGGCAGTTTCTCGCGTTCGCCATCGTGCGCGGTGGACGTCGGACGTTCGGGCCGAGCTTCGACCGGACCAGGCTGGACAACCTCACGCTTGGCCTCGATCGCACTGCGGCAAGAAATCTGTACAAGCTGCCGCTGGCCATCAGGCGTCTGTCGGCGTCACGCAGGATCACCGCTCGCTTGTCGGCAACGTTTGATGCGGTGCTCATGCCCACGCTCGCTCACGACACACCGCCCATCGGATATCTCGATTCGACCGCGCCCTACGAGCAGGTGATGGACCGGCTGATGGACTGGGTGACTTTCACGCCGTTGCAGAACGCGACCGGCGATCCGGCCATCTCGCTTCCGCTCGCGGAATCGGCCGCTGGCCTTCCTGTCGGCATGATGCTGTCAACGGTGAGGGGGCAGGAGGCTCGGCTGCTGGAGCTGGCCTACGAGCTGGAACAGGCCCGGCCCTGGCCGCGCATCAACACGGTCTAGAACGGGTCGGAACCGAGCGAGGCCAGGATCTGCATGAAGTCGGCGCGCTGACGGGTGGACAGGTTCGCCATCAGCCGGTCCTCGGCTTCGCGGACACCGGCGTCGGTCTTCTCGAGCAACTCTTCGCCCTCGCGGGTCAGCGCGGCGGGGAGCGACCGTCCCGACGACACGCTGGCCGGTCTCGTCACGAGCCCGCGTTCCTCGAGCCCCCGCAGCACCATGTTCATCGCCTGCGGCGAGACATTGGCACCGCGCGCCAGTTCGGCGTTCGACCGGTCCGGGAATTGGGAGAGAATCCGCATGCAGATGTATTGCGGGAACGCCAAACCGAGTGGTTCCAGCACCGTCGGCGTCACCTGCGCGCGGAGCGCGTTGTGCACCCGGTATAGCTGATAACCGAGCGGCGGGTCCTCCCTGATTCCCCTCATACATGCCAGCCTATATCAAGGAGGTTGACATGTATCAACTTAGTTGATAGACCGGGGACATGACGACACAACCAGAGCAGGAAATGTTCGATGCCGCCTACCGCGGCGAGGCCGAGGAATTCAAGGGTGTCCGACCGCCGTGGAGCATCGGCGAGCCACAGCCGGAGATCCAGGCGCTCATCGAAGCGGGCAGGGCGCACGGCGACGTGCTCGATGCCGGCTGCGGCGAGGCCGCCACGGCCCTGCACCTTGCCGAAAAGGGCTTCACCACCGTCGGGCTCGACTCGTCGGCAACCGCCATCAAGCTCGCCAAGGAGGAGGCTGCCAAGCGCGGCCTGACCAACGCGACCTTCGAGGTCGCCGACATCAGCGACTTCACCGGGTACGACGGCCGCTTCGGCACCATCATCGACTCGACTCTTTTCCACTCGATGCCGGTCGAACTCCGAGAGGGCTACCAGCAGTCGATCGTCCGTGCGGCTGCTCCTGGCGCGGCCTACTTCGTCCTGGTCTTCGACGCGGCCGGGATGCCCGCCGACTCGCCCGTCAACGCTGTCACCCAGGACGAACTGCGTGACGTCGTATCCAAGTACTGGGAAATCGACGACATCAGGCCGGCCCGCATTCACGCCTATGTGCCAGAAGCGGTCGCCGCGTCCCTGGCAGGCTTCGGCGGCAGCAGCGTCCGCGATGAGCCGAACGGTCGCAAGTCGATGAGCGCCTGGCTACTGGAGGCGCACCTTCGCTGACGCCGGCGTCAGGCCACCCCATAGCGGCTACGAGGCCGCTATGAGGCAGGATTAGGGGCGAGCTCAGGCGAGGACCCCCGAAGGAGTCGGATGGCGGAGGCAACCACCACCAACGGCGCCCAAGCATCCCCAATCCGGCCCATGTACTCCCGGGTGCTTCTGAAACTCGGCGGTGAGATGTTCGGCGGCGGTCAGGTCGGCCTCGATCCCGACGTCGTGGCCCTGGTGGCCCGCCAGATCGCCGAAGTGGTCCGCAGCGGCGTCCAAGTAGCCGTCGTCATCGGCGGTGGCAACTTCTTCCGCGGCGCCCAGTTACAGCAGCGCGGTATGGAGCGCACCCGCTCGGACTACATGGGCATGCTCGGAACGGTGATGAACAGCCTTGCGCTGCAAGACTTCTTGGAAAAAGAAGGCATCGCCACCCGGGTCCAGACCGCGATCACGATGGGGCAGGTCGCCGAGCCGTACATTCCGCTTCGAGCCCAGCGGCACCTGGAAAAGGGCCGGGTGGTCATCTTCGGCGCCGGCATGGGCCTGCCGTACTTCTCCACTGACACCACCGCCGCTCAACGCGCGCTGGAGATCCGCGCAGAGGTGGTGTTGATGGCCAAGGCCGTCGACGGGGTCTTCACCGCCGACCCACGGTCCCATCCCGACGCCGAGATGATCACCGCGATCACCCACCGCGAGGTCATCGAACGGGGTCTGGCGGTCGCCGACGCCACCGCTTTCAGCCTCTGCATGGACAACGGCATGCCCATTCTGGTGTTCAACCTTCTCATCGACGGCAATATCGCGCGGGCGGTCGCAGGTGAGAAGATCGGAACACTGGTCACCACCGACTGACCCGAAATGGAGAAGCCGTGATCGAGGAAACCCTCTTCGATGCTGAAGAGAAGATGGAAAAGGCGGTGTCCGTTGCGCGTGACGACCTGTCGTCCATCCGCACGGGCCGCGCCAACCCGGGCATGTTCTCACGGCTCTCGATCGACTACTACGGCTCGTCGACGCCCATCACCCAGCTGTCCAGCATCAACGTTCCCGAAGCGCGGCTGGTGGTCATCAAGCCCTACGAGCAGTCGCAGCTGAAGCCGATCGAGGACGCGATTCGCAATTCCGACCTCGGCGTCAACCCCGGCAACGACGGCAACGTCATCCGCGTCGCCATTCCGCAGCTCACCGAGGAGCGCCGCCGCGAGCTCGTGAAGCAGGCCAAGGCCAAGGGAGAGGACGCCCGGGTGTCCGTGCGCAATATCCGTCGCAAGGCGATGGAGGAGCTGCACCGGATCAAGAAGGACGGCGAGGCGGGCGAGGACGAGGTCAAACACGCCGAGAAGGAACTCGACAAGTCCACCCATACCTACACCAGTCAGATTGATGATTTGGTGAAGCACAAAGAGGGCGAACTGCTGGAGGTCTGATGGCCGAACAGCAAGCAGATCCAGTGGCCGACACGTCGGAACCACCCAAGAAGGCATCCCGGGCCGGACGCAACCTGCCTGCGGCGATCGGCGTCGGCGTCGTGCTCGGAGGGCTGGCGATCGCCACTTTGCTGTTCTTCCCGATCGGTTGGCTCGTCATGCTGGCGATATTCATCCCGGTCGCCACCTACGAGGTCGTTCGGCGGCTGCGCGAAGCCGGTTACGCGCTCCCGCTCATTCCGCTGCTCCTCGGCGGCCAGGCCATCATCTGGCTGTCGTTCTACGGTCCGGCGGGGCCCCTGGGCGCCTACGGCGGGACGATCGTCGTCTGTATGGTCTGGAGGCTGGTCGGGCAGGGCATACGCGAGGCGCCGGTCAACTACCTGCGAGACATTTCCGCCGCGGTGCTCCTCGCGACGTGGGTGCCGCTGTTCGCGAGCTTCAGCGCGCTGTTGATCTTCCAGGACCATGGCGGCATCCGGGCGTTCACGGTGATCGTCACCGTAGTGTTCGCCGACATCGGCGGGTACATCGCCGGTGTGCTGTTCGGCAAGCACCTGATGGTGCCCGCGATCAGCCCGAAGAAGTCATGGGAAGGGTTGGGCGGCTCGCTGCTCTTCGGCGTCACGGCAGCCGTGCTGTCGGTGACGTTCCTGATGGACCGGCCCGCATGGGTCGGCGTGCCGCTCGGTCTGATGCTCGTCATCACCGGCGTGCTCGGCGATCTGGTCGAGTCACAGGTCAAGCGCGACCTCGGCATCAAGGACATGGGCACGCTGCTTCCGGGCCACGGCGGCGTCATGGACCGCATCGACGCGATGCTGCCGTCGGCCGTCGCCGGCTGGATCGTTCTCACGCTGCTGGCATAAGGCACGCGTCATCGACGGCGGGTAGTTGAGCAGCGGTGCGGCTATCAGGCGGCTTGATCGTCGGGTGGGTCTGGTCTGCCGGGTGCCTGGCTCGTATCGAGGTCCCACGGGGTGAAGTCGGCCGTGTCGTGTCGCTTCGGTTCCGGCGACTTCGAATCGGGTAGCGCCTCGTCCTCGGGTGGCCTGAGGAGCGCTTCGGGGCGGTGGTAGTAGTTGACTCTGGATTGGCCGTGGTCGAGGGCAGGTGGTGGTGTCCACTCGCATTCGCCGCGGGCGTTGATCGTGGTCTGCCAGCCGCCGTCATCGACGCCGCGGTTGTCGGTGCCACACGCCAGGGTCAGGTCGTCGACGTTGGTGTTACCGCCTTTGGCCCAATCCTGAGACGCGTGGTGGACCTGGCAGCCGTATGCCCCCACGGTGCAGCACGGTTTGGTGCAGCCGCCGTCGCGGGCGATCAGCATGATCCGCTGGGCAGCCGAGGCGACGCGCCTGGTGCGAAACAGCGCCAGCGCCTGACCGGTCACCCCGTCGAACACCGCGAGGTTGTGGTGGGCGTGAGCGCCCATTTTGATGACGTCGGCGATCGGCAGTTTGGTTCCCCCACCGGTGACACCGATGCCGGCGCGGCTTTCCAGGTCTTGCAGGGTGGTGCGGATGATGACGCTGACCGGGAGCCCGTTGAGGTGGCCGAGTTCACCGCTCATCAACGCGATGCGTCCGATCACGAGCATTGCGTCGTGCTGGCGTTGGGCCAGAGTCCGATCGTCGTTGTCGATCTGGGCCTGGGTCGGGGTGCCCGAGGTGCACGGCTGCTCATCGGCTGGGTTGCACATCCCAGGCGCAGCGTATTTGGCGAAGATCACTTCCCACACCGCCCATGCCTCGGGGGTTAGATCAGCGATCAGTTGTGTCATAGCGTCGCGCCCTTGCCGGCCCTTGGTGACCCTGCGTTTGCGGGCGCGTTCGGCGTCGTCAGGTTCGGGGCCGTCCTGATCCAGCAGGAACAAGCGCAGGGCGGCGGTCTCGCGGAGCTCCTTGGGCCCGACGCCGGCCGCGACTCGCACCAAGTCCACCTCGAACTGCGCACGGGTGGTCGTGTCGACCCAGGACGGCAACGCTTTGATGGCCTCGCGGATCGCGGTCACGTGCTCGCCGGTGATCACTCCCGCTGACTGCGCGGCGGCAACCGCGGGCAATTCCGGCTCCAACGGCTGGCCGACCAGGCTGGTGCGGGCGGCGAGGTCGGCGGCCTCATGCAGTCGCCGTGACGCTTCGGCCGTCGACAGTCGCCAGCGGATCCGCAGGACTTCGTTCCAGGATTTGGCGCCCATCTGAGCGGGTGTCGTCTCGGCCTGCAGCCGAGTCAGCAGCCGATGCCACTGGGTCGGCATCCGGCACGCGAGTGTCTGGAAGTCGTCGATCATCGACACCACCTCGGTGCCGGTCAACGAATCGAGGTCGCATGCATCGAAGGCGTCGTAGGCGGCGCACAGGTTCGCCATTGCCTCTCGTACCGCAACCGCCGACATAGTTCGAACATACATTCGAACACCGACAAAAGTCCGCGGTACGGGACGGTAGCGTTTCGCGCATGAAGCTTTCGTGCGCCCTGGTCACCAATGTCGACTCTCCGGAACTCATCGCCGAGGCCGAACGCCTTGGCTACCACCGGGCCTGGCTGTACGACTCGCCCGCGATCACATCCGACGTGTGGGTCGCGCTCGCGCTGGCCGCCGAACGCACCTCGACAATCGGCCTCGGCCCCGGCGTGCTCGTGCCGAGCCTGCGTCACCCGATGACCAACGCGGCAGCCATCGCCACGCTCGCGGCGATCGCCCCCGGTCGGGTGGCCGTGGCCATCGGGTCGGGGTTCACCGGTCGCTACACGCTCGGGAAGCGGCCGCTGCGATGGGCGGCCGTCGAGGAGTATGTCGTGGCGCTGCGGGGGCTGCTGCGCGGCGAGACCGTCGTATGGGATGGCGCCCCGATCCGCATGCTGCACACCGAGGGGTTCGTCGCGGACCGGCCCGTCGACGTCGAGGTGCTCATCGGAGCCGACGGACCGAAGGGCACCGCCGTCGCCGGACGGGTGGGCGACGGGGTGTTCGCCGCAGGCGTGCCCAATGCGGCAGCCGCGGGCAGGCCCTACTCACTGCTTCAGTTCGGCACCGTCCTGGACGACAGGGAGGATCTGCACAGCGACCGCGTCCTGGAACGAGCCGGACACGGGCTTGCCGTGGTGTTCCACGCGTTGTACGAGCGCAACGGTCCCGACGCCGTGCGCGGATTGCCCGGCGGTGAGCAATGGGTGACCGCGATCGAAGCCATCCCACCCGCCGAGCGCCACCTCGTCACCCATGAAGGTCATCTCGTGCGGCTCACGGCCGTCGACGAGGAGGCGGTGGCACTGGCGGCCGACCTGCTCCCGCAGTTCACGTTCAGCGGCACTGCGGAGCAGTTGCGGACGCGCGTGGCCGAGTACGAGGCGGGCGGAGTCACCGAACTCGTGTATCAGCCCGCGGGTCCCGACCTCGCCGGTGAGTTGGAGCGGGTGATGGACGCCGTCGGATCTGCTTCGTCCTGACGCTGTCTGCGAGACACGCGCGCATTGAGCCAACAGGCTCCTGCACCGAGCACCAGGCCGACCGCAATGCCTATGTCGGGCCGCTGACCAAGCATGAGCCAGGACAGCAGGCCGGCGACGGCCGGGATCACCGCGAAAAGCATGGCGACTGCCGCTGCGCCGTAGTTGTTTATCGCGCGTACGTAGAACGTCATGGCGGTCGTCGCATTGAACAGCACGACTGCCGCCACCGCACCGACCGCCTTCCACGGATCCGTCACCGACGACGGCGACACGAACAGCAGCGCCGCCACCGGAACAACGGACACCAGGTTTTGCAGGGCGGCCATCGCGCGAAAGTCGACGCCGGAGCAGAACCGCTGCTGGTAGACACCGCCACCGGCCACCGCCACCAGGGCCACCACCAGCAGTAGCACCACGGCGTCGACACCGCCGACGGTGACCAGTCGGCCTGCGCATGCGGCAAGGACCGCAGCCACGCCGAGCGCGAGCGCGACTGTCCGACCCCAGGTAAGGCGCTCGCCTAGGAACACTGCTGCAAGCACCGTGGTGACCACCGGATTCATCGAGATGACCACTGCGCCCAACACCGCGGGAGCACCGTGCAACAGCGCCACGTACAGGCAGATGAACTGCAGCGCCTGCCCGAGCAGCCCACTCACCAGGACGTGCATCAGCGTGCGGCCCCTCGGCCAGCTCACACGTGCGGCCAACACCCATCCAGAAAGGATGCCGCCCGCCAATCCGAACCGGAATACAAGCACTGCCATCGGTGACATAGCCGAAACGGCAAGGGCGCCAATCGGGTAGCCCATCGCGTAGAAGAACGTCAGGATGGAGGCTGTCCGGGCGGGCATCGTCGGCAGACTCATGCGCTCCATGGTTGCGACCAACGCCCCACATTGCGAATGAATTTCCGCCCGCCATCAATGGGATACTGGCAAAAGCCCATGCCGACATCCCTGCCCCTGGTTTTCGACCCCCCGCGACGTGCGATGCCGCCGCGCCACCTTGCCGACCTCGACGAGGCGGGCCGCGCAGACGCAGTTGCGGAGTTGGGGCTACCCACTTTTCGCGGTAAGCAGCTGGCCAACCAGTATTACGGCCGCTTGATCGCCGACCCTCACGAGATGACCGATCTGCCCGCTGCGGTGCGCGAACAGGTGGCCGACGCGCTGTTTCCGCGACTACTCGACGCCGTCGCAGAGATCGAGTGCGATGCGGGGGAGACGCGCAAGATGCTGTGGCGTGCGGTCGACGGGACGACGTTCGAGTCGGTGCTGATGCGCTATCCGCAGCGCAACACAGTGTGTATCTCGTCACAGGCCGGCTGCGGAATGGCCTGCCCGTTCTGCGCGACGGGCCAGGGCGGCCTGAAGCGCAACCTGTCCACCGCCGAGATTCTGGAGCAGGTGCGTGCGGCGGCTGTCGAACTGCGCGACCGCGATGGGGATGGGATTGCGCCCTCCGGGCGCGGTGGGAGACTGTCGAACGTCGTCTTCATGGGGATGGGCGAACCGCTGGCCAACTACAACCGCGTTCTGGCGGCGGTTCGACGCATCACAGCACCACCGCCGAACGGGTTCGGCATCTCGGCGCGTTCGGTGACCGTGTCGACGGTCGGGCTCGCCCCTGCCATCCGCAAGCTGGCCGACGAGGGGCTCGGGGTAACGCTTGCACTGTCACTGCACGCTCCCGACGACGAGCTTCGCGACACCCTCGTCCCGGTGAACAGCCGCTGGAAGGTGTCCGAAGCTCTAGAGGCGGCGCGCTACTACGCCGACACCACGGGCAGGCGAGTATCGATCGAGTACGCGCTGATTCGAGACATCAACGACCAGCCATGGCGCGCAGACCTACTCGGCAAGCGCCTGCACGGCGCACTGGGCCCGCTCGTACACGTCAACCTCATTCCGCTGAACCCGACGCCGGGCAGCAAGTGGGACGCCAGCCCCAAGGCCGCCGAACGGGAGTTCGTCAGACGGGTGCGCGAGCGTGGGGTGTCATGCACGGTGCGTGACACGCGGGGCCGCGAAATCGCCGCTGCCTGCGGGCAATTGGCCGCTCAGTCCTGACCGACGCGCGGCGAGTTGGCGGTCCTGTGTCGGGTTGTAGAACATCGCGCGCACCTGAGCGGTGTCACCGTCGATCTCGGATTCGATGTTGGTGATGTAGTGCATGCTCATCGTCACCAACGCCGAGAAATCCCCGTCGAAGAACTCGATCGCACCATCGAGCGAGCCCGTGAATACGTCGGACGAGTAGTCGATGTGGGCGTCATCGGTGAAGACCGACCGGTACAGCTGCCAGTCCTTGGTGTCGACGGCCCGCGCATAGGCGCTCAGCAGCGCGGCGATCTCGAGTTCGTCGCTGACCCGCTGGGAATCCATCAATCGGCCGGTTTGATGCCGACGGCGTGCCGCAGCTGCGCCAGAAACTGGTCGTCGTCGTCACTGCGAACGATGTAGTGCGACACCGCGACCCGAATCGCCGTTGCGGCCTTGACGCCGCTGTTGGCTCCCGTGAGCAGCTTCAGCAACCGGGCCCGCATCACCGGAATGATCCACGAGAGCTGGGTGATGACGACCTCGGGCTCGATGTCGACCAGCCGCACACCGGAGTACGAATGCTGGTATTCGACGATGAAACGCAGTGCCGCATCAAGCTTCTCGGTGCCGCGCAGCCCTGCCGTCGCCCTGCCGATGCCGTTGTCGAACATCTCGCGTTCGTGCACACCGAACGCCTCGAGCAGTTCAGTCTTGTCGGCGAACCAGCGGTAGAGCGTCGGGCGGGATACGCCCGCCTGCAGCGCCACCTCCGAGAGGCTGAGTTTCGTCTGCCCGCTGCGGCCGAGCACCTCCGCGGTCGCCGCGAGGATCCGGTGCCGCGTCGAGGTGTCCTCGGCGTTCTCGGATGCGTCCCGTCGGGCGGGTAGCGGTTCGTTCACGTCAGGGCCTCAATCGTCGGTCTCAGTGATGGTAGTTCCTTCGTCACCCGCCGACCTCCTAGTCTTGCTCTGTAGCCACGCAAGCGTTACAGGGATATCTGATCTTGTAAAGCTTGGGCACGGAAGGGGTTAGCACATGGCCGGTCCGTTGGAGGGCATCAGGGTCGTTGAGTTGGGCGTCTGGGTTGCGGGGCCGGCCGCGGGCGGAATCCTGGCGGACTGGGGAGCCGACGTCGTCAAGATCGAATCTCAGGCCGGTGACCCGGCACGGACGTTCGGCCGCATGCTCGGCCTCGACGGAGACGAGAGTCCGCCTTTCGAAATGGACAACCGCGGCAAGCGCAGCATCGCACTCGATGTCACGGCGGACGACGGTCGGTCCGTTGCGCTCGAATTACTCGGCAGCGCCGATGTTTTCATCACCAACGTGCGGCCCGGCGCCCTTCGGCGCATCGGACTGGACTTCGAAACGGCTGCCGCCGCCAACCCGCGTCTGGTGTACGGCCTGATCACCGGCTACGGCGACGCGGGACCTGACGCCGACCGAGCCGCCTACGACGTCGCCGCGTACTGGGCGCGAGCGGGCTTGGCGCATCTGCTGACCCGGCCTGGCGACAACCCGCCGTTTCAACGGGGCGGCATGGGCGACCATACGGCGGGTATGACCCTGGCCGCCGCGGTCTGCGCCGCCCTGATAGCCAGGTCGCGCACGGGCGTCGGCCAGCTGGTGTCCACGTCGTTGTACCGGCAGGGCGCCTACACCGTCAGTTTCGACCTGAACACGTTCCTTCTCACCGGCCACGAGATCGCGATCGGGGAGCGGGAATCCATGGGCAACCCGTGCATGAACAACTACACGGCAGGTGATGGTCGGCGGTTCTGGATCGTGGGTCTGCAGGTCGACCGGCACTGGGGTCCGCTTTGCCGCGTCGTCGGTCGCCCGGAATGGATGACGGACTATCCGAGGCCGCGCGACCGGGCGGCCAACGCCAGGCACCTGATCGCCGAGCTCGACGAGATCTTCGCGACCAAGCCACTCGACGAGTGGGCGAACCTGTTTGGCGCCGAACCGGATTTCTTCTGGTCGCCGATCAACTCCATCGAGGATGTCGTGGCCGACGAACAGTTCCATGCCGCAGGCGGCATCGTCTATGTGCCGGACGGTGACACGAGCGTGCCGATGGTCGCCACGCCGGTCGACTTCCACGGCACCCCGTGGACGCCGCGTGCAAAGGCACCCGGCATCGGCGAGCACTCCGAGGAGATCCTCGGCGAGCTCAATTCCGTCCAGCGCTGAATTCGCAGCGTCACAACTTCTTGACGCCCGCGGCGTGCCGAAGCTGGGCCAGGAACTGGTCGTCGTCGTCGCTGCGCACGAGGTAATGCGAAACCGCAACGCGCACAGCGGTAGCGACCGACAGCGCCGCGTCCGGACCGTGCACGAGGCGTTCCAGCCGCGACCGCATCAGCGGGATGACCCGGGACAATCGCCTGATGACCTGTGCGGGCTCGATGTCGATCATCCGCAGTCCCGGATAGGACTGCTGGTACTCGACGATCACGCGCAGGGCGGCGTCGAGTTTCTCGGCGGCGGGCAGGCCCGCGGTGGCGTCGGTGACTGCCCGCTCGTAGAACTGGCGTTCCCAGACGACGAAGCCGTCGAGCAGATCGCGCTTGGAGGCGAACCAGCGGTAGAGGGTGGGCCGCGACACCCGGGCCTGCAGTGCGACCTCCGAGAGGCTGAGCTTGGTCATGCCGTTTCGCCCCAGCACTTCGGCCGTCGCGGCCAGGATGCGTTGACGCGTCGAGTTGTCGTCATCGGCGGCCACATCCTTCATCGAGATAGCTTTACAAATTCGGGCCTAAATGTCACGCTCAGTGCCATGCGGGTGGAAGTCGATCTCGACAAGTGCACCGGGCACGGCATCTGCGAGTCGATCGCCGACGACGTGTTCGAAGTGCAGGACGACGGCACTGTGCACATCGATGAGAACGATCGTCCGGACTCCGACCGCGGACGCATGCAGCAGGCGGTAACTCAGTGCCCCGCAGCGGCTTTGCGCCTCATTGAGTGACTAGCGGCCGGGCATCGGGCGGACAAGCACCGACTGCTGGATGGCGCCGACCGCTCCGGACTCGTCGAACAGCGTGCCGACCGTGGTCCCGACGCCGTCGGGTCCATAGTTGGTCTCGGCGCGGATGCCGATCCACTCGCCGTCAGGTATCCGGTGCACATGCACCACGAGGTCCGTGTTCATGAAGGTCCAGCTGCCGATGTCGAGTTTCGAGCCGATGCCGTTGGCGTCGTCGGCCACCGCGAAGAGCCGCTGTAGCTGCGTCATGCTCTCGCTTTTGACGAGGTCGACCTCGGGTTTGATCCACGACTCGCCCGGCCCGTCGTCGAGCGGTGTGGTCAGCCACCGCCAGTCCAGGCTGTGCACGTAGTTTCGGTCCCAGTCCTTCTTCATGTCACGGCTCCACGCGTCGGCGACCGGACGCAGCGGAGGCGCGGGCGCATGCACGACGGCCGAGGTGTCGATCGTCTGCAATCGCCACCCGCTTGCCCGCGCGACGGGACGGGGATTGCCGTCAGGTCCGAGGGCGAGCATCTCGGCGCCGATCAACTCGATCTGCTTGCCGGATCGCTCCCGTTTCGCACGTACCCAGAAGTCGCCCTCGGCGGGTACGGGCCCGAGCAGGTCGACGAGGACGCGACTCAGCCGGGTGTCGTCTCGGGCCTCGCAGCGCTCCAACGCGCGCACCAGGAGCGCCGACACCGGAGCGCCGTGCTGGATGGCGGCCGACCATGTGCTGCGAACCAAGTCGGTCGCGAGGAATCTCTCGCCCTGCGGATCGCCGTCGTCGACCAGCTCGTAATACGAGTCGCTCATGGAAGACCTGCGCCGGGAATGTCAACGGTGATCGTATCCACCCGAGACAGTTTCGTCCCGATGAGACGTTGGGGATATGCGTCCGTACTCGAAAACAGGAACAGGGTGCGGCGCTGCGGCCCGCCGAGCGTGCACGCGATTGCGGTCCTGTCGCCGATGTCGATGCGGTCGGTGACCTTGCCGCCCAGTTCAATTCGCTGGAACTGGTGGGCCAGCGTCATCGCCGCCCATACCCCCCCGCCTGCGTCCAGCGTGATGCCGTCGGGCGGCCCGTCGAGTCCTTCGGCAAAGACTCGCCGGTCGGACAGCGCGCCGTCAGGGCCGACGGTGAACGCTGTCAACCGCCTGGCGACCGACTCGGCGACGATGAGCGTCGCTCCGTCGGGTGTGATGACCATCCCGTTCGGGAAGTCGAGATCCTCGGCGACGACGGTGATGGTGCCGTCGGGGTCTACCCGCGCGATGACGCCACCCTGGAACGCCTGCGAACCGACGTATGCACGGCCGCAGTCGTCGACGACCATGTCGCCGATGCTCGCGGGGACGATGTGGGACAGGTCGGCGAGCGTTTCGACGGTCTCACCGTCGTAGCTCAGCAGTGCGCGACGTTCGGTGGAGGCGATCAGCAGCCATCCGTCGGGACGAAACCCGAGTCCCGAAGGGGCGTGGCCGGCCAGCTCCAGCGTGGTGACGTCACCCGCCAGGTTGACCGTGTGCACGGCCTCGCCGAGCATGTCGGACCACCACAGCAGACCCTCGAACCAGCGAGGGCCCTCCCCGAAACAAAACCCATTGGCCAGCGGCGTCAGGCTCATCCGGCACCTTTACAAAACACGCCATAAGTGTCACGCTCGCTACGTGCCAATGTCAAACAGGTGCGGTCTTCCGGCATGAACATGAAGAAGTACCACGGCCATACGCTTCTCTACCTGCACGAGACGATCGACCTGGGCTCCGGACGTAGCGATCGCTTCACCGAGGTCTTCGACGAGGTCTACCGGCCGATGATGGACGAGCTCGGCGCGCGGTTGTTCGCGATTTGGGAGACGACACCGTTCAACGGGCACTGGCCGCAGGTCACCGTCATCTGGGAAATCGACGCCTTCGCCGACTATGCGCGCATCGGAAGGGCGCAGGCCCGCGGGGGCAGCCACCAGTCCGCGTTCGCGACATGGGCGGCGTTCCTGTCAGAGATCGGCGCATCCGGCGAGGGACGCATCATGTACGCGGGCAGGAGCAACAGGACACTCGCACAGCTCCGCGACGAGAAGTTCTCCGCAGCCCTGGTCATCCAGGAGATCATGCAGAGCAAGCCCGGCCGCCAGGACGACTACATTCGCGAGCTCGAGCGCCTGTACGTGCCATGGTCGGAGAGCACCGGAAAGCGTTGGCTCGGCTCGTTCATCACCACCTTTCGGTTCAACGAGGTGATCCACTACTGGGCGCTCGAAGGCGACTGGGCCTGCTTCGAAAACCACTACCCGTCATGGAAAGAGAACCCGCCGGCGGAGATCGTCACCTGGATGAGCGTCGCGCCCGCACTGCGCGACGGCTGGGAGGATTCGATACTGCAGGCGCTGCCACCGTCACCGCTGCAATGAACACACCTGTGCTGGCGGACTTCTCATACGATCCGTTCGATCCGGCCGTGATGGCCGATCCGTTGCCGTACTACCGTGTGCTTCGCGACGAGTACCCGGTTTACTATGTCGAGAAGTGGGACACCTACGCCCTGTCCCGGTTCTCGGACATCTGGCAGGCGCTGGAGATCAACGACGGCACGTTCGTGGCATCGGAGGGAACCCTGCCCGCCGCAGCGGTCTTGGCGAAACACAACGACGGTCCCATGCCGGATCCGCCGTTGCACCCCATGCCTTTTCACGCCAACTTCGACGCCCCGATCTATGACGGAGTGCGGCGGTGTACCTCGGGACAGTTCCGGCCGAAATCGGTCGCCACGCTCGCCAACCGTATTCGTGAGCTTGCCAACGAGCGGCTCGACGAACTGCTGCCGCGCGGCAGCTTCGACCTCACCCAGGATTACGGCGGCATCGTCGCCGCATCGGTCGTCTGCGAATTGCTCGGTTTACCAGTCCATCTGGCGTCCGAGGTGTTGGGGACCGTCAACGCCGGAAGCCTTGCCCAGCCGGGGAGCGGGGTAGAAGTGGCCAATGCCCGGCCCGGATATCTCGAGTACCTGGTGCCGATCGTGTCGCGACGCCGCGCCGAGGGCGCCGATGGTGAACTGCCTGTCGCGGACAACCTCATCAACTACCGGCTGCCGGACGGCTCCGCATTCACCGACATCGAGGCGGCCACCCAGATGCTCGGCATCTTCATCGGCGGCACCGAAACCGTGCCGAAGATCGTCGCGCACGGGCTGTGGGAACTGAACCGCCGACCAGAACAACTGGCCGCCGTGCGTGCCGATCTCGACGCGAACGTACCGAAGGCGCGCGAGGAGATGATCCGGTACTGCGCACCCGCCCAATCGTTCGCTCGCACTGTGCGCAGGCCATTCACCGTCGGTGACACCACAATTCGGCCGGGGCAGCGGATCATCACACTGCTCGCGTCGGCCAGCCGCGACGAACGCGAATACCGCGACCCCGACGAGTTCATCTGGGACCGTTCCATCGAGCGACTGCTCGCGTTCGGCCGCGGACAGCATTTCTGCCTCGGCGTACATCTGGCCCGACTCGAGCTCGCGATCATGGTGTCCGAGTGGCTCAAGCGGGTGCCCGACTACCGGATCCTCGGCGAGGCGGCGTCGCGACCGCCGTCGAGTTTCCAGTGGGGCTGGAGCTGTGTTCCAGTCGAGGTCGAGGCGGAGGGCGGCTGACGTGTGGTCCTACCGGCTGGTCGCGCCCTACATCTTTGAGCGGGTTGATATTCCGGAGAAGACACCCGAGTCGCTCGGGGACCGCCAGGTGCTCATCCGGTTCCTTGCCGCGGGCATCTGCGGCAGCGATCTGCCCGGCTTCCGCGGATCGAAGGGTCGGCTTGCCGGCGACACCGGCACGAGCGCCGCAGAGATGGACGGGTTTCCGATCCACGAAGTGGTCGGCGAGGTGCTGGCCAGCAGACACCGGAGCATCGGAATCGGTGAGCGTGTCGTCGGCTGGGCCTCCGGCTTCGACGGAATGATGGAGTATGTGGCCGCAGACGGCGACGGACTCTCCACCTACGACAGCGCGCTGGAACCACAGCATGCCGTCGCGCTGCAGCCGCTGGCCTGCGTGCTGTACGCCATCGAACAGCTGCCGAAGCTCAAGGGGTTACACGTCGCCGTGATCGGTCAAGGTTCGATCGGGCTGCTCTTCTCCTATGCGGCAAAGGCTTCGGGTGCACGCCGCGTCACCGGTATCGATCCGATCGACCGGGATGCCGTCGCCACGCAGTTCGGCGTCGACACCGTCGTGCGTGCGACGAGCGACCGGTGGGTGAGCCACCTGGAAACGCACACCAAGCCCGACGTCGTCATCGAGGCGGTCGGTCATCAGGTGGCCACGCTCGGGCACGCGATCGAGGCGGCCGCGTTCGGCGGCACTGTCTTTTACTTCGGGGTCGCCGACGACGACAGTTATCCGATCAGCATGCGGACGATGCTGCGCAACAA
>NZ_JAVHWK010000108.1:0-27322 GCF_032159775.1 Mycobacterium sp.
GAGGCGAACTCGCCGACCGCCCCGATGAGCGTGCTCGACGACCGCGGCACCCGCTCGGCAGCCGTCAATCCGTTGATCCGGGTACTCGAGGACGCCATGCGGTTCTACTTCGAGTTCCATTTCGACCAGGGCGAGGGATACCTCGCGCATCTGCACGATCCGCTGGCCGCGGGCGTGGCGCTCGATCCGGATCTGGTGACGACGCGACCGGCCACCATCGACGTCGAGCTGACCGGCACACTGACCCGCGGCATGACGATTGCCGACTGGTCCGGCCGTTGGGGACGAGAACCCAACGCGCTCATCGGTGTTGACGTGGATCCTGCCGCATTCTTCGACCAGTTCATCGCGCGCGTCGGCCGATTCGCCCGCGATCTGACCTGACCTGGGGTTGAATGGCGGCATCCCGAGGTGGGAGGCGCGCCATGCGCACGCTGTGGCAACGACCGGAACCGTCAGCAGGTTCGCCGTCGAACCCGGCCGAGATCGCCGACCGGGCGCTGCATCGCCGTGCCGTCGAGGCGGTTATCTGGGGCGTGCCCGCGGTCAACTTCGAACTGATGCGTCGCCAGATGGTGAAGCTGGGTGGGTCGGCGAACCAGATCGTGTTCTGGTCTCGGCCGATCACCTGGAAGAACCAGACGCTGACACCCAACCCCGACACGATCTACGTGATGCCGTTCCTCAACACCGAAGAAGCCGGGCCGGTGGTGCTGGAGATCCCGCCTGCCGGCGCGGGAACGATCGTCGGGTCGGTAGACGACTGCTGGCAGACCGCGATAGCCGACGTCGGGCCCGCGGGCGTTGACGAGGGTCAAGGAGCCAAGTACCTCGTCCTGCCCCCTGATCATCCGGGTGAAGTGCCCGACGGGTACATCCCGTTGCGGTCACCGACCTACCAGTCCTTTGCGTTGCTGCGGTCCAACTACCGCAGCGCTGACGATGCCGGGATCGCCGACGCCGTCGCGTATGCGAAACACGTTCGGGTGTATCCGCTGTCGGAGGCGGCCGATCCACCGCAGACAACGTTCATCGATGCGATCGACGTTCTGTTCGACGCAACCATTCCCTACGACGCCCGATACTTCGATGCACTGAACAGCATCGTGCAGGCGGAGCCGTGGCTGGCCCGTGACAGGGCGATGATCGACTCGCTGAAAACGATCGGCATCGAGAAGGGCAACCCCTTCACCCCCGCCGGCAAGGCGCGAAGAATCCTCGAGGCCGCCGCTCATGAGGCGCACGCCTGGCTGGTCAACCGGTGGAAGACATCATATTTTCCGCCCGCGTACTTCGACGGCGGACATTGGCACGTGCCCGCCTCCGACGAGGTCGTCAAGGGAATGATGTCGAACTTCGCCGACCCCGGCAGCTACCCGGTCGACAGCCGTGCGGTGACCTATTCCGTCGCTTTCTTCAGCGCCAAAGAGCTTGGTGCAGGCCAGTTTTACCTGATGTGCACCAAGGACAAGGCGGGCAATACTTTGTCAGGAGATGGCACCTACCGTCTGCGCGTACCCGCATCTGCACCGGTGCGGCAATACTGGTCGGCCACCGCCTATGACGGGGCGACACATGCGCTGATCCGTAACACTCCGTGGTCCAGCCGGTCATCCACCTCCCCCGAGCTCACGACGAACGCAGACGGGTCGGTCGACATCTACTTCGGTCCACAAGCGCCCGACGGCTTTTCGTCGAACTGGGTTCCCACGAAGGCGTGCAACACCTTCGAGGTGATCTTCCGGTTCTACGGTCCGGAGCAAGCACTGTTCGACAAGGCCTGGAAGCTGCCGGACATCGAGAAGACCCACTGAACTACTCGTAGATCCCTTCCAGGTACCACCGCCGCTGGCGGTAGCACAGCAACAGCGCCTGGCCCGGGTCTCCGTCGACCAGCACCTGTGCCCGTGCGGTACGGCCCGCCTTGCGTTCCGGATCCCACCACCGTTCGTCAACCGGCCACGGCCCCGCCCACCAGGACAACGCGCCTTCCCTGGCCGGGGAGGCAAGCCGTGCAGGCTCCGCCGAGAACAGTCCCCTGTTGGTCACCCGGACCGGATTGCCTTGGCCGTCAAGCACTTCGACGGGGTCGTCGAGCAGCACGCTCGGCGAGGGCTCAGGCAGTTGCCCCGGCCACGGCTGCCCGGGGTCGGCCCGCGGTACGGGCTCATCACCCAACGGCGTCAACGTGATGCGCTCGGCGGGTCCACGGCCTCCGCTGAGCACCGGCACCTGCACGGCCTCCGGTCCGAGCAGACCCTGCACGCGAATCAGCGCACGACGGGCACGCAGCCGGTCCTCCTCACCCATGCCACCCCACAGCGGCAGTTGCAACGCCTCGGCCGACACCACCTCCACCGGTTGCAGCCGCAACACGGTGATCGGCGCGGTTGGTCTGTCGTTGGGATTGCGGCGATTCAGCCAGCCGTCCAACTGCCAGCGCACCCGGTCGGCGGTGGCGTCCTCGGTCAGCGGTTCCGCACAACGCCAAACCCGGCTCAGTTCTTCACCGTTGGCGGTCACGGCATGGATGGCCAGCCTGGTGCAGCCGACACCGGTCGACTCGAGGCTGCGATGCAGGTCGCTGGCGAGCGACCTGCCTGCGAACGCCGCGGCATCCACCCGGTCGATCGGCGGGTCGCAGTCCATCACGGCGTCGAGGTCCGCAGGCGGTTCGCGTCCCGACGGCCCCCGGCCGGGTTCGGCGCGGGCGAAGCGATGTGCGGCTATCGCATCGGCCCCGAACCGCGATGCCACGTCGGCTCGGGATAACGCGGCGAACTGCCCGATGTTTCGGATACCCATGCGCCACAACAGATCCACCAGGTCTTCGCGGCCCGGGGCCGCCAGACTGGGCTCGGTGGCCAGCTGACGGATGGACAGCGCCGACAAGAACGCCGCGTCCTTGCCCGCCTCGATGATCCGCCCGGCGCGCGCGGCGAAGACCGCGGTGGGCAGCCGGTCGGCGATACCCACCTGGCATTCGGCACCGGCAGCCGCCACCGCATCGACCAACCGTTCCGCGGCCGCCTGCTCGGAGCCGAAGTAGCGCGCCGCACCGCGTACCGGCAACACCAGCAGGCCCGGCCGCAGTACCTCGGCACGCGGCACCAGGTCGTCCACTGCAGTCGTCACGTTCTCGAAGTGCCTGGCATCGCGTGCCGGGTCGGCGGTGACGACGTGCAGCTGTGGGCACCTGGCCTGAGCTTCCCGACGACGCAGGCCGCGACGCACGCCGACAGTGCGTGCCGACGCCGAGCAGGCGATAACCCGGTTGGCCAGTGTGACCGCCACCGGAGACGTCGGGGACAGATCAGCCGCAACCGCCGCAGCCACCGCAGGCCAATCCATGCACCAGATGGCCAGCACCCGTGACGCGCTCATTCGCCTACCGCACGCACCGACCCGAAGTTTCGTCCCCTCGCCCGCATGTCCAACCGGACCTTGCTGATCCGGCCGCACCCGGATGTGGGTCTACCGTCACTGCCGCCGGTCACTTCGTAGCCGCTGACCCTGGCCTCCAGTCGAGCCGATGCGCCATGCCAGTCACCGCCGGTGACCAACAGCGTGCAACCCTTCTGGCGCGCGCGGGCGACCACCGCCCGCGCCCGTGTCGCGGGCACGCAGCGGCCGGCAAGACCGAGCACGACCAGATCCATGCCGTCCATCAGCACCGCTGCCACCTCGACGGGATCTGCTCCCGGTTCGGGAATGACGGCGAGCCGGCTCAGGTCCGCACCCATCTCGACGGCCGCAAGCAGACCGACGTCGGGCTGGCCGACAATGGCCGCATGCCCACCCGCTGCCGTCACTGCGGCCACCATGCTCAGCGACAGTGACCGTGCACCCGACAGCACCGCCACCGTTCCCCTCGGCAATGAGGTCGGTTGCACTTCGGCCTGGTCGAACCTCCCGCTTGCCGGGGACGATTCGGGTAACGGCAGCAAACTTTCCGACTCGGGAAGCACATCGTTGGACGACAGCTGGCCGCGACGGCCCTGCCCCACCTTCCCGGATATCGCCGCCATCTTGCGGCGCAGGTGTTCTACCTGATCAGCACGGTCAACCCGATGCAGATCAAGGCTCATCGCCGTCGTCACAACAGCACCTTCCGCCTCATCCGAATCATGGCTGATTCGAAAGTATGTTCGATAGAACGAGTAAACACCCGCCCACCGACACCGTCAAGCGTCAGCAGCCCAATATGGGGGTTCCACCGGCGTACGCCTGCGGCTGAATAGCCGGGGAATTCTTCGCATATCGGATAAGGTTTCGAACGACGACCGCATTGACAGCGGTCCTACAGCAAGTCGGGGGACAGATAGGACAATGATGACGACACGTCGTTCGGCACGTCGCATTCCGGCCATCGCCGGAGCCGCCGCGATCATCGCCCTTGTCGGGCTTTCCGCCGCATGCGCGAAGGAAGAGGAGAAGGCTCCCGAGACCTCGACCACGACGACCACCACAACCACCACGGCACCTGCCGAGCCGACCGAGAAGGCACCGCGACTCGATCCCGGTGGACCGAATCCGTTCTCACCGTCGGTCCTGGCACCTCCGGCGCCCACGGCGCCTCCGGGCGACAACTAGCGCACCGCGGTGCCCGGTTGGCGAACTGGCGCCGGGCACCGGCTGCTGGCGCTGATCGCGGTGGCAGGGGTGCTTTTGCTTGCGTCGGATCTGCGGATCACCCATGCGGACAACACGCCTCGGCTGATCGGCGGACCCTTTGCGCTTCTGCTCGGCGCCTCAACCGATCTGGGACCCTCGCACCGCGTCGACACCCAGCTGACGGCCGAACTTCGCGACTCGACCCGGCCGACTCGGCTGGTCGGCTGGGCGCGTAGCCAAGGCTTGTCCGTGCGATGGCAGCCGGGCAAGAACTGGGCCGTCATCGAGGGCGAGGCTGACAAGGTGGGCTCCGCGTTCGACGTCGAGGTACACGACTATCGCGGCCAACGCGGCCAGCTGTTCTATGCGTCCCCGCAGCAGCCGTCGGTGCCCGAGGAAGTGCGCCCAGAGGTCGTCGAGCTGGGCCGAATCCTGAGCTACATCCCGCATCACGAGTCGAAACCACCGATGCTGCCCCGCGACGTACCCGACCAAGGGTTGCAGCCCAGCTCGCTGCGCAACACCTACAACGTGACCCCACTGGCCTCGGCCGGTTTCACCGGCAAGGGCCAGACCATCGTGATCTTCGCGTTCGACGGCTTCGACCAGGCCGACCTGGACAGCTTCGCGACGCTGTACAACTTGCCGAAGTTCACCCCCACCCTGGTCGGCGGCCAACCGTCGGCACCGCGCGGTGAGACGACGATGGACCTCGAAGTCGCCCATGCCGTTGCGCCGGATGCGAAGAAGGTGGTCATCAACGCCCGACCGACCGTCGAGGGCGACGGCGGTGTCTACGAGAAGATCGCGCAGATGTTGGCGTCGGCCGACCGGCAGTTCCCCGGTGCGGTGTGGAGCTTCTCCATCGGCTGGGGCTGCGACAAGCTGATTACCGCAGCCGATCTGGCGCCGGTGCGGTCGGCGCTCGCGGCCGCCCACGCCAATGGCACGACGGCTTTCAACGCCAGCGGTGACCTCGCGGGCCTGGAATGCAAAGGCGGCCAGGACTGGTCGTCGCCACCGAGTGACGCCGATATCGGGCTCGACTCCGTCGCGTCGCTGCCGGAGATGACCGATGTGGGCGGCACCACCCTGTCCACCGACGCCGCAGGCGTATGGCAGTCCGAACAGGCCTGGTTCGACGTGCCGCTGTCGCTGGGCAGCGGCGGCGGGGTGTCCGCACTGTTCGACCGGCCGCCGTGGCAACGCGCGGTATTGCCGAACAGGGATCGGGGCCGCAGGCTCACCCCGGACGTCTCCGCTGTGGCCGATCAGTTTACCGGCGTGAAGATCGTCTTGAACGGCAAGCAATTGGTCGGCGGCGGAACCTCACAGTCCGCGCCGATCTGGGCGGGCCTCGCCGCGGTGATGAACCAGTACCTCGTCGAGAACGGCGGACAACCACTCGGAGACCTCAATCCGCTGCTGTATCAGGTCGCCGAAGGCTCGAGGCTGCCGGGCTTCCGCGACGTCACCCTCGGCGGCAACGCGGTGGCCGACGCGGCGCCCGGATACGATCTGGTGACCGGACTCGGCACCCCCGACGTCGATAACCTCGTCCGCAATATCCTTGTTCTGCAGAAGTTGACCGCATGAGCACCCCCACCGAAGACTCCCCAACCACGATGGAGTGCCGGGTCTGTCAAACCGACGTTCCCGCAGGCGAATTCTGCGGGCTCTGTGGTGACTTCCTGACCGAGCGGCGTGGAAATGGCCCGTCCTGGTTGCGAATTCGTGCCTACGGGGCCGCCCCCGGCGAGCACCTGCTGCTGCCGTCACTGGCCAGTTCGCTGTTCCCCAACTTGCCGGACAAATCCCGTACACCGTTCCGGATCGTCTTGGTTCTCGTGCTGATCGGGTTGGTGACGTTCGCGACGCTGCGGATGCCTGCGGCGCTGATCACCGTTGCCGCACTCGGGCTCCCGCTGCTTTTCCTGCTGTACCTACGGGAGACGGATGCCTACCGCGATCTCCCCGTCCGTACCCTGCTTCTGACCGCAGGCCTCGGCATCATGCTCGGAGTCGGGTGGGTTCTGTTGACCGGTGCGGCGGTGGCCCGCTCGTACGGCGTCCCGCTTGGCACCGGGATAGCGGCGGGCCGGCTCCTTCGAGAAGGGCTCGGCGTCCCAGTCGGCAGCATGCTTCTCATGCTCGTGCCGGTCGTGGTGGTCCGCCTGCTGCGGCAATCGGGCCGGGAATCATTGGACGGCTTCATGATCGGGGCTCTCGGCGCCCTGACCTTCACCGCCGCCGCCACCATCACGCGGCTGGCGCCGCAGTTCGCCTCCGGCATGGTGGCTCGCGCCCGCCCGGTCTCGTCGCTGCTCGTCGAGGCGGGCATCCGCGGGGTTGCGGTGCCGGTGACGGCCGCCACCGTCGGAGGGCTCATCGGTGCGGCGCTGTGGTTCACCCGCCCACCCAGCAAGGTCCATCAACATCCGGGATACGTGCGTGCCGCGCTGGCTGGATTCGCCACGGCAGTGGTGGCTGTCTACGCCGTGCTCGGACTGGTCGATGTCTCGCACATCCCGCAGTGGCTGCAGTTGATCATTCACCTGTCGGTATCGGTGGTGGCGATTCTGTTGCTGCGCACCGGTATTCACCTGGCACTGCTGCACGAAGAACATGACGAGATCCACTCCGACGAGCCGGTGTTGTGTCCGCACTGCCAGCACGTGGTACCCGATATGGCTTTCTGCCCGGCGTGCGGCGTGGCGACCCACGCTGCGTCCCGGTCATCGCGCAAGGACCGGCGCGAGTCGCGGCCGACGAGCCGCGAGCCCGATGAGCCCACCACCGACGTGACGCATCCCGGCTACTCGGTGATGTCGGGAACCTACGACGCAACACCGGTGCGGCGCACCTCCTACGCCCGGCTGTTGCGGACGTGGGGCACCGGCATCGTGGTGGTCGCGGTCGCGCTCGTTGGCCTTTCCGTGGTCATCCACAAACCGTCCGCGCGCTACACCTGCCCACCGGACTGCGGGCATCCACCCACCGGCGAGCCGGTCGCGGTCAACCCACGGTTCACCGCACCCGACGGATCCTTCTCCGTTTCGCACCCGGCACCGAGTTCGGTCTACCGGATCACCGAGAGCCCGAACGGGATACGGGCAGACTTCCTCGGCGGCGACGGCGGCACCATGCAGTTGATGAGTCGTCCCGCCAACGGACGAACCGCGGAGGACATCGCCAAAGGCCTTGTGAACGAAACCTTCCCGGACACCAAGACCGCCTACCAGATTCCCAACGCGATGGTGGGCTACGTGCCCGGATACGGGTTGGTCGCCGACTGCTGGCCGCAGGGCGCCAACAGCAATTACATGCGGATGCGGGTGATCGCGATGGTGGCGATCAAGAACGACCTCGCCCTCATCGCCGCCGCCGTCGGCCCTTTCCGGCAATTCGGGCCGGATTTCGGGCTGGGCAAGCCGTCAGGCGCGAACCTTCAACTGGCTCTTGACATGGGCAAATACGTCAACAGCTTCAGTTGGCGAGGCGACCCCCCTCGCTGACAATCGCAAATGTTGACATTGACAAATGTCATCATTCGCTGGTGTACTTCGGACGTGGCGGACAACTTACCCGTGCGCGGCTCGATGAGGAGCCGTGGCGCGGCCGCGATCAGCAGCGTGACCCTGCGACAGGTGAGTGCGGTGCTTCCGCCCGAGCGGGCATGGGGCCTGTGGGCGTCGCGCCGGATCGTCTCCGGGGTCATGGACACCCTCGGCCCGTCGCTGGCCGGAACGCAGGTCGAGCGCGTCGACGTACGGATACCCGATGGCGGCAGGGTGATCGGTGAATGGGTCCTTGCAGCGGGCGTGCGTCGCGAAGACCGCGCGATCTACTACGTGCACGGCAGCGGATACGCGCTGTGCTCGCCCCGCACTCACCGCCGGCTGACGGCATGGCTGTCGGCGCTGACCCGGCTGCCCGTATTCGTCGTCGACTACCGGCTGGCGCCTCGTCATCGATTCCCCGCCGCTGCTACCGATGTGCGGACCGGCTGGGACTGGCTGACCGACCAGCACGGCCTGGCGCCGCAGCGCCTGATCATCGCGGGCGACTCGGCAGGCGGTCACCTGGCCGTCGACATGCTGCTGCAGCCCGACGTCGCCCACCCGGCATCGATGGTTCTGATGTCGCCGCTCATGGACCTCTCCTTCGAGCTGTCGCGTACCAGAGAAGCGTTGCGGCGTGACCCGGCGATCCGGGTCCGCGACGCCAAGCGGCTCGTCGGGTTGTACTACGCGCAAAGCGATCTCGCGCATCCGCGTCTGACGCTCGACGTCGCGGGCGGGCGGGCGCTGCCGCCGACGCTCGTCCAGGCGGGCGGCGCCGAAATGCTCGTCGCCGATGCCAGGCGGTTGGCCTCCGACATCATCGCTGCAGGCGGCGAGTGCGAACTGCAGGTCTGGCCGGACCAGGTACACGTCTTCCAAGCACTGCCCCGGCTGACCCCGGAGGCGGCGCCCGCGATGAGAAACATCGCGCAATTCATCGCGGAGTCGCTCGGCGACTACACCGCAGGCCGGGAAGCAGGTTGAGCGATGGGCATATTCGGATCGCCGAGAAAACGCAGTACCAAGGCTGCCGCGGTCATCACCGGCGCCGGCAGCGGCATCGGGGCGGCGTTCGCCACCGAGCTCGCCCGCCGAGGGGGCAGGGTCGTCTGCAGCGACATCGACGAAACCACCGCGCGGACAACGGCCGACAGTATCGTCGCCGCGGGCGGTGACGCGTTGGCGACACGATGCGATGTCGTTCAACTCGACGACGTCATCCAACTCGCGAAGGTGTCACAGGACTGGCTCGGCGGTCCGCCGACGATGGTGATCAACAATGCCGGTGTCGGTGCAGGCGGTACGGCCATCGGTGAGACCGAGATCGACGACTGGAACTGGGTGCTCGGCATCAACCTGTGGGGGCCGATTCACGGCTGCCATGTCTTCGCGCCGATACTCCGTGAGGCCGGCTATGGCGGCATCATCAACGTCGCATCCGCCGCCGCATTCGCTGCGGCACCGGGGATGGCCGCTTACAACGTGAGCAAGGCGGGCGTGCTCTCGCTGTCGGAGACATTGTCCGCCGAACTCAGCGGCACCGGCGTCAACGTCACGGCGCTGTGCCCGACGTTCGTCAAGACCAACATCGTCGATTCCGGCCGGATCACCGGCAAGTCGACCGAGCTGGGCGACCGGCTGATGCGTTGGACCGGGTTCTCCCCCGATCGGGTGGCCCGCACCTGCCTGGACACCCTTGATCGTGGCGGCCTGTACTGCATGCCGCAACCCGATGCCCGGATCGGTTGGGGCATCAAACGTTTCACGCCGACGGTGTACACCCGCGCCGCCGGACTCAGCACCCGTTTCGCGACCTAGTAGGAGGATCTTGTGGCGATCGACATGGACGTCATGCTGGCGAAGATCAAGGACCGCCAATGGGCACTCGCCGACATCGACTGGGATGCGCCGGGCGCCGAGTTCATCACCGACGAGCAGCGGCCCCAACTGAAGGCGTTCATGGCCGACCTGTGCTGGATCGAGAACATCGGAGCCAGAGGGTTCGCGGCGCTGGCGAAAAAGGCGCCGACTCCCACCATCGCCGAGATCTACCGGTACTTCCACGCCGAGGAGCAACGGCACGCGAACGCCGAACTGGCGCTGATGAAGCGCTGGGGGATGCTCGACGACGGTGAGATGCCCGAGCCGAACGTCAACATCCGGCTGGCGATGAATTGGCTGGACCGGTTCGCCGACGGCATGTCGCTCGCGGTGCTCGGCACCGTGATCCCGATGCTCGAGGTCGCTCTCGACGGGGCACTGCTCAAGTTCCTCCTCGAAGAAGTCAACGACCCGGTATGCCATCAAGTTTTCGAGAAGATCAACAACGACGAGTCACGGCATTTGGCAGTCGATTTCGAGGTTCTCGACATGATCGGCAATGCGAAGGCGCGCAAGCTCGCAATCGACTTCGTCGGCAGCGTCGCATCGCCGGGTCTGATCCTCGGCACCATCATGTACGTGCCCCTGCTCAACCGGGTGCGCAACGAGATCGTCGCGATGGGCCTGCGGCCCGAGCGGCTGTACAAGGCCGTTCAGCGCTTCTCCACCCTCGGTGAGCGCGGCCAGCACACCCGCCGCGTACCCACCTACCGTGTGCTCAAGCGGCACGCGGGCTGGGTAACCAACCCGCGTCACCCATATCATCTGCTGGCCAACTCCATGGTGTGGCTGTCGGACCGCTACCCCAGGCAACTGCTCAGCCCGATCCCGTCGTGGTTCGACGAACTCACCCACGAGCCGGCGGCGTGACATGGCTGATACCAAGGTGTACGACACGCTGATCGTCGGTGCCGGCTTCACCGGCATCGGTACCGCGATCAAACTGACCCAGGCCGGTGTCGACGACTTCGTGATCCTGGAACGCGAGGACCGCGTTGGCGGCACCTGGCGGGACAACACGTATCCCGGTGCGGCATGCGATGTTCCATCGCTGCTGTATTCGTTTTCGTTCGTGAAGAACCCGAACTGGTCACGGGCGTACTCGCCGGCCGGTGAGATCTGCGAACACATCGAGGGCATGGTCGACGCATTCGACCTGCGAAGGCGCATTCAGTTCGGCGTCGAGGTCAACAAGCTCGACTTCGACGAAGACGAGGGCGTCTGGACGCTGACCACCGTGGCGCGCAAACGATTCCGGGCCCGCACCGTGGTGCTGTCGTCCGGGCCGCTGCCCGACCACAAATGGCCGGACATCCGCGGCCTCGACAGCTACCGGGGCCACAAGATCCACAGCGCGCGGTGGGACCATGACTACGACTTCGCCGGAAAGCGAGTAGCGGTCATCGGCACCGGCGCCAGCGCCGTGCAGATTGTCCCCGAACTGGTGAAGCGCGCCGAGTTCGTCAAGGTTTTCCAGCGCACACCCGGCTGGGTCATGCCCCGGCTGGACGTCTCAATGCCGGCCGCGGCGAAGGAAGTCTTCGCGAAAGTGCCTGTCACTCAAGAGCTTGCCCGCCAGGCACTGTACTGGGGTCACGAAGTCACCGCGACCGCCATGGTCTGGAACACTCCGCTCACGTCGCTTGTCGCCCGACTGGGCAAGGCGCACATCCGGTCGCAGGTGTCCGATCCGTGGCTGCGACGGCAGCTCACCCCGGACTTCACCCCCGGCTGTAAGCGGATGCTGATCTCCAGCGACTACTACCCAGCGCTGCAGCGGGACAACTGCAAGCTCATCGACTGGCCGATCGCCACGATGAGCCCCGCCGGGATCCGCACCAGCGACGGGGTCGAGCACCACCTGGACTGCATCGTGTTCGCCACCGGGTACGACGTGCATCTGACCGGACCGCCATACCCGATCACCGGGATCGGCGGACGAACCCTGCGCGAAGAGTGGGCCGACGGCGCGCAGGCGTACAAGAGCGTCAACGCCCACGGCTACCCCAACCTGTTCTTCATGACGGGGCCGAACTCCGGGCCCGGCCACAACTCGCTGCTCGTCTACGTCGAGGGGCAGATTCAGTACGCGGTCAGCGCGATCACCACGGTCCTCCGGGAGAATCTGCGCTATCTCGACGTCAGAGCGGACGTGCAGCGACGGTACAACCGGCGAATCCAGAAGCGGCTTACCAAGACGACCTGGATGACGGGCTGCAGCAGCTGGTACCTGACGAAGGACGGCTTCAACGCTTCGATGTACCCGGGCTTCGCCACCCAGTATCTTCGTCAGATGCGGGACTTCCGATTCAGCGACTACACCGCGCACGAAAAAGCCGTCGTGCCAGCGGTCACGTCAACGGCCTGAGATGGCTGCGGCCAGGCAGCCACGACAAAACGCGGGGGCGATCTCGACGATCCTCGCCGGTCTGCGTCGTGCGCCCCGCCAGATCCGCAGAAGCTCGCGCGACGTCATCGAGACCGCGGTGTCGCAGCTGTTCGACGCCGCCGTCCAACCGCACGGTATCGCCGCGTCCGGTGAGTACCGGATCGAGGAGCTCGCCCAGCTGGCGAGCACCACCACCCGCAACATCCGCGTCTACCGGGACCGCGGCCTGCTTCATCCACCGTTGCGGGTGGGCCGGATCGTGTTGTTCAACGACACCCACCTCACCCGCCTGCGGCTGATCACGTCCCTGCTCGACCGGGGCTACAACATCTCCCACGTCCACGAGATGTTGTCGGCGTGGGAGCAGGGCAAGGACGTCGGCGACATGCTGGGGCTGGAGAACGCGATCGCCGGCAGCTGGGCCACGGAGAAGCCCGAACGGATGAGCGTCGCCGACGCCAAGCGGCTGGTCGACGACGAAACCGGGTTCGAGCGCATGCTGGGCCTCGGAGTGATCCGGCTCGAAGACGGCGAAGCGGTAGTCGTGCGGCCCAAGCTGATCGCGGCGTTCAACGACATCCGTCAGTACGGCGTCGAGACGGGCAGGCTGATCGACGTCCATGAACAGGTCGCACCGCTGATCGATCAGATCAGCGACATTCTGGTGCAGGCCGGCGTCGAGCAGGTCATCGACCGCCTCAAGCCGGGGGCGGCCCTGCCCGCCGATACCGAGATGGCCGAGCTGATCACGATGCTTGTGCGGTTGCGCACCCAGGCGGTCTCCGCGGTGTCGGCAACGCTTGCGTTTTCGATCGAGTCGTCCATCGAGTCGGCGGTCGGTCAGATTCTCGGCGACCTCATCGAGAAAGAGGCGGACACCGAACCGCCGCCGGAAGCCTGATCACTCCCATTCGATGGTCCCCGGCGGCTTGCTGGTCACGTCCAGCACAACCCGGTTGACCTCGGGTACCTCGTTGGTGATGCGGGTGGAGATGCGCTCGAGTACCTCGTAGGGCACCCGCGTCCAGTCCGCGGTCATGGCATCCTCGCTGGACACCGGCCGAAGCACGATGGGGTGACCATAGGTGCGACCGTCGCCCTGCACCCCGACCGACCGGATGTCGGCCAGCAGCACCACCGGGCACTGCCAGATCTGGTTGTCCAGGCCCGCCGCGGTCAGCTCCTCGCGCGCGATAGCGTCGGCGCGACGCAGGGTCTCGAGCCGACCCGCCGTTACCTCACCGATGATGCGTATCGCCAGACCGGGCCCTGGGAATGGTTGTCGCGCAACGATTTCCTCGGGCAGGCCGAGCTCACGGCCGACGGCGCGCACTTCGTCCTTGAACAGCAACCGCAGGGGCTCGACGAGCCTGAACTTCAGGTCGTCGGGCAGGCCACCGACGTTGTGGTGGCTCTTGATGTTTGCCGTGCCGGATCCGCCGCCCGACTCCACCACGTCGGGATAGAGCGTGCCCTGCACAAGAAAGTCGACGTCGGATCCTGTGTCTCCCACGATGTCTCGGACCGCGCCCTCGAAAGCCCGGATGAACTCGCGGCCGATGATCTTGCGCTTGCCCTCCGGGTTGGTCACCGCGGCAAGCGCTTCGAGGAACCGGTTCTCAGCGTCGACGGTGACCAGATTGGCGCCGGTCGCGGCGACGAAGTCACGCTGCACCTGCGCCCGCTCGCCCGCCCGCAACAGCCCATGGTCGACGAACACACAGGTCAGCCGGTCGCCGATGGCGCGCTGCACGAGGGCGGCGGCGACGGCCGAGTCGACCCCACCGGACAGGCCGCAGATCGCCCGTCCGTCACCGATCTGCGCGCGCACCTGTTCGACCAAGCTGTCGGCGATGTTCGACGGGGTCCATGCCGAGTCGATCCCCGCGAATTCGTGCAGAAATCGGCTGAGCACCTGCTGGCCGTGCGGGGTGTGCATCACCTCGGGGTGGTACTGGACACCTGCCAGGCTGCGCGCCGGGTTCTCGAACCCCGCGACCGGTGCACCCGCGCTGCTGGCCACCACCTCGAAGCCTTCCGGTGCGGCGGTCACGGCGTCGCCGTGGCTCATCCACACCGGCTGAGTGTCCGGCAGGTCCAGATGTAGTTGCCCGCCAGAGACATTCAGCTCGGTGCGACCGTACTCGCTGGTGCCGGTGTGGGCGACCGTGCCGCCGAGTGTCTGCGCCATCGCCTGGAACCCGTAGCAGATACCGAACACCGGAATACCCAGGTCGAACACGGCGGGGTCGAGCTGCGGAGCGCCTTCTTCGTACACGCTCGACGGACCGCCGGACAGCACGATGGCCTGCGGGTCCTTGGCCTTGATCTCGTCGATGGACGCGGTGTGCGGAATGACCTCTGAGTACACCCGTGCCTCACGGACGCGACGCGCGATCAGTTGCGCGTACTGCGCTCCGAAGTCGATCACCAGTACGGGGCGCGGGGATGCCGGTTGCACCTGCTCAGTCTACGGGCGGGGGCCCCGCCGGTTGAGGCGCCAGCCCTGCACTCACCAATGTTAATCTTGTAAACATCACGCTGAGGCGGAGGGGGATCCACTGACCACGCGACGATCCCGTGCCGCCGCCGACACGTATCACCACGGGAATCTGCGCCAGGCGCTTCTCGAGCACGCCGTCGAACTCGCCAGGACGGGCGGGCCGGAGGCGGTGGTGTTGCGCGACGTTCAGCGGATGGCCGGGGTCAGCAACTCGGCGGCGTATCGGCACTACGCTGACCGCGAAGCGCTGCTTGCCGCGGTGACCGAACATGCGGAGACGCGACTGGCAGATGCGATGGTCGCCCGGATGAACACGGTGGCCAGCCGGGGACCGAAGGCCAACCGGGCGCTCGGGCGCCTGCGCGCCACCGGCCAGGGCTACATCGACTTCGCCCTCGCCGAACCAGGCTTGTTCAGAACTGCTTTCGCGCACTCCGGAGCGGGCCGCGGTACGCATTTACGCGAGGCCGACGGCGCCGAGACCCAGATGAAAAGCCACCATCCATTCCACATTTTGATCAGGTGCATCGACGATCTGGTGAGCGTCGGCGTACTCTCCGCCGATCGCCGCGACGGCCTCGACGAGGCCGTGTGGGCCGCCGTACACGGTCTGTCCATGCTGTTTCTCGACGGCCCCCTCAGCGAGGTCGACGCGCACCGCAAGCAGCTGATGGCCGACCGGCTGCTCGACCTCATCGGCGGCGGACTGCGGTGACGCCGGGCTAAATGTTGACAGCACTAACATTGTCTGCCAGTCTCGCAATGTTATCTCTGTCAACATTTAGGCGGTACAACCGTGACCATCGACACTCGCAAGCGCTCCCCCCGAGGCACGCACTCCACACCCCCGAGAGCGCGACCGGTACTCATCCTCGTCGTCGTGCTGGTTGCGGCCTTGGCCATCAACATCGAGACGACGATCGTGAATGTGGCGCTGCCGACGTTGAATTCGGCACTGGGCGCGTCGACGCGCGGGCTGCAGTGGATCGTCGACGCCTACAATCTGGCGTTCGCCGCGCTGGTGCTGGCCGGCGGCACCGTCGGCGACAAGTTCGGCCGACGCGGCACCCTGATTGCCGGTCTCACCCTGTTCGCCGCCAGCAGCATCGGCGCGGCGCTCTGCACGTCGACGGGGCCGCTGATCGGAATGCGGCTGGTGATGGGCATTTCGTCGGCGCTGATCTACCCGACCACGCTGGCGATCATCACCGCCACCTTCCGCGATCCCAAGCAGCGGGCCGGCGCAATCGGCGTCTGGGGCGCGGTGACGGGACTCGGGGTGGCAATCGGCCCGATCCTCGGCGGCGCGCTGTTGGAGACCTTCTGGTGGGGAAGCCTGTTCCTGGCGCTGGCACCGATCGCAGTGGCCGCAGTGGTCGGCGCCATGCTCTTCGTGCCGGCGTCCACCGACGATTCGGGCGCCCGACTGGACCGGGGTGGTTTGCTTGCGTCGGTCGTGATGCTTGGCGCGCTGGTGTACACCATCATCGAAGCGCCTGAGCACGGCTGGGGCGCGACCCGCTCGCTGCTGGGATTCGGCCTGGCGTTGCTTGCGGCGCTGACGTTCCTCTGGTGGGAGCGACGTCAGCGTGATCCGCTGATCGACGTCAGCCTCTTTGCGAACCTGCGCTTCAGCGCGGCCAGCGGGGCGGTGACCGTCGCCTTCTTTGCGTTGTTCGGCTTCATCTTCCTGATCACCCAGTTCTTCCAACTGCTTCAGGGGTTCGGTCCGCTGGAAACCGGCGTGCGGATCCTGCCGGTCGCGTTGTCGATCGCGGTGGGATCGGTGCTGGGCACCCAACTCGCGGTGACCCGAATCGGCACGAAAGCGGTCGTGTTCGTCGGCCTGCTGATGCTCACCTCGGCGTTCGCATGGGTGGCCGTCATCGACGTCGATGTGCCCTACCTGCAGGTCGCAGCGCAGATGGTGCTGCTAGGCGGCGGGCTCGGGCTGACGACAGCGCCGGCCACCGACTCGATCATGGGAGTGGTCCGGCCCGAACAGGCAGGCGCCGGTTCGGCGGTCAACGACGCGACCCGTCAGGTCGGCGGCACACTTGGGGTCGCGGTGCTCGGCAGCATCTTCTCCACGCTTTATATCCGTCACCTGTCCGACAGCGAGATCCTGCGAGCCGCACCCGATCCCGCCCAGGCCACGGCGCGGGAGGGGCTGGCCCAGGGCTTGCAGGTCGCCGCCCAGTCTCCGCCATCGGTCTCGGCGGCGGTGCGTGACACGGTGAGTGACGCGTTCATGGCAGGCCTGCACGCCGGTTGCTTGACCGCGGCCGCCGTTTGTCTGGTCGGGGCGTTCTTCGTCCTCGCCGTGCTGCCTGCGCATCCCGCGAAGGCGGACCCAGCATGAGGAACGCACACCGGTATGGGCCGTGGGCCCTTATCACCGGGGCCAGCGACGGAATTGGCCAGGCGATGGCCCTGCGCATCGCCGCCGAGGGAATCAACGTCGTCCTCATCGCCCGCAACAGCGACAGGCTGCACGCCCTCGCCACCGAACTGAGCGCCGTGCACAACGTCGACACGAGGGCGCTGCCGACCGATCTGTCGGACGAGGGCGCCGCCGACACCATCGCTGAGCTCACGTCCGATCTCGACATCGGTCTGGTGGTACTGGCGGCCGGATTCGGCACCACCGGAACAATTCTCGAGACTGATTTGAGCGAAGAACTCCAACTGATCGCGGTGAACATCGTCGCGGTCATGCATCTTTCGCACATCTTCGCCGACAGGCTCGCTGCCCGCGGCACGGGCGGAATCGTGCTGTTCGGATCCATCGTCGGCTGGCAAGGTGTGCCGGGGCAGGCCAACTACGCCGCATCTAAGGCCTACGTGCAGAGTCTGGCCGAAGGACTCCACGACGAACTGGAGCCGCGTGGGGTCGACGTGCTCGCCGTCGCGCCCGGCCCCGTCGACTCGGGGTTCGGCGCACGGGCGGGCCTGACGATGACGTCCGCCGCCTCCCCTGAGGTCGTCGCGACGGCCGCGCTCAATGCGCTCGGACGGCGAACGGTGATCCCGGGCGCCCGCGCCAAATTCCTCACCTCGACATTGACGCCGCTGCCGCGTCGCATCCGTAGCCGCATCCTCGGGAAGGTGATCGCAGGTATGCGCACGTCGCACGATCCAGGAAGACGCGACCTCAGAGCAGATCAGTGATCGTCTTCAGCCCGGCCTCGTAGAGCACGCCGGGCAGCATGCCGCCATCGATCTCGATGGTCGTCCCATTGACGAAATCGGCAGCACCACTGCACAGGAACACTACGACCCGGCCGACCTCGGCGGGCTCACCCGCACGGCCGAGCGGGACGTCGCGGAAGTACTTCTCCCCCAACGGATCATCCTTGGGCAGCACGAAAGACCGGAAGTTGTCGGTCATCGTCGGGCCGAGCGCCAGCGCATTGACGCGCGCACGCGGCCCCCACTCCTGGGCCAGTGAGCGGGTGAGGTGGTTGAGCCCCGCCTTCGCCGCGCCGTAGGAGACCAGCGTGGGAGACCCCGCCGGATGACCGGCGCCGCTGGAGATGTTGATGATCGACCCGACACCGTCCTGGCCGCGCATCTGCCGGTAGACGCGGATGGCGAACCACAGCGGGCTGATCAGGTTCATCTGGACGGCGAAGGCGTGAAACAGCGCGGTCCGCTCGAAATCGTCGTCGGCACGGGGAGCACCCTGGAGCTTGGCGACGAGTTCCGGCACGTCCTCGACATTGGGGCTCGGCACGGTGCCGCCGGCGTTGTTGACCAGGATGTCGATGCGCCCGTAGGTGTCGACAACCTCGGCGACCATCGCGTCGATGGCACCGAAATCGCCCTGATCGCAGACCATCTGGGCGCTGCGCTGCAGCCAGGCTTCGTCGTGGTCCGTGCCGGGGATCGCCTCGAGCTTCGACCGCGAGCAGCCGATGACGGTGGCGCCCGCGCCGAGCAGCTCGTGTGCGATGCCGACGCCGACCCCGCGGCTGGTGCCGGTGACGATGGCCACCTTGCCCTCGAGGACACCCTCGGTCTTCACCCGCCACACCATAGACGAGGAACGGGGTGTGATTGGGTATCCGTGAGCACGTCGTTCACATCCGATGAGGAGATTCATGCCCGAGTGGGTGGTCGTTCTGCTGGCGCTGGCCGCCGCAGTGACCTCGGCGCTCGGGATCGTGATCCGTCAGCGCGCGACGCTGGAGATCCCCCAGGACGAGGGCGTCAGCACGACGATGTTCAAAAAGCTGCTGCGCAATCGCCTGTGGTGGGCGGGCACGGCAGTGGCGGCGTCCGGCTACGGTTTCCAGGCTCTCGCGCTGACTTGGGGATCGCTCATTCTTGTCGCGCCGCTTCTGGTGTCGGCGTTGTTGTTCGCGCTACCGATGAGCGCCCGGCTCGCCCATCGCCGCGTCACCGCGCACGACTGGGTGTGGGCGCTGGTGCTGACGTTGGGGTTGGCGGTATTCCTGACGATCGCGCGCGTGCAGCCGGGAAACTACCGACCACCGCCCGTCCTCTGGATCTTGGTCACCGTGCTGTGCGTGGTCGTGGTGCTGGGCTGTGTGATCGGGGGCGCCCGCACCGAGGGCCGCAACCGCGCGCTGCTGATCGCGACCGCGGTCGGGGTGTTGTTCGGCGTGGTGTCGGTGCTCACCAAGGTCACCGTGCAACGGCTCAACGAGGAAGGTATGTGGGGTACGTTGCTGATCCCCGCACCGTATCTCGTCCTGATCCTCGGCGTGGCGGCAACCCTGTTGCAGCAGTCGGCGTTTCACGCAGGCGCGCTGCAGGCCTCGGTGCCCACCATGTTGGTTCTCGAACCGTTGGTCGCGGTGTCGTTGGGTGTAATTGTGCTCGGCGAGGCACTCGCGGTCAGCGATCCGGTCAAGGTTGGACTGCTGGCGGTAGCGGTCGCGGCGATGGGGGCGGCGACGATTGCACTCGGTCGCGACGAGGGCGCGTTCGAAGAGATGCTCGAGACGGAGATGGCGCGCCGCAGCGAGACGCAGACCTAGGCCAGTTTCTTGTGCGCAGGCAACCCACCGGTCGCCTCGAAGATCACCCGTCTGCCGATCTCGACAGCATGGTCGGCGAACCGCTCGTAGAACCGGCCGAGCAACGCGACATCGACCGCCGAGCAGACCCCGTTGCGCCACTCCCGGTCGATCAGCACCGTGAACAGCTGGCGGTGCCGGGTGTCGACGACGTCGTCCTTTTCGCGCAGTTGCGCTGCCTTCTCGGCGTCGGGCGACAGCAGTATCTCCCGCGCCGTGCTCGCGAGTTGGACCGCCACATCGGCCATCTCGGCGAATAATCCGCGAACCTCGTCGGGCACCGCGTGATCGGGATGACGAAGCCGGGCGATGTTGGCGACATGCACGGCCAGCGCGCCCATCCGCTCGATGTCTGCGCCGACGTGCAGTGCGCAGACGACCTTTCTCAGATCGCCTGCTACCGGCTGCTGAAGCGCAAGCAGCCTGACCGCTCGCTCCTCCGTCGCCCGCCACTTGTCAGCGATGTGGCCGTGGTCGGCGATGACCTGTTCGGCAAGCTCAAGATCCGCCTGCAGCAGCGCCTTTGACGCGTGGTCCATCGCGTCCGCGGCCAGTCCGCACATGTCGGCCAATTGGCGGCGCAGAGCAGCGAGGTCATCCCGGTACGCCGTACGCATGGCCGGTGAAGTACCCCCGTCTCGGGGTTGTTAACCGGCTGAACTGACCTTTTCGCCCGGTTCGAACGGAATGCGCCGCAACGCGCCGAAGGCGTCTGCGGGCACGACGGGATGCGCAGGCTCGATCGGGCTGAGCCGCCGATACCCCTCGCCTTGGCGGGGCCGCAGGTCGTCCTCGCCCTTGTTGGGCCACAGCGAGGCAGCCCGCTCGGCCTGCGCGGTGATGCTCAGCGAGGGATTGACGCCGAGGTTCGCCGAGATCGCTGCGCCGTCGACCACCGAAAGCGTCGGATAGTTGTAGACCCGGTGATACGGGTCGATCACGCCGTGTTCGGCGCTGTCCCCGATTGCCGCACCGCCGAGGAAGTGGGCGGTCAGCGGAATGTTGAACAGCTCGCCCCAGGTGCCGCCGGCGACGCCGTCAATTTTCTGTGCCAGCCGGCGGGTGACCTCGTTGCCGACCGGTATCCAGGTCGGGTTGGGCTCGCCGTGGCCCTGCTTGCTGACCATCCGACGGATGCCGAGCCTGGTGCGTTTCGTGTAGGTCGTGATCGAGTTGTCCAGGTTCTGCATCACCAGCGCGATCATCGTCCGCTCGCTCCACCGCCGCGGGTTGAGCAACCGCAGCATGTTTTTGGGATCCTCGCCCGCCTGGTTCAGCAGCTGCCGCCACCGCGGGACGTCGCTGCCTTCCGGACCGGCACCGTCGGTCATCAGCGTCTGCAGCAGGCCCATCGCATTGGACCCCTTGCCGTAGCGGACCGGCTCGACGTGCGTGTCGGAGGTGGGGTGGATCGACGAGGTGATCGCCACACCGTGGGTGAGGTCGAGGTCGTCCCGCACGGCGAGCCGGCCCGCGCCGACGATCGACTCGGAGTTGGTTCGGGTCAGCACACCGAGTTTGTCCGACAGCTTCGGCAGATTCCCGCGATCGCGCATCTTGAATAGCAACTTCTGGGTGCCGAACGTGCCCGCGGCAAGGATGACGTGATCGGCGGTGAACGTCCGACGCTTGCGGCGCAGCAAGCGGCCGGTGTGGGCGGTCTTGACCTCCCACAGACCGTCAGGCCGCTGCTTGAAGCTCGTCACCGTGGTCATCGGATGAACTTGCGCCCCAGCAGTTTCGGCCAGCCCGAGGTAATTCTTCACGAGCGTGTTCTTGGCGCCGTAGCGGCAACCCGTCATGCAGGAGCCGCACTCGATGCAGCCGGTGCGGGCCGGTCCGACACCGCCGAAGTACGGGTCCGGCACGGTCTTGCCCGGCGCCTTGGTGCCGTCCGGACCGAAGAAGACACCGACGGGGGTCGCCACGAATGTGTCGCCGACACCCATGTCGTCGGCGACCTCCTTGATGATCTTGTCGGCGTCGGTGAACGTCGGGTTCTGCACCACACCGAGCATGCGTTGCGCCTGCTCGTAATGCGGCAACAACTCTGCGCGCCAGTCGGTGATGTGCTTCCACTGAGGGTCGTTGAAGAAGGGGTCCTGCGGCACGTAAAGCGTGTTGGCGTAGTTCAGCGATCCGCCGCCGACGCCCGCGCCTGCCAGGATCATCACGTTGCGGAGCAGGTGTATGCGCTGAATCCCGTACAAGCCGAGCTTCGGCATCCACAGGAACTTGCGCAGGTTCCACGAGGTCTTCGCGAACTCGTCATCGGCGTAGCGGGGGCCGGCCTCCAGGACACCGACGCGGTAACCCTTCTCGGTCAGCCGCAACGCGGAAACACTGCCCCCGAACCCCGAACCGATGATCAGAACGTCATAGTCAGGCTGCATCGAATCATTATGAACTTACCGGTCGGTAGCCAAAAGTCCGGGTCGACCGCCTGGCCTAGTTGCCGACGGCCAGGCCGACCTTCTGAAACTCCTTCAGGTCGCAGTAGCCGGCCTTTGCCATCGATCTGCGCAGCCCGCCCACCAGGTTCAACGAGCCGAACGGATCATCGGACGGACCGGTGAGCACCTGCGCAAGCGCGGGCCGTTCGCCGAGCGCAATCTGCAGAAGCGCGCCGCGCGGCAGCGACGGGTGAGCGGCGGCGGCGGGCCAGAACCAGCCGTCGCCGAGCGCCTCGGCGGCCAGCGACAACGGCGTGCCGAGCACCACAGCGTCCGCTCCGCAGGCGATCGCCTTGGCCAGGTCGCCCGACGTATGGATATCGCCGTCCGCCAGCACGTGAACGTAGCGGCCACCGGTCTCGTCGAGGTACTCGCGCCTGGCGGCGGCGGCGTCGGCAATGGCGCTCGCCATCGGCACGCTGATGCCGAGCACCTCGTCACTGGTGGTGACGCCGCTGGTGGAGCCGTAGCCGACGATCACGCCCGCAGCGCCCGTGCGCATCAGGTGCAGCGCGGTGCGATGGTCCAGCACGCCGCCCGCCACCACGGGTATGTCCAGCTCGGAGATGAACGTCTTGAGGTTCAGCGGCTCACCGTCTTGTGCGACGCGCTCGGCCGACACGATGGTGCCCTGTATGACGAGCAGGTCGATTCCCGCAGCCACCAATGCGGGCGTCAACGCCTGTGCGTTCTGCGGGCTCACTCTGACCGCGGTGGTCACGCCGGCTTCGCGGATGCGCGCGACGGCTGCGCCGAGCAGCTCGGGGTCCAGTGGCGCCGAATGTAGTTGCTGGAGAAGGCGAATGGAGGCCGCCGGTTCAGGCTCCTTCTCCGCGGCCTCGACCACTTGGGCGATCTTTTCGGCCACGTCGGCGTGCCTGCCGATCAGCCCCTCGCCGTTGAGCACGCCGAGACCACCGAGGCGGCCCATCTCGATCGCGAACTCGACCGACACCAGCGCGTCGGTCGGATGGGCGACGACGGGGATCTCGAAGCGGTACGCGTCGAGCTGCCAGGCGGTCGACACGTCCTGCGACGACCGCGTCCTGCGCGACGGGACGATGTTGATGTCGCCGAGTTCGTAAGTGCGGCGGGCGGTTCGGCCCATCCCGATTTCGACCATGTCGCGCATGCGGACTCGCTATCGGGTGTAGTAGTTGGGCGCTTCGACGGTCATCGCGATGTCGTGCGGGTGGCTTTCCTTCAGCCCTGCCGGGGTGATCCGCACGAACTGCGCCTGCTGCAACTGCTCGATCGTCGCTGCGCCCGTGTAGCCCATCGCCGCCCGCAGGCCACCCGTCAGCTGATGAATCACGGTGGACAACGGGCCCCGGAACGGAACGCGGCCCTCGATGCCCTCGGGAACCAGCTTGTCCTCACTGAGCGCATCGTCTTGGAAGTAGCGGTCTTTCGAGTACGACTTCGTGTTGGCACGGCCCTGCATCGCACCGAGCGACCCCATCCCCCGGTAGCTCTTGAACTGCTTGCCGTTGACGAAGATCAACTCACCAGGGGCCTCGGCGGTGCCCGCGAGCAGCGAGCCGAGCATCGTCGTGGATGCGCCCGCGGCCAGCGCCTTGGCGATGTCGCCCGAATACTGCAGGCCGCCGTCTGCGATTACCGGTGTTCCCGAGGGAGCACAGGCCGCAACCGCCTCGAGGATCGCGGTGATCTGCGGTGCGCCGACCCCGGCGACCACGCGGGTGGTGCAGATGGAACCGGGGCCGACACCGACCTTAACGGCGTCGGCGCCCGCCTCGACCAGAGCGGCCGCCGCAGCGCGGGTCGCGACGTTTCCGCCGATCACATCGACCCGTTGCCGCACTTCACGTTTGAGCTTGCTGACCATGTCCAGCACAAGCCGGTTATGGGCGTGAGCGGTGTCGACGACCAGCACGTCGGCGCCTGCGTCGGCCAGCGTCATCGCCCGCGTCCACGCGTCTGGACCGATGCCAACCGCCGCGCCGACCAGCAGCCTGCCGTCGCTGTCCTTGGTCGCGTACGGGTGCTGCTCGGTCTTGACGAAGTCCTTGACTGTGATCAAGCCGGTCAGCCGGCCATGTCCGTCGACGATCGGCAGCTTCTCGATCTTGTGGCGGCGCAACAGGCCAAGGGCCGCATCGGCGGTGACACCCTCGCGCGCCGTGATCAGCGGCGCCTTGGTCATCACCTCGGACACGGGCTTGCTCTGATCGACCTCGAAGCGCATGTCGCGGTTGGTGATGATGCCGACGAGCGCGCCGGTGTCGTCGACGACGGGCAGCCCCGAGATCCGGAACCTGGCACACAGCGCGTCGACCTCGGCGAGCGTGTTGCCCGGCGAACAGGTGACCGGGTCGGTGACCATCCCGGCTTCTGACCGCTTGACCGTTTCCACCTGGCCGGCCTGCTCGGCGACGGGAAGATTGCGGTGAAGCACACCCATGCCGCCCGCTCGGGCCATCGCGATCGCCATCCGCGCTTCGGTCACGGTGTCCATCGCCGAGCTGACCAGCGGCACCTTCAGCCGGATGCGCCTGGTGAGCTGACTGGATGTGTCGGCCGTGGCGGGCACCACATCGGAGGCGGCGGGAAGCAATAGGACATCGTCGAACGTCAGTCCGAGCATGGCGATCTTGGTGGGATCGTCGCCGCCGGTGGGCACCGGTACGGCGAGGGGGATGTCGCTTTCAGCGATCGACATGGGTTACAGCCTCCATCGGCGGGGAGCTAGATAACCATCTTATCGGCATCCCCATTGAAGAACCGGTCCCCACACGGGCCAACCGGGGTCCGCAGTTGAAGGGGCAACCGCTGGCGGGAGCCAGTGTCCCTAGCTAGGGTGGAACCGTGCGAGACCACCTGCCGCCTGGTTTGCCGCCGGATCCGTTCGCCGACGACCCGTGCGACCCCTCGGGGGCGCTGGACGCCCTCGAACCCGGCCAGCCTCTGGACGCACAGGAACGTACGGCGGTGGAGGCCGATCTGGCCGACCTCGCTGTCTATGAAGCCCTGCTGGCACACAAGGGGATTCGCGGTCTCGTGGTGTGCTGTGACGAATGCCAGCAGGACCACTATCACGACTGGGACATGCTGCGGGCCAATCTCTTGCAGCTCTTGGTCGACGGCACCGTGCGTCCCCACGAACCTGCTTACGACCCCGAGCCCGATGCATACGTGACGTGGGATTATTGCCGCGGCTACGCCGACGCCTCGCTCAACGAGGCGACGACGGAGCCAGACGGCTATCGCTGAGAGCTGATTCCTCAGTTCCCGTTTTTGGGCTTCTGGCCCGGAATCGGGAACAACGTCGTCGACGGCTGCTCGACCGGCGGTTCCTCCTGCGCAGGCACTAGGGCAGACGGTGGCTTCGGAGCAGGTACGACCGGTATCACCGGAGCAGGAGCCGGCAACGGCTCAGGTTCGGGTGCCGGCGCAGGCTTCGGGTTGTCCGGTACCTGCGGCTTGGGCTGCTCGACCGGCTTGGGCTGCTCGACTGGCTTGGGCAACTCGACCGGCTTGGGCTGCTCGACCGGCTTGGGCGGCTTCGGCGAATCCGGCGCCGGATCTTGATCCTGCGGCAACGGCTTCGGCTCGTTCTGGTCGGGTTTCGGCAGCGGCTTGGGCTGCTCCACCGGCTTCGGCAGGGGCAGCGGCAACTGCGGCAGATCCGGCAGCGAAATGTCCGGCGGCACACCGGGTCCGGGCAGCGGCAGCTGCGGTATTGGTGGCAGCTGCGGCAGCGAGATGTCCGGCAACGGCATACCGGGCACCGACGGCGGTAGCTGCGGCAGCGGCGGCATGGAAAATTGTCCCGGCGGGTTCGGCACCGAGGCGTTCGGTACGACCGAGGCGTCGGACACGGGCGGCGCGGTCGCATTCGGGTCGCGCGTCTCCACCTTGGCCGACAAGTCGTTCAACTGCTTTTGCAGTTCCTGCTGCCGCTGCGGGTCTTCGACGGTCTGCACGGTCGAGGTGACGGTCTGCAGCTTGTCTTGAGCGGCGTCCCAGTTGCCTTGATCGATGAGTTGCTGAACCTGTTGCATCTCCGTCTGGGCGGCCAGCGAGACCTGGTCGTCGCGGGTCACCTGCTGCTCGCCGAACAGCGAGACGCGCAGCCCGTACAGCGCATCGCCCGGCCCCGCGCCATAGACGATGGCGCCGAACCCGCCGAGACACAGCAACGCGGCCGCAACCGAGCCCGAGACGGCCATCGACATCCGCGTACGTCGCCGCGAGGCGAGCGCGCGATGAAGGACGAACTCGGCTTCTTGCTGCGGCGCAACCCTCGTAGGTGGCCTGCGAACCTCGTCGCGCCACCCGGACATCAGCCCGGCCAGCTCGGCATCGGCCGGGTCCGTCGCGTACACCGGCTGCTCGTGAGCCAGTGAGTCGAGGTAGCGGTCCGTATGCGCGATCGCGTTGAGCGACGGATCGCCTCCGTTTGCGCCCCAGCGCCGGAAATCAGGCATGGTCGTGCCCCGTCGCGATGATTTCTGACTTCAGTCGCGCCAGCGCGCGGTGCTGTGCCACCCGGACGGCGCCCGCCGTGCTGCCGACCGCCTCAGCGGTCTCCTCGGCACTCATGCCGACGACCACGCGCAGGATCAAAATCTCACGCTGCTTCTCCGGCAGAATCTCCAGCAGCTTGTTCATCCGCTGCGCGGCTTCACCGTCGAGGGCGAGTTGTTCGGGGCCGGCCTCCGCGGCGAAGCGCTCCGGCACGACTTCCGTCGGCTCAGAGCGGTTCCTGGCGGCCGCGCGATGAGCGTCGGCAACCTTGTGGGCAGCGATGCCGTAGACAAAGGCCAGGAACGGTCGTCCCTGATCCTTGTAGCGCGGCAGCGCCGTGATGGCGGCCAAGCACACCTCCTGTGCCACATCGTCAGCTGAGA
>NZ_JAVHWK010000120.1:0-37922 GCF_032159775.1 Mycobacterium sp.
ACGGGCAATCCACCACCTGGCGGATCACACTGCCCAAGCTCGACGCGGCGAAATTCGATGCGGCGCTGCAGTCCCACCAGGATGCGTTGATCGCCGAGTGGAAGCGCGATCACGACGACGACCGGCCCTCACCGAATCGGCCGCCACTGCCCGGCACGGGCGACGCGGGTGATCAGCCGTCGGCTTCGTCGTGCCCTCGAGCATCGTCATCGCACGTGTGCGGTGCCCGGTTGCGGCGCCACTCGTGGTTTGCACGCCCACCACATCCGGCATTGGGAAGACGGCGGCCCCACCGAACTGGTCAACCTCGTCCTGGTGTGTCCGTATCACCACCGACTGCACCACCGCGGCGTCATCACCATCACCGGGCCCGCGCACAGCCTGACCGTCACCGACGGCGAGGGACGACACCTCAGCGCCGGATCGATCGCCCGTCCACCGACGAAACCCCCGCCGGCCGTGCTGCCGTACCGGGGACCTATCGGCGAACGCGCCGACTGGTGGTGGTACGAACCCTTCCAACCACAACCACCGCCCACCAACAACTGAGCGCAACCCCACACCGGTGCGCCCCTTCTCGGCGTGAACCACCAACGTGGCGTCCGCCACATTCCGGAATTAACGGGCACACCGATGGGTAGTTGTGTGTGGCAAATCCGCTCTAGATCTGGGCGCAACCTCGCGAAGCAACTGACAGGAGAATTGCGTCCAGATGCAGTCTGTCCGCACGATCAATGAGCCACACGCCAGGACCTCTCGTGCCCTGGTCGACCCGAATACGAACCGGCATTATTCAAGGACCTGCCGATGCGGCAACGGGTACGGCTTCGGCCCGACGACCAACCGGCCACAGCACACCGAGAGAGTGTTCCGTGTGACACCCAAGGAAGCCACGCGATGCTGACCAACCTCATTAGCCGGCTGGCGACGTATTTCGACCCGTACGAGCTACCTGACGACGCCGACCTGCTCGGTGAAACTGAACGACAGTCGGCATACCGGCGCCGAGTCCTCTAGCTCCGGTTGCGGAAGTACTTCTTGTAGGCCTCGGCCGATGCACGCAATTCCGGGTCGGCCTCGAACTTGGGCTCGAACTTCGCCCATGCCGCTTCGCGCTTGGCGGGGATGTATTCCGTCGGCCAATACGGATGCTGTTGCGGTGAGTACTCACGCAGCACGCGCCGCGCGACCGTGGCCTTGTGCACCTCGTCGGCGCCGTCGGCCAGCCCCATCGTCGGCGCGCTCGCGTACATCGCCTGCAGCGGGGTCAGGTCCGTCGTGCCGAGCGAACCGAGGATGTGCAGGGCGTTGAACGACACCTCCCGCAGCACCTTGGCCATGGTGAACTTGACCGTCGCGATGTCGGTCCTGGCATCCTTGGTGCTGGAATTGTCGATCTTCCAGGCAGTTTCGAGGACCAGCAGCCGCAGCATCCGAATGGCGGCATAGGAGTCGGCGATCTTCTCGGCCACCATCTGGTGCTCGGCGATCACCTTCCCGTGCGACTCGCGCGACAGCGCACGCTCACACATCATGTCGAAGGCGAGCTTGCATTGCGCGATGGTGCGCATTGCGTGGTGGATGCGGCCGCCGCCAAGCCGTCTCTGCGCCAGAGTCTTGGCGCCGTCCTCGGGGCCGAGCAGGTGGTCGAGCGGAACGCGGACGTCCCGGTAGATGATGTGGTTGTGGTTGCGCGGCTCCGGCTGCATCTCCACACCCGGGGTCGTGCGCGGCACCACGAACATCCCGTTCGTACACATGACGAAGAGGATGTCGGCGACGCGGCCCGCCGACGTGAACCACTTCTCGCCGTTGATCACCCACTCGTCGCCGTCGCGCACGGCCGTGGTGGTGAACAGGTTGGGGTCGGAGCCGCCCTGGGGCTCGGTCATCGAGTACGCCGAGAACATGTCTTGATTGAGCAGCGGCTCCAGCCACCGCTTCTTCTGCTCGTCGGTGCCGAAGGCGGCGAGCATCTCGATGTTGCCGGTGTCGGGGGCGGCGGCGCCGAACATCTGCGGAGCACCGGAGTAGCGGCCGATCACCTCGTTCAGCAGCCCCAGCTTGAGCTGACCGTAGCCCGGGCCGCCGAGCTCCTCGTCAAGGAAGAGCGCCCACAGCCCCTGATCCTTGATCTGCTGCTGAAGGCCCCGGACATAGGCCTTCACTTTGGGATCGGGTGAGCGCACCGCGTAGGGGAAGACGAACTCGAGCGGCTCGACCTCCTCCTTGCAGAACTCCTCGACCCAGTCGAGTTTCTTCTGGAAATCCGGATCAGTCGAGAAGTCCCAAGCCACGCTTTAGGATTCTGCCCCACTGACCTGTACAAGTGCATCGACTGCGACAACACCGCGGCTCGACGCAATAACCGGGTTGGCCTCGACAGCATCCAGAACGTCGCCGATTTCGACCGCCATCTGCGAGAACGCCACGATGACCCGCGCCAGCGCCTCGATGTCGACCGGCGGTTGGCCGCGCCAACCGGCCAAGAGCGGACTGATGCGCAGGCCGTCGAGCAATCTTCTGGCGCCTTCATGCGATATCGGCGGGCAGGCCACCACCCGGTCGGCGAGCAGTTCGACCAGAATGCCTCCCGCCGCGACGACCAGCAGCGGTCCGAATGCGGGGTCGCGGACCATGCCCACCGACACCTCGACACCTGCGGTGACCATCGGCTCGACGGTCACCGCACGCCCCAGCCGATCCGCCATGGCCGCATACGCCTCCCGCAACGCAATCTCGTCCCGCAGGTCGAGCGCCACCCCGCCGACGTCGCTCTTATGCAGCGCGGCAACCGTTTTCAGGGCGACGGGATAACCGACGGCGGCTGCGGCCTCGAGCACGCTCCCGACCGAGTCGGCCGTTCGAACGTCCACCACAGGCACGCCGTAATCGGTCAGCAGCTCGAACGGTGCCGTCCGGCTAGCCAGTCGACCGGCCCAGCGCGCCCGCCGCACTGGATCCATTTCGGGCTCGGCTCGGTCGACGGGCAGCGGCCAGCGCGCGAGGTGGTTCAGCGCCGCCAGCCCGCTGCGGGCGCTTTCCAGCACCGGAATCCCGCTGCCCCGCAATTGTTGCGCGGCGGCCGGGTCGATCGCCGACGCAACCGAGGCCATCACCGCGATGGGCGCATCGGTGTGCTTGGCGACATAGATGACGGCATCGGCGTAGGCGGTGTCGCCGTCGAACTCGGTGACCAGATCGACGGCGAGCGCAGTGACGGCGACTGCCGGGTCGTCCGCGATCGCTCGCAGGCAGGCACCGAAGAGGTTTCGGGTGTCGGCACCGGTGCCCCACACATCCAGCGGGTTGGTCGCTGCCAGCCCGTCGTCGAGCATGCCGCCGATGGTGGCCAGCGTGTCAGGAGCCAGGTCGGCGAATCCGACACCGAGCTCGTGCGCGAGGTCGGCAACCAGAGCACGCTCGGCCCCCGAATCATGCACGGTCGCAATGGCCCCCGACTTTGCCCTACGCCCTGCCGAGAACAGCTCGATGGTATCGCTGAACTCGGCGAGATCCCCGACGTGCACCGCACCGGTAGCCGCGCAGAACGCGTCCCACGCCGCCCGCTCCCCTGCCAGCGCGCCCGAGTGCGCAGCCACCATCGCACTGCCCCGCGGCGAGCCACCGACGGTAAGGATCACCACCGGCACGTCCTGCTCGGCGGCGCGCAGGAGGGCGTCCCGCAGCCGGGGAACAGAGCGCGGCGTTTCGAGAAGCAGTCCGATGATGCGTGTTTCGGGATCGTCCAGCGCATAGTCGACGTAGGCGGCGGTGTCGGTGACGATCTCCTGCCCGGACGACACCGCAAGCCGGAAACCGAACCCGCGGCGGGCACGCAGCAGCGTGGAGAACGCCGAGCCGGAATGGGTGATGAGGCTGACCCCACCGTCGGCCAACGGATCCGGCTCGAGGTAGCCCAGGGCGCGCACTCCGAGCGCGTTGTTCACGAAGCCCATGCAGCCGGCCCCGCATACCGCCATTCTCGCGTCGGCCGCGATGCCCGCGATCTGATCCTTGCGTCCGTGCGCAGACCCGAACAACACGGCCGACTTGGCGCCTGCCGCCGCAGCCGCGGCCAACTGGTCGGTCACAGCAGCGTCGGGGACGCCGAGCAATGCCACGTCGACGGGCTCGTTTACGTCGGCGATCGTTGGCACGCAGCGTAATTCGCCAATCCGGTCATACCTCGGATTCACCAGATGAAACCGCGCCGAGCCCCGTTGCGCCTCGATGATCATCCGCGAGCCGAAGCTGTCCGGGCGCGGGCTGGCGCCAACCAACGCCATCGACCGCGCGCCAAGCATCGCGGCGACGGCCTCGGAGCGGGAACTCATCGAGAACGGCGGAACCGCCGCGATCCCTTCTTCTTATCTGCCAGCGCCGCCCTGGCCGCCTGCCAGCCGGGGATGCCGCAGACGCCGCCGCCGGCGTGCGTGCCGGAACTGCCGTTGTACAGGCCCGCGATCGGGGTGCGGTAGTCGGCATAGCCCGGCGCCGGTCGCATGTGGAACAGCTGCTCCAGCGACAGCTCGCCGTGGAAGATGTTGCCGCCGATAAGCCCGTACTCCTGCTCCATTTCGTGCGGTCCGACGATGTCTCGGTGCAGGATCGACGATTTGAAGCCGGGCGCCACCTGGTCGTAGAGGTCGATGAGCCGGTCAGCGTACGCGTCGAGCTCCTCGGTGTGCGGCGCATCGGCCCAGTCGGCGGGCACCCACTGGGTGAACAGCGACATGATGTGTGTCCCATCGGGATTGAGCGTCTTGTCGAGCGTGGTAGGAATGACCCCGTCGCTGAACGGCAGCAGTGCCGGCTTGCCCCCGCGGGCCTCCTGGAACGCCGTCTCGATGAACTCGACGCTCGGTGCCATCTCGACAGAGCCGGTGTGGTGCTCGGCCTGACCGTGGCTGGGGTCGGCGGTGAAGTTGGGCAGCTCGCCGAGCGCCAGGTTGATCTTCACGACGCCGCTGCGGGTCTTGTAGTGCTCGATGTCGGCGACGAAGTCCGCGGGCAACTCGTCGGCGGAGAGCTGGTCGAGGAACGCGGTCTTCGGATGCAGCGTGGTGACCACCAACGGCGCGTGGATCTCGTCGCCGTTCTCCAGCACCGCGCCGTCGATCCGGCCGTTGCGCACCAGCATCTTCAAAACCCGCGCGTTGGTGCGGATTTCGGCACCGAAGCTGCGGGCGGATTTCGCGATCGCCGCCGACACTCCGCCCATGCCACCCTCGGGGTAGCCCCAGCTGCCCAGCTGGCCGTCGCCGACGTCGCCGATCGAGTGGTGCGCCATCACGTAGGCGGTGCCCGGCTCGCACGGGCCTGCCCATGTTCCGATCACCCCGTTGACCGCCAGAGCGCCTTTGATCTGAGGTGATTCAAACCAGTCGTCGAGCAGGTCGGAGATGCTCATGGTGAGCAACCTGGTGACGTCGCCCATCATCCGGGTGGTCATTCCGCGCTGGCTCCAACCCAGCTTGGCGAGGTCGAGCAGATCGCTCGGCCTGCGTGAACCGATGTTGGGCGGCACCTGCGTCAGCAGCGGGCCCATCACATCGGCGATGCCCTCGAGCCACCCGTTCCACTTCGGCCAGGTGTCGGCGTCCTTCTTCGACCATTTCGCAATCTGTTCGTGGGTGCGGGCAGGGTCGTCCTCGAATATCGTCAGCGATCCGCCCTCGGGAAACGCCTGGTAGTAGGGCCCCATCGGATGCACCTTGTAGCCGTGCCGCTCGAGTTCGAGGTCCTTGATGATGGTCGGCGGCATCAGGCTCATCACGTAGGACAGCCGGGTCACCCGAAGGTGCGGTGCGTCCTCCCACGGAGACTCGGTGGTCGCCGCTCCGCCGAGCGTGCCGCGAGATTCCAACACCAATGTCTTGGCGCCCGATCGGGCGAGATACGCCGCGGAGACCAATCCGTTGTGGCCGCCGCCGATGACCAGCGCGTCGTATGTGTTCGTCATGTAGAGCCCTACTTCCACGCCTCGAAACAGCGTCTTGACTGACTGTTCAATCTAATCAAGTGATAGGCTGGAAACAAGTGGCAACGCTGCGACGACGAGGGGGAGCACCACGCCATGGCTGAACCTGCACCCGCGACGGAGAACAACGAACCCCGTCGCATCGAAATGCTTCGTGCGGCTGCCGAGCTCATCTGCGAGCGGGGCTTCGGGGACACCCGCATCGCCGACGTCGCCAAGCGCGCCGGGGTCAGCTCGGCACTGGTCATCTACTACTTCGGTACCAGGGACCGGCTACTGGTCGACGCGCTGCGCCACTCCGAGGAATCGGGCTACGAAGCGATGGAGCAGAAGCTCGCCGAGATCTCGTCTCTGCGTGAACGGCTGTCTCTGCTGATCAAGTGGACCTGCGTGCCGGAGGCCGACAACGAGATCCCGGGTGCCTGGGGTCTGTGGTTTGACTTGTGGGCACAGGCATTTCGGCACGACGAGGTCAAGGCGGGCCGGGTCGAGCTCGACGCGCGCTGGCGCGCGATGATCGCCGATGCGGTGAAGTCCGCCGCCCCGGACATCGACGTCGACGTCCGTACGTTCGCGCTCGAGTTCTCCGCGCTGCTCGACGGCCTGTCCATCCAGGTGGCGCTGGAGGACCCCGAGGTCGACTCCGCTGTGGCCTACGACGTTGCGATGCGGTTCGCCGAACGGGAACTGAACCTGCCCGCCGAGAAAACGTCGTCGGTCAAGAAGGGCTGAGTACGCGGAAGTCATCCGCGACGGGGTCGGCGATGACCGGCGCCGAACTCCGGTGCAGGACGCGCACCGCGTCGTGCGTGCAGACGCAGTTCACCAGCTCCCCCGGTTGGTGGCTGACGGATCCGGGGCCGGAATGGTTGGGCACCTCGACGATCAGCGCCATGGGCGCGCCGACGTCGACGTGCACCTGTGTGCAGTGGCCGAGGTAGACCACCTGCGAGACCACGCCGGCGATGGCGTTGTGCCCGTGCCCGACCGGCTCGTCGGCGCCCTGCACCGTGATGCGTTCGGGCCGGATGACGATGGCCGCCTCACCGGGCTTGGCCGCACCGTCCTCGACGGCAGCCCCCAGCCGGGTGTCGAGTGCGGAGCACACCGCCGAACCGTTCGCCGTCTCGAGCACTTCGGCGTCGAAAATGTTGGCAGCGCCGAGGAATCCGGCCACAAACGTGGTGGCGGGCGCGGAGTAGATCTCCTGCGGCGGCCCCACCTGCTCGATGCGCCCCTCGGCAAGGACCGCGATCTGGTCGCTCATCGTGAGCGCTTCCTCTTGGTCGTGGGTGACATAGACGAATGTGATACCGACCTCGCGCTGTACGGCGCGCAACTCCAGCTGCAACTGCTTGCGCAGCTTGGCGTCCAGCGCACCGAGCGGCTCGTCGAGCAACAGCACCTTCGGGCGCAGGACGAGCGCCCGCGCGAGTGCCACGCGCTGCTGCTGCCCGCCGGACAGCTGGGCCGGACCCCGCTTGGCGAAGTCGCCCATCCGTGCCAACTCGAGCGCCTCTCCGACGCGCCTCTTGGTCTCGTCCTTGGAGGCCTTCTGGTACTTCAGCCCGAACGCGACGTTGTCCCACACCGTCATGAACGGGAACAGCGCATAGGTCTGGAAGACGGTGTTGACGGGTCGCTTGTGCGGCGGATCTCCCGCGACGTCACGGCCGTCGAGTTCGATGCGACCGGAGTCTGGTTTCTCGAAGCCGGCGATCATGCGCAGCGTGGTGGTCTTGCCACAGCCGGAAGCCCCCAGCAGCGAATAGAATTGACCGGCCGGGATGTCGAGGTCGATACCGGTCACCGCCGGCACCCCGTCGAACGACTTGACCAGCTGCTCGAGCCGGATCCCGCCGCCCTTCATCCTGGCCGGCCGATCAAGGAGCGACCGCCACCGGGGCGACCCGGGAAATGTTGTGGGCGAACCGGACGAAGTTGGCCGCGAACCGATCGACATCGTCGCGGTCGTGCTGAACCGAAAGCAGCCATTGCTCCACCTTCCCCCATGGCGGGAGAAACACCCCGCCATTGTGCTGCATCAGCCAGTGCAGGTGGCCGAGTCTGGCGTCGATGTGAAGGAAGTCGCGGAATTCGCGCACCGGCTCGCTGCGGAATGTCACGCACCCCTTGGCGCCTGCGGTGACGACGTGCCAGCCGAATCCGTGTTTCGCGATGGTGGCTTCCAGCGAGGTGCGCAGCCGGTTCGACAGCTCGTCGAGGTGTGCATAGGCCTCCGGCGTCAGCACATCGGTGAGTGTTGCCCTGGTGGCAGCCATCGCGAGCGGGTTGCCGTTGAACGTGCCCACCTGCTCGTAGCGGCCGTCGGCGATCGCCGACATCACGGTCTCGGTACCGCCGATCGCTGCGACCGAGATGCCGCCGCCGAGTGCCTTGGCCAGACACACCATGTCGGGCACCACACCGCTGCGGGCCGTGATACCGCCTGGCCCCGTTGTGAACCCGGTCTTCACCTCGTCGTAGATCAGGAATGCGCCTTCAGCGTGCAACAAATCGCGGATGACGGCCAGATATCCGTCGTCGGGCGGGATGATGCCTGCGTTCATCATCACCGGCTCGAGGATCATCGCGGCCACCTCCCCGCGGTGCTCGGCGAGCGCGCGGGCCACCGCGCCGGTGTCGTTGAACGGAACCACGATGACCAGATCACGGATCGCGGCGGGGATGCCGGAGTTACCGGGTACCGCGTTCGGCCTGTCCCGCGGTCCGACTTCGTCGGCCTCGGGCAGCACCGAGACCTGCACCGAGTCGTGGTGGCCGTGGTAGCACCCTTCGACCTTGATGATCCTGTCGCGCCCGGTCAGTGCACGAGCCAGGTGGACGGCGTCCATGGTGGCTTCGGTGCCGGAGTTGGCGAACCGCCACAGCGGCAGCTCGAAGCGGCGCGACAGCTCGCCTGCGATCCAGATGGCGTCCTCGGTCGGCTGCGCGAAATGCGTTCCGCGCCTTACTCGGTCGCTAACCGCAGCAACGATCGCCGGGTGGGCGTGTCCGGCGATGGCGGCGCCGTAGCCGCCGTGCATGTCGACGTATTCCGTGCCGTCGACGTCATACACCTTCGAGCCGAGGCCGTGGCTCATCCAAACCGCCTGCGGCTCGGCGATCTGCCAGTTCGAAGTGGCGCCTCCGGCGAGGTGCACGCGGGCCTCGTCGATGAGCTCGGAGCTGCGCGGCTGACGCCGCAGGAATATCTGCTCCTCGTCGGCGATCAGCTGGTCTACGGTGTCGGCCGCGCTGCTTGATATTTCGCCCGACACTACCGACGAAGACACGAGGAAACCTCCAGTACAGAACGGTTGACTGAGCATTCAGTCTATGCGAGAGTCCTACCAGCGACAAGCCGCGAAATCAACGGGGAGGCCCAGATGCCCGCACCCAGCGGACCGCACGACCACGGTCCGACTCGACGACAGTTCCTCACCCGAGCGGCGATTCTCGCCGCCTCGGCGCCCACCCTCGCCGCCTTCTTGCAGGCGTGTTCGAAGTCTGGGCAATCGTCCGGACAGCCGACCCTGACGCTTGCCGCGCCGGATCACCCGGTCAAGTGGGACATCGCCGACGACAACAAACCCATCGCCGATGGGCTCGCGCCGGAGAAGGGTGCGACGCTCAAGATCTACAACTACGCCGACTACCTCAGCCCTCAGGCCATGAAGAGCTTCGAGGATAAGTACGGCATCAAGATCGAGGTCTCGACCTTCAACGACGGCGACGAAGCTATCACCAAGCTGCGCAGCGGAGTCGACTTCGACATCTACAACGCCAACTACACCGAAATCAGCCGTCTGGTGGGTGGCAAGTTGCTCCGGCCACTGAACCACTCCTACATCCCCGACATCAAGAACGTCTGGCCGAGCTTCACCAACCCGTGGTACGACCAGGAGTGGCGCTACTCCGTCCCGTACACCATCTACACCACCGGAATCGGTTGGAGGACCGACCAGGTGCCCGCCGATATCGGCGCGCTGAAGAATCCGTACGAGTCGCTGTGGGATCCGCAGTACAAGGGCAAGACGGCCGTTATCGACGACTTCCACACGGCGATGGCCATGGTGCTACTGAAGCAAGGCATCACGGATATCAACACCTCCTCGGAAGCCGACCTGAAGATGGTCGGTGAGCAACTTCAGGCGCTGGTGAAGGCCACCTCGCCGAAGGTCACCATCACGATGTACAACGACCTTCCCGCCGGACAAATGGGCCTCGCACAGATGTGGTCGGGCGACATCATCAATGCGCAGTCCTACCTGCCTGAGGGCACAGGGCCGGAAATCCTCCGGTACTGGTTCCCTGCGGACGGCAAGGGCATGGTCGACAACGACATGCTGGTGACCCTTCGCAGCGGCAAGAACCCGGTGCTCGCACACCTGTTCATCAACCACATGCTCAATCCCGACGTGGCGAAGGAGAACTTCTCCGCCATCGGTTACCAGCCGCCACAGAATACCATCACCCCGGATTCGCTTGTGGCAGAAGAATTCATCCCCGAGAATCTGCGCTCGGCGATCGTGAAACCGGAGTATTTCGACACCGGCTACCGGCTGCTCGAGCTCGATGCGGCGAACGAAACCGCATGGCGCAACGTGTGGCAGGCCTTCAACGCCGGCGGATCGTAAGTACCAGTGGCGGTTCCGGTAGTCACCGCGCCGCCGCGGCAGGCTCCGCTGGACCGCCGGCGCCGCACTCGGCTGTGGGCGGTGCTGGCCGCACCCGGAATCGTCTGGCTGGCTGCGTTTTTCCTCTTCCCGCTCTACGTCGTGCTGTGCATCGTCTTCGGCCAGATCGATCCACTGTTCCGCACACCGATCCCGGTGTGGAACCCGCTGCAGTGGGATCCCACCCAGTTCACCTATGTGCTCACCCACATCGTCGGCGAGAACGGCGTCTACGGCCAGGCAATCCTCCGCACCTTCATCTACGTATTGGTCGCCAGCGCGCTCTGCCTACTCATCGCCTTCCCGGTCTCGTACTACGTGGCCCGGCTGTCCGGCAAGCGCAGAGGCCTGCTGCTGGCGCTGCTGATCGCGCCGTTCTGGATCAGCTACATGATGCGAATGTTCGCATGGGTCAACCTGTTACAGGATGACGGCCTGTTCAACAAGATGCTGAGCCTCGGCGGTCTGTTCACCCCCGGCGTGAAGTGGCTGACCGGCCAGCCAGTAGTGGTGATCCTGGGGCTGGTGTACGGCTATGTGCCGTACATGATCCTGCCGCTCTACGCCGGTCTCGACCGGCTGTCGACGCCGATGCTCGAGGCATCGCGAGACCTTGGCGCCGACCGGCTTTCGTCGTTCTGGCGGGTGACACTGCCGCTGTGCCGACCGACGATCGTGGCGGCGCTGCTGCTGACCTGCCTGCCGATGCTCGGCGACTACTTCACCAACGACATGTTGTCCGCGTCCCCGAAGACCACCATGGTCGGAAACCTGATCAACGACGGCGTGCAGGCGCCGGGACAGACCGGCCAGGCCGGCGCGTTCGTCATGCTGGTATTCCTCATCGCGCTGCTGCCGATGCTCTACTACCTCCGTTCGGTGACGCGGGGCAGCGAGGTGGCCTCGTGAGAAGGCCGGTGTCATGGTGGAACAACCCGTGGCGGCCACCCCGCTTCCTGATAGCCATCACCATCGGCTACCTGCTGTGGTCGCTGTTGCCGGTTCTCATCGCGGTGCTCTACTCGTTCAACTCCGGCCGATCGCGAACAACCTGGCAGGGCTTTTCCACCCGTTGGTACTGGGGTGACCAGACACTGTCGGTGTGGCACAGCGACGCGCTGCACACCGCACTCCTGCAGACCCTGAAGCTGGGCTTGATCGCGACACTGATCACCGTTCCACTGGGGACTTTGTTCGCGATCGGCATCGACCGGTGGCGCGGCAGGCTGCCCAACGGCGCGAACTTCCTCATGCTGCTGTCGTTCGTGCTCCCTGAAGTGCTGCTCGCCGTCGCGCTGCTGTTCGTGATCACTACCGTCGCGGTCCCCGTCCACCTCGGCACCACCGCGCAGGTGATCGGCCTCGTCACCTTCCAGGTGTCCTACCCTGCGGTGCTGGTTCGGGCCCGGCTGGCCACCATCGGACCTCAATACGAAGAAGCCGCAATGGATCTCGGCGCGTCGCCACTTGGTGCATTGCGCCGGATCATCATGCCCATGCTGATCCCGGCGATCTTCGCCAGCACTGTGCTGGTGTTCGCCGATGTCATCGACGACTTCGTGCTTGTGCGCTATCTGTCCGGCGACGCCTCCACCGAACCGGTCTCGGTGAAGATCTACAACACCGCCCGCGCCGCGCCGACGCCTGCGCTCAACGCGCTCGCCAGCCTTCTGTTGTTCGCCGCGTTGGCTGCCGTCGTCATCGGTTTCCTCGTGTACCGACGTTTGACGCGCGGGGACAGCACCGCCGATCGCGGCCTCGGTGGCTTCACCGGAGAGGCCTGATGAACTAAGCTGACTGTATGTTCAAACAGCATCCACCGGCTCCTCTCTCCGCCGACGGCGTCGCCGCGGCAATGGCTCCATTCGGCCAGTCCCGGATGCTGCCGCGGGAAGCCTATGTCGACCAGGCCGTCTTCGACTGGGAGCAGCACCACATCTTCTCCGGATGGACCTGCGTCGGGCACGCCGCCGACTTGGTCGCGGTCGGCGCACAAAAAGCGGTGGGCACCGGCGCCAACGCGGTACTTCTTGTGCGAGGCGACGACGACACGGTTCGCGCGTTCGCCAACACCTGCCGCCACCGCGGCCACGAGTTGTTGGCCTGCAACGCGACCACCAAGGGGCGCAGCATTGTTTGCCCGTATCACTCGTGGTCCTACCGGCTGGACGGCAGCCTGCGCAACGCGCCACATTTCTCGAAAGTCGAGGGTTTCGACGCCGACGAGTTCGGGCTCGCCGAGCTGAAGCTGGTGAACTGGCACGGCTGGTTGTTCGTCGACCCCAGCGGCGAGGACACCGACTTCGCCGACCATGTGGCGGGGTGGGAGGACATCGTCGCGCCATACCGGCCGGAGGACCTGACGGTCGTCGACCGGCATTCCTATGAGCTGGCCACCAACTGGAAGGTGATCGCCGAGAACTACCAGGAGTGCTACCACTGCTCGACGATCCACCCTGAGCTGTCTCGGATCAGCCCGCCGACCAGCGGCGAGAACCTGGACACCGAAGGCTCGTGGATCGGCGGCTGGATGTCGCTCATCGACGAGGCCGAGACGATGTCGCTGTCGGGGGCCAGCGGCGGGGTTGCGATCAAGGGACTCTCCGAGCACGAACTCCGCACCGTCATGTACGTCGTCGGCTATCCCAACCTGTTGGTCAGCCTGCACCCCGACTACGTGATGACCCACCTCATGACGCCGTTGGCCGTCGACCGCACCCACGTCGAGTGCGCATGGGCGTTCCCGAAGGAAGTGGCCGAGAAGCCGGACTTCGATCCGTCCTACGCGGTCGATTTCTGGGATCTGACCAACCGGCAGGACTGGGCCGCCTGCGAGTCGGTGCAGCGCGGCCTCACGTCACCGCACGCGCGGCCGGGACCACTCGCTCCCGACGAGGACGGCGTGTACCAGTTCGTCAGCCGGGTCGCTAAGGCGTATGCCGGCGGCGTGCCTCGGGGCCAGGTACCCCGTTGACGCCATCGATCGACTCGGCGTAGGTACCGACGACGAACGCCACACCCGCACCGGTGATGGCGAGCGCGTCGCGGTCGACGTTGTCGACGGTGTCGCCTGCGAGGTGGTAGTTGCGGTCAAACGCGACCCCTGCGGTGCCGCCCCACAACCGGGCCTGCACCTGCGTTTTCCGCTGTGCCGCACCGGTTGTCGCGCCGCCGATCGGGATGCCCGCGTCCAGGAACGGGCTGTAGTCGCTGGCCTTGCCGAGCGGCATGTCGGCAGGGCGGATGCCTGCCAGGTTGAGATACCCGGCCAGGGTGCGCTCGATGCCCGCGGATCCTACGGGCACGGTGTCCGCCGCGACGGCCGGGCTCGGCTGACCGGACTGGTCGCCGTCGTAGGTGAAGAACCCTGCGTTGGGTGAACCCAGCGCGTCGAAGTCGAGGTACAGCGCGATGTCGCCCCGCTGGTCACCGTTTAGGCTGGCGACGTACTTCGTCGATCCGGCCAGCACGGCTTCCTGCGAACCCCAGAACCCGAACCGCACGGCGTTGGTGATCTGCGGCTGCGATCCCAGCGCGGCCGCGGTTTCCAGCAGCGCCGCCACCCCGGTGCCGTCGTCGTTGATGCCGGGGCTCTTGGCCACGGTGTCCAGGTGCGCCCCGGCCATCACCACGTTGCGGGTGTCGCCGGTCTTCGTCTGGGCCACCACGTTTCGTGACTTCACCATGGCGGCCGTGGCGTCCAGTGTGAGCAGCACGGCTGCGTCGGTGCGGCGCAGCGCCGCGTCGGCGTCGGCGCCTATCACCCCGACCGGTACCTTGAGCGCCTGGTAGTAGCCCGGTGTGAACAGGCCTCTCGGGCTGCCGGATGCGCCGGGGTCACTGACGACGAGAAGTCCGAGCGCGCCCTCTGCGACAGCGACGTTCTGCTTGTCGACGATCGAGCATCCCGTGTCGTCGACGACGGCGATGGCGTTCGTCATGCGCTTGGTGCCGTAGTCGGCGGCGGCGCAACCCGCGGATTTCTGCGGACGCTCGGTGGGTGCCCTCAACCCGCCCGTCCTGGTCGGTGTCAGCAGTGACGCCTGGTCAATGGCGTAGTCGCGACCGGACGCGGTCAGCCTCGGCCTACCGGGGCTCGTCACCGCGAGCCGTTCGAATTCCGGCGTTGAAACATCGAACCCCTTGTCGCGCAGCGTCTTCGCGACGTAGTCGACGCTGGCGTCGTAGCCGGGCGTGCCGTCCGCGCGGGATCCGTTGTTCGCGTCTGCGATCTCCTGCAGCTTGCGCAGGTGGACGAACATGGCATCGACACCGACCCGGTCGGCCAGGTCGCGGCCGAGGTCCCGGGACGGTTGCGGCGCCGATGAACAACCGCCAAGCAGTAGCGCTGCGACGACGAGCGGCACTGCCGCCCGATGTCGCCGCCGGCGCGGCTCTGCCGCCTGCACCCTCACGACTTGCCGAGTACGTGCCGGGTGCGGTCGTCGCGGACCGGCACACCGTTGCGGCCGCGTTGATCCTGCGCGTAGATGCCGACGACGTAGCCGACCCCGGCACCGTTGATGCCGAGCGCGTTCCGATCGACGTGGTCCACGGTGTCGGTTTTCTTGTGGTAGTTCGGGTCGAACGGCTCGTTGGCCTTTCCGTTCCACAGCTCTGCCTGTTGCGGGGTCATCTTCTCCTCGGCGCCGGAGAACAAGCCGCCCGCGGGAACTCCCGCCAGGGTAAACCCCTCGTAATCCGAGCGACCGTCGAACCCGGTGTCCTGCGCCGTCTTTCCCTCATCCTTAAGGTACGCGACGAAGTCGCGTTCGATGCCCGCCGAACCCTCCGGCACCCGCGGAGTGGCATCTCTGGGGTTCGGCGCGATCGACTGGTCACCGTCGTAGGTGAGATAGCCAGGGTTCGGCGAGCCCAGCATGTCGAAATTCAGGTAGAGCGCGATGTCCTTGAGCTGGTCCACATTCAGCGACTGGACGTAGTTGTTGGAACCCTTCAGCCCGAGTTCCTCTGCGCCCCAGAAACCGAACCGCACGGCGTTCTGCACAGCAGGGGACGGTCCCAGCTGTAGCGCGGTCTCCAGCACCGCGGCGACGCCGGAGCCGTTGTCGTTGATACCGGGGCCCTCCGGCACGCTGTCCAGGTGGGCGCCGGCCATCACCACGTCGGCGGTGGAGCCGGTCTTCGTCTGGGCGATCACATTGCGGGTCTTCTCGACGCGAACTCCCGCGTCGAGCCGCAGCGTGGCCTCACCCGGCGCGGCACGCAGTCGCTCACCGGACGCCTTGGTGATGCTGATGACCGGGATCTTGGGATTCGAATCCTCGCCGAGTGTGCCGCCCATCTCGTCGCCTTCGTCGTTGTTGGCGACGATCAGCGCGACCGCGCCACGCTCGGCTGCGACCGCCTGCTTCTGCGTGAACTGACAGGTGCCACGATCGACCAGCACCAACGCACCCGTCACGGGCAGCCCGTCGTAGTCGGACGCCGTGCAGCCTGGTGAGTCCTCGACGCGTGCCGCGACCAGCGGTCCGGAGACACCCTGCTGCGGCGTGCCGATGGTGAACTGCAGCGGCTTGGCCTCGATGGACGCGCCGCCGACGCTCAGGTGCGGATCCTCGGCGAAGGGCAGGCGCACCTCGAACTCCGGTGTCTGGACATCGAACCCTTTGTCGCGCAACCTGTTCGCCACATAGTCGAGGCTGGCGTCGTAACCGGCGGTGCCGAGCGCGCGGTTTCCGTCGTGCGCATCGGCGATCTGCTGAAGTTTCTCCAGGTGCGCCATCATCGCGTCGGCTTTGATTCGGTCTCGCAGCGTCGACGCGAATTCGGCCGCCGCGCCGGAGGCCGCGGGCGACGCAGGTGGGTTGGCGGCCTCCTTCGCCGGCTTGTCGCTGCAGCCGCCGAGCGCAGCCACCACCGCCACGGTCGCCAGCGCAGCGGACATCGCACGCGATTTATGCCCCATTGCTCCCACGTTAGCCGGTGCCGAACATGTCATGCGTCCCGTCGGTTGACGGTGACCAACGCCGCGACGAACAGGACCGCCGCCACGCCCGCGAAATAGACGATCGACCCGAGGAGGCCCCACGGCATCGCGTAGTACGGGTAGAGCCACGTCACGTCGATGAACCTGAAGGCGTTGCCGAAGGGTAGGTACGGGCCGACCTGGGTGCTGATGTTGGGCATGTTGCCGAGCAGGGGCTCGGCCACCAGCGGCCACAGCAGGAGCACCGCAACGGCGCCCGCCGAGGCCCGAAAGAGTGCGCCGACGGCGACACCGACAACCGCGGCGAGCGCCGCGTACAGCGCGATCCCACCGACCAGCCGCCATTCGAGGTGCGAATGCGCCACCACGATCGAGGCGGCCACCATCACCGCGGCGTAGAAGCTGGAAAAGGCCGCCGCCACAGTCGCTTTGGCGGCCAGCACCAGGGTCCGGTTCGGGACCGCCATGAAGGTGGTGCGGATCAGGCCGCTGCGGTACTCGTTGGTGACGGTCAGCGCCGAAAGGATCATCAGCACCGGTACACCGAACACGGCCACACCCATGGCGGCCTTCTGCGGCTCGAGCGGGCCGGGGCCGTAGACGGTTGAGGCCTGGACGGCGGCGAGCCCGAGGCTCAGCACGGCCACCGCGATCGCCGCCCACAGCGGCGAACGGGTGGTGGTGAGCTTGACGCGTTCGGCGTTCAGCACCGCTAGCGCGCTCATGTCGCCGCCCGGTACTGCACGGCCTCGGCGGTGAGCTTCATGTACGCGTCCTCGAGCGACACCTGCTGTGAGGTCAACTCGTGCAGGGTGATTCCGTTGCGCGCGGCGAGCTCGCCGACCACCTCGCTTGCCACTCCCCGCACCAGCAGTGCTGAGGCCTCCGCATCGTCGTCGACCCCGACCTCCGCATCGGAGAGCACTTCGCGCAGCCGGTCCAGCTGCGGGCTTCGCACCCGGACGGTGTCGGCGCGGCCGACGAACTCGCTGACCGTCGTCGACGCGATGAGCTTGCCGCGACCGATGACCACCAGCCGGTCTGCGGTGTTGGACATCTCGGCCAGCAGGTGGCTGGACACGAAGACGGTGCGGCCTTCGCCTGCGAGGGTGCGCATCAACGTGCGCACCCACCGGATGCCTTCGGGGTCCAGTCCGTTGACCGGCTCGTCGAACAGGAGCACCGGCGGGTCGCCGAGCAGTGCGGCCGCGATGCCCAGGCGCTGGCTCATGCCGAGCGAGAGCGTGCCCGCCTTTTTGGCCGCGACCGTGGCAAGCCCGACCATGTCGAGCACCTCGTCGACGCGGTTCGCCGACAGCCGGTGCGTGGCGGCGATCCAGCGCAGGTGGGCGCGCACCGACCGGTTGGGATGGGTCTGCCTGGCCTCAAGCAGCGCACCGACGTGCCGCAGCGGATCGGTCAACTTCCGGTACGGCTTACCGTCGATGGTGGCGGTGCCCGTCGTCGGATGATCCAGTCCGAGGATCATCCGCATGGTCGTGGTCTTGCCTGCCCCGTTGGGGCCGAGAAACCCCGTCACCATCCCTGGCTCGATGGTGCAGGTCAGGTCGTCGACTGCGCGGGTGTCGCCGAATACCTTGGTGAGCCCGGCCAATTCGATCATCGCGCCCATTCTCAGCCCACCTGCTCGACGATCAGGCCGGCCACGGCACGCATGCCCGCCGCATTCGGGTGCGCGGGGAAGGGACGTCCGGGGAGGGGCAGGCCGTATCGTGTCGGCTTCGTCGTCCACGGGTCCGTCGACCACGCGTGATGCGAGCGGCTGGCGTCGGATGCCCGGACCAGCTCGCATCCGGTCTCCGCGGCGGCTTCGAGGGTGAGTCGCTCGAGGGTGGCCGCGACTCGGCGGCCGAGTGCGGCATCCACGCCCGACACCGGCGAGGCGTCTTCTCCGGCGGGCGGCAACACGGTCAGGTAGTCGACGAACAGAACGCGCGCGGCGGGCGCCCTGTCGCGCACCGTCTGTCCGACGGCGTGTAGTGAATCGGCGACCTCGACCAAAGCACGGTCACGGGCCGTCGGGTCGAGCAGCTCCCGAAGCCGACCACCGAGTAAGGGCACCGAACGCACCGCCCGAGGCAGGGCTGCCGCCGTCAGCATCGGTATGTAGCCGACGTCGTTGCCGCCGATCGTGATCGTGACGAGCTCCTCGGAGCCGTCGAGCGCGTCGATCTGCGGCGGCTCGCCGTTCTGCCGGTCGGTCAGCACATCGGCGGTGGTGGCGCCGGAGTAGGTCACATCGACCAGATCGAGGCCGAGCCGCTGCGCGACCAGGTGCGGGTAGTTGGCCGCCGATCGCGCTGCCCGCACCGGCGCAGCCTTGTCACGGGGTGCGATGCCAGGCCCGGCGGCCATCGAACTGCCGAGTGCCACATACCTTTTCGTCATAGGGACGGACTGGACGGCTGCGCCCAGAACCGCTTCGGGATCCGGCCTGCCTGACGCGCGAGGTAGCCGGCGCTGACCGCGGCGGCCATCGCGGCGGCCATCATGGGCGGGTCGGCGGCCCTGGTCACCGCGGTGGCCAGAAGCACGGCGGCACAGCCTAATTCCATCGCTAGCGCCGCGTCGCTGGCGGTCCCGATCCCCGCGTCGAGGATCACCGGGACGCCCGCCTGCTCGACGATCATCTCGATGTTGTGCGGGTTGCCGATGCCGAGGCCGGTGCCGATCGGCGAACCCAGCGGCATCACGGCAGCACAGCCGGTGTCCTCCAGCCGGCGGGCCAGCACCGGATCGTCGTTGGTGTACGGCAGAACGACGAAACCGTCATCCACCAATTGTTCTGCCGCTCGAACCAACTCGATGGCATCGGGCAGCAGCGTGCGCTCATCGGCGATCACCTCGAGTTTGACCCAGTCGGTCTGCAACGCCTCACGGGCCAGCTGTGCGGTCATCACGGCTTCTGCGGCACCTCGGCACCCCGCAGTGTTGGGTAGCGGCGTGATGTTCAGCCGGTTGAGCAGGCCGAGCACGCCGGTGCCGCCTTCGGCGTCCACCCGGCGCATCGCAACGGTCGTCAACTCGGTTCCCGACGCCAGGAGCGCCTCTTCTAGCACGGCCAGGTTGGTGGCTCCGCCGGTGCCGAGGATCAGCCTCGAGCCGAACTCGCGGCCCGCGATCGTGAGCTTGTTGTCAGCCACCCTGCACCGCCGTCACCACTTCCAGCCGCGCACCGTCGGTGAGCGTCGTCTGCCAATCCGATCGCGGCAACACCGTCCAGTCCACCGCGACCGCAATGCCTTTCTCCGGGAAGCCGAGTCGCTCGATCAGGCCCGCGACAGTGGTCTGGTCGTCCACCTCGACGGGTTTGTCGTTGACGATGATCTTCATCGCACCCTCACTAAGTCGGCATCGGGCATCGGCGCGCCGCTGAGTTCCCCCGCGATCGCTTCCGCGGTCCACGGTGCCAGTAGGAAGCCGGACCGCCCGTGTCCCGCGGCCACCAGCGTCCGGTCGTCCAGTCGCCCGACGATCGGCAGGTTGTCCGGCGTCATCGGCCGCAGGCCCGCCGCGCATTCACCGAATTCGTACTCACCGAGCGCAGGCATGATCGTGCAGGCATAGTCGAGCAGCTCGCGTACCCCCCACACCGCCGGTGCGGTGTCCCGGCCGTGTTCGTACTGGGTCGCCCCGACCACGACGCCATCGGGACGCGGCACCAGATAGATCTGTCGGCCGTGTATGCGAGCGCGAATCGCCCTCTGCGGCACAGGCATACAGCCAGGCCGCCATCGCAGCCGCAACACCTCGCCCTTCACAGGCCGAATCGGCAGGTCCGGCCACAACGCAGGCGCGTCGATACCGTTGGCGATCACCCGCACGTCCGCGTCCACCGTCGCGAGATCGTTCACCGGCGGCGCCCACTGCACACCGAGCCGCTCACAATGGTCCGCCAGCGCACCGACCAACGCCCTATTGTCGACCGCAAGCTCCGTCTCAGCCAGGAAGCCATGCCGAATCCCTTGGGCGAGAGCCGGTTCGACATCGCGGGCGGTTGACGTGAACGCCACGGGGTGTCCCTGCTCGGACAACCAATTCCCGATGGTCTTCAAGTCGGCGGCGTCGGCGCGGTCGAAGGCGACCACCAGCGAACCGTGTGCGGTGATCACGGTGTCGGACAGCCCGTCCAGAAAATCGCCGTGCCAGAACTTCAGCGAGGCCAGACCCAGCGCCAGCAGCCGCTCCTCGCCGGGCCAGCCCTCGCTGTGCGGCGCAAGCATGCCCGCCGCCACCCAGCCTGCACCGGGCTCGTTGGTCCGGTGCACGCGCACGGTCCAGCCGTCGAGCGCTGCGCGGCGCGCGACCGACAAGCCGATGACGCCGCCGCCGATGACGGCAACCGATCCGATCGAGTGCATTCCCCTCCCTTCGCCGGCATGACCCGGATCAGGTTCGACGGTAAGGGCAGGTTGCGCGTGCCCACTCTCAGTCCCCGGTTCCCGGGACTCCCGTGTCGACGCCCCACATTACTCTCGCGGGTGTGCATCACCCCTCCGACCGGCTGACCCGGCTTGCGTCGGCGACGCTGTATCTGTGCACCGACGCCCGACGGGAACGCGGTGATCTGGCCGCCTTCGCCGATGCGGCGCTGGCGGGCGGGGTCGACATCATCCAGCTGCGGGACAAGGGCTCGTCAGGCGAGAAGCAGTTCGGACCGCTGGAGGCGGGCGACGAGATCGCTGCGCTCGAGGTGCTCGCCGACGCTGCCCGCCGCCACAACGCGTTGCTGGCGGTCAACGACCGGGCCGATATCGCCCGTGCGGCAAGCGCCGACGTGCTGCATCTGGGGCAGGACGACCTACCGCTGCCGATCGCCCGCGACATCGTCGGACCGCAGACGCTGATCGGCCGCTCCACCCATGACCGCGATCAGGCCGCCGCCGCGGACGCCGAACCGGTGGACTACTACTGCGTCGGGCCGTGTTGGCCGACGCCGACGAAGCCCGGCAGGCAGGCACCCGGTCTCGACCTCGTCAGAACGACCGCATCGGCAGGCACGGACAAGCCGTGGTTCGCGATCGGCGGCATCGACGAAGAGCGTCTGCCGGAGGTGCTCGACGCGGGTGCGCGCCGCATCGTCGTGGTGCGGGCCATCACGTCGGCAGAAGATCCGCAAGCAGCGGCGAGCCGGCTCAAAGCTCGGCTTGCAGCAGCGGGATAGTCGCCGCGACAGCGCGAAGCTCGGCCCAACTCGCCGCGAACCCGGGATGCAGCGGCAACGCCGCGACGTCCTCCTCGGCCACCCAGCGCAGTTCGGCGCTCTCCCGGTTCGGCACGGTCTCGAGCTCTTCGGGGGCGTCGGCGATCACGGTGGTGTAGGTCCATTGTCGTCCGCTCGCCGTCGCGGCGGCGGTGACCACGGTCTTCCGCACGACCAGCTTGCCTGCTTCGAGTCCGGCCTCCTCATGCGCCTCTCGGACGGCGGCCTCCTCGGCGCTTTCGTGGCTGTCACGCGCTCCCCCGGGCAGTCCCCAGGTGCCGCCCTGATGACTCCACGGCGCGCGGTGTTGCAGAAGCACGGCAGGCGAACCGTCGGGACGTGGCGCGCGAAGAAACAGACCCGCCGCGCCATGCAGACCCCAGTACGCCGCCCCGCTGTCGGTCATCACCCAGCCGTCGCCGTCGCCACGCACCCGTTCAGCTTAGGGAACACACCGAAAACCAGTGCGCCTCGAATGCCCACACGTCACTCGAATAACTCTTAGAATTCTTTTATAGATTTGGAAGCAGGTCAGAACAGAAGCCGGAAAGAGCAGAAAAGATGAGGTCCGGGCACCCGTGACTGTGGAGCTGGCGCATCCGTCGACCGAACCACTCGCGTCGCGGTCGCCGACAACACCCGCGCATCCGCGCTGGTGGTTTTTCTGGACGACTCCCGGCCGAATCCTGACCATCGGCGTCGTGCTCTCCGGGCTGGTGATCGCCAGCGCGTTCGCCACATCGACCACCGTCAACGACCGTCAGCAGGCGTTGACCACCGTCCTCGAACACACCGAGCCGCTGGCGTTCGCGGCCGGCCAGCTCTACACCACGCTCTCGGTCGCCGACGCCGCCGCAGCGACGGCCTTCATCGCAGGCGCCGAGCCACGCGACGTCCGGCAGCGCTACGAACAGGCGATCACCGACGCAGCCAGCGCCGTCACCAGGGCGTCGAGCGGGCTGACCGACGAGCCGCTGGTGCAGCTGCTCGGCCGGATCAACGCCAACCTCGCGGTGTACACCGGTCTTGTCGAGACCGCGCGCACCAACAACCGGGCAGGCAACCCCGTCGGCTCGTCGTACCTGTCCGAGGCGTCCTCGCTGATGCAGCAGACCATCCTGCCCGACGCGCAGAAGCTCTACGAGGAGACCTCTGCACGGGTGGACAAGGAGACGACCGCATCGACCCGCATCCCCGCGCCGGTCATCCTTGTCGTGCTGGCGACGCTGCTGTTCGGCGCGTTCGCGAACCGCTGGCTGGCCCGCAGAACCCGCCGCCGCGTCAACATCGGATTCGTGGCGGGCGGGATGGCCGTGTTGATCATGTTGATCTGGGTGTTCACCGCGTTGGTGATCTCGACCATCGACAGCCGCAGCGCCAAGAACACCGCAGCGGAATCCCTCAAGACCGTCACCACCCTGGCGATCACCGCGCAGCAGGCACGAGCCGACGAGACCCTCTCGCTGATCCGGCGCGGCGACGAGAGTGTCCGCAAGCAGTCCTACTACCAGCGCATCGACACGATGCAGCAAGAGCTTTCGGAATACCTGGGTCGCGATGACGCGATCGACAAGGGGGATCTGTCCGACGCCGAGCAGTTGTTGCGCCGCTGGCGCGCGGCCGACGACCGGATCAGCTCCTACATCGCGGTCGGCAACTACCAGGCGGCGACCCAGGTCGCGCTCGGCCGCAGCGAGGACGACGCGACGCCTGCCTTCGACCGGCTGGACGAAGCGCTGAACAAGGGCATCGCCGAGAGCCGCGAGCAGCTGCGCAGCGACATCCTCAACGCCAGGCGGGTGCTGTCCGGGGCGACCGTGGGGGCGGCGGTGCTTTCGGTGGTTGCGGCGATCGCGGTGTCGCTTGGTCTGTGGCCGAGGCTGAGTGAGTACAGATGACGTTGCGGATGTTCTGCGTCGCAATCGCCGTGGTGACCGCGCTGGCGGGTTGCGGGCGCGCGGACGGGGTGGCACCGACGCCCACCCTGACACTGGCCCCCCCGACGCCGGCGGGCATGGAGGAGCTGGCGCCCGAGTTGGTGCTCCCGCAGGAGGACACCGACGACGACTGCAACCTGACGGCGAGCCTGCGCCCCTTCGGTGACCGTTCGGAGGCCGACGACGCCGTTTCCACGATCAAGGCCCGGGGGCGGCTCATCGTCGGACTCGACATCGGCAGCAACCTGTTTAGTTTCCGCGACCCGATCACCGGAGAGATCACCGGATTCGACGTCGACATCGCAGGCGAGGTGGCCCGCGATATCTTCGGCACCCCGTCGCAGGTCGAATACCGCATCCTGTCGTCCGCCGATCGCGTCACCGCATTGCAGAACAACCAGGTCGACATCGTCGTCAAGACGATGAGCATCACGTGTGAGCGCAAGAAGCTGGTCAACTTCTCGACGGTGTATCTGGTTGCCAATCAACGGATCCTGGCGCCACGCGACTCACCGATCGCCCAGGCGACCGACCTATCGGGTAAGCGGGTCTGCGCGGTCAAGGGCACCACCTCGCTGCAGCGGATCCAGGAGATCAACCCGTCGCCGATCGTCATGGAGGTGGTGACGTGGGCGGACTGTCTAGTGGCATTGCAGCAGCGTCAGGTCGACGCGGTCAGCACTGACGACTCGATCCTTGCCGGGCTGGTGGCACAGGACCCGTATCTGCACATCGTCGGACCCAGCATGAACGAGGAGCCCTATGGCATCGGCATCAACCTGCAGAACACCGGGCTCGTCCGGTTCGTGAACGGCACGCTGGACCGCATCCGCCGTGACGGCACGTGGAGCACGTTGTACCGCAAGTGGTTGACGGTGCTCGGTCCGCCGCCCGCGCCCCCGGTACCGAGGTATTCGGACTGATGTCGACGGCAGAGGAATTCGAAGGCCCTGGTACCCAGCCGGCGAGTCTGGAGGATCTCGAGGAATTCGACGTGGATTCGGCGTCGACGGTGCGGCCGATGGCGACCCAGGCCGTGTTCCGGCCGCACTTCGACGACACGGACGGCGCCTCGGTCGGCACAGCCGACACCGAACCCGAGGACCAGGTGACCGCGATGACGCGGGCGCTGTCACCGACCCGGCGGCTCGGCGGCGGGCTTGTGGAGATCCCGCGGGTGCGCGAGATCGATCCGTTGTCCGCGCTGATGACCAATCCCGTTGTGGCGGAGTCGAAACGGTTCTGCTGGAACTGCGGCAAGCCGGTCGGCAGGTCGTCGTCCGACGGTAGGGCGCTGTCTGAGGGCTGGTGTCCGCACTGCGGTAGCGCGTACTCGTTCCTGCCGCAGTTGGTGCCCGGCGATATGGTCGCCGAGCAGTACGAGATCAAGGGCTGCATCGCACACGGCGGGCTTGGCTGGGTGTATCTGGCCTTCGACCACAATGTCAACGAGCGGCCCGTCGTGCTCAAGGGCCTTGTGCACTCCGGAGACGCAGAGGCGCAGAAGATCGCGATGGCCGAGCGGCAGTTCCTCGCCGAGGTGACGCACCCGGGAATCGTCAAGATCTACAACTTCGTCGAACACCCCGACCAGCACGGCAATCCGGTCGGGTACATCGTGATGGAGTACGTCGGCGGAAAGTCGCTGAAGCAGGCCAGGGGTGACAAGCTGCCGGTCGCAGAGGGCATCGGCTACATGCTCGAGATCCTGCCCGCGCTCGGCTATCTGCACTCCATCGGGCTGGCGTACAACGACCTCAAGCCGGAGAACATCATGATCACCGAGGATCAGCTCAAGCTGATCGACCTCGGCGCGGTATCGCGACTCAATTCGTTCGGATACCTTTACGGCACACCGGGTTACCAGGCGCCCGAGATCGTGCGGACGGGTCCGACGATTGCCACCGACGTCTACACTGTCGGCCGCACTCTGGCGTCGCTGACACTCAACCTGCGCACCAGAAAGGGCCGCTACGTCGAGGGCCTGCCGGAAGACGATCCCGTGCTGACGGATTACGACTCGTTCGGCAGGCTGCTGCGCAGGGCGATCGACCCCGATCCGCGACGCCGGTTCGGCAGCTCCGAGGTGATGACGAGCCAGCTGCTCGGGGTGTTGCGCGAAGTGGTCGCGCAGGACACCCGGACGCCGCGGTCCGGTCTGTCGACGGTCTTCAGCCCGACCCGGTCGACCTTCGGCATCGACCTGCTCGTCGCGCACACCGACGTCTATCTCGACGGGCAGGTGCACTCCGAAAAACTGACGGCGCAGGAGATCGTGAAGGCGCTGCCGGTGCCGCTTGTCGACCCGACCGATGTCGGCGCACCTGTGCTGTCGGCGAGCGTGCTGAGCCAGCCGGTGCAGACGCTCGACCAGTTGCGCGCGGCCCGCCACGGTGCGCTGGACTCCGAGGGCATCGACCTGTCGGAGTCGGTCGAGCTGCCGTTGATGGAGGTGCGCGCCCTGCTCGATCTCGGGGACGTCGCCAAGGCCACCCGCAAGCTCGACGATCTCGCAGGTCGGGTGGGCTGGAAAGCGTCCAGCCGTGACGTTTCTCAGCAGTGGCGACTGACCTGGTTCCGCGCGGTCTCCGAGCTGCTGACTGCCGACTATGACTCGGCGACAAAGCATTTCACCGAGGTGCTCAACACCTTGCCCGGCGAGCTGGCGCCCAAGCTGGCGCTGGCGGCGACGGCCGAACTGGCCGGAAGCGCCGACGAGCGCAAGTTCTATAACACGGTGTGGTGCAGCGACAACGGCATCATCTCCGCCGGCTTCGGCCTCGCCCGCGCACAGTCGGCGAGCGGAGACCGCGATGCCGCAGTGCGGACCCTGGACCAAGTGCCCGCCACTTCAAGGCATTTCACGACGGCACGGCTCACCAGTGCGGTGACGTTGTTGTCCGGTCGCTCGATGACCGAGATCACCGAGCAGCACATCCGCGACGCGGCGCGTCGGGTAGAGGCGCTGCCCGATTCCGAACCGCGGGTGCTTCAGATTCGGGCCCTTGTTCTCGGCACCGCGATGGACTGGCTGGCCGATAACTCCGCCAGCACAAACCACATTCTGGGTTTCCCGTTCACCGAGCACGGACTGCAGCTCGGCGTGGAAGCCGCACTACGGGGTCTGGCCCGGGTGGCACCCACGCAGGCACATCGGTACGCGCTGATCGACCTCGCCAACAGCGTGCGACCGACGAGCACCTTCTAAACTCGCCGAGTGCAGACGTTCAAGCGCTACCTGATGATTCAGGGAATGATGTTCGTCTTCGGCATCGTCGGGCCGATCTTCCTGATCGTCTACTTCTTGTCTCAGCCGGACCCCGCCCTGAAGTGGATGTACTGGTGGGGATTGGTCATCACGTTCGCCGACGTGTTGATCGCATTGAGACTCGCCAAGGCCAGTGATGCGAAGGTCAAAATTGATCATCGCCGACCGACGGATTCCGTAGTAATCTGCTGGTCAGGTTGAGTCAACAGCCACCCACAGCGACGCCAGGTCCGGCTGAGGGAGGTCACATGACCGATATGGGCACCGGCCGAGTGTTCCGGATAGATCCAACAGCACTCGATCTTCTCGAGGAAAGCGGGCGCGCGGTCTTCTCCGCATGCCGTAGACCGTCGTCCACCCTGCTCGTCACCGTCGAAGGCGATGTCGACGCAACCAACAGCCACGCACTGGCACGCTACGTCGAGCGCCGGATCGGCGGGTCTGAGCGCCTCGTGCTCGACCTTCGGCTCGTGGACTTCTTCGGTACCGCGGGCTTCGCAGCGTTGCACAACGTCAATGTGGTCTGCTGCCGGTACGAAGTGAGCTGGGTTCTGCGGGCGGGCCGGCAGCTGCGCCGCCTGCTGGCGATGTGCGACCCGGACGGCAGCCTGCCGCTCGAGGAGTCGCAGTCAGTCCTCGATGACGTGAAGGCACGCACGCGCGATCGCCAGTTCCTCGTCGGTCGGAATAACTAGCACCGTCGTCGCAGACTTCTGCGACGAAATCCGCCGTGCGCTCCTGTCGGAGTTCTCGTTGAGCCGGTCGTCGATGTCGATGCCCAGACTGGTCAGACCCGAGAGCGCGTCGTGGCGCACCGCGGCGTCGTTCTCGCCGACGCCGGCGGTGAAGGTGATGACGTCCGTCCGCCCGAGCACTGCCATGTAGCCGCCGACGTACCTACGCAGCCGGTGGATGTAAACGTCGTAGGCCAATCGTGCTGCCGCATCACCGGATTCGATGCGTTTGTGGATCACCCGAAAGTCAATTTCGCCGCCGAGGCCGAGCATGCCGGAGCGCTTGTTGAGCATCGTCTCGATGTCCTCGACGCTCATACCTGCGGCACGTGACAGATAGCTGACGATGCCCGGATCGATGTCGCCGGACCGCGTGCCCATCACCAGGCCCTCCAACGGTGTCAGACCCATCGACGTGTCGACGGGCTTACCACGGGCGATCGCCGAGGCGGAGGCGCCGTTGCCCAGATGAAGTACGATTTGGTTGAGAGACTCCAGCGGTCTGTCGAGGTATGCGGCGGCCTGTTCGCTGACGTACTGATGCGACGTGCCGTGGAATCCGTAGCGGCGGATGTGCCACTGCGCCGCAATGTCTCGGTCGATCGCATAGGTCGCCGCGGCTGGCGGGAGATCGTGGAAGAACGCCGTGTCGAACACCGCGATGTGCGGTAGGTCGGGCAACGCCTCGAGCGCGACACGGATGCCCAGCACGGCGGGCGGATTGTGCAGAGGGGCCAGCGGGGCCAGCTCCTCGAGCTCGGCTGTCAAGGCGTCGTCGATCAGCGTCGGCCTGTACAGGTCGGGCCCGCCATGCACCACGCGATGGCCCACGGCGACCAGCCCGAGGGTCTCCAGCGGCCGACCGGATTCGGCGAGCTGATTGAACGCTTCCTGCAGTGCCACGCCGTGGTCGGCCACCGGTCCGTCGCCGATCCGCTCGACAATCCCGTCGGCGACCATTTTCCCAGACTCCGGTTCGACGACTGCGTATTTCAAGGACGAGGAACCGGAGTTGATGACGAGCACCGCGGGTGAGGCGGACATCACGAGCCTTGCGCCTGGATCGCGGTGATCGCGACGGTGTTGACGATGTCCTCGATCAGCGCACCGCGCGACAGGTCATTGACCGGCTTCTTCAATCCCTGCAGCACCGGGCCGATCGCGATCGCGCCTGCGCTTCGCTGCACGGCCTTGTAGGTGTTGTTGCCTGTGTTGAGGTCCGGGAAGATCAGCACCGTCGCCCTGCCTGCGACCTTCGAGTCGGGCATCTTGCTGGCTGCCGTCGTCGGATCGACGGCTGCGTCGTACTGGATGGGGCCGTCGACAAGCAGGTCGGGTTCGCGCTGCCGGACCAGATCCGTTGCAGCCCTGACCTTGTCGACGTCGGCGCCCGTTCCCGATGTTCCGGTCGAGTACGACAGCATGGCGACCCGCGGCTCGATGCTGAACTGCGCGGCGGTGCGCGCCGACGAGATCGCGATGTCGGCCAGTTCCTCAGATGTCGGGTCCGGCACGATCGCGCAGTCGCCGTAGGCGAGCACCCTGTCGGCGAGGCACATGAGGAAGATGCTGGACACCGTCGTGATGCCGGGCAGTGTCTTGATGATCTCGAACGCAGGCCGAACAGTGTGGGCGGTGGTGTGCATCGCGCCCGACACCATGCCGTCGACCATCTCGTTGTGCACCAGCATCGTGCCGAAATAGGAGACGTCATGGATGGTCTCGCGGGCCTGCTCGACGGTAACGCCCTTATGCCTGCGAAGTTCGGCGTACTGCTCGGCGAACTGGTCGCACAGCTCACTGGTTTGCGGGTTCAGCACCTTGGCGTCAGACAGGTCGACGCCGAGTTCGGCCGATCGGGCGCGGATCCGCTGTTCGTCACCGAGGATCGTCAACTCGGCGACGTTGCGCTGCAGCAGCCTGCCCGCAGCCTTGAGGATGCGGTCGTCTTCACCCTCGGGCAGCACGATGCGCTTGCGGTCGGCCCGTGCGCGCTCGAGCAGCTGATGGGTGAACATCTGCGGAGTGACCACCGTAGGGATCGGAATTGCCAGCTGCGCAAGCAGATCCGTGGTGTCGACGTGAGTTTCCATCAGCTCGATGGCGGTGTCGATCTTGCGCTGCGACGAGGCGGTGACACGGCCGCGCGTCGCGGCAACCCTGCTGGCCGTCTCGAACGTGCCCAGGGTGGTGGCGATGATGGGCAGTCGCTGGTTCAACCCCGACACCAGCGCGGCGATCGACGGGTGCAGCTCGAGTCCGCCGTTGAGAATGATGCACGACAACGACGGAAAGCCCTCCGCGGCATGGGCGCTCACCACCGCGAGCACCACGTCCGAGCGGTCGCCGGGGGTGACCACCGCGACGCCGTCGGTCAGCCGTTCCAGCACGTGCTCGGCGGTCATGCCCGCCACCAGCACATCGAGGACTTCGCGCTTGAGCAGCTCCTGGTCGCCGCTGACGATGGTGCCGTCGACAGCCCGCTGCAGGTCCCCCACCGCGGGTGCGACGAGCAGCGGCTCCTCGGGAATGACGTACGACTTCGGCGGGAAGGCCCTCAGCGCCTCGGCCACCGCGGCCATCTGCGAGGGGTCGCACCGGTTGGCCACCACCGCCGCGGTGTGTGCGTGCTGGCCCGAGATCTCGATCAGGCACAGCTCCACGACCTGGGCGACCTCCGTCGCGGTTCGGTCCTTGGCCTTGACCGCCAGCACCACCGGTGCGCCGAGGTTGGCGGCGATGCGGGCGTTGGTGTCCAGCTCGCTCGGGGTGGTGACGTCGGTGTAGTCGCTGCCGACGATCACCACGGCATCGCAGCGGCTGGCCACGTCGTGATAGCGGTCGACGATGTCGGCGATGGCGGCGTCGGGATCATCGTGCAGCTGTTGGTAACTGACGCCGACGCACTGCTCGTAGGGCAGGCCTACGGTGGTGTGCGCGAGCAGCAGATCCAGGATGTAGTCGCGGTCCTCACCGAGGCGGGTGATCGGCCGGAACACCCCGACTTTGGCAACGGTTGCCGCGAGCCGGTGCAGGATGCCGAGCGCGATCGTCGACTTGCCGGTATCGCCCTCGGGCGAAGCCACATAAATCGCGGTCGGCACGCGGCAAACGTATCAGCCGAGGCGGCGCAGCCGGGGCTCCAGATCTTTCTGAAACAGCTCCAGGAAACGGCGCTGGTCGTGGCCGGGGGCGTGGAAAACCAAGTGGTTCAGCCCCCACTCGACGTACTGGCCGACCTTCTCCACGGCCTCGTCGGGATCCGACGCCACGATCCACCGCTTGGCGACCTGTTCGATCGGCAGCTCGTCGGCGGCCTTCTCCATCTCGAGCGGATCATGGATGTTGGTCTTCTGCTCGGCGGTCAGCGACAGCGGCGCCCAGAACCTGGTGTTCTCCAGCGCCGCGTCGGGATCGGTGTCGTAGGAGATCTTGATCTCGATCATCCGGTCGACGTCGTCGGGGTTCTTGCCCGCCGCTTCGGCACCCTCGCGCATGGCGGGGATGAGCTTGTCCTTGTAGAGCTCCTCCCCCTTGCCCGACGTGCAGATGAAGCCGTCGCCTGCGCGGCCCGCGTACTTGGCCACCTGCGGGCCGCCCGCGGCGATGTAGATCGGGATGCCGCCGGATGGCACGTCGTAGATCGACGCGCCCTTGGTCTTGTAGTACTCGCCGTCGAAGTCGACGCGGTCGCCCAGCCACAGTTCCCTCATCAGCCGCACCGATTCGCGCAGCCGCGCGTAGCGCTCCTTGAACTCGGGCCACTCGCCTTCGTATCCGGTGGCGATCTCGTTGAGCGACTCACCGGTGCCGACGCCGAGGAAGATGCGGTCCGGATACAGGCAACCCATCGTCGCGAACGCCTGCGCGATGACGGCGGGGTTGTACCGGAACGTCGGGGTCAGCACCGACGTGCCAAGGACCAGACGCTTGGTGCGCTCGCCCACCGCGGTCATCCAGGCCAGTGAGAACGGCGCGTGACCGCCCTCGTGTCGCCACGGCTGGAAGTGGTCGCTGACCGTCGCACTGTCCATGCCGTGCGCTTCGGCTTCGACGGCCAGTTCGACGAGTTCGCGCGGGCCGAACTGCTCCGCCGACGCCTTGTATCCGAGTTTCAAGTCCACGCTTTGTTTCTACTCCACCCTCATACACTCAGCAGATGGCACCGGCCATGAGCGCCATCACCGACACCGTGCATTTTGCGCAGACCGACCTGGTCAACTGGACACTCGTCGCCGACGACACCGGCGTGGTCCTGATCGACGCGGGCTTTCCCGGCAGCCGCGACGACGTGCTGGCGTCGCTGCGCCACCTCGGCTTCGGCGTCGACGACGTCCGCGCGATCCTGTTGACGCATGCCCACATCGATCACTTCGGCTCGGCGATCTGGTTCGCGAAAACCCATGGCACACCGGTGTATTGCCATGCAGACGAGGTGGGTCATGCCAAGCGCGAGTACCTGGAGCAGGCATCGCCCGTCGACGTCGCCGCGCATGCTTGGCAACCGCGCTGGTTGAAGTGGTCGGTGGCGATCAGCCGAAAAGGGGCATTCACCCGCGATGGCATCCCGACCGCGCAGGCACTGACCGATGACGTCGCGGCGGGGCTGCCCGGCGCTCCGATGGCCATCGCCAGCCCGGGACACACCGGCGGGCACTGTTCGTTCGTCGTGGACGGCGTGCTGGTCAGCGGCGATGCGCTGGTGACGGGGCACCCGGTCGCCGCCCGCAACGGCCCTCAGCTGCTGCACAAGGTCTTCAACCACGACCAGGACGGCTGTGTGCGTAGCCTGGCCGCGCTGGCGATGCTGGAAACCGACGTGCTGGTGCCGGGCCACGGGCCGGTGTGGCGCGGACCTGTTCGCGAGGCGGTGGCGAAAGCCATGCCTGGTCAGACGAGCGCTTCGTAGCCCAGCAGGAAGATCGCGGTCAGGCAGAGCCCGCAGCACAACACGAAGGTCGGCATCAGGATCTTGTCGTCGAGGTCGGCGTCGTCCGCGGCTCCGCGCCGACGGCCGACCAGCGACCGCAGCACGAGCCCGGCGGCCAGCGTCAAGCCGGCGGCGGCAAAGAGAAGCCACCCTACGGTCGTCTGCGAAATCTGCACCCCCACCACACCCCCGCCGCTCTGTGCGACAGCCTCGACCAAGCCTATAGGCAAAGGTGATCGCGCAGGGTGTGCCCGGCGTATTCGGTACGGAATGCACCGCGTTCCTGCAACAATGGCACCACCCTGTCGACGAACTCGTCGAGCCCGTGCGGGGTCAGATGCGGGACGAGGATGAAGCCGTCGCAGGCGTCGGCCTGAATGTGCAGGTCGATCTCGTCGGCGACCTGGGCGGGTGTGCCGACGAACTGTTGACGGCTGGTCACCGCGATCACCAGCTCTCGGATGCTGAGGTTCTCGGCTTGTGCGCGCTCGCGCCAGCTGGCGGCGACGGCCTTCGGGTCGCCGTGCCGCACCCGGCCCTGGGTGATGGTCGGGTCGTCGGCCGGTTCGACGTCGGGCAGCGGCCCGTCGGGGTCGTAGCCGGAAAGGTCGCGCTGCCATACCTGTTCGAGCATCGCGATCGCGGTCTGCGGACCGACCTGCTGGCGACGGATATGGCGGGCCTTCTCGGTCGCATCGGCCTGGGTCTCGCCCAGCACGAACGTGGCGGCCGGAAACACCTTGAGCCGGTCGGGATCTCGGCCCGACGAGGCCGCCTGCTGTTTGACGTCCGTGTAGTAGGCCTGTCCGGCCTCCAGGGTCGAGTGCATGGTGAACGCCGCATCGGCGTACCTGGCCAGGAACGCCCGTCCGTCGGCGGAGTCACCTGCCTGCAGCAGGACGGGATGGCCCTGCGGCGCACGCGGCAGCGTGCTCACCCCGCGAACGTCGAACTGCGGACCGCGATGCTCGACCGAACGCACCCGGCTGGGGTCGACGTAAACACCGCTGTCCCGGTCGGCGAGCACGGCGTCGGGCGCCCAGCTGTCCCAGAATTGACGGGCCACAGTGACGAACTCCTCGGCCCGCTTGTAGCGGTCGGCGTGGTTGAGAAAACCACCGCGGCGAAAGTTCTCGCCGGTGAACGCGTCCGACGACGTGACGATGTTCCAGCCGGCCCGACCGTCGGACAGATGGTCGAGCGTGGCGAATTGCCGTGCCACCTCGAAGGGTTCGTTGAATGTGGTGTTGATGGTGCCTGTCAGGCCGAGATAGTTGGTGACCGCGGCGAGCGCCGCCAGCACAGTGAAGGTGTCGGGCCTGCCGACGACGTCGAGGTCATGGATGCGGCCACGGTGCTCACGCAGCCGCAGACCTTCGGCGAGGAAGAAGAAGTCGAACAGGCCACGCTCTGCGGTGCGGGCCATGTGTACGAACGAGTCGAACTCGATCTGGCTGCCCGACTCCGGGTCCGACCACACCGTGGTGTTGTTGACGCCGGGGAAGTGGGCGGCGAGGTGAATAGGCTTGCGGTGCTTTCCTTCTCGGACGGCTGTCATCAGATTCCCCAGCGTTTGGCGATGAGCTCGTGGGACCGGAGCCGGTCGGCGTGTCGGTGTGCGACGGAGGTGATGACCAGTTCGTCGGCGCCGGTGACGCGCTGCAGCGTTTCCAGCCGTTCGGCGACCGTGTCGGCGTCACCGACGAATTGCGTTGCGGTGCGGTCCTTGACGACCTCAAACTGCTCGTCGGTGAGTGGTTCGGCGGTGTCGGGGTCGGGATAGGGGGCGGCACCGCCACCCTTCCGGATGGAGTGCACCCAGTGGCCGTATGTCGACGCGAGATGTCGGGCGGTTGCGGTGTCGTCGGCCACCACCACATCGGCTGAGACGACGACGTACGGCTCGGACAGCCTCGGTGAGGGGGCAAACGCTCTTCGGTACGCGTCGACCGCATCGAGGGCGGTGGCGGGGGTGATGTGGTAGCTGGCCACGAACGGCAGCCCGTTGGCGCCCGCCACCTGCGCGCTCTGCCCCTTGCTGCTGCCGAATATGAAGGGCGTCAGGCCTGTTCGCTCGCCGGGCACCGCGTGCACGTCGTATCCCTGCACACGGTAGCAGCCTTTCAGCATGGCCAGGATGTCGTCCACCTGGTCGCCGAAGTCCGGGGAAACCGCCTCTGGCTGCTGAAGGATCGACATCTGCGCGCGCAATTGATCGGTGATGATCGTCCGCACGTCGAACGGCGGCGGCACGACCACGCCGCCGACGTCACGCCATTCGGTCTGCAGCTCACGCTTCGGCGTGGCCGCCTCCGACGGCTTCTTGGCCGCCTCGCGGCGCCGTTGTCCGGACCGGCCCACCCCGAGGTCGATACGGCCCGGATAGAACGCGTCGAGGATGCCGAAGCTTTCGACGACGGATGGGGCTGTGGTGTGCCCCAACTGCACAGCTCCGGCGCCGACGTGAATGCGTTCGGTGGCGGCCGCGATCTGGCCGATCAGCACCGCCGGTGACGAGCTGGCCACCGCGACGAAGTGGTGTTCGGCGATCCAGAAGCGCTTGTACCCCCACTGCTCGGCATGCGCAGCAAGGTCGATGGTGTGGCGCAGCGCGGTCGCGGCGTCGCTACCTTCGCTGATCGGCGACAGGTCGAGGATCGACAGAGGAACGGTCATGTCGGCTTCCTGGCATAGCGGTTGTCGGCGACCGGAAGGCCGAGGCGCTCGCGAAGACGCTCGCCGTCGCGGTACGCGGTGCGGAAAAGGCCGGCTCGCTGCAGCAGTGGCACCACCTCGTCGGCGATCATCGGAAGGTCGGTGGCGTTGACCGCAGGCCGCAGCCGGAAGCCGTCGAGGCCCAACCGTTGCCAGCGGGCCAGCAAGTCCACCAGTTCGGCGGCCGTGCCGTCGAACACCATTGCATCGGAACGGGAGTCAACGATGCCGGAAAAGGATACGAAGACGTCGGCGTAAACCTTGACGTCGGTGCCGCCGGCCTGCCGGACATGGCCGAGGATCGACGTCACATCGTCATCGTCCTGCGGGGTGGTGAAGACCAGATCGACACTGCGCGAGGCGAATTCGTAGACCGGCAGCTGGTGCGCCAGAGCGACGACGACGGGTTGTCCCTGCGGCGGCCGCGGGGTGATGGACGGCCCCTTGACCGAGAAGTGCTTGCCGGTGAAGTCGATGTAGTGCAGCTTGTCGCGGTCGACGAAGCGACCGGTCGCGACGTCGCGGATCACCGCGTCGTCCTCCCAGCTGTCCCACAGTCTGCGGACAACCTCGACGGCGTCGTCGGCCTCTTCGAACAGATTCACCCCGGAGACGTCCCGGCGGCCGAACAGCTGCGCCTCGTGTTCAGAACTGCTGACCCTCACCTGCCAGCCGGCCCTGCCGTGGGAGACGAAGTCAAGCGTGGCAATGGCTTTGGAGATGTGGAACGGCTCCGTATGGGTGACGGTGGCGACCGGGATGAGGCCGATGTGTCGGGTCACCGGCGCGACCCGCGAGGCGACCAGAACCGCGTCGGGCCTGCCTGCCAGCCAGCGCGGCTCGATCTCGGCCCGGCGGCGTCGCTGCGGAGTGAGCGCGTCGTCGAAGGTCACGAAGTCGAGCAGCCCGCGCTCGGCGGTGACGGCGAGATCGGACCAGTAGCGTCCGCTGGTGACGGGCTCCGCGTCGTGGCTTCGCCGCCAGGCCTCGGGATGCCAGCCGTATCCGTCGAGCGCGACCGCTAGGTGCATGGGCTCGGTCACGGCACCAGCGTCTTGGCGAAAGCCAGCGGGTAGGCCTCTCCCTCGGCGGGCAGCGGCTCGTCGAGCCGACGGTAGCCGGTGGTGAGGTACAACTTTTCGGCCTCGGGTTGGCGATCGCCCGTCGTCAGATAGATGCGGGTGTACCCGCGGGCGGCGATCTCTTTCTCCAACTCGACCAGCAGAGCCTTGGCATATCCGCGCCGCCTGTACCGGCTGTCGGTCCAGATGCGCTTCAGCTCTGCGGTGTCGGCGTCGAACCGGCGGAATGCGCCGCCGGTGACCGGTTGCCCATCGTTCAGCCCGACCAGCATGGCACCGCCGGGCGGCGCGAACTCGTCGGCCGGATAGGTGCGCAGCCACTTCGACACGCCTTCGACGGTGCCGCGGTACCGATGCGCGTACTCCAGCGCCAACTCCGCAAGCAGCGGTTCGGCCAGCGGGTCACCCTGGTCGACCGCGACGAAGCGGAGTTGTTCAACGGCGTGCGTGGACATCACTTAAGTGTTTAACGCACTTCACCGAGGCACATTCCGTACGCCCGGATTCGGGTCAGGCTGAACGAAAATACCCCCAGGTCACTAGGAGCAGATCACGGATGATCGTCGTGGGTCGGTGACGTGGTTTCCGGTTGCGGGTACAGGTTGCTCCCTAAACCGACAGACACCAGCGCAGCGGCGCCCGCCAGTCCCACGACGGCTCGAATCCGAATTGTCGCAGGCCGTCAGAAGGGCGGCGGTTTGTTTCGTTCGGTGATGCGTTCGGCGACGTAGGTGTCGTTGAGTTTGCGTTCGGCGGTGATGGCTTTGGCTTTGTTGGCCGCGCGGGTGTTGCGACGCTTGGGCATCATCACACCGCGATCGCCGGTCTGTTCGGTGATCGGTGGTTGATCGGGCCACAGGGTGGACGTCGGTTCACACAGTCGCGGGAACAGGTGCTTACTGCCCGGATACGTGGTGTAGGTGTGCCCGGTCGGTGAGGTCCACTCGACAGTGCCGTCGGGAAGTTGTCGGTCCCGCCAGCCCGTCGCGCCGTTCCAGAAAGTTTCAGCAGATGGTGGCAGCGACTGGCCGAAGAACACTTCAGGGGAACACTTGCGAGCAGCTCAAACGATGCCGATGCGCACCGCCCGACACGTTCCTCGGCTTAGAATTCCGCCGTGTTCTCCGAGACGCGCTATGCGATGAACGGGGATTTGCGCGTCGCCTACCGCGCGTCACCCTCTGGCGCTCGTGACATCGTGTTCGTCCCGAACTGGTTAACAAACTGCGAAGTGGCTCCGGAGCTACCGTTCGCTCAAGGGCTTCACGAGGCGATGACATCGCTCGGCCGGTTCATCTTCTTTGACCAGCCGGGCACCGGAGCGTCCGATCCTGTCACGCCGGGCGCGCTGCCGACCTTGGAGCAATGGGCCGACAGCATCACCGCGGTGTTGGACGCTCTCGGGAGTAGTGAAGCGGTC
>NZ_JAVHWK010000133.1:0-30709 GCF_032159775.1 Mycobacterium sp.
GTCCACACTTGTCGAGTATTCGCCTTCAGCAGGGGCGACAGGACTTGAACCTGCAACCTGCGGTTTTGGAGACCGCTGCTCTGCCAGTTGAGCTACGCCCCTTCAGCGACGGCACTGCTGGCAGGCCCTCAATCCCGTCCGGGACTCACACAATTTGCGCGCTCCCCGATCGGCCGATCATAAACCGACGGACAGCGCGCAGAATTGGGAAAATCCCGAGGTCCGAGTGTACATCGGGCCAGGTGTGACTTACTAATCCGCCGTGGATTCGCTGTCGGCGGCAGGCGTCGGGTCCGGCGTCTCCGGTTCGGCGGCCGTCCGCACGACCTGGCCGGTTTCCAGGTCGTATTTCAGCGATATCGAGTTGTCGCCCTCGTGGCCCATCAACGTCGTGAAGGCCTCCAGGTACAGGTCTCCGTTGTCGTCGAGGGCGAGGTTCCTGGTCTGGACGATGTCCGCGCCGAACCGTTCGTTGACCGAGATGACCTCCATCTGGCCCCACACCTTGTCCCCGGCCAGCATCGGCTTGTGATAGAGGAACCTCTGGTCGACCTGCACGATCTGCATGGTCTCGAAACCGGTCTCGACCTTCCGGAAGAAGTCGCGCTGCATGATCAGCGCCAGCGTTGAAATGAAGGTCGGCGGCGCCACCAGCGCCTGGTAGCCGAGGTCTGCGGCGGCGGCCTCGTCGAAGTGCGCCGCGTCGCCGGACTTGATCGCGGCGGAGTACTCGCGAATCTTCTCGCGGCCGATTACGAAGTAGTCGGGGTGCTTGTAGACCATCCCCATCACGTTGGTCTTGATCGCCATTGGTCTACGCCAGCTTCGCTGACGCCACGGCGCGGCCGAAGATCTTCTTACCGCCAGATGTCGCATTCAGCGCGATGGTGACTGACTTCGTCTCCGGGTCAACGGATTTCACCCGACCGTTGAACACGATTTCGGCTCCGACACCGTCGTTGGGCACCGGCACCACGGCGGTGAAGCGCACGTTGTATTCGGTGACGGCGGCCGGGTCGCCGACCCAGGAGGTGACGTATCCGCCGCCCAGCCCCATCGTCAGCATGCCGTGAGCGATCGCCGTGTCGAGGCCGACCTGCTTGGCGATCTCGTCGTCCCAGTGGATCGGGTTGAGATCCCCCGAAACGCCCGCGTAGTTCACCAGGTCTTGCCGTGTCAGCGGAATGACCTTCTCGGGAAGCTGGTCACCCACCTTCACCGAATCGAACTCACGCAGTGCCATCGTTGAAGCCACTTCCTTCTCCATCGGAACGACCCGCGAGGGTCGTGTAGGTCTCTTGAACAGTCTCGCCCTTGTCGTTGGTGACGATGTTCTTCGTCACGATGATGTCCGCACCGAACGACTGCCGAATTGAGTGCACCCAGACGTCGCAGTAGAGCGTGTCGCCCTCCTTGATCGGCTGCAGGAACTTCAGCTCCTGGTCGACCTGGACGATCCTCTCGTCGGCGATCGCGATGTCATTGGTTTTGAACATAGCCAGTTGTGCCTGGTAGCCGAACACCGAGATGAACGTCAGCGGCGCAAGAAGCGCGTCGTGGCCGAGCGCCGACGCCGCGTCCTCGTGGTGAAACTCCGCCTGGTCGTTCTTGACCGCCACGGCGTACTCGCGAATCTTCTCCCGGCCGACAACGTAGTGGTCGGGGTGCCGGTAGTGCAGCCCAACCAGTTTCGGTGACAATGACACGGCTAGTGAACCTACCTAAGAGCCGGCAAGCCTGAAAGCGTTGGCGGTCAGCGCGACTCTTTGTGCGCCTGATGCTTGCCGCAGTTCGGACAGAACTTCTTGATCTCGAGCCGATCAGGATCGTTGCGTCGGTTCTTCTTGGTGATGTAGTTGCGGTGTTTGCACACCTCACAGGCCAAAGTGATCTTCGGCCTTACGTCGGTACTGGACGCCATGTCAGCTGCCCTCTTTCACGCGATCTCGTTGTTGCCTGTAGCGATGGCCGGACTCGAACCGGCGACCTAACGATTATGAGTCGTTCGCTCTAACCGACTGAGCTACATCGCCTGGTCGGGCGCCGCCGGCGTTGGGGGTCTGTCCCGTCGCTGCGCTCGCCCCGATTTTCTCCCGTCGCTGCGCTCGCCCCGGATGTCCATCGAGCCCCCTAACGGAATCGAACCGTTGACCTTTTCCTTACCATGGAAACGCTCTACCGACTGAGCTAAGGGGGCCTGACCCCACGCAGTCACGCCCGTGGGCCTTAAAGAGGGTACATTCTCGGCGTTTAGGTCGCCAAACCGCTTAGAGCCCGACGGTTACGCCTTCCGAGAACGGCCCGTCGTGCAGCTCGATGGACTCCGGATCAGTGCCCACCGGGACGTCGAAGACCACCGCGGTGTCGATCGAATCCCCCGGGTTGAGGTCGGCGAGGGTATTGCCGAGGTAGATCCACGCTTCGTCGTCGGATGTGAACTCGGTCGACCCGTCGGAGAGCGTGTTGAACGAGGCGAAGAACGTCTGCGGCTCGGTGCCGACGTTGGTGACCTTCATGTTGACGAAGATGTACTCGCCCGCCGCGGTCTTCTGCAGCTCGGGGAACTCTGGGTCGGCGACGCCGGGCCCGCGGTCGATCCCGGTGACGACGAACTCGAAGTTGCCGTCACGCACCGGCTGGCCCACGCTGTCGGCCTGGTTCTCCAGCGTCGGTGCCTCGCCGCCGGTTGCGGACTGGGACGCCGTCGCGGCCGACGCATCCGACGGCCCGCGCGTGACCGTGGTGTCGCCGACGTCGGTCTTCAGCGGCAAGACCACGGCGGCCAGACCCACGACGACGAGGACGACGACCGCAGCGATCACGCCCGCGATGACCTTCCCGTTCGGCCCGGACGTCCTTGGTGCGGCCGCAGCCGCCTCGAGCGGGGGTGCCTCGACGGCGGCGGCGCGGTGTTCGGTCCATGACTGCCCATCGAAATAGCGCCGGCCGCCAGAACCGTCCGGGTCCGGATACCAACCAGCGGGTGTGGTCACGGGTGCGAACTCTCTCTGAGCTAATTAGCCAGGGTGCGGTAACCGGACAATAACGCAGGTCGGCGCGGTACGGAGCAATAACGAATCGGGTTTGCGAACGCGCTTCGGCCACGCATGGCTGTGGTAGGACAGACCAATGCCGGAGTCGGTGGTTACGGGCGACAGCCCTCGGGTGGCGGTCTACCTCGATTTCGACAACATCGTGATCTCGCGCTACGACCAGGTGCACGGCCGCAACTCGTTCCAGAAGGACAAGGCGCGCGGGCTGGATGACGAGAAACTGACGACGGCCACCGTCGACCTCGGGGCCATCATCGACTTCGCGTCGTCGTTCGGCACGCTGGTGCTGACTCGGGCGTATGCCGACTGGTCGGCCGCTCTCAACGCCAAGTACCAGGGTCAGCTCGTCGGCAGGGCGGTTGATCTCGTGCAGCTGTTCCCGGCGGCCGCCTACGGCAAGAACGGCGCCGACATCCGGCTCGCGGTCGACGCCGTCGAGGACATGTTCCGGCTGCCTGATCTCACCCATGTGGTGATCGTGGGCGGCGACTCCGACTACATCGCCCTTGCGCAGCGCTGCAAGCGGCTGGGCCGCTACGTCGTCGGCATCGGCGTGGCGGGGGCCAGTAGCCGGTCGCTGGCCTCGGCCTGCGACGAGTTCGTCACCTATGACGCGCTGCCCGGCATCCCCACCGTCGCCGTCGCGCCCGCGCCTGCAAAGAAGGCGACCAAGCGAACCAAGTCGACGGAGCCCGACGACGAGCCCGAGCCTGAGGCCGCGGATACCCAGGCGGCGGCGACGGGCCTGCTGGAGCGGGCGCTGCGCATCGGACACGAGAAGGACGACGCCGACTGGCTGCACAACTCGGCGGTGAAGGCGCAGATGAAGCGGATGGACCCGTCGTTTTCCGAGAAGTCGCTGGGGTTCCGCTCGTTCAGCGACTTCCTGCGCTCGCGCAGCGATGTCGCCGATCTCGACGAGAGCAGCACCACACGGATGGTGCGGCTGCACCGCGATAACTAACCCCAGTGAGAGATCAGGGCTGTGAAATCGCCGAGATCACGACCCGGAATGCTATCTCGCGGTAATCCATCCCTACGCTGAGTCCCATGACCGAACGCCTGTACTTTCGGCAGCTGCTGTCGGGCCGCGACTTCGCGCAGTCCGACCCGGTCGCCCAGCAGATGCGCAACTTCTCCTACCTGATCGGCGACCGCGAGACAGGCGACACCGTCGTCGTCGATCCGGCGTATGCCGCCAACGATCTCGTCGACGCACTGGAGTCCGACGGCATGAAGCTGTCCGGCGTGCTGGTCACCCACCACCACCCCGACCATGTCGGTGGTTCGATGATGGGCTTCGAGCTCAAGGGTCTCGCCGAGCTGCTGGAACGGCAGAGTGTGCCCGTACACGTGAACAGCCTTGAGGAGCAATGGGTTTCGAAGGTCACCGGGATCGCGCGTAGCGACCTCACCGCACACGAGCACGGTGACAAGGTCAGCGTCGGTGACGTCGAGATCGAGCTGCTGCATACCCCCGGTCACACTCCGGGCAGCCAGTGCTTCCTGCTCGACGGCCGACTGGTGGCCGGCGACACGCTGTTCCTCGAGGGTTGCGGCCGCACCGACTTCCCCGGCGGCGACGTCGACGAGATGTTCCGCAGCCTGCAGCAGCTCGCAGCGCTGTCGGGCGACCCGACGGTGTATCCGGGCCACTGGTACTCGGCGGAACCCAGCGCAACGCTGTCGGAGGTGCGGCGCACCAACTACGTATACAGGGCGAGCAATCTGGATCAGTGGCGAATGCTGATGGGCGGCTGATCTGTTAGTAGGGTGCTGACCACGGCGATGGTGCCGTGTCTGAGCGCCCGTGCGCGCCCAAAAGGGGAGGGACCCACTCGATGACGACACCGCCGCCGACGCCTGCAGGCTGGTTTCCCGATCCCGAGCAGGCCGGAACGCTCAGGTACTGGGACGGCGCGACCTGGACCGAGCACCGGTCCCCGGCGCCGGAGGCCGCCGCGCCAGCGGCGCCCGAGGCCGCCGCGCCAGCGGCGCCCGAGGCGGCCGAGCCGCCCGAGGAGCCTGCCGCGCCTGCCGACCCGGGCCACGTGGGGTCTCATCGGGCTCCGGAGTCCGGGCCCGAGCCGCTGTCGGCCACCGATCAGCCCACCACCGAGGTGCCGCGGCGTGAGTGGACCCCCGAGCCCCCGCCGGAGCTGCGCGATTGGGCGTCCTCTGAACCCGAGCCCGAGCCCGAGCCTCCGTCTTACTCCGAGCCGACGACCGACCCGACACCCGAACAGGCACCCGAGCCACCGGCCGAAACGGTGCCGTACGCGGACGCCACCACGTCGACGCCGCCGGAGCCGCCAGCCGTCGAGCCACCCGCAGGCACCGAGCCGCGGGTGCCGGTCGACAACCGCAAGCTGGTGATGGGGTTCGCCGGCGCCGTCGCCGCACTGCTGCTGGCGTTGGTCCTCGCCGCCGTGTACGCGTTCGTCATCCACAAGTCCGACTCCGTGGACGCCAGCTCACCGACCACCGAAACCACAACGGTCACAACCAAAGCGCCCACGTCGGATGAGAGCAGCGCCTCGGAGTCGCCGCCACCGCCTGCCGGTGCCGTCGACGGCCCGCTGACGTTCTCCGTCGTCGGTGTCGAGCGCGTTACCACCATCACCGACTCGGAGAACGAGTTCCTCACCAAGGATGCGCAGGGCGAGTTCATCGTCGTACGCCTGACCGTTCAGAACACCAGCCCGGATCCCGGTCAGTTCCTCGGCACGTTCCAGAAGCTGAACGCGGGCGGCCAGGTGTACACGATCGACGACGAGGCCACGTTCTACGTCGGCGGCGGGTTCGTCGACATCCCGCCGGGCGGCCAGGTCGACGTCGGCCTGGCGTACGACGTGCCGCCGGGCACCGGTCCTGAGTCGGTCGAGCTGCACGCCGACCCGATGAGCCCGGGGGTCGTGCTACCGGTCAGCTAGTTTCGTTGCTGCGGGGTACGACGACCCGCTTGGACCGGCCAATCTGGAATGACTACAGCAACGGTTACCGCCGCGGGTGCGGCGATCGCAGCTTCCGCAGTCGGCAAGGCCCGACCGTCGTGGCGCGGCCAGCTCCCCGCAGCTCCGAGCGTTATGGCGCACTACGTCGCTTTCTGCCACGAGATCCGCACCGATCGGCCGTACCCACCGTCGAAATCGGACGGCGCATTTTTCGAGTAGTGCAATACGCAAGACAGACTGGCGTTTGCCTGGCAAACTCGCATTGTCAACGCCCCGGGTCGTGGGGACGTGCGGTCAGGGAGTTTGCTATGAAGAATCTTGTGTTGTGCTTCGACAGCACAACCAATCACCCGGGTCCCCATGATGCGACCAATGCCGGAACTCTGTTCCGGCTGCTCGCCGCCGACGACGACCGCCAGCTCTACTGGTATGACGCCGGCGAGGCCGTGCTCAACTCCGCCCGGCTGCTCAACCCGGCGTCCCGTCGCTTGCGCAGAAACACCGCCACGGCCGCCCGGGAATCCGTCATCGACGCGTACTTCTTCCTCGCCGAGCACTGGGAGCAGGGGGACCGCATCTTCCTGCTCGGGGCCGGACGCGGCGCGTACTGCGCACGGGCGCTGGCACGAATGCTCGGCACCGTCGGCATGATGACCGATCGCGCCGACCACGTCGTGGAGTACGCGCTGGCGGCCTACGCACTGCCCCGCCAGACCCGGACCGCGCAGGACTGGCAGCAGATCCACCAGATGGCGTGTGCGCTGGAGGACCGCGACGATGTCGCGGTTCCCGTGCACTTCCTCGGACTCTGGGACACCGTGAAAGTGCCTGGGACACCGGCGCTTTGCGATGAAGACTGGCTGGGCAACGTCGTCATGGGCCGGCACGCGGTGGCCATCGACGGCGGATCCGGTCCGTTCGGGGAATGCCGGGTCGGACGCAATCACGACGCCATCTCCGAAGTCTGGTTTCGTGGCGCGCACTGCGATGTCGTCGGCGGCCCGAACGCGTACTGGCCGCTGGCCGACATCACGCTCGACTGGATGCTCGACGGTGTGATCAAGGCGGGCGCCATCATCGATGCCGCCGAGATGCCGCGTACCCCGGCGCCTACCGACCGCGACGCACTCGCCGAAGGTGCCCGATCGCTACGCCTGCGCAAGGTACCCGAGGACGCGCTCGTGCACGCCAGCGTCGAGGTGTACGTGCGCGCGCATCCCGACTACTGGCGCAGGTTGCCGTCGCACGTCGTCTGGTCCGATCTGGATTGGGCCGCCCGCGCCGAGCGCCTGCCGGTGCCCGAGGCCACGCCCGCGGTCAAGGCAGAGCCGGGCGCCGGCGAGCTCACAGCGGTTGCCTCGTAGGTCCAAACGCACTGAAACACGGTCTGATTCACAGATCGCAAAGTTCCCTCTGCGATCCGCGCGCAGGAGTAACGTCGCGGGCTATGGCCAATAACTGGCCGGTCGTTGCGCGTGACAACGAATACGCGACGATCCAGTCGGCGCTCGTCGATCAGCAGGGCGCCTGCGGCATCGTTCTGGTCGGCGACGCAGGCGTTGGCAAAACAACGCTCGCTCGCTTGGTCACGCAGGCACTTCCGGTCCGGGTGCAGTGGGTGGCGGGTACCGAATCGGCCCGCAGCATTCCCCTTGGCGTGTTTGCGCACTTGGTGGGTACCGCCACGTCACGAGATCCGGTCGCATTCCTGGCGGCTGCTCGCGAAACGATTCTGTCCGAAGGACATTCGGTGATCGGCGTCGACGATGCGCATTTGCTCGACCAGCTTTCGGCAACGCTGCTGCATCAACTGGCCCTGGACGGCTCCGTCCGCATCGTGGCGACCGTTCGGTCCGGAGAGACAGTGCCCGACGCGATCACCTCACTGTGGAAGGACGGCTATCTACAGCGACTGCACCTGCTGCCGTTCACCAAGGAACAGTGCGTTGCGCTGATCGAGTCGGCACTGGGCGGCAAGGTGGAGGGGTTGTCCGCGGACCTGATGTGGGAGTCGTCCGGCGGCAACGCGTTGTTCGTCAAGCATCTGGTCGAGGGTGCGCTGGAGGCGGGCACGCTCAAACAGGTCCGTGGCGTGTGGCAGTTGCGCGGCCGCACCGCGGTGACATCGGAGTTGGCCTCTCTGCTGGACAGCCGGGTCGAACAGCTGCCGAACAATGTGCTGCACGCGCTGCGGCTGCTGACGTTTTGCGAGCCGCTCGACCTGGACACGTTGAGTGGCATCGCAGGCGTCGAGGCTGTCGAGGATGCCGAGAACCGCGGCCTGATCCGGGTCAGCGAGGAGCACAACGGGATCGACGTCCGGTTCAACCACCCGCTGTTCGGTGAGGTCATCCGTCGACGGCTGGGCATGGCCGCGGCACGACGACTGCGCGGCGAGGTGGTGCGCGCCATGGCGGGCCGCCCGGTGCGCGGCCCGACGGATCGAATCCGGCTGGCGGAGTTGACCCTCGACAGCGATGAGTCGCCCGACGTCGACCTGCTGGTGTCGGCTGCCAGGGACGCCATCGCGCTGACGAATGTGACGCTCGGTGAGCGGCTGGCACGTGCGGCGGTGGACCGCGGCGGCGGATTGGTGGCCAGCGAGCTGTTGGCGCGCTCGCTGCTGTGGCAGGGCAATGCCGCGGAAGCCGAGGAGACGCTGAGTGCATTTGACCCCAACCAGATGACCGAACTCGAGCTCGTCCGTTGGGGTTTGGTGCGGATCGCCAACCTGCACTGGTCGATGGGCGATGCCGAGGGCGCCGACGACGTGCTGGACCTGTTGTGCGACAGGGTCGCTCACCCCGGTCTCAAGCTTGTGGTTGCAGGCGTGGCCTCGGCGTCACGGCTGTTCGAGAACCAGCTCGAAGAGGCAGTCGAACTCTCAAAATTGGTGCTCGCCTGCCCGGACGCGTCTGCGGCCGCCGTCGAGTGGGCGGTGTTCGGCGGCGCGCTGGCGCTGGCGTTGATGGGCCGCGGCGAAGAGGTCGAGGCCGTCGCCCGACGAGGCCATCAATTCGACGACAAGGTCGACGGGCTGCTTCGCTACCTCACCGCGTTCGGCGAAGTGCGCGCGCTCGTGCTCAGCGGAGACTTCGACCTCGCTGCCCGGCGATCCGCCGATATCGTCCGGATCACCTCGGCCGGTCAGTATCTGGCCTGGGGAATGGCCAACGTTCTGGTCGGCACCGTGGATCTTGGTCGCGGCCGCTGCGCCGACACCGTGTCCCGTATGGAACAGACAGTCGCCGCGCTGACATCGGAATCGGCGGCGTCCTGGAGCTTCCCCGCCCGCCTTCTGCTTGCGCAGTCCTACTGCGCGCTGGCCCGTGCGGACGCGGGCGCAAAGATGGTTGCCGAACTGCGCACGCGCAGCGGAAAGCACGTCGCGGTGTTCGGCCCACAACTGCGCATCGCCGAGTCGTGGCTGGCCGCCGCGGAGGGAAACATCAGCGCCGCAATCGAACTCGCGCTTGATGCCGCACAACTGGCGGCGAAGTCCAAACAGACGGCGATCGAGATGCTTGCTCTGCACGATGCCGTGCGGTTCGGCGACCAGACCTGCCTGGGCCGGCTGGCCGAGCTCGCCGCGAACACCGGCGGCAGGCTGGCGTCAGCGATCGGGGCGCACACGAGGGCGGTCCGCGAGCACGACGCGGTCAAGATGTGTGAGGCGGCCAAGCAATTCGAGCAGATCGGCGCGCTGCTGTCGGCGGCCGATGCCTACGCACAGGCGGCGGTGGTGGCCGAGGCCTGCGATGACCGCCGCCGCAGCGTGGAGGCGGCCGCCGCGGCAACCCGTCTCGCCGCCGAGTGCGGTGGGATCCGCACGCCCGCCCTCGAGCTGGCCGCACACCCGCTCCCGCTGACCGTTCGCGAACGCGAGATCGCCAACCTGGTGGCTGCCGGACTGAGCAACAGGGACATCGCCGACCGGTTGGTGGTGTCGGTGCGCACCGTCGAAGGACACCTGTATCGCGCATGCATAAAACTCGACATTTCAGACCGTGAGGACCTGGCCACGATGATCCGAACGGGTGCCACGGCGTAACGGTGGCAATCTGCGCTGATAACCCCGTGAGGCACATCAGCCTCAACCAACTCACCAGAAATTAGCATCACAGCAAATTTCAAGGTTCCCACTTGGCGAATGCTGATCTTGGCGCCGGACCATGATATTAACGACGCGTGGGGATTACGGAATGGTTCGACGACCGCGCCGACGATATTGCGAATGTGTCGTCGGGCGCGTGGACGGCGCTGGCGGCCTGGCTGGCCCTCTGCGTCACCATTGCCGCCCTTGTCTACGCATGGCGGCAGTTCCAGTCGGCCAGGCACCAGACAGAGGACATCAGCCAGCCCAACGTGGCGATGTTCATGGAGCCCAACGCGACGGACTGGCACCTGGTCGAACTAGTGGTGAAGAACTTCGGCCAGAAGCCGGCCTACGGGATCAAGCTCGAGTTCGCGACGCCGCCGACCGTGCCCCGCTATGAGAGCGCGGATGCCGACAACTATGTCGACATCGTCCCGCTGAAACTGCCCGCCGAGATCCCGTACCTGGCACCGACACAGGAGTGGCGCACGGTGTGGGATTCGGCGTTGGACCGCAAGCAACTCGGCGAGTCCATCGGCTCGCGCTTCGCGGGCGCCGTCACCTTTTACGACCGGCCGAATTCATCCCGGCAGGGAAAGACGAAGCAAAAGAGACAGCAGTTCCGCACACCGGCGGTGCTGGACTGGTCGACGCTGCACCCGGTCGAGCGGCTCGAATTGCTGACCTCCCACGATCTCGCACGCCAGGAGAAGCAGAAGTTGGAGCTGCTCCGCGGCCTGCTGACCTACTACCACTACGCGACGACCGAGAGCCGCCACGAGGCCCTGCAATCGGAGATCAACAGGATCAACGCGGCCGCCAACGAACAGCGCGACCGTTACCGCAGCCAGTTCGCCTCCGAGAAGGAGGCTCCGCAGCGTGACGTGGCTGCGCCCGCCGCCGCGGTGTCGGTAGACGAGCTGCCGTCCACGCCTGCACCCCAGCGGCCCGCGAGCCAGTCACCGCAGCGCTACGACGGCCTGCCCCCTGAATACGACGACCCGCCACCTCCGTACGACGACGAGCCGCCGTACGACGATGACGACGCCCAGACCCGGGTGATCAACGGCAGGCATCGGCGCGGCTTCGGCGGTGGCTGACACCCCGTCACACCTCGGCGACTTGGCTTTCGTAACATCGTTTCGTAACATCGCTTCGAAACGTATGTGCACGTCAAGGGAGGCCCATGACCAGCCTGGTGAACTACGAGCTCAACGAGTCCGTCGCGACGATCGCGCTGGACGACGGCAAGGTGAACGTGCTCGGGCCTGCGATGCAGACCGCCATCAACGAGGCCCTCGACCGCGCAGAGAAAGATGACGCCAAGGCCGTCGTGCTGGCGGGGAACCAGCGGGTATTCAGCGGTGGGTTCGACCTGTCGGTCTTTCAGTCCGGCGACCCGCAGGCAGCGCTTGCGATGTTGGCGGGCGGGTTCGAGTTGTCTGTGCGGTGCCTGACGTTTCCCAAGCCGGTCATCATGGCCGCGATGGGCCCGGCGATCGCAATGGGCTCTTTTCTGCTGCTCAGCGGCGATCACCGGGTCGGCGCCCCGAAGTCGCGGTGCCAGGCCATCGAGGTGGCGATCGGCATGACGATTCCGATCTCGGCCGTGGAAATCATGCGGATGCGGTTGACACCTGCGGCATTCCATCGGGGCACGGCGATGGCCTCGACGTTTGTCGGCGACGAGGCGATCGCCGCGGGCTGGCTGGACGAGATCGTCGACGCGGACAAGGTGCTGGGGCGTGCCAAGGAGATCGCGACCGAGGCGGCGGCGACGTTGCACGCGGGCGCGCACCTCGCGACCAAGCTGAAGGCCCGTGAGTCGGCGTTGGCGGCGATCCGCGCCGGCATCGACGGGCTGCCGACGGAATTCGCCGCCAGTTAGGCCGCTGCGATGCCAAGGGCGAAGCAGCGCACGCCAGAACTACGGGATCGGGTGCTCGACGTGGCGATCACGACGCTCGGCGAGGAGGGCATCGCCCGGTTCACGACGCGGCGGGTGGCCGAGCGGGCAGGCACGTCGGTGCCCGCGGTGTACGAACTGTTCGACGACAAGGCCGGCCTGGTGCGGGCCATGTTTTTCGAGGGTTTCCGACTGCTTGGCGCAGAGTTGGCGAAGATCCCGCAGACCGACAGCGCGCTGGTGGACCTCGAGCGGCTGGTTCCGGTGTTCCGGCTGTTCTGCCGCGCGTATCCGAAACTGGCCCAAGTGATGTTCTCCCGCCCGTTCGCGGATTTCGAGCCCGGACCCGACGAACTCGCGGCGGGCGCGGCCGTCCGCGAGATCTTCGTCGGCCGTATTGCGCGGTGTGTCGACAAGGGTCTGCTCGGCGGCGACCCGACGGACGTCGCGCACGTATTGCTAGCGCTGGCACAGGGTTTGGCGGTACAGGAGGCCGGCCGCTGGCTGGGGACGGCGGCCGAGATCGAACGAAGGTGGAAGGTCGGGGTGACCGCCGTGGTCGACGGCTTCAGGATGGCCCATCCCTGAGCTTTGCCGTGCCGACTCTTCGCCCGCCAGCGCACCGGGGTAGGCTTACCCACATCAGGTTGAGTTGCCAGCCTCCGGAAACGTCGCAGGCCCTGGCGGAACTGAAATCCCCCGTCGTGCGCAACCCCAGCAAAACACTTACGACCTTTGGAGTCGATTCCTTTTGACCACACTCGCATCACCACCGTCATGTCCATCGAGAGCCCCCGCCAAAGTCGCAGGCGAGCGTATGTTTTTGCGCACCGAATGGCACAGCTGGACCGTGGTCCGCATCAGCGTGACCGGAGAGGTCGACGCGTCGAACGCCGACCGTCTCGTGCGGTATGCGTTTCGGTACGGCGCCAACAGCCGACGCTTGATCCTCGACCTGACCGACGTGGAATTCTTTGGCGTCGAATGCTTTTCGCTTCTCGACATCATTGCCGGACGCTGCGCAACGGCGGCGGTCGCGTGGACCTTGATCCCCAGCCCCGCGGTCGCGCGGGTGCTGCAGATCTGCGATCCACATCGCGCTCATCTTTCCCGCGGGCTAATCACAAAACAGCACCAGAACGTGAAATAGCGGCGACCAACCGGTACCGTCACACTCGGTTGAATTCACAGCCCGCGGAAACGTCACGGCGGCGATCTGGCTCCCCGCCGATATGTGCCCAGCACATGACGTAGCCGACAATTCACGGTTGTTGTCCGATGCGATGGGGGATCGTGCCAACGGATACAGAGCTGGCGTCTACGGACGCCTTGCTCGGCGCGCATCACGGAGGGGTGGCGCGCAAGTCTGTACAGTCATGGCGTCTGACATCCACTCGCTCTAACCGGTGCGCGGGATCACCTGAGGTCAACCAGAAGGGGCTCGGCTCTTCGGAACGAGTCGTCCGGTCCACCACGGGCCGGCGACGGTCGTACCTCAGCGACTCAAGCAGCGTCTGCCTGCCGGGCCCCCTCGCGCAACCATCACGCGTCGAACCCCAGGAGCCAAGAGGATCGCTGTGAGCACATTTACCGAGACCATGTACAGCAATGCCCGGTGGAGCCTGAAGGGGATGGTCACCGGCGAACCCGACGCACCTGTGCGGCACACCTGGTCAGAGGTGCACCAGCAGGCCAGGTGCCTGGCAGGCGGATTGGCCAGAAGCGGCATCGGTCACGGTGACGCGGTCGCGGTGTTGGCAGGCGCGCCGGTCGAGATTGCGCCGACGGCCCAGGCAATCTGGATGCGCGGCGCGAGCCTGACGATGCTGCACCAACCCACGCCCCGAACCGACTTGGCCCGCTGGGCCTCGGAAAGCATCGGCGTCATCAACATGATCCAAGCCAGCGCAGTCGTCGTCTCCGAGCCGTTCATGGCCGCGGCACCCGTGCTGGCCGACGTCGGTCTGCGCGTGATCACGATCGACGAACTGGCCCGCAGCGAGCCGATCGACCCCGTCCACACCGACGACGACGACCTGGCCCTGATGCAACTGACCTCCGGGTCGACGGGTTCACCCAAGGCGGTCCAGATCAGTCACCGCAACTTCGTCGCCAATGCCGAAGCGATGTTCGCCGGCGCAGACGTCGACCCCGACAACGATGTGATCGTCAGTTGGCTGCCCTGCTTCCACGATATGGGTATGACCGGATTCCTCGCCGTGCCAATGTATTTCGGTGTCGAATTGGTGAAGGTGACGCCACTCGACTTCATGCGCGACATCCTGCTGTGGCCGAAACTGATCGACAAGTACAACGGCACGATGACCGCCGCACCCAATTTCGCCTACAACCTGCTGGCCAAGCGGCTGCGCAGGCAGGCCACTCCCGGCCAGTTCGACCTGTCTTCACTGCGATGGGCGTTGTCGGGGGCCGAACAGGTCGATCCGGACGATGTGGCGGAGTTGTGCGAGGCGGGCGCGCCGTTCGGCCTGCGGCCCGAGGCGATCCTGCCCGCCTACGGCATGGCCGAGACCACCGTTGCGGTGTCGTTCACCGAAAGCGGTACCGGCCTCCAGGTCGACGAGGTGGACGCCGACCTTCTCGCGGTCCTGCGCCGGGCTGTCCCGGCGACACACGGCCACACCCGCCGGCTGGCCTCACTCGGCCGCCTGCTCAAGGGCCTCGAGGCTCGCGTCGTCGACGTTGACGGCGCCGTGCTGCCCGCGCGCGGCGTCGGAGTCATCGAGGTGCGCGGTGATCCTGTGACGCGGGGATACACCACTGCGGCGGGATTCATCGCGGCCCAGGATGACGACGGGTGGTACGACACGGGGGATCTCGGCTACCTGACGGAGATAGGCAACATCGTGGTGTGCGGGCGGCTCAAAGACGTCATCATCATGGCGGGCCGCAACATCTATCCGACAGACATCGAGCGCGCCGCCTGTCGGGTCGACGGCGTGCGGCCAGGCGGCGCCGTTGCGGTCCGGCTCGATGCCGGGCACTCCCGCGAGTCCTTCGCCGTGGCTGTGGAATCCAAGGCCTTCGACGACCACGACGAGGTCTTGCGAATCGAACGCCAAGTCGCCCATGAGGTGGTTGCCGAGGTCGACGTGCGTCCTCGCAATGTCGTTGTGCTAGAACCGGGGATGATTCCGAAAACACCGTCGGGAAAACTGCGGCGCGCCCACGCCTTGGAGCTCATCGCCTGACCCCGACCGGCGCGGCGAGTAAATTTGTACTCACCGGGAAGGGGAGGCCGAGGTGCCGATGACTGATTACGACGCGCAGCCCGACCGATGCGCGTCTCCGGAGCCGCAACTGTCCAGCACGCAGCTGGAAGCGGACGACACCGACCTGCACGCCGGGCTCATCGGTCTGGCCGGAATCGTTGCAGGCGGGCGCGGGGTGCAGGAATTGCTCGGCGATGTCGCCGACTTTGCCGTGCAGGCGATACCCGGAGTCAAGGGCGCAGGCGTGACGTTGCTCGACTCTCCGGGAGATGTAACTCAGCCGGAGGCGTGGGCGGCCACCGCACAGTTCGTCCACGACATCGATGTCGTTCAGTACGAACTGTTCAAGGAGGGGCCGTGCATCACGTGCATGCAGACCGGGCGGCCCACGGTCAGCGGGTCACTGGGCGGTGACAATCGGTGGCCGCACTTCGCGGGCCGGGTGGCCCGGATGGGCGTGCACTCGGTGGTGTCCCTCCCGCTTCTCATCGACGACCAGGTGATCGGCGCCATCAACGCCTATGCATATGAGCGCGACGCGTTCGGTGAGCACGCAGTGCAGCTGGGTTCGCAGTTCGCCGGGCCTGCGGCGGCGTCGGTCTACAACGCCAAACTGTTGGCGGATGCGAGAGGCAGGGCCGAGAACCTGCAGCGCGCGATGAGCAGCCGCATGGTTATCGACCAGGCCATCGGCATCATGCGCAGCCGGTCGGGCGCAAGTGCGGAAGAAGCGTTCGACCGGCTCACCCACATCAGCCAGGCCGAGAACGTCAAGCTGCGTGTCGTCGCCGAGCGACTGGTGGCCGAGGCCGTGAGTCGCGCCCGCGCGCGGCGCAGGGTGCCGGGGGCGGCTAGCGCGGAGAGTCGGTAGCCAGCTCGGCCAGGGCCGCCACCAGCTGGGGCCGGGCCCCACGGTCGGTCATCAGCCGCTGGGCGAGGTCGGTGAGGTGCTGACCGGTAGCGTGGGCGTAGGTCCGCAGCAGCCTGAAGGCATCCGCGACCGACACGTCGAGGCTCTCGCGCAGGAAGCCCTTGGCCTGCTCGACGACGACGCGATTGACCAGTGCTGACCGTAGGCGGGGCATCACGGTGTCCGGCGTATACGGATGTTCCTGCAGGATGGCCACGCTGGCGACGTGGGCCAACGTCTGGCCGACAAGCAGGTCTGACTCGCTGAGCCCGCCGGTGGTGCTGCCGAACAGGCCGAGGGCACCGAGCACGATGCCTGCCGCGCGCATGGGGACGGCGTGCACCGAGACGAAACCGGCGTCGAGGGCAGCCGGGACGAATCGCGGCCACCGCCGGGCCGCACCATGCAGGTCGGCGATCGAGACCGGTTTGCCTGACGAGAAGCAGTCCACGCACGGGCCCTCGTCGGCCTGCAGCTGGAACAGCTCGAGTTCGTGGGCCTGCTCGGAGGTCGCGGCCAGCAGGCGTAGTTGTTCCAGCGGATCAACGAGCAGCAGTCCCGCCGCGGAGACGTCGAGTAGTGCGGCGCACCGCTCGGTGAGATCGGTCAGCAGGTCCACCACGTCGAAATCATCGAGCAGGCTGTCGACGAGGGTGACGACGGCATCCAGTACCTGGGTTTCACGAGGGGTTTCGGTCACGTTGACCTCCGTCGGCGATTGCTCCAGCAGCTGCCGCTCATCAGTCGGCCTCCAGTCTCAATCTGCGGTCGAGGATGTCGCGGGCCACGTCGGTGGCGCTGCGGCCGGTGGCGTAGGCGTGCGCCCGTAGCCGCACCAGCGCCTCGGTCGGCTCGACGCCCAATTGGGCGACCAGCATGCCGGTGGCCTGGCTGACCTCGGCGCGGCTGAGTGAATTCAACTCAACCCAGGCATCACTGCCCGGCTCGCCCGCGGCGGCCTGCAGATCGCCGTCCATCAGATCAAGGAGCGGGATCCCGGCGAGTTCGGCGGCGGCGACGGCGCCGACAAACTCCTCGCCGTTCAGCCGGCCGGGCAAGGCGCGGAACAGGTCGAGCGCCCCGACGTGTTCGCCCGCCACGAGCACCGGCATCGCGAAGACGAAGCGAATGTCGTTGGCCAGCATGGCCGGACCATAGGCAGGCCACCGGGTGTCGCTTGGATCGGCGAGGTCGACCACCAGAACCGGTACCTTGCTGGCGACCGACTCCAGGCATGGCCCCTCACCGAGGGTGAACTGCAGCTCGTCATATCTGCGGGCGGACGGCGAACTCGAGCCAAGAGTTCCGGCGTTGGAGCCGTCGAAGATCAGCGAGATGGCGGCGGCGTCGATATCGAAGAGGTCTACGCACGCCTCGCACAGCCGGTCGGCCGCGTCTACCCCGCGCCTGCCTTTGACGGCGGCGAGAAGCTGCTGTTGAATTGCCACATCTAGCCGAAAGGTGGCCGGGCGGCTGTCGAGGTGCCCGAGGCTCGAAATGGCTTGGTCATCCCTCCACCATTCCCTATCCCGGGCGGTTTGAAGCCCATTGCGCTGACATGATGACGAAATGACCGATGTGCGGGGCCGGGTGTGGCGCGGCGGCAAACCCCAGGAAGACTTCGATTTCTCGTCGATCTCGGACTATCTGACCCAGGACGACGTCCTGGTGTGGTGCGACATCTGTCAACCCGATGAGGCAGCGTTCGCCGACCTGGCGCAGGAGTTGGGGCTGAACAACTGGGCCGTGGAGGACGCCGTCGCCGAGGCCGAACGCACCAAGGCCGTCGTGTACAGATCGCACACCTTCTTCACGGTGTACTCGGTGTCGGTGACCCAGCCCGCCGACGACTCCGCTTCGGCGCTGGGTGTTCACCGCATCTCGGGATTCGTGCTGCCGCGCGGGCTGATCACCGTGCGGTTGTCACCGGACTTCGACATCGACACCGTTTCGCAGCGCTTCGACGAGCTCGGCGGCCAGGAGTACGGGGTCGGCGCGTTGGTGCACGGCTTGCTCGACGTGGTCGTCGACGGTCACTTCGAGGCCGTGCAAGCACTCGACGACGGTATCGAGGCGCTCGAGGACGACCTGTTCGAGAACAACACCCCTCGTGGTGGGTTGCAGCGCAAGACTTTTAGCCTCCGCAAAGATCTCGTCGCCCTCCGACGGGTGGTGCTGCCCATGCGCGAAGTGGTCAGTTCGATTCAGCACCGCAGGCTGGACGCGAAGACCGCACCGGAACTCGATCCGTTGTACGCCGACCTGTACGACCACGTGTTGCGGGTGTCGGAGTGGACGGAATCGCTGCGGGACATGGTCACCACCGTGTTCGAGACGAACCTGTCGCTTCAGGATGCTCGGCTCAACCAGGTGATGAAGAAGCTGACCGGCTGGGCCGCGATCATCGCGGTGCCGACGGCGATCACCGGGTTCTACGGCCAGAACGTGACCTATCCGGGCATCGAGACGGTCGGCGGTTTCGTCACCAGTACGGCCCTCATCGTGGTGATCGTGGTGCTGCTCTACTGGATGTTCAAGCGCCGGGACTGGTTGTAGTGCAACTCAATTCAATCACTGCTCGTCGCCGTTCAAGCTGAGCGTGCCGATCACGTCGCCTGCTGCCTCGTAGGTTGCCGTGAAGCCGTTCCGGTGATCGATGACGCGGATGTGCTCGGGCGCAAGCCCCCAGCCGCGGTACTTGAGCATCTGATCGCCGATCGCGAAGGTGTATTCGGGGACCGCATCCCATACCGCCTGGTATCCCGCGGCGACAAGGCCGGCCACTCGACCTTGCCTTGCCGCGTCGCGCCAGTGCTCGGCCGGTATGCGTCGTCCCGCGGCGACGTTGTAGGCGAGCGCGACATCGCCTGCGGCATACACATTGGGTGCCGATGTGTGCATGTGCTCGTCAACGAGGATGCGGCCCTTCTCGGTGTCGATGCCCGCCTGCGCGGCGAGCCTGCAGTCGGGGCGCACCCCGGTGGCCGACACGACAAGCTCCGCGTCAATGGCTTCGCCGGTGTCCAGGGTGACCGTGCGATCCTCGACGGCTGCCACGCCCGCCGACCCGATGAACCGAACGCCGATGTCGGACAACATCTTCGCCACGCGCTCGCCGACCTCGACGCCAAACCTGCGGTGCACCGGGACCGGCTCGGGCGCGACGAGTGTGGTGGCGATCCCGCGCGATGCCAGGCTGGACGCCGCCTCGCACCCGATCAGGCCGGCACCGATCACGACGGCCGAGTCGGCGTTCTTGGCCGCCATCCGCAGGACGACGGCGTCGGAGAACGATCGCAGGGCCAATGCTGATTCGCCGCCTGGGACGGCGAGCGGCACGGGCGTCGCGCCGGAGGCTAACACCAGATGCCAGTAGGCGTAGCGAGTGCCCGCTGCGGTCACGACCTCGCGGTTGGCGAGGTCGATGTGGTCGACCGTGATGCCGCGGTGCAAGCGGATGTCGTTCTGCACGAACCAGGCGGGACCGTGCAGGTCGAGTTTGGGGTTGCGGCCGCGCAGATACGCCTTGCTCAGGTGCGGCTTGGCGTAGGGCAGTGCGGCGTCGCTGCTGAGTATGCGGACGGGGATCTTGGGGTGCTTGCGCACAAAGGTCTCCGCAGCGGTAAGCCCTGCTGGACCGCTGCCGATGGCGATGAACCCAGGTGCCACCACTTTCTGTGGGTACCACCGCCAAGGCTTTGCTACTCCACGGCTTCCGACATGGTCACAAAGCGGTCAGACGTCGTCGGCCGTAATGCCCCAGACCAGGCAGAACGTGTGGCCTGCGGGGTCTCGGAACACCCGGAACCGGTCCTCGCCGTGAGCATCGGGCACGCGGGTCGCGCCGAGGGCCAGGACGTCGCGCTCGGCGGTGTCGATGTCGTCGACCTCGATGTCGAGGTGGAACTGTTGCGAGCCCTGCGGGTCGGGGAATCGGGGTGGTTCGTGTTCCGGTGACAGTTGGAAAGCGAACCGTCTGCCTTGGGGGTCGGTCACGACCGACCACGTTTCGTCGACGACTTCGACGTTGCCGCCGAGTAGGCCGCCGTAGAACTTGGCCAGTTCGGCGGGATGTTGGGTATCCAGAACTACCGAGCGCAGCTTTCCGATCATGGCGTGGGGGTTGCCGCATCGCCCGCCGCACAAACGATCACGTCGTCGACGTCGCTGTGGGACCATCTGGCTGTGAATCCCGAGGACGATCCCGAGGCCCGGATCAGGGCGCTGGAACAACCGCTTTCGGACCAGGCCCAGGCGAGCGAACTGGGTGGTGCGCACTACGGCAGCGCCGACTACGCGCCACCTCCCGCGCCGGCCTACACCCCGCCCGACTACAGCACCCCGGCCTACGGGAACCCTCCGCCGTACGGCACTGCGCCCTATGGCAACCCGACCTACGGCGCGCAGCCGTTCGGTGACCAGCAGTACGGGAATCAGCCCTACGGCCAGTTCCCGTCGCCGCAGAAGTCCTCCGGCGGCATCCCGTGGGCGGTGTTCGGCATCATCGCGGTCCTGTTCATCGGCGGGCTCGTCGCGGGCGCCGTCGTCTACACCACCAGGAGCGGTGGCGGGTCGACCGTGTCGAGTGGCGGCGGCTCCATCGACATCCCCTCAATCCCCTCGATCGACATCCCGAGCATGCCCAGCTTCCCCGCCGCGCCGAGTGCGCCGAACGCCGCGCCGGGCACGGACCCGGACGCGATCACCGGAACGCCCGGCCAGGTGGTCACCGTCTCGGGCATCGACGAGAACAAGACGGTCGCATGCAACGACGCCACGGTGAACATCAGCGGCATCCGAAACACCGTGAACATCACCGGGCATTGCGTGAAGATTTCGGTGTCTGGCGTCGAGAACGTCATCACCGTCGACGCCGCCGACACGATCGGTGCTTCGGGCTTCGACAATCGGGTCACTTTCCACTCAGGATCCCCGCAAGTCGATAACGCCGGATCGAATACGGTGCAGCAGGGCTGACCCGAATTCGGCGGCTATGGCAATTACCGAAACGGGCCGATAAACGAAACAAAAGTTGTCAGACTGATTGCACGATAATTCGTCGCTGGGGGTCTCATGTCTGACACCGAATCCGCGCGCAAGAAGCCCGCGCCGCGCTCCGGACTCGCGGTAACAATCGCCTGGCTCGCGGGCGCCGGCGTGCCACTTCTTGCGATCGGGTTCGGCGGCTGGCTGCTGGCGCGCAACTTCACCGCGGCCGGCCCGGAGTTCCTGACGCGCTATGTGTTCGGCGAGCGGGACACCGAACCGCTGGCACGCGGACGCGACGTCGCCGACCCTGCGCACCCGCGGGCCGATCTGGCTTCCGACATCCACGACGTCATCAATCGGGACTGGTCGGTTATCGGCGGCTATTTCCTCATCCTGTTCACGTGCTCGCTGATCTTCATCATGATCATGCTCGCGTTTTCGAATTCGGCCAGAAATCTCAGTTTCGCGATCTTCGGGGCGGTGGTCGTCGCCACTGTGATGGACATCGCGGAGAACGTCCTCGTTCTGATGGCGACGAATCCGCCGGCATTCCCCGGACGGCTGCACGATGAATTCTGGATCGTCGCACCTGCCGCCGTGGCGACCGTGAAATGGTGCGCGCTCATCGTCGCCCTGTGTGCGGTGCCCGCCGCGATATTCGCGGTCTGGCGGTTGGCGGTTTCCTATGTCTCCCGCCGGGTGCGTCGCAAGGGCGGCGAGGAGTGGTGGGACAGGGCACTCGGCGATGTTGACCCCGCTCCGAAGGCCGACCAAAATGACGCCGAGAACGCCTGGCGGCAGGCCTATTACGTGCCCGGCGCAGATGTTCTCGCCGCCGTGACCGGCGTGCTCGGCGTCGACGTGCCGCGAACACCGGCCGCGCTGTGTCTCTCAGGCGGCGGGATTCGATCGGGCTGCGTCGCGATGGGCGCCATGCAGACCCTGTCCCGTGTGCCAGAAGGCGAGGAACCGACGGCGTGGGACGGCGCACCGCGGCTTGACGGGTTCGACTACATCATCTCCGTCTCCGGTGGCGGATACACGGCGGGCGCGCGACTGATGGCGATCCAAAAGCCGATCGACGGCGAAGTGGCCGAGGAGAACGGCCGAAAGCTCACGCTCGCAGACCGGTTCAGCCCGGGCTCACCGGAGTTCGCGTTCCTTCGCAGGCGATCCAGCTACATCGCCGACTCACCGATCGGTCTGATCAGGGCGCTGGCCGAGGTCTTCAAGAACCTGGTGCTGTCGGTGCTGATGCTGATCTTGGTCGCGGTCATCTTCGGCTGGGTTTTCGGCTGGTTCGTGGCGACGCTTCCTCTTGCCGCGTTCGTGCCGTCGCGGGTGACCACGCCGGCCGACCCGGTGCATTTGCCCTCGCTGGATCACCACCTCACCGTCGCTGCGACGGCGATCGCGATTCCGGTGGTCTGCGCGCTGGCCCTCGGCGGGCTCGCACTGCTCTGCGAGTACGCCACCACGAAGCGCTCGGTCACGCTGCTCAAGGACCAGCTGAACATGGCCGCCAGTGCCGTGAGCCTGCTCGCGGTAGTCGTCTTCGCCGTGACGACGGCACTGCCCGCCCTGATGTGGCTGTGCGCGCCGCTGTCGCCGAGCGCGGACAACAAGGCGCCGCCCATCGCCGCGTTCGGGGGCTTCGCCGCAGTGCTGATCCTGCAATACGGGGCGACGATCATCTCGATGGTCACGAAGAAGAAGGACCCCTCCGGCGAGGGTCGCGTCTCACGGATACGAAAGATGTTGCCGCCCGGAGTCGTTCAGTTATTGATCGTGCTGCTCACACTGACCGTCCTGGTCGTCGCGTGGCTGCTGGTGGTCGGCATCGCCGCTGCGCAGGTCTTCGCCTGGGTGACGCGCAGCGGCACGCGACTCACTCCGGTTCCCCACTGGTTCTGGATTCTGCTGGCCATCGCGTTCATCGTCACGATTCTCAGCTGCGTCGACGTCACGTCGCTGAGCCTGCATCCGTTCTATCGCGGCCGGCTGGCACGGGCGTTCGCTGTGCGTCGAATCGCCGGCGAGCCGCAGGGTTACAAAGCCGAAGAGGGTACGTGGCTGGACAGCTACGGTCGCACCAGCGGCGGGCCGAAGTTCGTCTTCGCTGCGGCGGCCGCGCTCTCCGGTGACGCCAAACCCGCGCCGGGCCTCAACGCGGTTTCGTATGTGCTGAGCGCGGACTACATCGGCGGCCCCGCTCTCGGCTGGCTGGACACCAGGGAGACGATCGCCATCTCGTCGTCGCGGATCAAACGCGATCTCACCGTTCAGGCCGCCGTGGCGATCAGCGGCGCGGCGTTCGCGTCGGCGATGGGGCGCATGAACAAGGGCTTTCAGTCACTGCTCGCGGTGTCGGGCGCCCGGCTGGGCACCTGGCTGCCCAACCCGGTTTTCGTCAGGAACGCCAAAGACAATGCGGCACAACCCCTCTATCCGAAGGCGCTGCCGTCGGTGCGGGGGGCAGGGTACTTCTATCGGGAACTGTTCGGAATCAACAAAAAGCAGGCCCGTCTCGTCCAGGTGACCGACGGCGGCCACTACGAGAACCTCGGGCTTGTCGAGGCGTTGCGGCGCCGCTGCAGGCTGATCTATGTCGTCGACGGCGGCGGCGACACTCCCCCGCTGCTGTCGGGTTTGTCGGATGCGATCCGGCTGGCGCGGTTCGAATTGGGCGTCGAGATCGAGCTCGACGAGCGGGGTGCGCACGGCGTGCCCAGCCTGGCGCCGGGGTCGGCGGAACCGTTCGGTACGGGGCACGCATTCCACTCACTCAACGACAGGCTCACGGCAGGGGCGGTGCTGCGCGGCGCCATCACCTATCCGGCGGCCGCAGGCATGGGCGAGCACAACACCGGAATGCTGATCGTCGCCAAGGCCGTGCTGTGGCAGGAGCTGCCCGACTGGGTGCTGACGTACGGGGCGGGAAAGAGCGGCGAGAGCTTCCCTAACGACAAGACGTCGGACCAGTGGTTCAACGAGGCGCAGTTCGCTGCCTACACCGAGGTCGGACGTCGGATCGCGGTCAGGGCGCGCACGGTGCGCTCGTATCAGGAGGAGCCGGTACCCGCCAAGGTGCCTGCCCGCGAGGGCGTGCTGGTGGAGGCCGACGGCCGGCGAAGCTGATTCGCCGACCCGGCGTCAGGTCGGGGGGGACGAGCGAGCCCAGAATCGACTCTTCGATCTTTTCTGGTCACCTTCCACGTCGGACCACTCGCCGGACGCATAGCTAAATGGCTTCCTGGCGCCGCCCCGGAACACATCCAGGCTGCCGTCGTGGTGTTTGGTGTATGTGTCACCGAACCGCATGTACTTGTCGGTGCCGCCGTCGTGGCGGGTCACGCTGACTGTCATGGGAGATGCCGTTTGCGCTGGCTGGTTCTGCTTTTCATCGGACGTGCGCGCCGGCCGCAAGCAGATCGTCGACGCTGGATGTGTTGCCTGGCGCCGCTGCGGTCATCATCGCGTCGTGCGCTGCATCCGGATCAGAGTGCGGGGGGATGACAAGCAGGAGGATCCTGTCGCGCCCGTCGGCACCCAGCACCTGGAGGGTGCTTGCCGGTTGCCGCGTGTAGCCGTCAAGTCGAACCGCTCGCCCGCCGGTCGTCAGCCGCCGGGGCACCGTCGCCCATTCGGCGAGGTTGTACATCACGCGATCGATGACCCCGAGGCGCACCGACAGCACCGCCAGTAGGTCCGGCAGCTCGTGGCTGAGGTCGTCGCTGCGCGGCCACCATGCCCCGTCGACGTGTCCCGTCGTCGGCGCCTTGGGCTTCAATCGCAATCGAGGGGTGTGCTCGGGTCCTGTGTGGTCATCACCGGACGCGGCGGGGCCATTGTGACGTGTCATCGGACTGATCCGTCCTGACCGCGGATACGGCCGAATGCTCGAACTGGTCCCGATTGGGGCACATTCGATGAAAGACCTTGCGCTTCAACGGTTCTCGTTGTGAAGAACGTCTGATTGCTGGGCGCCTGATAGCGGAGCCGGACTGGACCCGATCGATCCAGCATACGCTCGCGCCCTGCCGGCAGGCCGGTGACCCTACAACGTCCGTAAAACGCATTGTGGGCTGGTGGGAAAACCCACCAGCCCACATTACGAAACCTTGTTAGACAGCAGTTACACGTACCGCCTGCGGTCCCTTGGCGCCCTGCTCAACGCTGAATTCAACCCTCTGGTTTTCTTCAAGCGACTTGTAGCCGTTGCCCTGAATTTCCGAGAAGTGAACGAACACGTCGGCTGCGCCGTCATCTGGAGCGATGAAGCCGAAGCCCTTATCGCTGTTGAACCATTTCACAGTTCCCTGCGTCATACTTTTCTTCTTCTTTCAATTTTCCACCGGATGTCAACGGACATCCCTGACAACCGTATCACGGGTAGCACCAATTGCGTATTGGACTGCGGCAGAATGTATTTGACAAGCACGTGGATGGCCTACGGCGTCGGCACCGCCGTCGTCCGATTTCAGGGGTGTACTGAGGGCCCGAACGGGGCAATCAGACCCCATGCCGCGGAGGCCGTGGAGACCCCTCCACCACCACCTTTCCGCCGCCGACGAGCGGTTCGGACTGCGACTCGGCGCCGGTGTCGTGGGCATGTTCACCGCGTCGGCAGCGTTTGTGCTCTTGCTTCTGCTGGTTCGATCGGGTTGGCCCCCGTTACGCGACCTCGACGCGAACGCGGCGCAGGCGGCGCAACGGATCGATGGCTTCCATCCCGGCCTCGTCCGGACCGCCGAGACCGTGAGCAATGTCTTCGATCCGAATGTCTTCCGGGTCGTTCTCGGGTTGATCGCATTGATGTATCTGGCTCGTGGCGAACGCCGTCACGCGGTGTGGCTGCTCGTCACCGTGTTCGGCGGCGCCGCGCTCGGAGTCGCCTTGAAAATGCTTGTGGGCCGGGCCCGTCCGGCTCTACCCGATCCGGTGTCGCCTGCGCCGGGGGGCATGTCATTTCCGTCCGGCCACGCGTTGGGTGCGACCATCGGGTGCTGCCTGCTGCTCCTCCTCACGCTGCGACTGCTTCCGCGTCGCGGCCGCATCGCCGCGATACTGGCGGCGGTTCTGGTGGTCGGGGTGGTCGCGCTTGCCCGGGTGATGCTCGGCGTCCATTTCGTCAGCGATGTGCTGGCGGGGATCACGCTGGGCATCGCCTGGGTCGCCGTGACGACGTGGGCGTACGTCGCCTGGCGACGCGAGACGGCGCAACCCGTGGCGCGGGCGGCCGAAGTCGGCAGCGCCGAGCAGCCAGCCCGTCGCTGACCTGCGCGTATGGCCGAATGCAATTTGACTGACGAGTAAATCGGCCAGGAATTGGGTACTTCGAGTGCATGCGCTCACACGGCATCGGGGGCGTGGCCAGGGAAGTCGGGTGGCTCGTCGTCTCGGCGCTGTGCCTGACCGCGGTGATGGTGTTTCTGGGATACGTCGTCACCGATCTCCTGCCGTCGACCGCGATCGGTCGATGGGATGCCGACGTGCCGCGCCGTCTGCTCGAGTATCGCCAGCACGACGCGGTCTCGGAAAGCAAGATCATCACGACGCTGTCGGCCACCCCGACGATCGTCGTCCTCACGGTGCTCGCCACGATTGTGTGCCGCGCGATGTTCGGCCGTTGGCGTGAGGCGCTCGTGGTCATCTGCGCGGTGGTGGGCGAAACCGCGATCTTCATGGCGACCACCATGCTCATCGACCGCCCGCGCCCGAATGTGGTGCACCTCGACGTCGCACCGCCGACGTCGTCATTCCCGTCCGGTCACACCGCCGCAGCGGTGTGCTTCTACGGTTCGGTCGCCGCGATCGTGATATGGCACGCCACGAGGCGGTGGGTCAGCGTCGTCGCCGTGATCCTTTGTGCGGCAGTCCCGCTGACGATCGCCGTCAGTCGCGTGTACCGCGGCATGCACTACCCGACGGATGTAATGGCCGGCGGACTTCTCGGGGCGGTGTGGTTGAGCGTCGTGATCTTCTACGTGCGCCGGCACAGCGCCGGCGGGCGCCGGGACGCCGTCGTCGACGCCGACGCGAGGCTGGTGAAGGGGTGACGCGCGCAGCAATCATCGTCAACCCCGCGAAATCCGAGGCGACCGACCTGCGTGAAGACGTCGACAAGACGCTGGCCTCCGCCGGCTGGTCGCCGTCCCTGTGGCTGGAGACGACGCCAACGGACCCCGGCTTCGGAATGGCCGAGACCGCCGTGGAGGCCGGCGTGGCGCTGGTGGTGATCTGTGGCGGCGACGGCACGGTGATGGCGTGCCTCGATGCGCTCAGCAACACCGGCCTGCCCGTTGCCGTGCTCCCGATCGGCAGCGGCAACCTGCTCGCCCGAAATCTCGGAATCCCGCTCGAATTCGACGAGTCGATGGATGTCGCCGTCAACGGTGACGACCGTCGCATCGACCTGGGGCGGGTCGACGACCAAGCGTTCGCGGTGATGGCGGGGATGGGTTTCGACGCCGCGATGATGGCCGACACCACCGAGGCCATGAAGCGACTGGTCGGGTGGCCCGCCTATATCGCAAGTGCCCTGCGACATCTGCGGGATCCGGTGATGCGAATCGAGCTGAGCATCGACGGTGGCCCGCCGGTGCGTCGGTCAGCCCGGACGGTCTTGGTGGGCAACGTCGGGCAGCTGGAGGGCGGCCTCGAACTGTTGCCTGCTGCGTCGGCCGACGACGGCCTACTCGATGTGGTGGTCGTCGCGCCGCGGACGCTTCGCGATTGGCTTCGGGTGGCGAACCGGATCATCCGCAAGCCGCACACCCACGATCGACACCTCGAACGCTTTCAGGGACAAGCGATCTCAATCGTGGCTGACCGCGATGTGCCGCGGCAGGTGGACGGTGAGGTCATCGCCGACGGTCGTCGCATCGACGCACGCGTTGAGCCGGGCGCGCTCGTCGTTCGAGTACCGCGGTCGTCGGCGGCCGCCGCGTGACCAGATAGATTGCAGCGATGGGCACGTCGAGTCGCGTCCCGCAGACGAGAACGATCTCCGGCGACGAACTGTCTGCCGACGATGCCATGACTGCCCTGCGGCGCTACGGCCGCTGGAACCTGGTGAAGAACTCGTTCGTCCGGTTCAGGTACGCCGACGGGTTCTCGCACTCACGCGCGCTGGCCCTGCAGCTGTGCCTGTCCTTCATCCCGCTCGTCATAGCGCTCGTCGGCCTGGCCGCAGCCGTGCATCAGGAGAAGGCGGCCCGGGTGATCATCCAGACCGTGGCGGGCGTATTGCCCGGCAAGGATCAGGGCGACATGGTCGAGCAGGCCGCGCAGCGTACCCACGATCAAGGGGTTACCGGCGGTCAGCTGGCGCTGTGGCTCGGTCTGCTCGCTGCCATCGTGGCGCTGACGACGGCAATGGGCCAGATCGAGCGCGGCGCCAACCGCATCTACGGCATCGAGCGCGACCGCCCCGCGCTGCAGAAGTACGGGCGGGCCCTGTTGATGGCACTGACGGCCGGCCTGCTGCTGCAGCTTGGATTCCTCGTCATCATCGCCGGCGACGCGCTCGGCGACTCTCTTGCCGCAGCGTACGGTCTTGGCGACACCTTCAAGACCATGTGGACGATCGGCAGCTGGCCCGTCGGAATCCTGTTGGCCTGGGTTTCTTTCACCGTCATCATCGAACGCGCGCCGCGCAGGCAGCAACCGGGCTTTTCATGGCTGGCCTTCGGCGCCGGGGTGTCACTTGTGTTGTGGCTCTTGTTGACCGGACTGCTGGCGCTCTACGTCATCAAGAGCGGATCATTCGGCAGCACCTACGGCCCGTTGACCGGGATCTTCGCGCTGCTGCTGTGGGCGAACCTGTCCTCGGTCGCGCTGTTCCTCGGTGTCGCGTTCGCCGCGCAACTCGAAGCGGTTCGGGCAGGCGCACCAGAGCCGACCACGGGAGATCCGGCGACTTCGGCGTGAAAAGTGTCGCTCAGCGGTAGAAATCACGCCGAAATCGCTATCTTGTTCCGGTGGAAGGGACGCCGGAGCAGGGCACGCCGTTCGGCCGCTACACGCTGATCGAGCTGCTGGGGCGTGGCGGCATGGGCGAGGTGTGGAAGGCCCACGACACGGCGATCGACCGGGTGGTTGCGCTGAAAATGCTGCTCCCCCACTACGCCAAGGATCCCGATTTCGACCAGCGGTTCCGCCGCGAGGCCAGGGCCGCCGCACGGCTGGACGATCCGCACGTCGTGCCGATCTACGATGTCGGCGAGATCGACGACCGGCTCTACGTCACCATGCGGCTGATCAACGGCACCGACTTGCAGACGCTGATCGACCAGGGCCCGCTCGAGCCGGGCCGTGCGGTGGCGATCATCGACCAGATCGCGTCCGCACTGCACGCCGCCCACGATGTCGGGCTGGTGCACCGCGACGTCAAACCGTCCAACATCCTGGTGGACAAGAACGACTACGCCTATCTCATCGACTTCGGCATCGCCCGCGCCGCCACCGACACCGGGTTGACGTCGGCCAGCTCCGCGATCGGCACCTGGGCCTACATGGCGCCGGAACGGTTCAGTTCCGGTGAGGTGCACCCGAGTTCGGACGTCTATGCACTGGCCTGCGTGCTCTACCAATGCCTCACCGGCCAACAGCCGTTTCCGGGCAACACGCTCGAGCAGGTCGCGGTCGGGCACATGGTCACCCCGCCGCCCCGGCCATCCGAACGCGCGGCGATCCCCGCGGCCATGGATCAGGTGATCGCCACCGGGCTCGCCAAGCAACCCGCTGACCGCTACCCGACTACCATCGAAATGGCCTCAGCCGCAAAGGAAGCCGTGACCGGAACCGGTGCATCCATCGCCGCGCGACCTAGTCCACCGCCGCCGTCGCCCGCCGGCGGTGCGCCTGCGCAGAACTGGCCGCAGCAACCGTGGACGCAGGTGGGCAACACCCCGGCCCCGTACCCGGCGTCGGCGCCGACGCAGTTCAGCGGACCCCACCATGTGCAGCCGCCGCCACCGCCGCGACCGTCCGCTCCGAAGAAGTCCGGCGGCAGGCACGGCATCCTGATCGGCGCAGCGGTATTCGTCGTGACGCTGCTCGTCGTCGGCGGCGTGGTCGGCTTCATCGAATTCACCCAGCGCGACGAGTCCGCGTCCAGCGCGCCGGCCAAGGCGGCCCCCGGCGGCGTCGACTTCACCGGGACGTACCGGGCGGACTACGGGCCGGGCACGGATCTCGATGACAAGCCGGTCGCCAATGCGCCTGCGACAACCAGCAATTGGGCCGTCCGGTCGGAATGCGGCGCGGGCGGCTGCGTGGCGACGGCGGCGAACGTCAGCGGCGGCGGCACGGCGCTGTTGTCGAATATGACCTTCGACCAGATGAACGGTGCCTGGGTGGCCGTCGGCCTCGCCTCAGCGGAATGCGGCGGCGACGGGCCGTCGGAAATCTGGGTCATCACGACGCTGCAGCCGCTTCCCGACGGCACGCTCACCGGCGACAGCCTCAGGGCGTCCACCGACAGCCTCTGCGCGGCGAAGCGGACGGTGAAGTTCACCCGCACGGGCGATCCCGACCCCAACAAGGTTCCCGATCCGGGCGTGCT
>NZ_JAVHWK010000012.1:0-3899 GCF_032159775.1 Mycobacterium sp.
AAGGTTCGGGTGCTGCGCCATATCCGTAGAAGCTTGAGGCTTACTCTGGTCAGCGTTGCCCGCGCCAGATGAGCGGCCGTGGTCGTCCGATCAAGACAGCGGTGTCGCGGGATCGCTATCGCGACAACCACTCGCCCGTTCGAGAACAATCATTGAATTTGATTTGGCCCGTCGGCGAGCCGACGGACGACCGCCCAGACGTCAGTTGTCGCGGGGCAGCATTGCAAGCACTGCGGCGCCGATTGCCCCGGCGCCGGCGGCGGTCCCTAAGCCGAGCCAGCGTTTCGATGGCGCCATCTGCCGCCACGCCCCCGCGATGCCTGCGATGTCACCGCTGTCTGCGAGTAGGCCGGCGACGAGCCATGGTCTGACGGGGCCGTCGGCGCGGATCATGGCCAAAAGTCCGACGCCAATACCGATTTCGCGGGCTCCCATCCCGCGCAGAAATGCTTGCGCGTCGGGTGCGGCGCCACCGTCGCCTGCAAGTATTTGTCCAGTGGTCCCGGGAGCGACGAGCGCGGCCATACCGAACAGGATGCGGCCGGCGGCGTAGAGGGCCAGGGGCTTCACGTCGGACGCCCGGTTATCCAGATGCGCGCGCGTTCGATGACAACGCTCGGGTCGAATTTGTCGGCGTGCCATGTGCTGGATCGAACTGTGCTCCTGGTGCGGTAACGCTGCATGATGTCGACATGGTGGGGCAAGCCGATGAACCGCTGTAGGTCCTCCTCGCTCACCCAGACCGATATCGACCCCGCACAGGCTCTGGCGGGGAGCGACCATAGCCACATCCCCACAGCCCCGGGCATGGCATACCAGCCCATGCGCATGCGTAATCCCTTGAGCATCGTCCCGGGCAGATCGCGCCGATGATCGGCAGTCAGTTCGGTGATGCTCACAACGACGGGTCCCTCGACCAAATCGACCGGCCCAGGCATCCATGGCGTCAGCACGGGGACCGCCAATGCAGCGGCGGCAGTTTTCGTCTGTTGCATTCACCCAGGGTGGCCCTACGATTGGCTAGTGTCAGGATCCAATAAAGATGTTTTTGAACCGACCAATTCGAAGGTCCCGGGGTTTCCCGACATTTTGATCACCCTTGACCGGTCGGGGCGACGTGGGCTGCGCGACCAGTTGCAGCAACAACTGCGGTCGGCGATCCAGCAGGGGCGGTTGCCGGCCGCGGCGTTGCTCCCGCCATCGCGAACGCTGGCACGCGAACTCGGTGTGGCACGAAGCGTGGTCGTCGACGCGTACGAACAACTGGCAGCCGACGGGTATCTGGGCGCACGCCAAGGGTCTGGAACCCGCGTCTTGCGCATCGCAGGGCCGGGACCCATACAGTCCACAGCCGACACGAAACCCGCGCGCACTGTTCGTCTCGTCGGCGGACTGCCCGACCCCGGCCTGTTCCCGCGAGCCGAATGGCTTCGCCATTACCGCGCTGCACTCAGCGCCATGCCTGACGAGCAGTTGGGTTACCCAGGACCACGTGGTGCGCTGCCGTTGCGCGAAGCGCTCACCGACTACATCGCTCGCGTGCGTGGCGTCGTCGTGCAGCCCGACCACGTGCTCATCACATCTGGCCTGACACAGGGCATCACGCTTCTTTGTCGAGCTTTAGGCAGTCGCGGCGCTACCACGATCGCGGTGGAAGACCCCGGTTTCGGATTTCATCGGGAGGCGATCGCCAACACCGGTCTGCGAGTGGTGTCCATTCCGGTAGACGCCGACGGCCTTGACGTCGTCAAGCTGACCGAACACAGCATCGACGCCGTGCTCGTCGCACCGGCGCACTCGTATCCGACCGGAGCAGTTCTCAGCCCGGCGCGGCGAACGGCGCTCATCGAATGGGCTGAACACAGCGATGCGCTGATCATCGAGGATGACTACGACGCCGAGTTCCGTTACGACCGGGCACCCGTTGGCGCCCTGCAAGGACTTGCACCGGAGCGGGTTGCTTACGCGGGGTGCGCGAGCAAAACCCTCACGCCCGCCCTACGACTGGGTTGGATTGCCCTGCCCGGCGAACTTGTCGAGGATGTGATCCGGCAGAAACTGCTTGACGATATGGGAACCACCATGCTCGAACAGCTCGCGCTAGCGCGATTCATCGGTGCCGGCGCACTGACTCGGCATCTTCGTCGTGTGCGTCCAATCTATCGTCGCCGACTCGACGCGGCCCTCGAAGGGGTCGCGACTTGGCTGCCCGATGCCGTGCCTAAGCGCGTCGCCGCGGGTCTCCATCTGTACTTGCAACTACCCCAGTGGTGCGACGAAATGGGCCTCATTGACACGGCCTACAAACGAGGCCTTCTCGTCGAGGGAGCCAGTTGGCACTGGTCCGACCAGCGCTCGGCGCCACCGGCTTTAGTCCTTGGTTACGGCGCTATCGACGAAGCTGCCATCCGCAATGGACTAGAGATTCTCGCATCGATCTACGAGGAACAACGAGCGAACCACGGCCCAAACCGCCAGCGACGCAACCGGACACACTCAACCCTCTGACAATCTTCGCCGCTCATGACCGCGAATTCGATTTGTACTCGACCAGCATCGCGCGCGCGGCGCCCGCTACATCGGCTTCGAGCCAGCGTGGCATGGGGTTGTCGAAGGCGTGTCGCCGCACTACCCCGTAGGGAAGGTCAGCGACGGCTCGCGCCACGGCCTCGACGGACCTGCCATCGGCCCTTCCGTACAACTGGCGAGCGACCTCTCTGAGCCGTGCCAGCAGTGGTTGGTTCATCGCTGCAAGAGTGTCCCAAAACGCCGCGTCCGGTGTACCGTCCAGTAGGTCGCTCGGCCGAAGCGTGAGAAGTAGTTGTGCATCTTCGGGAAGCTCGCGCGCGAAGCTGACGACCGCCTTGGCCATCGCAACAGCCGTCTCCAGCGCGGTCTCACCCTGGGCGGCCATCGCTCGGGTTTGGAAGCGCTCGAGCGCGCGCAGCCACGCAGCCGACAAGACGCCGTTGCGATTACCGAAGCGATGGTAAAGCGTGCCGGCTGGTGCGCCACTGGCTTCGGCAATCGCCGTGACGCTGGCCGCCCGAGGTCCGGCAGCGAGCACCAGTCTTCGGGTCGCGTCCAAGATTGCGTCGGTTTGGTGCTTCCGTGGAGGAGCCATGATCTAGTACGATCCTTCTATATGGAACAGTTGCCCTATATCGACGAGCATGTCATGACTGTCGAATCCGACCGCGCAGCGACATGGTCCGCACTCGTGGGCGTGTGGTGTCGAGACCCAGATGACCCGTCGACGATCCGGTCGCCGTTCTTCTGGCTTCGCGAAGCAACGCCGTTAACGCGCCTCGCGCTGGACGGTGAGCATCCCTTCAGCGTCTACAAGCTGGTCTTCGAGCTTGCCGATGAGGGACCGCAGCGCACCCGACTGTCGGCGCGAACCTGGGCCCACTTTCCGGGAATACCTGGAATGAGCTATCGGGCGCTCGTAATCGGCACGGGCGCACACCGGGTCGCGGTGCGGCGGATGTTGAGACGCATTGCCGCCGAAGCCATGCGACTCGGATTAGCCGCGTGATGCTCGGGCGGAACTGGGGTGCGACACGCTCGGAGCGGGCAGCCCCACTCCCGTGCGACGGGCTCGTTACCTATACCAGCTTCCAGGCAGACCGAGCGATCGGCATCAGCGCGTCACCGGCGATCGTGTTCTCGTGGTTGTGTCAGCTCCGCGCCGCACCCTACAGCTACGACATCCTCGACAACTTCGGCCGACGCAGCCCGCGGCGGCGGACACCCGAACTTGAAAAGCTGGAAATCGGACAGCGGTTCATGGCGCTATTCACGCTGCAGTCCTTCGTCGATGGCGAACAGATCACGCTGCGGACAAAGCGGGTGGCGGTCACGTATGCCCTCCGGCCGCTGGACGGCGGGACGAGACT
>NZ_JAVHWK010000162.1:0-6540 GCF_032159775.1 Mycobacterium sp.
GTCGCGCTTTTCGACCAATAGCCATGGCGCGAACTGCTCATAGCCGGCCAGCGTCGCGACTTGTGAGGTGGTCATGGCACTCCTGTCAGTTCTTCTCGGTCGAGAGGATGGTGACCGCCGAGACAGCGGTCGGGCCACCGATGTTGTGGGCCAGCGCAATCCGGGCACCGTCCACCTGGTTCTCGGCCTGGCCGCGCAGTTGGTTGAACAGTTCGTAGCACTGGGCCACCCCGGTTGCGCCGGGCGGGTGGCCCTTGGCCTTGAGGCCACCGCTGGGATTGACGGGGATCGACCCGCCGACATAGTGCTCGCGGCCCTCGACAAGCTTGTAGGCCTCGAACCGGTTGGCGAAGCCGAGGTCTTCGTAGCTGATGAGTTCCACACCGGTGAAGCAGTCGTGCACCTCGGCGACGTCGATGTCGCGAGGTGTCACGCCCGCCATCGTCATCGCGGACTTGGCCGCGCGCACCGTCGGCGGGAACGTCGTCATGTCGCTCTTGTGCTGATGCATCACGCGATCCATGCCAAGTCCCACACCGCGCACCCAGACCGGGCGATCGGTGTAGCGGTCCACGACCTCTTCGGCCGCCAGAATCACTGCGGCGGCGCCGTCGCTCTGCGGGGTGCAGTCGTACAAGCCGAAGGGCTCGACCACGATCGGCGCCGCGAGTGCCTGCTCGACGGTGATCTCGTAGCGCAGTTGGGCTTTCGGATTCTTCAGCGCATGGAAGTGATTCTTCACCGCCACCATCGCCATGTGTTCCTTGGTCGCGGGCGACTCGTGCAGGTACCTGATGACGTGCAGCGCGAAGTTGGCGGGCGCTACCAACCCGAGCGGGTAGTCCCACGCGTTGTCGCGTGTCATCGCCGCCCAGTCCCAGAACGTGGTGTTCGACGACGTTTCGCGGACTTTGTCGGCACCCACCACCAGCACCACGTCGTAGAGCCCCGAGGCGATGGCCATGGTCCCATTGCGGATGGCGTCATTGCCTGTGGCACAGGCATTCTCGACGCGCGTGACCGGGATGTCGGTGAGGTCGAGGGTGTCAGCCAGAATGCCAGAAGGGAAGCCGTCGGTGGTGGACAGCTCGCCGAACCATGCCGCCTGGATTTCCGACTTGTCGATGCCCTTGTCGACGCCGGCTACCGCTTCTGCGTAGGCCATCGGTACCAGATCCTTGACACCGAGCTCGAAGTGTTCGGCGAAGGGTGTCATCCCGGCGCCGACGATGGCGACGTTTCTCATGCGCTGACTCCTTCGGGATCAAGTGTGCGCCCCGGCCAGAACGCGTACCCGTAATCGGGGATACCTGCGCGGGTGGCGATCTTGCGCAGCACCACGGCACCCTGCTGACCGATCGTCGTCTCGCCTGCGGGCACGCCGGTGACTTTGAGCAACACGCGAACGGGGCTGTCGTCGAGCTGTACGACGGCAAGCGAGTACGGGCTGGGCAGGTCGGGTACCGGGATCCGCACCGTGGTGTGGGTGTAGACCGTGCCGGTGCGCGGCAGCGGTTCGAGCCGGTAGGTGTCTACCAGCTTGCCTGCGTTGTTCACACGCAACCGCGGCGGAAACTGCGGGGCGGAGTCGATACCAGGGCTTTCCTCGAAAACCGCTGCTTCCCAACGGATTTTCGGCTCGAACGCGCGAGCGTAGGCGGGCATGCTGATCGGGATTCCGACGCCGTCCGCCACCCGGGTCTTCGGCAACTCCTGCGGCGAGAATTCATCGCGGGATATCCGTGGCTTCGCTTCTGCCAGCGTGAGCTCGGCCGCGCTGACGCTGGCCTGTTCGACCGCGAGCACCAGTCCCTGTGTACCTGCCTCGATCGCCTCGGCCAGCAGACCGATGATCGCACCGGCGGAAACCGTCGCGTCACCCGCGGCCTCAGAGGTGTCGAAGCCACTGCCGAGGTGAGCCGGTGGAACGCCTGCCACTGCGGCGACCACAGGCGTACCCGCTAGGTTGAGCCGGGCAAGCGTCGAACGCACCCCGACCTCGCGCTGCAGCCGCGGGTCGACGTAGGTGTGCCGGGTGCCGTCCTCGCCGCGTGCGGTCAACGGAAGGCTCCGGGTTTGGCGGCCGGCCGTAGTCAAGGTTGCACCGCTGTCACCGGTCAGCGCGGCCGCTGCGCCCACGGCGAGGTCGTTGTCGTCTGCACCGACGACGAGGGTGCCCGGTGAAGCGTTCAGGAGTTGGTCGAGTGCGGCGGGCGCACCGCCCAGCACCTCGGTCACCGGGGTGTCCGCAGGCAGCGACAGCGCGGCCAGCAGCACGGCGCCGTTGCCGCCCTCCAGCAGCGGAAAGTCGCGCGACACCAGCACGACGCGTGCTGCCGTCGCGTCGGGGTCGGCGGCCCGGCCTGCGGCGACCGCCATCGTCAGCGCGTCTTCGTCCGGTCCCTTGACCCGTCGCTCGCGCACCGTCCACGGCGGCAGGTAGGTGCCGATCGAGACGACGTGCGTCATGGTGCGCTTCTCCTCTGCCGGGGGACCGCGGTTCTCTGCGACCTTAATGAGCTATATAGTTATAGCATTCTGGTCGGTCGGCATCTGAGCGAGGGAGAGGACGACGTCGTGGCAACGCTCGGTCCTCTTTCACTGAAAGACCGCGTCCTCGTCGTCACCGGCGCCAGCCGCGGCATCGGCCGCGAAATCGCGGTTCGGGCGGCTTCAGACGGTGCTTGGGTGGCATTGCTGGCCAAGACCGAGACGCCGAACCCGAAGATCGCGGGCACGCTCACCGAGACCGCCGAGGCGGTGCGCGACGCCGGTGGCCGGGCGCTTCCGCTCGCCGTCGACGTCCGCGACGCCGACGGGGTGGCGAATGCGATCGCCGCCGCCGCCGAGGAGTTCGGCGGAATCGATGCCGTCGTGAACAACGCGGGAGCGCTGGACCTGCGGCCTACCCCGACACTGCCGCCGAAGACCTTCGACCGCCTCTTGGCCGTCAATGTCGAGGGGCCGTTCGCAGTGGTGCAGGCGGCGTTCACGTATCTACGGAACTCCGACAATGCCCACATCGTCAACGTGTCACCACCGCTGAATCTGGATCCGCGATGGGTTGGCGCGCACGTCGGCCACACCGTCGGCAAGTACGCCGAAAGCCTTCTGACGCTGGGCTGGGCCGCTGAATTCGCCTCGATCCCGATCGCCGTGAACTCGCTCTGGCCTGCGACGACCGTCGCGAGCACGGGAATGATGATGGCGATGGGTTCCGACGTGGTCCGCGCCCAGGCCCGCCACCCGCGGATCATGGCCGACGCGGTGCACGCTCTGGTCACCCGGTCTGCCGCCGCCTGCAGCGGCCGCTTCTATACAGACGAAGAAGTGTTACGCGAGGAGGGTGTTACCGATCTGTCGGGGTATCGGCTTGCCGCCGCCGACGATGACCTGACCCCGAACTTCTACCTGCCGTCTACCCCGTTGCCGGCTGTCTAGGAGTCTCGTTCCGGTGACTTCCTTCGACGCGCTGAGCGCCAACGAACCCGAACTGATGAAGCTGCGCGCCTCGGTGCGCGACTTCCTGCAAGCCGACCGGGCCGAGTTCGGCTGGAAATCCGCCGTCGATTCATGGCTGGGCCAGTGGGATGAGGAGTTCTCGGGCCGCCTGGGCGCGGCGGGATTCCTCGGTCTGACAATCCCGCGGCGCTACGGCGGCCACGAACTGGGGCACCTGCACCGCTACGTAGTGACAGAGGAGCTGATCGCCGCGGGAGCACCGGTGGCGGCGCACTGGACCGCCGACCGTCAAGTGGCGCCCGGTCTGCTGACTTACGGATCCGAAGAGCAACGCGAAAAGCTGCTGCCGAAAATTGTTGCGGGCAAGCTGTATTCATCAATAGGGATGAGCGAGTACGGCGCAGGGTCTGATCTCGCAGCCGTTGAAACCAGAGCTGTTCGGGCCGACGGCGGTTGGGTGCTGTCCGGCTCCAAGGTATGGACCAGTGGAGCGCACCACGCTCATCAGGTGGTGGTGCTGACCCGCACCAGCCCACCGGACCCCGAACACCGACACGACGGGTTCAGCCAATTCCTGGTGCCGTGCGATGCCGACGGCGTGCGAGTTGAGCCCATACTGCTGATGTCTGGAGCCCATCACTTCAACGAGGTGATCTTTGACGAGGTCTTCGTGCCCGATGCCGACGTGCTCGGCGAGGTCGGCAACGGCTGGCACCAGGTCACCGCCGAATTGTCCTTCGAGCGCAGTGGCCCCGAGCGCATCCTGTCCACCGGCCCTCTGCTGCTGTCGGCGATCCGCGCGCTTGGCAAAGGTCCGGTCCCCGACGACCGGACCGCCGCGGCCGTCGGCGATCTGCTCGCGCGGCTCATCTCCTTGCGCCAGTTGTCGCTGTCGGTGGCAAGAACGCTGACCGACGGCGGCGACGCGACGAACCTCGCGGCGCTGGTGAAAGACCTCGGGACCAGTTTCGAAGCTGAGTCAGTCGAGTTGATCGCCGACCTGCTCGAGGAGTCGACGCCGAACCAGGAGCTGTCGGAGATGCTCACCACGGCCTGGCTGCACAAACCGATGTTCACCCTGCGCGGGGGCACGAATGAGGTGTTGCGGGGCATGGTGGCTCGCGGAATGGGGCTGCGATGAGCGCGCTCGCCGGTGGTGTCTTCGCTGCCAAGGCGGCGCAAGACGATGATGCCGAATTGCGCTCTCTCGTCAACGAACTCGGACAACGCTCGTATGACGCAGGACTGGGCCGCCGCGGTGTGCCAGACCAGTTCGACGCCGAGTTGTGGCGCCACCTCGACGACACCGGCCTCAGCCGACTGACGAGCAGCCCCAACATGGGCGCGGGACCGCACGAGCTGGCGATCGTCCTTTACGGTGTGGCGCGCCACGCCGGCGCGGTGCCTCTCGCCGAAACCGATGCGCTCGCCGGCTGGCTCGGGAACGAGACCGGCATCGAGCTTCCCGACGGACCGCTCACCGTCGCGATCGCAGAGGCGGAAGCCAAGGCGGGCCGAGTCGTCGGAAAGGCGGAAGCAGTGCCGTGGGCGCGATCCTGCACCACGGTGCTCGTCCTCAGGGGCCGCGACGGGCTGCGGGTAGGAGTTCTCGACGCGGCAGCGGGCGACCGGCAGGAAAGCCACAGCCTGGCCGGAGAGCCGCGCGACGCGATTGCGTTCGACGTGCCGACTCGGCAGTTCCAGCTCTTGGACCCGGCGCTGGAGGAACAGCTCGCGCGACGGGGTGCATGGGCGCGATGCATACAGATCATCGGTGCCCTTGATGCCGCCGCGGCGCTGTCTGTGGCGCACGCCCGCGAGCGCGTCCAGTTCGGTCGCCCGCTCAGCGCATTTCAATCCGTACAGCAGTCCCTCGCGGTGATGGCCGGCGACATCGAACGGGCTCGCGCCGCGGTAGAACTTGCCGTGGCCGCAGCGGCCCAGCACGGCTTCGACTCGCCACGCACCGACTACGCCGTCACGGTCGCCAAGATTGCGGTCGGGCGAGCCGTTGTTCCTGTCACGACCACCGCTCATCAGCTGCACGGGGCCATCGGTGTCACCAGCGAGCACCCGCTCTGGCTGTTCACTTTGCGCGCACAAAGCTGGGCCGGGGAGTACGGCAGCACCGCATATTTCGCACGCCGACTGGGCCGGTTGGCACTGGCCGCCGACGATCCGTGGCATCTCGTCACCGGCGATGCGTCTCAATTGGAAACAACAATGGATAAGGGAGAACCGTGACGGTAGAGCAGTTTGAAGGCGCGTCGGCGATTGTCAGCGGCGGCGCTGGGGGCCTGGGCGAGGCGACGGTGCGTCGGCTTCATGCCGATGGCCTCGGTGTGGTGATTGCGGATCTGGCCGCCGACAAAGGTAAGGCACTCGCCGACGAGCTCGGCAGCAAGGCGATTTTCGTCAGCACGGACGTGACAAGCGATGACAGCGTTCTCGGCGCAATCGACCAGGCCAAGCAGCTCGGTCAGCTGCGCTACGCGGTGGTGGCGCACGGCGGTTTTGGTGTCGCACAAAGGATCGTCCAACGCGACGGCAGCCCGGCCGACATGGCCGGCTTCACCAAGACCATCGACCTGTACCTGAACGGCACTTATAACCTGACTCGTCTCGTGGCGGCATCGGTGGCCACCGCGGAACCGCGCGAGGACGGTGAACGAGGTTCGATCGTGATGACCGCCTCGGTGGCAGGATACGAAGGTCAGATCGGGCAGACCGCCTATGCCGCAGCCAAAGCCGGTGTCATCGGATTGACCATTGCGGCCGCGCGCGACCTCAGTTCGGTGGGTATTCGGGTAAATACCATCGCCCCGGGCACCATGAAAACACCGATCATGGAGTCGGTGGGCGAAGAAGCGATCGCAAAGTTCGCCGCCAACATTCCGTTCCCGAAGCGACTGGGCGCGCCCGACGAATATGCCGACGCGGCAGCGTTTCTGCTCAGCAACGGCTATGTCAACGGCGAGGTGATGCGCCTCGACGGCGCGCAGCGCTTCACCCCGAAGTAGTACTCAGGCAACCGTCGCGGTCCGGCCTTCCAGTCCACGCCGGCCCGACCGCGACGGC
>NZ_JAVHWK010000020.1:0-6892 GCF_032159775.1 Mycobacterium sp.
GCCGGGCGGGGCCGCGTCAGCAGGCGCAGCGCGAGAAGAACGCCCCGGTGAAGATCGCGATGATCAGGGCTTCGGTCGTCAGGCCCATCATCGCCGTCACCACGACGGCGGAAATGGCCGCGACGAGGATCACCAGCATCAGGACGCCCCACCACATGTGGGGACGGGTCCGGGCCGCAGCACGGGGGCTGACCTGGGACGCGAGCACCGCACCGTTGTGCGCTTCAAGCATGTGGAAGCCCTCTCGTTGTGATTGCAGACACAATATAGCCCCTGGAGTGAGCTGCCTCACAGCGTTCTCAGGTTTCAAGATCGTTAAGTTTCGGGATCCAGCGAGCCCATCGGGGGCCCCGGGCGACAATGTTGACGTGAGCGATGCAACGACATGCGCGGTCGTGGGTGGTGGCCCGGCCGGACTGTTCTTGGCCCTGATGCTGGCCCGCGCAGGCGTCGAGGTCACCGTCCTCGAGAAGCACGCCGACTTCCTGCGCGACTTCCGCGGCGACACAGTGCATCCCGTCACCATGCGACTGCTCGACGAGCTCGGGCTGTTCGAGCGGTTTGCTCAATTACCGCAGAGCCGCGTTGACAGAGGGCAATTCGACGTCGACGGCCACCTCGTCACCATGGTCGACTTCGGTCGCCTGCGCTCGCAACCGCACCCCTATGTCGCGATGGTGCCGCAGTGGGATCTCCTCGATTTGATCGCCGATGCCGGCAAGGCCGAACCCACGTTCTCGGTACGCATGCAACACAACGTCAGCGGCCTGCTGCGCGAAGGGGGCAAGGTGACCGGTGTTCGCTACACGAGCCCCGGCGGCCCCGGCGAACTGCGGGCCGATCTCGTCGTCGGCTGCGACGGGCGCACGTCCGCGGTCCGCCGCGATACCGGACTCCCCATCCGCGACTACCCGGTGCCGTTCGACGTGTGCTGGTTTCGGCTGCCGCGCGATCAGCAGGCGCAGTATTCGCTGATTCCCCGGACAAAACCCGGCCGTGCGCTGATCATGATTCCACGCGAAGGCTATTTTCAGATCGCGTACCTGATACCCAAGGGCGGCTACCCCGAGTTACGAGCCCGCGGCCTCGACGCATTCCACCGCGATCTCGCCGAGATGGTGCCCGAGTCGACGCCGGACGCAGTGACGTCGTGGGACGACGTGAAAGTGCTCGACGTCCGGCTGGACCGGCTGCGCAAATGGCACGGCGACGGCGTGCTGTGCATCGGCGACGCCGCGCACGCCATGTCGCCGGTCGGCGGTGTCGGAATCAACCTTGCGATCGCCGACGCCGTTGCGGCGGCGGGGTTTCTGGGCGAACCTCTTCGCACCGGCCGTCTCACCGACAAACATCTCGCCGCGGTACGTCGGCGCCGAATCCTGCCGACCGTGGTGACCCAAACGGTGCAACGAACCCTGCACCGCTTTCTGCTCGGCGCCGTGCTGCAAGGTCGCGACGCGGCGAGGCCACCTGCCGCAGTGGTGAAGCTGCTGGAGCGCGTTCCGCAGTTGACGGCTGTCCCCGCCTACGCCATCGGTGTCGGTCTGCTGCCCCAGCACGCGCCGGGCTTCGCCCGTCGCTAGGTCTGTGCGGGCAGCACGTGGTCGGGGATCTTGTCGGTGCTCAGGCACAGCGAGCAGATGTGCGCGTCGTGCGTCTCGCACTTCATCATGTCGGGCCGCTCGTAATCGTGGTGGCAGACATGGCATTTCAGATGCTCGCCCGACGGGTTACCGTGCTCGTCGTGCATCGGTAGGTCGATGCCGTCGTCGATACGACGCAGGTAGTACTTGCCCTTTGTGGCGATGGCGATGATCGGAGGTAACACCAACGCCAGGCCGATGGCGACCAGCGGCGAGTACGGCCGGATGGCCTCGCCCAGGCCGCCGAAGAACGCGAGGACCGACACGCCGGCGGCGATCAGCATCGAGCCGAAGCCGACGGGGTTGAACGCATACAGCATGCCCCGGCGGAACTCCGGCTGCTTCGGCGACAGCTTCAGCAGGTATTTGTTGAACACGATGTCGGAAGCGACCACGACGACCCACGCCATACCGCAGTTGGCGTAGAAGCCCAGGATCGTGTTGAGGAAGTCGAACATGTTGGCTTCCATCAGGATCAATGCGATCAGCAGGTTCACGCCGAGGAACACCAGGCGACCCGGGTAGGTCTTGGTGACGCGGGTGAACGAGTTGGTCCACGCCAGCGATCCCGAGTACGCGTTGGTGACGTTGATCTTGATCTGGCTGATCACGACGAGCACCACCGCAAGCGTCATCGCCAGCCAACCCGGCAGGAAGTTCTCGTAGATCTCCAGAAATTGGTGCACCGGCTGGTTCGCGACGCCGGCGCTGTCGGCGACGTTGGCGATCAGGTACACCGCAAGGAACAACCCGACAATCTGCTTGATCGCGCCGAAGATGACCCAGCCCGGTCCGGCGAGGAACATCCACGTCCACCAACTGCGCTTGTTCTCCGGGGTTTTGGGAGGCATGAAGCGCAGGTAGTCGTTCTGCTCGGCGATTTGGGCGATGAGCGACAGGCAGACGCCCGCGGCCAGCAGCGTCGAGCCGAAGTCGAAACCTTGGCCACCGTTCTCGCCCTGGTAGGCGAAGAACTGACCGACCGACTCGGGATGGCTCACGACGAGATAGACGAACGGCGCGACCATCAGCACCAGCCACAGCGGCGTCGTCCAGACCTGAAGAGTGGAAAGGACTTTCATCCCGTAGATGACCAACGGGAAGATGATCAGGGTGGACGCCGCATACCCGAGCCACAACGGTATGCCGAGTCCGAGCTTGAGGCCCTGCGCCATGATCGAGCCCTCGAGCGCGAAGAAGATGAACGTGAACGTCGCGAAGATGACGTTGGTGACGACTGAGCCGTAGTAGCCGAAGCCGCTGCCGCGGGTGACCAGGTCGAGGTCGATGTTGTAGCGCGCCGAGTAGTAGGCCACCGGAAAGCCGGTGGCCATCACGACGATTGCGAAGATCAGGATGCCCCACAGCGCGTTCGTCGTGCCGTAGGAGATGCCGATGTTGGCGCCGATCGCGAAGTCAGCCAGGTAGGCGATGCCGCCGAGGGCCGAGATGCCGACCACCCGCGTCGACCACTTTCGGTAACTGCGCGGCGCGAACCGCAGCGTGTAGTCCTCGAGTGTCTCTTTGGTGGCGGTCATGGTGTCGAGGTCGGCCACGACATCGATCCGGCCGGCCTCGTCCACCGGCTCCTTGCTGACGTCTTGAGTCATGCAGCGAAGCTAGGTCCGTTTTGTTTCCGAACGGTGACGGCGATGTTCCGGGTGTGGAATAGCACTTGCGTCAATTGGATTGACGCGTGAGCGTGCTGTTACGCGTTCAGCGCGCTGCCCCTGCGCCACTGGTCCCACGGGACGCTCCAGTCGCCGTTCTGCGAAAGCTGCAGCGGCGGCCCGCCGGTGTTGCGGACCTCGACGACGTCGCCGGGTACGGAGAAGTTGAAGAACCACACGGCGTTCTCGCCGTTGAGGTTGAGGCAGCCGTGCGACACATTGGTGTTGCCCTGTGCCCACACTGTGGAGTTCAGCTGATGCAGATAGATGCCGTCGATGCTGATTCGCGTGGCATAGGGGACGGTGGTGCGATAGCCGCCTGCGCCCGTCAGCCCGTACGTCGTGGAGTCCATGACGACGGGGTTGGCCTTGTCCAGCACGGTGTAGACACCCGGCGGCGTCCAGAAGTGCAAAGTCCTGCTGCCGAGGGTTTCGGTGCCGCCCATCCCCATCGAGGTGGGCATGGTCCGGACCAGTTTGCCGTTGTCGAACACGCTGACCTGCTTGGTGACGTCGTCGGCGATCGAGACGTGAGCGTTCCCGATCTTGAACGACACGTGCTCGTCCTCTTGGCCGTACATGCCGTCGCCGAGGCGGGCGCCGTAGATGTCGGCGGTGACGTCGACGGTCGTGCCGGGCGCGTAGTACTTCTCGGGTCGCCAGTGCGCGTTCTGGTCGTCGACCCAGTTCCAGGATCCGGTGACGCGCGGGTTGGTGGTGACGTGCAGGCGGCTCTCGGCGGCGACCTTGTCGGTGATCGGTTCGTCGAAGTGCGCGACGACGACCATGCCGACGCCGTAGGTGTTGCCGTCGACCAGCGAGACACCCGCGGTGGTGTTGAGGTTTACGGCGGTCTTGGAGTCGGGCGACAGGGTGGTGAAGCTCGACGTCTGACGTGACGGCATGCCGCCGGGGCCGCGGGCGGCGACGGTCATGGTGTAGGTGCGGTCGTAGCTGAGCTCTTCGGTCGGGTGCCAGCCCGTCTTGGCGGGCGTGAGAGCGCCGGGCACCGTCTCACCCCAGTCGTCGACCAGCTTGACGTCGTCGATGCGTCCGCTGAACGCGGTGACGGATACGGGTGCGGCCGGGTCGACGTCGGCAGCTTGGGGCTTCGGGAAGACCCCAAGGGCGGCAGGCTGGGGAGGAACGGGCTGCGGAGGGGAGGCGGTATGCGCGGCGCTGGCGACGTCGCACCCGGTGGAGCACGGGTCGGTGGTCTCCGCGACATCTCCAGCAAGAAGCACCAGCGCCGCGATTGCGGCGATGGCGGAGATGACGCGAACGCGACGAGACCAAAGCAATTGCACTCCAATGTGGGTCGGCAGGGGCCGGACGGTCGATCGGGCTCGCCGATCGTGTTCCCACTATAGGTTGCCCAGTTGGGCCCCGACGAACCTATTGATTAAGCCTTGGTGGCAAGTTCGAAGACCGGAATGACGCGATCGGTGCGCTTCTCGTATTCGCCGAACCCCGGCGCCCGCTCCTTGACGATTTCGTAGATGCGGTCGCGTTCGTCGCGGGGCAGCTCGTTGGCGACGACGTCCCTGGGCGGGTCGGAGCCGATCTCGACGCGGACGTCGGGATAAGCGCGGATGTTGAAGACCCACGCGGGGCTCTTCTCGCGGCCAGCGGCGGAGCCGACGATGTAGATCTTGCCGTCGATGTCGAAGTAACCGATGAGGTTGATGCGCTCGGTGCCGCTCTTGGCGCCGGTTGAGGTCAGCAGCAGCAGCGGAAAGCCCTCGAACTGACCGCCGACCTTTCCGCCGTTGCGGCGGAACTCCTCGATGTTGTTTTCGTTGAACTCGCGCTCGGAGGACAAATCGTCATCGGGCATGTCCCCATGGTGGCACGGGCAGGTTCATCCCCAGGTGTGCCGGCACTGCGTGCAGGTCCAGATGTCCGGGGTCACGCAGCACCCGCGCCAGTCGACCCACGGGGGCGCGTTGCGATATTCCTCCTCGGAAACGGGCATGCCGAACACCGCCCGCGCGGTGCGCTTGGCTCCGCACCTCGGGCATTGCGGATGCTGCGCGAAGTGAGAGTCGGCCTCGCTCGTGTTCGTCACCGGCTCACTATCCCGGCAGGGTGTGACAAGCGACTCAACCCGTCGGTACCCCTCGATAAGGTCGGGTCAGAAGGTAGGGGGCGAATGAGCGAACACACCGAGGCACCGAAACTGTCCGGCCGATTCCCCAAGGCGCTGGTGTACGCCGAGTGCAAGCACCACAACCAGGTGCGCAAGGGCGGCGACATCCCGTATGTCGGCCATCTGCTGTCGGTGGCGAGCCTGGTGATCAACGACGGGGGCTCTGAGGACCAGGCCATCGCCGCGCTCCTGCATGACGCTGTGGAAGACCAGGGCGGGCCGTCGACGCTGCAGGAGATCCGCGCCAACTTCGGCGAGGACGTCGCGCGCATCGTCGAGCAGTGCAGCGACGCAATGCCCGAGGAGGGTCAAGAGAAGCAGCCGTGGCCCGAACGCAAGCAGCGCTATATCGACCACCTCGGCGAGGTCGGCCAGGACACGCTGCTGGTGTCGGTGGCCGACAAGCTGGACAACGCCCGGTCGATGCTGCGCGACTACCACACGCATGGCGCGGCGCTGTGGGACCGCTTCAACCGGAAGAACCCGCAGGACCACCTCTGGTACTACGACAAACTACTCGCGGCGTATCGCCAGCGCGGGTTGGACAGCTGGATGGTCGACGAACTCGGGCGAGTGGTCGGTGAGCTGAAGCGACTCGTCGAAGGCGGCGACAGCGCAGTCGTAGTCTGACGCCCGATGGCATTGCATCTCCATCGCGCGCAGCGATCCAATCTCCTGGCCGACGGCCTCGGTGCGCTTCTCGCCGATCCGCTGCCCGACCCGTTCGCCGAGGAGCTCGTCATCGTTCCGGCCAAAGGCGTCGAGCGGTGGCTGAGCCAGCGGCTGTCGCACATCCTCGGCCGCGGAACCGGACAGGACGGCGTCTGCGCAGGCATCTCGTTCCGCAACCCGCGCTCGCTGATCGCCGAGATCACCGGCACCGACGACGAAGACCCGTGGCATCCCGACACGCTCGTCTGGCCTTTACTCGACGTGATCGACGAAAGCTGCGACGCCGACTGGTGCAAGACGCTGGCCACCCACCTCGGCCACTTCGAGGCGGGCGAGGAACGCGAGCTGCGGATGGGCCGCCGCTACGCCGTCGCGCGCCGGCTGGCCGGGCTTTTCGCGTCCTACGCGCGGCAGCGGCCACAGCTGCTCGTCGACTGGGAGAACCAAGCCGCCGACGGGCTCGGCGCCGACCTCGACTGGCAGCCGCACCTGTGGCGGGCGCTACTGAGCCGCGTCGACGCCGACCCACCCCACATCCGGCACGCCAAATCGCTTGTCTCACTGCAGGAGTCGCCCACCAACCTGCCCGAGCGCATCTCCCTCTTCGGTCACACCCGGCTGCCCAACACCGAGATCGAACTGCTCGAGGCGCTGTCCACCCACCACGACCTCCACCTGTGGCTGCCGCACCCCAGCGACCATCTGTGGCGGTCGCTCGCCGGCGTTCACGGCCAGATCGCCCGCCGCGACGACACCAG
>NZ_JAVHWK010000031.1:0-10798 GCF_032159775.1 Mycobacterium sp.
GCACCTACTCCGCTCTGTGACCTGCGCGTCGTGGAGATCAGCGACCGCATCGCCGGCGCTTACTGCGGGAAGCTGTTCGTCGATGCGGGCGCCGACGTCGTGAAGGTCGAGCCCGCCGCGGGCCATCCGCTGCGTCGCTTCACCGCAACCGGCGCCAAGCCTGCCGAGGGTAGCGATTCACCGTTGTTCAGCTATCTGTCGGCCGGAAAGCGGAGCGTGACAACCCTTTCCGCGGATCTGTTGGCCGCCGCCGATATTGTGATTGTGACGGGAACGCGATCCGCTGCCACTGCGCATGGCATCGATCCGGCCCAGCTGCTCGAGGCGCGGCCCGATTGCGTCGTCGTGACCATCTCCGACTTCGGCTGGACGGGGCCGTGGTCGGAGCGGCCCGCGACCGAGTTCACCCTGCAGGCCGACTCGGGGCTCACCGGCTTTCGCGGCGACCCCGAGGGGCCGCCGATCTCGATCGGCGGTGACCTCGGCGAGTACATGGGCGCGGCCTGGGCGGCGTACGGCGCGGTGGCGCTGCGCCGCCGCGTCGCACGCGGCGGCCCGGGCGGGCACCTGGACTTGTCCATGCTCGAGGCGATCACGTTGATGCAGAGCAGCGAATGGCTGCACTCGCAGCTGCTGAAGAGGCCACCCGTCAAACGCTCGGTGGAGGTGCCGTCGATCGAGCCCGCCAAGGACGGCTACGTGGGCATCAGCATGGTCACCGGCCAGCAGTGGCTGGACTTCGCCGCAATGGTCGACTGTCCCGACTTCACCGAGATTCCGCAGTTGCGGTTCCAGATCGGGCGATGGGATTACCGCGACTGGATCCGTGAACGGATCGACCCGTGGATGCGTGAGAGGACGGTCGCGGAGATCGTCGAGCTCGGCCAGCTCTTCCGGCTGCCGCTTGCGCCCCTCGGCAACGGTTCCACGATCGCGGACATGGATCACCTGAAGACGCGCGGCGTCTATATCGACAACCCCGCGGGATTCCGGCAACCGCGTGCCCCATGGCTCATGTCGATCGCTCGCCAGGCACCGGTTCGTCCCGCGCCGGCGGTCGGGGAAGCCGACAACGTATCGCTTTGGGCGCCAAGGCAATCTGCACCTCGCACACGGTCCGCGGAAGCGCCGCTGGCCGGAGTGCGGGTCATCGATTTCACGGCATTCTGGGCAGGCCCGGCCGCCGCACATGCACTGGCGGCCCTCGGAGCCGACGTCGTCAAGATCGAGTCGATCCAGCGGCCGGACGGAATCCGCTATTCCGGGGGAATGCGCACCGACGTCGACGACTGGTGGGAGTACGGCTGGGTGTTCCACGCGATGAACACCAACAAGCGGTCGGTCACGCTGGACCTGCAGTCCGCCGACGGGCTGCGGCTCGTCAAGGAACTCGTGCGCCAGGCCGATGTGGTGATCGAGAACTTCTCCCCGCGGGTGATGGATCAATTCGGCCTCGGCGCCGAAACGCTGCTCGAACTGAATCCCCGTGTCGTCGTCGTACGAATGCCGGCGTTCGGGTTGACCGGTCCATGGCGGGACCGGGTCGGCTTCGCGCCGACGATGGAGCAGATCGCGGGCCTGGCCTGGGTGACCGGTCTACCGGACGGCTTGCCCGTCGCACCCCGTGGCGCCTGCGATCCACTCGCGGGCGCGCATGCGGCGTTCGCGACGCTCACGGCGCTGGAGTTCGCCGACCGCACCGGCCGGGGCCAACTCGTGGAGGTCCCGATGATCGAGACCGTGCTCAACGTGACTGCGGTGCAGACAATGGAATTCGAGGTTTTCGGCAAGGTCATGAAGCGCCGTGGCAACCGCGGGCATAGTGCGATGCTGCAGGATGTCTACCGGTGCGCCGGCGATGACAACTGGATCGCGGTGAGCGTGCGTACCGACGACGAGCTCTCTGCGTTGGCCGAACTCATCGGCGGCAAGGGTGTCGACGTCGAGGAGTGGCTGATCACCCAGGACGTCGATGATGCCGTGGAAAAGATCACGGCGGCAGGGATTCCGGCGGCCGTGGTGGTCTCGCCGTCATTGGTGACCGAGAATCCACAGTTGGTGCAGCGCGGATTCTTCGAGCGGCTCGAGCATCCGAGGACCGGCGCAGGCCTGTATCCGTGTCCTCCGTTCGCCCGGCTCGACGATGCACGCAAATGGCTGCTTCGAACACCGCCGACGTTGGGTCAGCACAACGAGGAGGTGCTCACGGAGTTGTGTGGGCTCACCCTGGATGATCTGCACCGGCTGGCCGACGAGGGTGTCATCGGCACCAGGCCGAAGGGTGCATGAGGCAGTTAGCGTCGGGTCACCGAGATAGGCATTCCGTCGAAGATCGTCATGTTGTTGGTGAGGTTGGGATAGGTAACCTTTGGTGCGCCAAGGGTGATTTCGCCTGCATGACAGAGTAATTCGTCGAGCACCGCGCGTATCTCGGCACGGGCCAGCATCGCGCCGAGGCAATGGTGCGGTCCGCCGCCACCGAAGGTGACGTGCGGGTTCTCGGCGCGGCCGATGTCGAATGCGAACGGGTTGTCGAAAACCTCTTCATCGCGATTGGCCGAGCGCAGCATTGCCACCACCCGATCACCCTTCGGGATCGTCACACCGTCCATCTCGACGTCGATCTTCGTACTGCGTGTCCAGAACGTCACCGGCGAAGCCCAGCGCAGCACCTCCTCGACGGCGTTCGACCGGATGGCTTCGTCCTCCCGGTAGCGCTCGATCTGCTCGGGGTTGCCGGCGAAGGCCGCAAGCCCGGAGGCCAACGCGTTTTTGGTGGTGTCGCTGCCTGCGAATGCGATGACGAAGAAGAAGATCTCCAGTTCGTTGGCCGGGATCGACAACTCCTCGCCGTTCTCCTCGGTGACGACCGCGGAGGTCAACGTGCTCCAGATGTCGTCGGTGGGATTGCGCCGCTTCTCCGCGGTGAGTTCGGAAGCGTAGGTGAAAATCTTGCCGAACAGTTCCATCGCGTTCTGCGCTGCGACGGCGTCGTCCGACGATGCCACTTTGAGAATGCGGTCGAGCGTGTCGAAGATCTCGGGTCGGTCCTCTTCGGGTATGCCGATGATGTCGCCGATGACCGACATCGGGAGCACGTCGGCGACATCGTCGATCCAGTCGCCCCCGCCCGCGGTGAGCAGCCGGTCCACCATTCCCGCGGCGCGCCTGCGAATGCCTTCCTCCAGCTTGCCAATGGCCTTCGGCGTGAAGGCGTGCGACATCACCCGTCGCCGCTTGAGGAGATCCGGTGGGTCCATGTTGATGATGGTCGGCGCCGAGCCGATGACGCCCACGCCCTGGATCAGCGGCCCGTCGGTCGCGGTGAAGGAGTCCGTGTCGCGGTGGATGCGCTGGGCATGCCGGTGCTTGGTGGCCATCCAGAAGTCCCGCTTGACGGTCTTCGCCACGCCGTCGGTCAGCTCGTGGTGGAACAGCGGCCGATCGCGGCGCAGCTCGGCGAACAGTTCGTCGGGAAAGCCGTTCTGCCACAGAGTGGAATCCGACAGGTCGACTGGTGTGGTCGTGGGCATGCAGGCTCCTGGGTTCGCTGTCCTTGACCTAGAATGCTTAAAATAGTAACAATAGACCGTGGACAGGGTCTGACCTGCCCAAATATGGCGCGGATGGAGACGGCATGACGGACACGATCGACGATCCCACCATCGATCCGTCAGAACGTGAGTTCGGCCCCAGCGGTATCAGCCTCTCGAAATACCGCTTCCCGACAGGCTGGTTCATCGTCGGTTTCGCCTCCGAACTGGAGAACGGCCAGGTCAAGCGAGCGCACTACTTCGGCGAGGAATTGGTCATCTTCCGCACCGCGTCGGGCAAGGTCAATGTTCTCGACGCCTACTGCCTGCACCTGGGCGCGAACATGGGGGTCGGCGGCACCGTCGAAGGCGAGCACATCGTCTGTCCGTGGCACGGCTGGCAGTGGCGGGGAGACGGCACCAACGCGCTGATCCCGTACAGCAAGATCGGCTGCAAGCAGAACGTCAAGATCAAGAGCTACCCCGCCCAGGAGTGGTACGGGTTCATCGTCGTGTGGCATGAACGCCATGGCCGGGCACCCTATTGGCAACCGCCCGTGCTTCCCGAACTGGAAACCCACGACTACTACCCATTGCACCCGCATTCCCGAATGCTCAACCGGGTCAAGGTGCATGCGCAGATGATCATCGAGAACGCGGCCGACCCGTATCACGTGCAGTTCGTCCATAAGGCCGACAGCGCCGCCAGCACAACGTCGTTCGACGCGAACGGCTACCACCTGCACGCGACGGTGACCGCGAACTTCGGCGGCGGCCGCGCATCGACATGGCTCACGCCCGACGGACCAGTCGACGCGAACATCATCTATGACAACTACTCGCTTGGCCTGGGCATCGTGCGCTTCCCCAAAGAACTCGTCGAGACCATTGAGGTGACGGGCCAGACCCCCGTCGACGAGGACTACACGGACTACTTCTACACCCAGGCGTCGGTTCGCGAACCCGGCGATACCGGCGAGCAACCGGCAGGCCGCGCCGCGAAGTTTCTTCAGTTGCAACAGGAAGTCATCAAGCAGGACTTTTTCACCTGGGAGAACATGAAGTACCTGGAGAAGCCGAATCTGGCTCCCGAGGAAGCTCGCGACTATGCCGCACTGCGGCGATGGGCGCACCGGTTCTATCCGGGAGAAGAGCCGTCGCCAATCGACTTCGGGTACACCGCAGGCGGCGAGCCGGACCCGGCGGCGGCGGGTGCCTGAAGCCGGTAGGCCGATCGGCCCGATCGGCCCGTCGCAGTTCGGTGTCGAAAGTTTCACGATTCCGGATGTGCTGGACCGGCGCGCCGAGCAGATCGGCGACCGCACGATGATGACGATCGCCGGCACTCCGGTAACGTTCGCGCAGATGCGAGATCGTTCGTGTGCAGCCGCGAACGTGTTGGCCGACAACGGTGTTGCGAGGGGTGACACCGTTGCACTCTTCACGGCGACGTGTCCCGAGTGGGTGTACTTCTGGCTCGGCGCAGCGCGGGTCGGGGCTGTGACGGCGGCGGTCAACGTCGCCAACAAGGATGATTTCCTGGTGCACGCTCTGCGACTGTCGCGCGCCAAGGTCATCATCACCGATGCCGAACGGCTTGGTCGCCTGAACGAAATCGTCAACCGGATCGAGACGGCGAGAACCACACTGGTCATTGGGGATTCGTTGACCGAAGCGTTGGTGCGCGCGTCCAGCGTCCCGCCTGACGCCGACCCCATCGGTCCGGACGAGTTGGCGGCACTGTTCTTCACCTCGGGCACCACCGGACCGTCGAAGGCCGTCGCAACAACGTGGCACTATCTGTTCACCGCCGCGGCAGGGGTGGCGACGGCCTGGGATCTCGCTGCGGGTGACGTGGTGTGGAGCGCCATGCCGTTGTTCCACCTGAGCGCTGCGCCCTCAGTGCTGGCGCCGATGCTGCTGGGCGCGACGACGGTGTTGTCGGCGGCATTCCGGCCGAGTGAAGTGTGGGACGAGATACGGTCATGCGGCGCAGCGGGTTTCGCAGGCGCGGGGGCCATGGTCTCCATGCTGTGGAACCAGCCGCCGGATGCCCGCGACTCGCAGTTGCCGTTGAGATTCATTTCGGCCGCCCCTATCGCAGCCGATGTGTACCGCGACATCGAGCAGCGTTACGGCGTCAGGGTCGTGACGATGTACGGCATGACGGAAGCCTTCCCGATCGCCTACAAGAGGTTCTCCGAGGATGGTGTACCCGGAACGTCGGGGCGAGTGAATCCCGCCTTCGATGTCCGCATCGTCGACGGTGACGGGATGCCCGTGCCCGCAGGCTCAGTCGGCGAGATCACGTGCAGGGCGAAATCGGCCAACGCGATGAGCCTGGGCTATGTCGACGCAACCGCGGTCGACTCACAGTTGGTGGTCACGCCGCACGGCGACTCGTTCGGTACCGGCGACCTCGGCTCCTTCGACGACGACGGAAATTTGACCTACATCGACCGGGCGAAGGACTCGCTGCGGCGGCGCGGCGAGAACGTCTCCTCGGTCGAGGTGGAGACGACGGTGATGCGCCATCCCGCAGTGCTCGAGGCGGCGGCCGTCGCCGTACCCAGCGACCTGGGGGAGGACGACATCCTGGTCGTCGTCACGATTGCTCCGCAGGTGGACTTCGACCACGCCGAGCTTTTGGACTTCTGCTCTGCACGGATGCCCTACTTCTGCGTACCGCGATATCTGGAAGTGCTCGACGAGTTACCGAAGAACGTCATCGGACGAGTCCGCAAGGACCTGCTACGAAAGAGGGGTCTGGGCGTAAACGTCTGGGACCGCGAGGATCACGGCTACATACTCAGTCGCTAGGACGGGAGACACACATGGCGATGACCTATCAGCAGGAGTTCGTGCTCGCCGGGGTGGCCGGGCGCGCGGCAATCCTGAACCTGAACGCCCGGCACAACCGGTTGTTCGCGGCAGGCGACTTCGGCGGCTGGATTGCGACCTTCCGTCACGCGGGTGCGACGTTCGTGCGCGACGGGCAGACATTCACAAATCTCCGCGAGGCGTTCGACGGCGGCAACGACCAGAGACTGGTGACCGTCGACCACGAGATCACGGTCGACGGCGTCGACGCCACCGCGCACTGCGTCGCGTTGCTGTTCGTCGGAGCGGAATTGCGCGCGACCGGGACCTTCCGCGACCGGCTCATCTACGAGCGGGGCGGGTGGTACTTCACGTCCCGTGAGCTCGAATGGGACGTTGTGCCGAGCAAAGATGCGTTACCGGTATGAGCCCGTGACCGCGGGCATCCGCTACGAGTTCGCGTTCGGCACCTACGAAGATGCCCTGCGCATGGTCGGCGTGCGCAGCGAGCCCAGATTTGCAGGCACCGCGGTGAGTGCGGCTCGCATCCAGCATTTCGCCGCCACGGTGCAGGATGGCAACCCCGCTTACTGGGATGCCGACTTCGCCACGCAGGTGTGGGGCGGACTTGTCGCCCCACCAGCGTTGTTGATGGGCTGGCTGATTCCACCGCCATGGCTGCCCGATGGGCAGCGTCCGATTCCGTCAATCGCGATTCGCGTCCCGCTTCCGGGTACCACGTTCATCAACGCGTCCAATGACGTGGAACTCGTGACCCCGGTCATAGAGGGCGACCGACTCAAGGTGGTCGAGGAGGTCGTCTCGGTGTCTTCGGAGAAGCGAACGAAGGTCGGTGTGGGCCATTTCGTCGAGACGTTCGACAGCTACTACGGCCAGGACGGGTCCCTCGTGGCGACGAACCGAAACACGTTGTTCCGATTCACCCCGACGGCGTCGCCGTGAGCAACTACCGCAAACTGGCGTGGAGCGATGTCATTGTGCCGACCGACCTTGCGGAAGTCGTCGACAAGATCAGCTATCAGCGCGTAGTGATGAACCCAGGCGCGACCTGGGACTACTTTCCCGGCCACTATGACCCTGCCTATGCCGAACGTCACGGGCATCCAACGATCTTCGTGAACACGATGCATCTCGCGGGTTTCATCGACCGGATTGCGACCGACTGGGCTGGGCCGTACAGCCGGGTGGTGCGGCGCAAGGTGTCGATGATCGGTTCCGTCTATGCGGGCGACTCGATGGTCGGCCGTGGTCGTGTCGTCGACAAGCGACACGAGAAGACCGGTGACACCATGCGGCACCTGGTGGACCTCGAGATCGCCATCTTCAACCAGCGCGACGAACTGTGCTGCCCGGCCGAGGTGACCCTGGAGCTCTCGGGGTAGAGCGGCACTGCCAGTGACGCGTCCATTCACGGCACATTCATCGCTGACACCCTGTCAAAACACAGGTTCGGCGCTTTAGCTTCTCCCATTCCGACGATGCAATGGGGGTGGCATGTGATGAAGGCAGTTATCTCGGGTATCACCGTCGGCGCCGCCGGTGGGTTGGTGTTGCTGGCCGCAGGCATCGCGTCGGCGAGCACCTCCGCACCGCCGGACGTGGTCGGAATGACCTACAGCGACGCGGTTTCGAAGATCGAGGACGGCGGCGGCACGGCAAAGATCCAAGTCACCGTGGGTGACCGGCAGGCCGCGATGGGCGACTGCCTGGTAACCAGCGCCACGAATGCGCCGTTCATGGAAGTGTCCGACGGGGCCTTTCAGCACGTTGACAGCGTCGTCTTGCTGGCCCTCAACTGCGACAGGGGTGTCGCGACGGCGACCACGCCGGGCGCCTCGCTGGGCAGCCCGGACGGCCGGGCATTCCAGGACAAGGCGGAGAAGGCCGCCGCGGCTGCAAAGCAGGGACAGTAAGACCTCTACGTCAACGGCAGTTCGCCCGCGGTCACCGTTGACTGCACCTCGGTGTACTGCGAAAGACCTTCGGGGCCGAACTCGCGGCCGATGCCGGACTGTTTGAACCCGCCGAACGGCGCGCTGGTGTCGAGCTGGTACATATTGATTCCGTAAGTGCCGGTGCGGATCTCGCCTGCGATCTGGAGACCGTGCGCGACGTCGGCCGTCCACACTGATCCGGCCAGTCCGTAGTCGCTGTCGTTGGCGATCCGGATCGCGTCGGCTTCGTCCCCATAGCGCAGCACGGTCAGCACCGGGCCGAAGATCTCCTCGCGGGCGATCTTCATGTCGTTGGTGGCCTCGGTGAACAGCGTCGGCCGGACATACCATCCGCAGTCGTGGGGGGCATCGACGCCGCCGACAACCACTTTCGCGCCTTCGTCGATGCCGGACTGAATGTAGCCCTGGACCCGCTTTTGCTGGCGCTGGGCGACAAGCGGACCGACGTCGGTGGACTCGTCGGCCGGGTCCCCGACCTGGAGTCCGGACACCATGTCGGCGAGCGCATCGACGACCTCGTCGTGCCTGCGCTCGCTGACCAGTATCCGCGTCTGCGCAACGCATGCCTGTCCGTTGTTCATCAGCCCTGCCATCTTGAGATGTCTGACGGTGTGGTCGATGTCGGCGTCGTCGAGGATGATCGCCGCGGACTTGCCGCCGAGTTCGAGGCTGACGCGTTTCAGCTGTTCACCACACACCGCGGCGATGTGCCTGCCGGTGGCCGATGATCCGGTGAACGCGATCTTGTCCACGCCCCGGTGCCGGACGAGGGCTTCGCCGGTCTCCCCGCCACCTGGCACGATCGACACGACGCCCTCCGGCAGATCGAGCTCATCGAGCATCTCGGCAAGCCACATCGCATCGAGCGGCGTCTCCGGGGCCGGCTTGACGACTACGGTGCACCCTGCGATCAGCGCCGGAATCAGCTTGGGCATGATCAACACCTGGGGGACGTTCCACGGCACGATTGCGCCGACGACGCCGACGGGAGCACGCCGCACCTGAACCTGGCCGAACAGTCCCTGTCTGCGTTCCACCCAGCCGAAGTCCTTTGCCGTGGCCAGGGTCAGGTACATCTGCGATAAGGCCCCGTTCGCCTGGCCCAACCGGCTGAAGGTGCGCGGTGACCCCATCTCGGCGGTGATGAGATCGGCCATCTCCTCCGCGTGGGCGGCATATACGGTGGTGAGCTTTTCGATCTTCTCCATTCGCTCCGAGACCGGGAGCCGTGGCCATGGCCCGTCGTCAAAAGCCTTGCGCGCGGCCAACACGGCCAGGTCCACATCGCTCGGAGCGGCTTGCGGCGTCTCGCCGATCGGTTGCTCGGTGTGCGGCGAGATCACCGAGATCCGTTGCCCGGTTGACGGCTTCTGCCAGCGGCCACCGATGTAAAGCCGGTCGTAGGTGAGGGATCTCACGGCGCCTCCGCCCGTCGGCTAAAGTTGCTATTGCTGCTAACATAGCAAAAAAGAAATCTGGGAGTGCCCGTGGGTGATGACTGGCGTCGGTATCCGTACGAGCTGGTGCCGGGCGACCCGCATTTCGTCTTCCCCACCGCTGAAGCCAACCACCCCACGTGCGAGTCGGACACGTGGTTCCTCGCAGGCGAACTCACCGGCGAAGCCGATCGAAAGTTCGCCTTTCTGACCATCTTCAACAAGAACAGGCCCGGGCAGGCGATCGTCGCCGACTTTTACACGCTCGCACTCTTCGACCTCGACAACGGCACATACGGCACCTTCACCGATTACGACATGCCGTCGACCAACAAGAAGAGCGACGTGGCGGCGAAGCTCACGGTGGGCGACGAGCACTTGGACATGACGTACGACAGCCGTGCAGGCACCGCGGTCTGGCGTACCTGTCGGGACGAGGCCGGCGACCTGCTGCCCTACACGTATGACGTGACCTTCTGCGGCACCGACCAGCACGGCGGTGAGATGCGACTGGACCTGCACGTGACGCCGTCGCGCGCGCCCGTGCCGCTGGGTGCCGCTGCCTACAACGGCACCATCGAGTGTTTCGGGCAGGCGACCACGTATTCGTACTTCCAGACCGGCATGACGATGGCCGGAACGCTGTCATGGGGTTCAGTACAGGAGAAGGTGAAAGGAACCACCGGGCACGTCGACCGGCAGTGGTTTCCCTTGGTGGCCAACGACGGTGGCGGGACGGGCGACATCCGCGCCCGCGCCCACGAATGGCGCACGATCAATCTGGACAACGATGTCGACCTGAGCATATGGCGGCAGTTCGACCGAACCAACGGCAATGCGCTGCAGCCGTTCTCGGGCGCCACGACGAGCTCCCCGGACGCCGAGCCCGAGTATGCGGACGACATCGAGGTCACCGTCACCAGCTACGTGCGCTGGCCCGCGTCGATCCGCACGTTGGTGCCCCCGCCCGCCGAGGTGCGGTTCATGCCCGACCGCCACCGGTTGACGTCGCAGAAGCTCGACCTGGACCTGA
>NZ_JAVHWK010000036.1:0-3957 GCF_032159775.1 Mycobacterium sp.
AGATAAAGCCGACTCAACGCGACCGCAGCGACGACGATGACCGCGGCGCAGGTAAGCCACCTGTTGACGGTGTCGCTCCGGTGCGTTCCTACGACCACGACCAGCATGCCGCACAACGCCACGGTGCCGGTGACGTGACCCGAAGGAAACGAGTAGTCCGTCTCGAGCGTTTCCTGAATTCCGATGGGGGGTCGAGGGCGCGCGAGCAGCAGCTTCAGTGCCGTGCACAACGCAGAGGCGCTGCCGACGGCGGCGATAACGGTGAGCCCGCTGACGCCGGAGTGGAAGCGAGCTGCTGCGAGTATCGCGACGAGCACTGCAGCGCAAGCGGTTTCGGCCGGTCCGAAAGCATTGGTCACCGCCAGGGCTACGTGGTCTGAAACCGGGCTGCGATGGCCGACAAGCCAATCGGTGACGTCGTTGTCGACGTCCACCAACCAGCCGCGTTGGCGTACTTGCAGCGCGACCACGACCAGGCCCATCAGCAATCCGACGGCCCGAATCGACGTCGACCACCAACGCGTCATGCGATCGCGGTAGCCCAATCCGATCCCGACGACGACAGCACTGACAGCAAGAAGCAGAATCACCGCCACTGCCTCGCCATTAGCCGCAATCAGATCAGTCAGCCAGGTACCGATGGCGTTCATCACCTGCTCAGGGTCGCGATCACCGGCTGAACGGACGCTGAGAACTCGTCGGGGCAAAGGCCGTGGTCTGTTGTACTTGGTCAAGTCACGACGATCGGATGGATGGAGCCGTGCGCGTACTGGTAGTCGAAGACGAGGTCCGCCTCGCCGAGACGATTCGCCGCGGCCTGGTGTCGGAGGGGTTTGTCGTCGACGTGGAGCATCGTGGCGATGACGGTTTTCACACTGCCGCGTCAGACAATTTCGACGCGATCATCCTGGACATCATGTTGCCGGGTAAGAACGGCTACGAGCTCGTCCGGGATCTGCGGGCACAGAATATCTGGACGCCAGTGCTCATGTTGTCGGCCAAGGACGGCGAGTACGACCTGGCCGACGCCTTCGACCTGGGCGCGGACGACTATCTGGTCAAACCGTTCTCGTTCGTCGTGCTGTTCGCCAGACTTCGAGCGCTGGTGCGGCGAGGCGCACCCGAGCGGCCCGTGATAATGACTGCAGGCGATATCGAACTCGACCCGTCGCGTCACAAGGTGACACGGGCGGGAACCGAGCTGACCTTGACGCCAAGGGAATTCAGCGTCTTGGAGTTCTTGATGCGCCATCACGACGAAGTGGTCAGCAAGAGTGAAATCGTTCGGGCGGTATGGGATACCAATTACGACGGCGACGAGAACATCGTCGAGGTATACATCAGATATCTGCGCCGTAAGATTGATCTACCGTTCTCCGGCAACAGCATCGAAACCGTTCGTGGTGTCGGCTACCGCTTCGTCGGCGGCTAGGGGTAAATCGACGACGAAGCGCGCTCCCCCGCTGGGCGAATCGTCGACACTGACGGTGCCATGGTGTGCCTCGATGATCTGAGCGACTATCGAAAGACCAAGGCCTGCGCCGCCTGCGGCTCGATCGCGCGGTGTGTCCAGTCGGACGAAGCGACCGAACACCCGTTGGCGATCGGCTGCTGGTACTCCCGGCCCGTCGTCCGAGACGAGCACACGGGCACTGCCGCCAACGGCCGCACATTCGAGACGAATGCCATCGCGTGCATGCCGGACGGCATTGTCGACCAGGTTGCGCACGAGGCGCGACAAAGCGCTCGGATCGCCGGACGCCCTCGCCGGCTTCACATCGGCGATGACCTTCAGGTGGGTGAGGGAACGTACGCGCTCGGCCTCGGCCAAGACGATGTCGTCGAGATCGACGTCGATTTTGATGTTTCGGCCACTGCGCTCGTCGGCGCGGGCAAGCAGCAGAAGATCCTCTACCAGGCTGTGCATTCGTTGCGCCTCAGGAAGAAGCGAATCGTCGATCAACGACTGATCCAAGAGATCCGGACGCCGGTGAGCAAGATCCAGCGCGGCGGTGATCGATGCCAACGGGCTGCGCAGTTCGTGTGATGCATCGCTGATAAAGCGGCGTTGAGCGCTCTGACTCGCTTCGAGTCGATCCAGCATGTTGTTCATGGTTACGGCCAAGCGGGTGACCTCGTCGTCCGCCGCCGGCACCGGTATTCGTTCGGCAAGCTTCGAGTGGGTCATCGACGAGACGCGTGCGCGGATGCGTTCGACGGGCTGCAACGCCGCGCCGACGAGCCGATAGGTGCCAAATGCAACCAGCGCGATCACGATCGGCCCACCGATGGCAAGGAGAGTTGCGACCGTCATGATGACGTCTTCTACCGGCTCACGATCCGCGCCCACGAGAACGGTAACCGGACCAGATGGCGTCTCGACGCCCGCAGCCGTGACCCACAGGTCCCAGTCCGGGCCGATCTGCACTCTTCCGACCGACTGCGTCGAGCCCGCGGAAAGTCTGCGATCCGCCACGGGTTCTGGCGGGCTGCCTGCCGACTGCGCGACGAGGGTTCCGGACGGATCGATGACCTGAACCAGACCGACCTGGCTGTCGGTCGCCAGCATCGCCGTGTCGAGTTCGGCGGGGGACTCCGTTTGCAGCTGGTCTGCCAGCTGGGCGGTGCGAGAAGCGGCCGTGGCCTGCGCGGAGCTCTCCAGAGTTCGGAAGAGGACGAGCAACAGGGCGCCGCCTGCCAGTAACAAACAGATCCCCACGACCAGCGTCGACGCGACCGCCGAACGGGTACGCACCGTCCACCGTGACGGCGATCCGATCGCCGAGGGCTTCATGCCTTCAGTGTGACTCCCGTCGGCCGGTAGACGGCTCACCCGGTCCACTGCGTTCGATTCCCTTCCTTGCGAGAGATCCCCTGCCTGACCGATCGGTGGCCAGGCAGAGGATCGGAATGCAAGCGGGCCTACTGCATGTCCCAGGGGTCGCCGTAGGTCGTGACGGAGTCGCCGGACTTGGAGATCAGGCGGGCGAACGGTCGCAGCAGCACGCCACCGGCCGCACCGGTCACGGTGCCGTGCGCGTTGGAGACCGCCACACCGCCGGCCGGGCCTGCCACGTCAACCGAGAAGGTCGCAACCTCTTGGATGCCGGGGCCGTTACCCAGGTCAGCGCTGATCGACACGCCGGGGAACAAGTTGGGCGTGATGACCGAGCCCAACGGGTTGAACACCGGGAACAGCGACGCGTCGTCGATCAGGATGTTCGGCGTGGTGTAGCTGAAGTTGATACCGACGCCCAGCGACCACGGGAAGCCGATCTGGTAGCCCAGCTCCAGCGTGCCCTCGAACGCATCGCTACCCGGACCGGCAACGGTGTACTTGGCGCGACCGGAGTGGAACCACTCACGAGTCAGCCGGTTGCGGTCCAGCGGAAATACACCGTTGAGGAACGTGTCCCACTGTTGGACGGTGAGCGTGCGATCTTGGCCGTCCACCAAACTGAGTTCGTTGTCCAGACCCGCATGTGAGGTACCCGATGTGGTCACGAGCGCGCTGAATGCAACAACGAAGGCCATAACGCCTCGCGCAATGAATTTCAAACCTCTTCCCCACTACTCGACGGAGCTCCCAGCCCCGCTACGCGAAGGCAGATGCCGCGGTGCAACCTGCTCGCTCACTCGATGAGTGAGGTGTCTGAGCGTGGCAAGACAATGCTTAAAAAGCGCCGAGAACAGGTAGACGGGTGGCGCCCTGAGTCTCGGCGACGCAGTCGCATCGGATCGGTGTCAACGAGAGCACGATGTACTGGGCGGGTCTCAGGGCGCCAACCCTGGTTCGGCTTGCACACACACCACGGTGTGGACTATTAAGTCTGAGCCACAGTCGCTGAAGAGCGGCTGAGGGCGGCTGAGAATCGAGGCCCACCAAGCGGGGTGGTGTGACCGTCTTCAGCGGGACTTCAGCTACGTCCCCCTACGGTCTGCGTCATGACCGAGACA
>NZ_JAVHWK010000038.1:0-19516 GCF_032159775.1 Mycobacterium sp.
TGGGTGTCGGGCTGTGGTTTCCCGGTGCGGGTTTCCTGGCGATCGGGGGATGGTGGTCGGTCCTCGCCCCCGTTGTCCTGATCTTCTTCGTACTGTCGCTGGTGGCCTGGTTCGCTGCCGGATTCACCACGCTGCCGCCAATTGTCTGGCTGGGCGCAGCGGTGCTGGCTGGTTGGGCTGCAACAGGCCAGCGAACGTCGACCCTCGGAATTGTCGCTGCGGCAATCGTGGTCGTTTTCTGTTTCGTTGCAATGCAGGTGGTTTCACGCCGGTCACGCAGAGCGGCGCTGCGGCGGCGGGCTGAGCGACTGCAGTACCTCCCTAGGGCGACGGCCCGGGCACGGGAACGAGCGCTCCGCCCACCGGAGGCAGAAGACCTCGAACTGGACTCCGACACTCTTGCCGGTTTGCGCTACGTCATCGACCGGGGGTTACAAGAGCCCGGCGACTTCACCGGCTACGACAAGATCGATCAGTTTCAGACTGCCTCTCTTCGCTACCAGATCAATTACCTCGGGTATGCGCTTGCGGTCACTCAAGCGCATTACACGCCGAATTTCCACGGCTACCTCACCCACGCGCAGCGTGGACTGATCGACACCTACCGCGACCGTAAGGTCTGGAGCTACTGGGGCTGGGAGAACGCCTGGGGCAACCTGCGATTGAATGCCGACCCTGTCGGCCGGGACAACATCATGCTCACGGGCTTCTTCGGCCTACACGTGGGGCTTTACACGGCCCTGACCGGCGACGACCGCTACCTCGCCGACGGCGGACTCAGCTTCGGCAAGCATGAGCATTCACTGCACGACGTCGCCGATTCGCTGATGGCGAACTTCCGCAAGGCACCCTTTGGGCTCTTTCCCTGCGAGCCGAACTGGACCTATACGGCCTGCAACTTTCGGGGCATGGGTGCGTTGCAAGTCTATGATCGTCTCACCGGCTCCCGCTACTTCGACGAGATCGCCGAGAACTTCAAGCATCGCCTCGAGACCGAGTTCGTCCACCCCGACTTCGGAATGGTCTCGTTGAAGTCCAAGCACACCGGCATCGATCTCCCGTTCCCGCTGCCAGATGCGATCCCCGCCGTGTATCTGAACTCGATGTTTCCCGATATTGCCATGCGGTACTGGGGGATTTTGCGTACCGAGGCGTTCGCGGAGGACGCCGGCCAACTCAAACCGGTACTCCCAAAAGGCGCGATCGACATGGGCAACTACAAGCCGGGTTACGGCTTGGCGATGGAATCGCTTTATGGCGCGGCGCGCGAGTTCGGCGACGCCGACGCCGCGGCTGCCGCCAAGCTGGCGCTGGACACACTGTGCGACCCGGTCACCGAGGACGGAGTGTTTCGATACCACAAGATGTCCAACTCGGTGAACGCGTGCGTGACCATAGACCGCCAATTGCACCAGAACTTCTGGCGCAGAACTGTTGTCGGCCCCACCGCCGACTCCGCGCTCTACGGCCCCGTTCTCGACGAGGTCGCCTACCCCGACGTCCTCGTTGCGCGCGCCACGAGTGATGGAGACGACCTGCACTTGGTCCTCCGACCCGGGCGGCGCAACTCATCGCAGGTCCTGCGGTTCGCACGCTTGCAACCACACCGCACCTACCGTGTCACCGGAGCTCTTAGCGAATCGCTCGTCGCTGACCCGCAGGGCCGAGCCGAAGCGACGGTAGACCTGAGTGGACGTACCGAGATTCGGGTGCTCCCCGACTAACCGCAGCCAGCTGAACCAAGGGGAAATCATATGGACCTGGGCCTGGCCGGCGCGGCCGTGTGCGTACAGGGTGGAAGCAAGGGCATGGGCCGCGCAGCCGCCGAGTGCTTCGCCGCCGACGGCGCACGAGTGGCGGTCATGGCTCGCGGACGTGAGGCGCTCGACGACACCGTCGCGCGCCTGGCCGAACTCGGCAGTCCCGATGCGGTCGGGCTATCGGTGGATGTCAGCGATGCCACCAGTATCACCAACGGTTTCGCTGAACTGGGCGAACGGTGGGGCGAGCTCAACTCGCTTGTCTGCGCCGTTGGGCCGGAGGTTTCGCAACTGCCGTGGGACCAGGTCTCCGACGAGCAGTTCGTGGACGCCTTCGTCATCGGCGCACTAAGCGCCGTCCGGTCGGCGCGCGCCGCACTGCCGTTGCTCCGCGCCGCCAAGTGGGCTCGGATCGTCAACTTGGCGGCGATGTCGGCACGCAGCCAGGGTTTCGGCTTGATCGAATACACGGCCGCCAAGGCCGCGCTGACGAGCATCACCAAGAACCTGTCGCTGGAACTGGCGGCCGATGGCATCCTTACCAACACCGTTTCGCCCGGCACTTATATCTCCGACCAGATGGAGCGACACATCGCCACACTTCCCGCCGACGCCGGCGTCAGCGCGGACGACCCGACGTCGGTGATGCGCTACATCTCGGAGTTCTTCGGTGTTCGCGCGGATCTGGGTCGCGCAGGCGTTCCGCCCGACATTGCGCCGGTGATCTGCTTTCTGGCGTCGGAACGCAATACATACACGACCGGAGCCAACGTCAACGTCGACGGTGGGTCCAACTTCTACGCCTGATCGTTCAATTGTGGCAGTGTACTGTCAAACGTTAAATGTTGGACGTAGGGGAGCAGCGACGTGGCGGGTCCGATGAAGCTGGTGATCGGCGCGAGTGGATTCCTCGGTTCGCACGTCACACGGCAACTGGTGGAACGCGGCGACCGGGTGCGAGTGCTGCTGCGCCGCACCAGCTCCACGGCTGCCATCGACGACCTCGACGTCGAACGCCGCTACGGCGACGTCTTCGATGACGCTGCGCTGCGCGACGCGATGGGCGGCTGCGACGACGTCTACTACTGCGTCGTCGACGCCAGGGCCTGGCTGCGCGACCCCGCCCCGCTGTTCCGCACCAACGTCGACGGCCTGCGTCACGTGCTCGAGGCAGCCGTGGATGCGGACCTGCGGCGGTTCGTCTTCACCAGCACCATCGGCACCATCGCGCTCAGCGAGAACGGACACCCCGTCACCGAAGGCGAACCGTTCAACTGGGCGAACAAGGGCGGCGGCTACATCGAGTCCCGGGTGGCCGCCGAGAACTTGGTCCTTCAATATGCGCGGGAGCGCGGGCTGCCTGCGGTTGCGATGTGCGTTGCGAATACCTACGGCCCCGGCGACTTTCAGCCGACGCCACACGGCTCGTTGGTGGCTGCGGCGGCAAAGGGCAGGATGCCGGCATACGGCAAGGGCATGTCCATGGAAGTCGTCGGCATCGAGGACGCGGCCCGCGCCCTGATCCTCGCCGCCGATAAGGGCCGCGTTGGCGAGCGGTACATCATCTCGGAACGATTCATCAGCGCTCGCGAGCTCTATGCGACGGCGGCCGAAGCGGGCGGAGCGAGGCCTCCGCGGGTCGGTATTCCGCTGAAAGTCATGTACGCGTTGGGTTTCGGCGGGGACATTGTCGCCAATGTGCTGTGCCGTGACATGCTGCTGTCCACCCTGTCCGTGCGGCTCATGCACATCATGTCCCCGATGGACCACGGCAAGGCCGAGCGGGAACTCGGGTGGCAACCGGAGCCGATCCACGACTCGATCCGGCGAGCCGTCGCGTTCTACCGCCAACGGCCGAGGCAGTCGAACGGTTCTTGACGCCGTGAAGGTGACCTGGCTGGAGCACATCAATGCCGTTCATCGCGACAACGACCGGCCGGCTGTGCTCGACTCGACGGGCACGGTCAGCGGGCGCGCGCTTGTAGCCAAGGCGGCCTACGCCGCCGAACTGCTGCACGAACTCGAACCGACATCAGGGCGGGCGGTGCCGGCCCTTCTCACTACCAACGCCGACGCATTGGCGCTCCTCTTGGCAGGGGCAGCGGCCGACAGACCGCTCGCACCACTTGGCCCGAGGTTGACTCCCGCCGAGTTGGCGGCAGCGATCGCGGCAGCTGGCGCGCGAATCTTTTTGACCGAGAAGGCTTTCGCCGAAACCGCCCGTCAAGCCGCGGCCCTGGCCGACGTCCGGGTTGTCACACTGGAACCCCTGCTGACCTCTGCGACCGGGCTGACGCAGAGCGGTGAGGTCGCGTTCTATTTGCATACGGCCGGCACCACCGGTGCGCCGAAACGGGTCGGTTTCACCTCACCCGTGTTGCTCGCGCGAGGTGAGCTGCTGACGGAGCTGGTCGGGTTCGGGGGCGGAGACCGCTACGCGACCGGTTCGCCGATACATCACATCGGCGGCGTGGGCAATGTACTCGCGGCGTTGAGCGTGGGTGCGGCGGTCCTGCCAACGACCAACTTCTCCGTTGACTGGTGGCGCACCCTGGGTGACGCCCAAGTGACACACTGCCTGTTGGTGCCGAGCATGATCGACATACTGCTCAACGAGAACCTCCTTGATGCCGTCCCGTTGCGCACGCTGGTCTACGGCGCATCGCCGATCACCGAGGACACCCTCAGCCGAGTGCTACACACTCTGCCCGCCGCGCGAGTCGTCAGCCTGTTCGGCCAGACCGAGGGCAGTCCGATCACCAGCCTCGGGCCGGAAGACCACCGACGCGCGATGAGGGGCGCACCCCACCTGCTGCGCACTGTCGGGCGCGCCGTTCCCGGTCTGCGCTTGGCTCTCGACCATCCAGACACAACCGGGGCTGGGGAGGTGCTTGCATCAGCACCGCACTTGGCGGTCCACGCTTCCGACGGATGGTTGCACACAGGCGATCTCGGTCGGATAGACACCGATGGCTACCTGCATCTCATCGGGCGTAGTCACGACATGGTGATTCGCGGCGGCGAGAACGTCTACCCGGTGGAAGTCGAGAATGTGTTGTGCTCACATCCCCGCGTCGCGGCGGCCGCGGTCATCGGAGTTGCTGATGCGCGACTGGGTGAGACCATCGCAGCCTTCATAGTTCCCGCCGACTTTCGTGACCCTCCCGATGTAAAAGACTTACGGTCTTTTACACGCGCCCGGCTGGCGGGTTTCAAGGTGCCGGCCACCTGGACACTCGTTGATCGGTTGCCTCACAACAGCGCGGGTAAGTTGAACCGAATCGCGTTGCGACAGGCCAATGATCGGCGGTGAAACCGAGCCGTGAGGCAGCCTGCGGTTGAGCAAGGCCGCCGCCGGCCGTCGGACGTGAACCGAAACGACGGCCCCGTTGAGCGACCTCGCTTGGCTTGCGCGGGCTCCCGGAGCTGTTCTCGAACGGCACATGCGACTTGTATGCAGACTTTCCCGCCGCCTTTCCGACGACGACATTCCTGCAGATATTGGGTCTGTCGCTCGTCCTATACGGGTACTCGAGGGTTCAGCGCGAGCGTTCGGATGAGAAAGTCGACGAACTGCTCGGTGTAGGTTTCACGGCCACGGGCGACTATGGCTCGCAGGTGCGGCGGCACGCTGAGAGCGTGGTTCATCATCCCGCCGCACAGGGCGTCGAGTAAAAACGTCACCGATGTTCCCTTTGCCAGTTCACCGCGACGGATGCCGCGCCGCACGATCGCGCGAGCGGCCAAGACCTGAGACTGCTGAAAGTCATTCCACCGCTTGTCGATTCCGGGAAGTGCCGGAGCCTCGATGGCCATCCGCAACACTGCCTGCTGGGCGAAACCGTTGTAAAGATCGAACAGATGACGCGCCAGCTCGACCAGGTCGCCCCGCAGTGTCCCGGAGTCGACGTCGTTGACATTGGCGATGTGCCCGGTCAGCACATCGGTCAACAACTGCCTTTTGTCATCCCATCGCAGATAGATCGTCGGCTTGCTCACCCGGGCCGCCTTGGCGACCGCGTCGATGGTGAAACCCGACCAGCCCGCCGCTCCGAAAACCTCCAGCGCAGCCCGCGAGATGCGTAGGTCCACCTCGGGATCGCGCCTCCGGCCCGCCGTCGGAGTGGTGGCCGTCATTCCGTCTCCTGAACTCGGTCCGGTCAGCAGCAACGCCATTACCCACGAACTCGCTGCTTTACAATACGACTTTCGTATCGATATTATCGCACTTACTGCCGTAGGGTCTCGCCCCTTCGGCCACAGCAGCCTTGGAGGGGATGATGGCGTTCCTCGATGGCTGTCGAGTGCTGGACCTCACCGATGAACGGGGCTTGCTGGCCGGCCGAATGCTCGCGGATCTCGGCGCCGACGTCGTAGCGGTCGAACCGTCCGGTGGCTCGTCGGCGCGGCGATGCTCTCCGCGCCGCGGGAACACCTCCTACCTATGGGAAACCTTCGCCGCGAACAAGCGTGGCATCACGGCCGATCTCGATACACCCGTCGGCCAGAGCAAAGTACGGGAGCTGGCCACGGTCGCCGACGTGCTCATCGAAAGCGCCGGCGTCGGAGTGCTCGCCGGTTACGGCCTGGATTACGAGGACCTCCGTGCGGTGAACGACCGGCTGATCTACGTGTCGATCACGGCCTTTGGGCGCAGCGGGCCCAAGGCGCGCTGTGCCGCGTCGGACCTGACTGTGTGGGCTGCCGCCGGTCCGCTGGCCCCGCACCGCGACGAGGGCGAGCCCCCGGTGCGGATCTCGGTGCCACAGTCCTACCTTCACGCCGCCGCCGATGCCGCGAGCGGCGTGCTGCTGGCACTGCTGGCCCGCAACCGCACCGGACGTGGTCAACTGGTAGAGGTAGCCGCTCAGACCAGCGTTTCTATTGCGACACTTGCCTCGGTGCTTTCGCACGCAGTCGGGGACGTGCCTCGTGATTTGGAGACCGGTGCTGTGCGGCGCGTCGACCAGTCCGGCAGCGGATCGGCAACGGCGTCGTCGCTGAAGAAGTGGCAATGCGCGGACGGGTTGGTGGAGTTTCACCTCGGCATGGGACCCGCTGCTGGCGGCTTCACCGCTCCCTTCTTCAAGTGGATGGCCGACGAAGGCGCCCCGGTGGAGCGGTTCGTCGGCATCGACTGGCGCGCCGTGCCTTCGATGCTGCAGAACGGCGAGATGACCGACGACGACATCGCCGAAGCCCGTGCCGCGATTGCCGGCTTCCTGGCGACCAAGACCCAAGCCGAGGTGCTGCATGCCGCCCGCGACCGCAAGCTGTTGTGCGTCCCGATCTACGACACGAGCGACGTGCAAAGAAGCGAGCAACTCTGTGCCAGAAACTATTTCGTCACGATGGGCGAAGATGAGCGCAGAACCACCATGCCCGGTCCATTCGCCGCGGTCAGCATCGACGCGTTGACGATCACCCGCCCGGCCCCGCTGGTAGGCGAGCACACTGACACCGTTTCCGCCGATTGGCTCGCACGTCCGGAAGGCAACCGATGATCACGCCGCTTGAGGGAGTGAAAGTTCTGGACCTTTCCTGGGTGGTCGCCGGGCCGGTGATCGGACGGGCGCTCGCCGACTTCGGTGCCACCGTCGTGCGCGTCGAATCGGCGACCAAGATTGAAACCGCTCGTTTCATGCCTCCGTTCCACGGAGGAAAATTCGGGCCCGAGAACTCCGCGCTGTACGGCACCTGGAACGCCGGCAAGCTCGGCTGTGAACTGGATCTGGGAACGGACGTCGGGCGCACGGCCGCACGCGACCTCGCCGATTGGGCCGACATCGTCATCGAATCGTTTTCGCCGGGCATGGTCGCCAGATGGGGATTGGATTACCCGACATTGAGCGCCGAGCGCGACGACCTGATCATGTTGAGCACCTCGATCAACGGCCAGACCGGTCCGGTGTCGAAGCTCGCCGGCTACGGCAACGTCGGCTCGGCCTTGTCGGGGTTCACCGACATCGTCGGCTGGGCCGACCGACTGCCATTCGGGCCGTACGGCCCCTACACCGATTTCGTCGGTCCCCGCTTCGCTCTTGCCGCCCTCCTCGCGGCGCTACTCCATCGCGACCGGACAGGGCAAGGTTGCTACATCGATGTCTCCCAAGTCGAAGCCGGCGCGTTCTTCCAGTCCCCCGAACTCGCCGACAACGCCGCCAACGGCACCGTCGTGTCACGCAGGGGTAACGCCGACCGCGATGCCGCCCCGCACGGTGTCTACCCAGCACTGGCCGATGCAGCGGCGTCCTCCATCGAGAGGTTCGTCGCCATCGCCGCCACCACCGACTCGCAGTGGCGGGCGCTGGCGGGCGCAATGGAGCGGCCCGACCTCGGGGCCGACGACACCCTCGCCTCTACCGAGGGGCGGCTTGCCCGTGTCGATTACCTCGACGACGCGGTGGCAGCCTGGACCCGCACCCGCAGCGTCCACGACATCGAAGCCGCCCTGCAAGCCGTCGGCGTGCCAGCCGCTGTGGCCGCCACCAGCGAGGACTTCTGCACCGACCCGCAAATCATCGACCGCGACCATCTGGTGACGTTGCCGCACCCAGTGCACGGCACCACGACGGTGGAGGGGCCCCGCTATCGGTTATCGGACACCCCGGGCCGCGTCGAGCGGGCCGCACCCACCATCGGCCAGGACACCGAACACGTGTTGCGTGATCTGCTCGGCTACCGCCTGCAGCAGATCGCGGCATTCAAAGCCGCCGCATCGACCCGCTAGCGGCCGAAGAAATTCGAAGGACAGTGAGCATGTCGGCACCACAACAGATTTCGACCTCCGGCGACGATTGGAAACGCGCCTGGGACCCGATGATGGCCGCGATCGGGACCGACCTTTCGAACGGAAGGACGATCTGGGGCGCCGATGCGGTCGAACGTGGCGCCATCCGCCGCTACGTTGAACCACTCGAGATCGCGAGTGCCCTTCACCATGATCCGGACGTTGCCGGCGAGTACGGTTTCTCCGACGTCATTTCGCCCTATACCGCTGCGTTGTCTTGGACGGTACCGGCAATGTGGCGCCCTGGGAAACCCACGCTGTACGAGGTTGCTTCGCGCGACGCCCAGCCGGCCCGCAGTCCGATCAACAATGAGGATCAAGGACTGGCACCACACACCACCGGCTTTTTCGCCACGGACATCGAACTTGACTTCTTGCGGCCCGTGGTCGCCGGCGAACGTCTCGGTCGGCGTGGCCAAAAACTGCTGTCGTGCGTGGTGAAGCAAACCTCGGTCGGCCGGGGCGCCTTCATTACCACCGAGAGCGAAATCGTCTCCGATGCGGGTGATGTCGTTGCTCGGCTCCGCAGCGGCGCGTACGCCTACAACCCGCACACCAGCGCTGCGGATGCCTCATGAACAGCGGCTGGAACGCAGCACCGACCTCGGCCGTCCCTGTGCGCTACTTCGACGATGTCACCGATGAAGACGAACTACCGACGGTGGCCTTCCACTTACCCATCTACCGCCTTGTGGTCGCCGCCGGGGCCAACCGTGATTTCAACTCGATTCACCACAACGCCGAATACGCGCGCGCGACCGGCGCGCCCGACATGTACGTCAATGCGCTCTTCCTGCTCGGCATGTGGGAGCGCAGCATCCGCGACTGGATCGGTGACGCTGGAACCATCAGGAGCATCAGCGGGTTTCGAATGAGTCGATTCACCACCGTCGGTGAAACGGCTCTGATCCTGGCACGAGTCAACGGCAAACGCATCGACAACGGCATTGGCGTCGTCACTGTCGACATCCGCACAGAGGATTCCAGCGGCGTCACCGCCGGCCCCGGCACTGTCGAGGTGACACTGCCGCGTCGCGGGAAGTAACACCAAGTGAGACGACGTGTATGACTTCTGTCTCGATGAGAAAGATGTGCCGCGTGGGGGCACCCTTCTGCCTTGGGAGACGGTGGCCGATGGGGATATAGTGAACTAAGTTGAATAAGTTGAGCCGTGTCGGGTGGGTCAGAAGCGTACGGTCCGGGCGAACGACGATTAACTCGGTGGAATGTGCAGGATCTCGTGACCTCACCGGATGCGCGAGGCGGAAAGCGCCGGTTCACTGTACGTTTCCCTCGTGCGACGCGCGGGTGTCCTGGTGTGCGATGCACACCGCAGATATCGCCGCGTAGGAGTTCGATGCACAGAGAGGGTGATTGAGGATGACGATCAGCGTCGTCGAGAGGGCGGAGTTGGCGGCGGCGGAACGCGATCTGCTCCGCGACAAGTGCACCGAGCGCGACGTTCGGCGAGTCATGGCCTCCCCGGACGGTTTTGATCGCGGGCTCTGGGCACGCCTCGCCGAGCAGGGTGTCGTCGGCATGGTTGTCGGCGGCGACTACGGCGGCGCCGGCCTCGGCGCGCTCGAGCTCGAAGCGGTCGCGGAAGAGACGGGTGCCGCACTGCTGCCTGCACCGTTCATCTCCAGCGCGGTGCTCGCCGCGACGATGATCCAGGCCACTGGCACAGAATCCGACAAGCGGCGGTTGTTGCCCGGGCTGGCCGACGGCACGGCGATTGGCACCGTTGCGGTAACCGGTAAGCACGGAACATGGGAACCAGAAGGCATCGACGTGCAGGCGGCCACAGACGGCACACTGAACGGCAACGCCCACTACGTCACATACGGACAGATGGCTGACGTGATCCTCGTCGTCGCCGAGACTCCGGCGGTCATGGCATCTTCGAGGTAGCGCCGGATGCGCCCGGATTCCATCGGGCGGCCGACACGGTGTTCGATTCGACGACACCCTTATCGACCTTCACCTTCGACAACACACCCGCACGGCGGCTGGGAGGCGCCGGCTGGGAAGCGGTCGAACACGCGCTGGACCTGGCGGTGACCGCACTGGCCGGCGAGCAGGTGGGGGGCACCCGCCGCATCTTCGACATCACCGTGGAGTACTTGAAGACCCGCATCCAATTCGGCCGGCCGATCGGCAGCTTCCAGGCGCTCAAGCACATGGCCGCTGATCTGCTTCTGGAGGTGGAGTCCGCGACCTCTGCTGCGCAGCGCGCCGTGGCCGAGATGGCCGCTGACCCCGAAAAGGCAAGCGGTGCAGTAGCCCTCGCGGGATTCACCTGCGCCGAGGCATACCAGACGACGGCCATGCAGGCAGTGCAGATGCACGGAGGCATTGGTTTCACCTGGGAACACCCCGCGCACCTGTATCTGCGTCGGGCCCGTACCGGCATGCAACTGTTCGGGCGGCCTGCACTGTTCCGCGAGCGCTACCTCGTATCGAAAGGCGCCTGATCATGACCGCGACGACCACACCAAGCGCCGAACCACTGAGGGGCGAGGTCCGTGACTGGCTGAAAGAGAACTGGATCGGCTTGCCAAAATCCACCGACCCATGGACTAGTTCCCCCGAACGGATCGCCTGGCTGGAGAAGGTCGTCGATACCGGATATGCGGTACCGAGTTTCCCCGTCGAGTGGTTCGGCCGCGGTTACCCACACGAACTCTCCGTCGTCATCGAGCAGGAGTTCACTGCCGTCAAAGCGCCAGGCGCACGGCAGGACAAATACAGCATCCCCGCCAACACCGTGCTGACCTTCGGCAACGATCACCTCAAACGCCTTCTGCTGCGAGACTTTTTGACCGAGCAGGCACGTACTTGTCTGCTCTACAGCGAACCAGGGGCCGGGTCCGATCTTGCCGGCGTGCAGACAACGGCGGTGCGCGAGGGTGAGCAGTGGGTCATCAACGGTCAAAAGGTGTGGACGTCGGGTGCCCAGAGCGCCGACTATGCGCTGCTGATCGCGCGTACCGACTGGGACGTGCCCAAGCACAAAGGCTTGAGCTTCTTCATTATTCCGATGAAGCAGTCGGGCATCGAGGTCAGACCCCTGGTACAGATCACCGGCGAATCGCATTTCAACGCGGTGTTCATCACCGATGCGACGGTCCCCGACTCGCATCTCGTCGGCGGTACGGGCAACGGATGGCGGGTACTACAGACCGCCCTGGCCTACGAGCGATCGATCATGGGGGACAGCGGCCGCGCCTCGCGCAATCGAACGCGCGCGGACAATCTCATAGATCTGGCCCGCGAGCACGGACGCCTCGACGACCCTGTCATCCGTCAGACACTCGCGAAGACATTGGCGACGCGAGAACTGAACGCGCTCAACAATGCTCGCGCGAAGGCCGCTGCCGGGCATGGTACGTCGAGTTCGATCATGTCGTTGGGAAAGCTCGCAATGTCTGAATTTTGCACGCCGAGGCCCAGCTTAAGACCGAGATCATCGGGGCTGAGGCACTGCTGACCGGCAGCGAGAATCCCGAAGCCGACGACGTCAACTTCCTCACGCTGAACGCCTTCTTCACTTCGATCGGCGGGGGCACTGATCAAATTCAACGCAACATCATCGGTGAACGAGTACTCGGCCTGCCCAAAGAACCTGAAGTCGACCGCGACATCCCGTTCCGTCAGGCCCGCCGGGGCTGACTCAGCGACTACCTCTAGGTCAGGCGTTCACCAGTTCTGGCGGCTTGACGGCCTCTGGATCGGGGTTGGCGATCGGCAGCCCCATGAAGCGCCGGGCGTTGTCGCCCATGAAGTCATAGGTGCGCCGCTTGTCCATCCCCTCGGCGTACTTCCAGTAGCCGTGTGGCTCGGCAAGTCCCTCGGGATGCGGCCAGTCGGAACCGAACATCACCTTGTCCCAGCCGACGGTCTCCACGACGTCGGCGACGGAGCCCTCCCAGAACGGGCTGACCCAGCAGTTGCGGCGGAACACCTCGTGCGGATGCTCGGGGAAGTTCTGCGGCATCTTCTTGTAGGTCATCTCGAGGTCGTCGAAGAGCGGCTTGATCCAGGCGCTGCCGTTCTCGACGCTGGCGATGCGCAGCTTCGGGAATCGGGTCAGGGTGCCGTGGCAGATCAAGCTCGTGATCATGTCGGCGATCTCGCGGTGACCCAGTGCCGTCCACTTGAACGCCGACATCTCGAAGGCGCTGGCGGTGTCCGCCGGCTCCCACTTCTCGATGTACTCCTGGAGTGGAGGCTGGCTGGCGTGAAGCACGATCGGCAGTCCGGCCGCTTCGACGTCGCGCCAGAACGGATCGAACTCGGGCAGCGCGGGGGAGCGCCATCCCTTGAAGCCGTACACCGGAGCCGGCTTGATCAACGCGACCTTGGCGCCGTTGTTCAAGATGTACTCGAGCTCGCGGCGGCCCTCCTCGACGATGCCGAGGTTGATGACCGGCGTCGAGTAAACGCGGTTCTCATGGCTGAACCCCCAGTGCTCGAGCATCCACTGGTTGAGCGCATGGATGATCGCCGCGGTGAGCTCAGGATCCTCCGCAGATGAGTGCTCGACGAGGTTGGCGAGCGTGGGGTAGTTGAGGCAGGCGTCGACCTTCTGGCCGTTGAGTTCGGCGATACGGTCTTCGGGGTTGCGCGCGCCTGGCGGGCAGTCGATGCCGCGGCCCGACATCTCGCGCATGGTCAGTCCCTCGGGGTTCTGGCCGGAGTAGAACTTTTCGTGCGCTCCCGGTGCCGCGACGCGTTCGAACGTCGGGTTCGGCATGTAATCGGTGATCTTGTTCAGGATCGCAATTCTGGTATGCCGGCCGATCTGAACGAACTGCACGGCCTTCTTGTACTTCTCGGGCAGGAACTTCAGAAGTGCATCGGGGGTCTCGTACATGTGCTGGTCGGCATCGAAGATCGGTGCGTCGGTGAACTGATTCGGCTGCGTCATCGGTATGCCTCTCGCTGGCTCTGACATCGGTCTTGAATAAGAGCTTGGCGTAACTTGACGATTGTGTCAAGTTGTTGCCGCCAATATCAGCAGTGAGATCTTGACGTGCAGTGATTGCACTTGACGACAGTGTCATATAAGGTCGGCGCATGACGGTGATTTCCGGTATTTCCGAGGTACGGCAAGTGGACGCCAGCCGCGGTGAACGCACCCGTTCTGCGATCCTCGACGCCAGCCGCCGCTTGTTTTTGGAACGCGGCTACGCCGGCACGCCGATCAACGCGATCACCGAGGCGTGCGGCATCTCGCGAGCCGGCTTCTACACCTACTTCAAGGACAAGCGGGAGATCTTCAACGTCCTCGGCAAGACCGCGTATCACGAAGCCCTCGCCGTCATTGCCGAGTGGGCCGACGCCGGCGAACCCTTCGGCCCGATCGAGATCTCGGCCTGGGTCGGCCACTACTTCGACTACATGGACCACCACGGCGCGTTCGTACTGGCGTCGGCGCACTCGGCACCCGATGACGACGCGTTCCGAAAGTCGCGCAACCGCATGGTCACTCGCGCGTCATGGAAACTCGGCCAGGCGATCGCCGGTAACGGCGCGCACTCGCCGGATGTCATCGGCGTCACCGTGATGGGCCTGCTGGACCGGGCCTGGTACACCGTGCACCGGCAGACCGTGGCCGTCGACCGCGACGAGATGATTGCCGTGGTCACCGAGATGATCGTCGCGATGACGCTGCCCGCGGCGACGCAATCAACCGTCTAACCCACTGATGATGCGGGTACTACGCAAGAGGTAGGCGGCGTGGGTTAAGCCTCGCGCGCCATGTCATATCGATACTGAAGGAGCACCACATGTCAGGCTTCGACACGAGCCAACCCATCACCGACGAGGCAGCCCTTCATGGAGCCGACGCCGACGAGCAGAAGGGCAAGAAGTCGGTGGATCAGCCCACGAAGCCTGCGACACCGGAAGAGCTCGGCGACGCCACGCCCGGGCCGCGCTGACCGCTGAGCCCTCGCTCACCCGAGGCCGCCGATGCGGCGGACGTCGTGGAGAGAGCTACCGCGCCGCAATTGCGGCCGGGTCCGGATGTATCGACGCAGCCGTGAGTCCGGTCAACATGAGCGCAACCACCTGGTTGCGCACCTCGTCGAAATCGGTGTCGAGGCGGCCCCGGATGCGTGCTTCAAGATGACGCACTGCCACAGCGTGAATCGCGAACGAATCGAGTTCGGGCCGTGCGTTGGGCAGACTCCCGTCGGCGAGACCCGCCTCCAATACGCCTCTGAGAACCTCTCGGTGTCGGGCGTAAGTGGCCTCCAACGCCGCTGCGATCCCCGGCGCCGCCGCGATGTCTGATGACATGAAGGCCAAGGCGTCGCGAAACCGTGCCTCGTTCCAGCCGATGCTCAGATAGTCCTCGATCCAGGCGGCAACGGCCGCGGCAGGCGTGTCGGCGGCGTCCACTGCCTTCCTCAGATCGGCCAGGATCAGGTCGCCCGCCCATTCCTGCATCGCGATGATCAGATCGTCCTTGCAGGAGAAGTGCCGGTAGAAGATGCGCCGGTTCACGCCGGCGGCTCGCAGGATGTTCTCGATCGACGTGGTCGTCCCGGTCGGGGAGCCGCCCTGACTGATCAACCGATATGCGGCTCGCATGATCGCGTCGCGTTCCGACTGGCGACCGCCCTCAGGCATTTCGCGCTCCATTCCTGGGAATACCGTTCCCAAATTAACATGACGTTGAATGGGAACGCCATTCCCACTAGTGTGGGTCGTATCGATAAGGACGATCTCGAGGAGTGACATGAGGGGCCTGCCAAGCATGCAGCCGACGGGATGGTTTCAGGTTGCCTGGAGCGCCGATCTCGCCGAGGGCGACGTCATGCCACTCCACTACTTCGGCGTAGACCTCGTCGCATTTCGCGATTTGCAGGGTGCGGTCCACGTGCTCAACGCCCACTGCCAGCATCTCGGGGCCAATCTGTCCAAGGGTGGCTGCGTCGTCGAAGACGGTATTCAGTGCCCGTTCCACGGCTGGGTGTGGAACGGCGAGGGGCGCAACGTGCGAATCCCTTATGAGAACCGGCCGAATCGCGGGCGCAAGGTCCGGTCCTGGCCGGTGACCGAACTCAACGAGTCCATCTACATCTGGCACGATGCGTCCGGGCGCGCCCCGATGTGGGAGGTGCCCGACGGGTTGCGGGTGCTCGGTGACCACATTCACGACCGGGCCTACGCCCCTGTTGGACCCGAAGCGCGGGTCAAGTTCCCCGGAATTCACGTGCACCCGCAGGTGATCGCCGAGAACGCGGTCGACCCCCACCACTTCCGGTTCGTGCACAAGACTCCGGTCAGTCCGACAGTGCTACGAGAAGACGTCGATGACGTGACGTGGTCAGCGAAGGTCGGATTTGGCCGACGGTGGAGCGACGGCGTCGATCAGCCGGGAGAAACCAAAAACACCTTGGAGATTTATTGGTCGGGCATCGGCATTTCGTTCAACGGCGAGCACACCCGGGAGGGCTTCCGGGTCATCGCAATCTGCGCCACTCCCGTCGACGATGCGACGTCGGACATCTTCTCCACCTACTGGATCGACGAGGCCAGCGGCCGCTATGACGAACGGCTGCAGGCCGCGCAGGCGGCGTTGCCGGACGACATCGCGATCTGGGAACATCAGATCTACATGGATCCGCCCGGCTTGACGACCTCCGAAGCCGCCGGATTCAAGCAACTGCGTACTTGGGCGCGAAGCTTCTATCCCGACAGCGCGGCTGCCCCCGCGCCGGCGCAACTTTGATTTTCGTTCCGCGACGGCAATAAAAGCATTCGCAAGCAACGTGATTGAGGCGGCGTGAACGGCGCGAACTGGTTCGAACTGGTCATGAGCCTCGCTTTCCTCGCGCTGACCATCTGGGTGGTCATCGACACCCGCAGGCGAGGGGAGCTTGGTCTCGTCGGCTTGCTGGCGATTGCCGGGTTCAGCATCTTCTGGCAGGAGTTCTACGCCGACTGGGGTGCCTATCTGCTGTGGTCTTCCGACTACCACATGCTTCCGTGGGGGTCGACGATGTGGACCACGCCGGATAAGCCCGCGATGAACATCGTCTCGTACCCGGTCTTCATGACCGCAGCCTTCGTTTCGATGCTGGCTCTGCAGAAGTGGGCTCGCGGACGATGGCCCGATGTGCACCCGCTCGTGCTCAGCCTCGTCACGGCAGGGCCGGTGCTGATCGGCTTCAACCTGGTCATGGAATACGTTTCGGTGGAGACTTTCGGGCTGTGGACCTACGTCGACACCATCGGACCGGTCCTGCATTCCGACGCCGGCACAATGCCGCTGCTGTATCCCAACATTCCCTTCGGCGTCTTCGGCGCGGTCACCGCCTTTCTCATCGGTTGGACCAATGGGGAGGGACGGCCGCGCTTCGAGGCGATCGTTGCCAAACCTGGCCTGCCGCAGGGAATCAAGCGCGACGTCCTTCGGGCAATCGCATGGGTTCTCGTGTTCAACGTGACCTACTGGCTGTTCCTGATCACACCGACCATCGCGCTGCGTCTGACGCTGGGCGAGCCCTCGGTCCTTATGCCCTGACGTCGAAGCTAGTCGCCGTGCCAGGTCCGGTCACAGGACGGTGCACGTACTCGGGCAATCGCCCGGCTCGACGCCGGAATCAGGATGGCCCTGAAATCGCTTCGACGAACACGCTTTCCGGTATCGCGTCATCGAGGCCAGGCGGCACGGCCCGGTTGCTCGCGGCCATCAGGTCGTTGGCGTCCATCGCAGTGGTGACAGTCCAGCCATGAGCGCCAAGCCAGTCCACGACTTCTGTGCGCTCTTCGTCGTAGAGCAGGTTGCCGGCTTCGGTGATGTCCTTGCGGCCCAGTTTGACCGCAACCGCGCGGTACCGATCCATCTGCTCCTCGCGGCGCGCGAAGCTATCTTGGCTGAAGAATTCGTTGGTGAACGCCTCCACGGCGACCCGGCTGCCTGGGGCGCTAAGCGACTGTATGCGGTCGAACTGAAGGTCCTGGGCTTCGGCCGTCAGGTAGGGCAGCAGTCCTTCGGCCGACCACGCCGTCGGAAGTGACGGGTCGAACCCGGACTCCACCAGCGCTGCCGGCCAGTCCTGACGCAGGTCGACGCCGACGCCGACGTGGGTCGCGATCGGCGTGACCTGATGAGACTCCAGTGTGCCCGTCTTGAATTCCAGCACCTTGGGCTGGTCGATCTCGTAAACCACGCACCCGGCGGGCCAGGCAAGCCGCCATGCGCGCGCATCCAGACCGGCGGCAAGGATCACCGCCTGGCGGATACCGGCATCGGCCGCACCGAGAAAGTATTCGTCGAAGAACTTGGTCCGGCACGCGGTATAGCCCATCATCGCCTGCATGCGGGCCGGTAACTCCGGATCGAGATCGACCAGCTCGGAAGGTAATTCGGTGTCGAGGTAGATCCGCCAGATGCCGTCGCCCGCCGCCTCGAGAAACAGCTGTGCGAACGGATCGCTGATCAGCGGATCAGCGCTGTTTGTCTCGGCGGCCCGGCCGCCGGCTACTCCGAGGGCGGTCGCGCCGACGCTCTCATTGATGTCCCAGGTGTCATCGTCTGTTCTGGCCATCGGAGTCCTTTCGCTGCCTGTAGAACGTGGTGGAACACAGCGTATACGAAAAAGTTAGATCTGCTTATTAAATGAAGGCCGACTGACCCCGTTTCGCCCGGAACGGCTAGGTGCCGCGGCAAGGTGTGATCAGTGGCTCGGCGTCGGCGATTCGCGACCTGCTCGCGGCATCGTTGGCGCCGCGTCCATCGGAATAACTCTATTCCGTTGTGTCACTTCAGTTTCAGTGGTCACATGGGAGAAGTCTTGTCGGTGGCCGAATATATGTTCGAAGCATGTCAGGGACGGTGGTGCAGGAGGCGGTGGCCGCGCTGCGTGCCGCGCTGGCGGCCCGCGACGTCGAGCTGCTCTCCCGCACGGAGTTGGTCGACACCCTCGACGCCCTCGAAACCCTGACCTGCGAGCTGCCCACCCAATCCCACCGCTTGCTGGCGCGGTTGCAGGCCGAGACCACGCCAACGGAGCTGGGCGCCAAGTCCTGGAAAGATGTGCTCGCGATTCGGTGGCGCATCTCGACGACCGAGGCCCACCGGCGACTGACCGAGGCTGCACTGTTGGGTCCGCGCCGAGCGCTGACCGGGGAACCGCTGCCACCGCTGCTGCCGGCGACCGCCGCCGCTCAGTCCCTCGGGCAGATCAACGGCGAGCATGTCGAGGTCATCCGCAAGGCCATGGGCGAGGTGCCGGGCTTCGTCGACGCGCCCACCCTCGCGCAGATCGAGGTCGACCTCGTGCGCACCGCCGTCAGCGTCGGCCCCAAGGAACTCAAGGACACCGCCGATCGGACTCTCTTCCTGCTCGATCAGGACGGCCCCGAACCCGACGAGCACGAGCGCGCCCGCAAGCGCGGAGTGTCCACCCGCAAACAACGCCGCAACGCAATGACGACCCTGACCGGGGACCTCACCCCCGAAGCGGCGGCCGTCTGGGAGGCGATCTTCGCCAAGTACGCCGCCCCAGGCATGTGCAACCCCGACGACGAAAACCCCTGCACGGCAGGCACACCGTCACAAATCGCAAATCGACAACGACCACCGCAGCCTGGCCCAACGTCGCCACGATGCCATGATCGCCATCGGCCGCATCGTCCTGATGGGCGGGGAACTCGGACACCTCAACGGGCTGCCGGTGTCGACCATCATCCGCACCACCCTGCAGGACCTCGAATCCCGCGCGGGTGTGGGCGTGACCGGCAGCGGCACCATCATGCCCATCGCCGACGTTGTCCGACTCGCCGGCCACGCCAACCACTACCTGGCGGTGTTCGACAAGGCCACCGGATCGGCGTTGGACCTCTTCCGGGCCAGACGCGTCGCGTCCCCCGCGCAGCGGATCATGCTCATCGCCCGCGACGGTGGATGCACAAAACCATCCTGCACCGTGGCGCCTATGGCAGCCAG
>NZ_JAVHWK010000216.1:0-9477 GCF_032159775.1 Mycobacterium sp.
GCTGGTTCGGGGCGTCGAGCAACAACTACGGCTCCCCGCAGGCCGAGTTCGAGATTCCGTACGGCAACGTCGGGCAGAACGGACCGTACGCGCAGATCGCGCAGCGGTACGGCCACGAATTCGGCTACGACGCAGCAGCCTTGGCACGCATCGCGGTGCAGCAACGCCAGAACGCGTGCGCGCATCCCGGTGCGGTGTTCCACGGCAAGCCGATCACCGTCGACGAGGTGTTGAACAGTCCGGTGATCGCCGATCCGATTCACATGCTCGAGACGGTGATGCGGGTGCAGGGTGGCGCGGGCGTGCTGATCGCGAACGCAGACGTCGCGCGGCGGGCGCGTCATCGCCCCGTGTGGATCAGGGGGTTCGGCGAACACATTCGGTTCAAGACGCCGACATACGCCGACGATCTCATCCGCACGCCGATTGCGCGCGCCGCCGAACGGGCCTTCGCGATGGCGGGTCTGCAGCGTTCCGACATCGACATGGCGTCGATCTACGACTGCTACACGATCACCGTGCTGATGACGCTGGAGGACGCGGGGTTCTGCGGCAAGGGCAAGGGAATGGGGTGGCTGACGGAGCACGACCTCACCTTCCGCGGCGACTTCCCGGTCAACACCGCGGGCGGGCAGCTGTCGTTCGGGCAGGCGGGCATGGCGGGCGGAATGCACCATGTCGTCGACGGCGCGCGCCAGGTGATGGGCCGGTCGGGGGATGCTCAGGTGGCCGACTGCAACATCGCCTTCGTCACCGGTAATGGCGGCATCATGAGCGAGCAGGTGGCGCTGATCTTGAGGGGCGACTGACGTGACGGCACCATTGCCCGAGCCGACACCGGTGTCGCAACCGTTCTGGGATGCGTTGCGCGAGCACCGGATCCTCATTCAGTACTCGCCGTCGGCGGGCCGGTATGTGTTCTACCCGCGCACCCTGGCGCCGGGCACGCTGGCCGACGACCTGGAGTGGCGGGTGATCGACGGTGCCGGATCGCTGTACACCTACACGGTCGCGCGACGGCCGACCGGTCCGCCGTGGGCCGAGAAGCTGCCGCAACTGCTTGCCGTCGTCGAATGGGACGTCGGCCCGCGGGTGAGCACCGAACTCGTCGACGTCGAACCCGACGACATCCGGATCGGCATGCGGGTCACCCCCGTGTTCTGCGATGTGCCCGACGCGGGCGTCACGCTGCTGCGCTACCGGCCCGCCGATGTGTGAAACCGTGCAGCAGCTGCTGCGCTCGCGGATGGACGACGACGGCATCGCGATGATGCACGGCGACCGGACGTGGACCTGGCGCGAGCACCTGGCCGAGGCGGCGGCGGAGGCGTCGGCCCTCATCGATCAGATGGACCCGTTGCGGCCCGTGCATGTCGGTGCGCTGCTGGGCAATACGCCCGCGATGCTGCGGTCGATGGCGGCCGCCGCACTGGGTGGGTATGTGCTGTGCGGAATCAACACCACGCGTCGAGGCGACGGCCTGGCCACCGACATCGCGCGGTCGGACTGCCAGCTGGTCCTCGCCGACGCCGAGCACATGCCGCTCCTCGACGGCCTCGATCTGGGCGGCGCGCCGGTCGTCGATGTCGACGGGGCCGCCTACCGTGACGCGGTAGCGGCGGCGAAACCTCTTCAGCCCCACCGCGAAGTCGCCGGCGTGGATCCGGTCGTCATGCTGTTCACGTCGGGCACCAGCGGCGACCCGAAGGCGGTGCGGTTCGCCCATGCGATGGCGGTGCTGTGCGGTGCGAGCCTGGCCGAACGGTTCGAACTCTCCGCCGACGACGTCTGCTACCTATCGATGCCGCTGTTCCACTCCAATGGGGTGGCGGCCGGCTGGGCGGTGGCGCTTGCGTGCGGCGCGACGATGGTGCCCGCGAAGTTCTCGCCGTCGCGGTTCCTGCCAGACATCCGCCGCTACGGCGCGACGTACATGAACTACGTCGGCAAGCCGCTGGCGCTGGTGCTCGCGACACCCGAAAAGCCGGACGACGCCGACAACACGCTGCGGGCGGCGTTCGGCAACGAGGCCACCGAGCGCGACGTCGACGACTTCGCGCGACGGTTCGGGTGCAAGGTCGTCGACAGCTTCGGCTCAAGCGAGTTCGCCGTCGTCGTCATGCGCGAGGACGGATGCCCGACGGGATCGATCGGCAAGGGATATCCGGGCGTCAGCGTGTACCACGCCGACGCCGTGACCGAATGTGCGCCAGCGGTTTTCGATGAGCACGGTGCGCTGGCCAACTTCGACGACGCCGTCGGGGAGCTGGTGAACACCTACGGCGTCGGCGGCTTCACCGGGTACTACAACGACACCGCCGCCACCGAGGAGCGGATGCGGCACGGCATGTACTGGTCGGGCGACCTGGCCTACCGCGACGCCGACGGCTGGATCTACCTGGCCGGCCGCACCGCCGACTGGATGCGGGTCGACGGGGAGAACCTCGCGGCGGGGCCGGTCGAACGGATCCTGCAGCGGCTGCCGGAGGTCAGCCTCGTCGCCGTCTACGCCGTGCCCGACGAGGTCGTCGGTGATCAGGTGATGGCGGCCGTCGTCCTCAACGACGCAGCGACCCTGTCGCCCAAGCAGTTCGAGGGCTTTCTGGTAGCACAGCCCGACCTGTCGCCGAAGGCGTGGCCGAGGTACGTCCGAATCAATGACACTCTGCCGCAAACCGCCACCAACAAGATCCTCAAGCGCACGCTGATCCAGGAAGGCGTCACCGCCGGGGACGGCGAGTTGTGGGTGCGCGGCGCTCGCGGGCGGGAATACTTGGCGCAATGACCGTGCCACTGCCACCGGAGGCCTTTTATCCCATTCCGAGTGGCCTCCCCGTAGAAGTCACGCCGGCTCGGGCATTCGTGCCGCCGCCGAACGAAGACCCGTTCTACACCTATTCCGGCGACAAACCGCTCGAAGAGTGGCCGCCGGGCTCGGTACTCGCGACTCGCAACATTCCGTACCACATTCTGGGCATCCCGACTCCACTGAAGACCATTCAGCTGCTGTACCGCTCGACGAGCCAAACCGGCAGGGCGACCGCCAACGTAACCTCGATCATCCAGCCGGTGCACCAGCCCGATACGACGCGAATTCTGTCGTATCAGTCCGCCTACGACTCGCTGAACCGCAACGACCAGCCGTCACATGCGATCAACGGCGGCCGGACATTCGGTGGCCTCGTTCCCAGTGTCGAGCTCGCTGTGTTCGGAATCTTTCTCGCGCAAGGCTTCACGGTGATCGTGCCGGACACCGAAGGTCAGCGGGCTGACTTCGCCGCTGGCCCGGAATACGGGAAGAACACCCTCGACTCGATCCGCGCTGCGTTCAATGCGTCGGCGGTCGAGACCGCGAGCAACGCGAACGTCGCTCTACTCGGCTACTCCGGAGGCGCGATCGCCAGCGAGTGGGCTGCAGAACTCGCACCCTCGTACGCGCCAGATGTCAACGCCCGCCTGATCGGTGCCGCCATCGGTGGTGTGCTCGTGCATCCGGCGCACAACCTGCACTACGTCGAGAACACGTACATCTGGGCGGGCGTGATGCCGATGGCTCTCATCGGGATCGCGCGAGCGTTCGAGGTCGACTTCACCCCCTACCTCACAACCCGGGGTCTGGACCTGTACAACACCATGCAGAATTCGTCGATCGTGCATGTCCTCGGCCAGCCTCGGTATTGGCGGCTGAAATGGAGTGATCTCGTCATATCGGACTTCCCGACGCCGGAGAGCCTTCCGCTGTTCGTCGAGGTAGCCAACCAACTCATCATGGGCACTGGCGGCACGCCGACCATTCCCCTGTTCATCGGCCAGGGCGCCAACGGCTTTCCTGAGGGAACACCCGGCAACAAGCCGGGCATCGGCCGCGGCGATGGCGTGATGATCGCCGGCGACGTTCGCACGCTCGCGCGCACCTACTGCGCGCGCGGAACCGTCGTGTATTACGACCAGTACGAGCTTTTCAGCCATACCTCGGCCGTCGGGTTCTGGTTGATGCAGGCCATCGACTGGATCAACGATCGTTTTGCCGGACGGGCCGCGCCGAACAATTGCTCGTCAATCCCGGCGGGCAATGCGCTGGACCCGATTCCACTTCCCTAGCGGGCAGCCATAAACCGGTGAACCGCCTCGTAGGCGTTGGCCTCACTATGGCAGCCCGGACCGACACCTGCGGCGGTGCCCGCCTCTGGGCGACAAAGTCGCTAATACCAAACGTCTGCTAAGTACTACCGACAATGTCGCTGCGAGGCGGGCAGTTCGTCAGGTGGTCCCGGCTGCTCGCGCAGGGGCCACGGACGGTTTACGACCAGTTCGGACCCGCGCTCCATGCCAGACGCCCTCTCGTGAACCACGTCTTCCTCATGTGCGGCTCGTATCCGGCGCGCCTGCACAGGTCGACCATCCTCGGAAAGTTGGTGGCGCATTCACCGGTATTGGACCTGCCAGTGCTTGATGCCGTTGATCATGCTGTGCCGTAGGCGCTCGGGGGCGGAGACGGGCGTCAGCACGGGGATGTGGTCGGCGATCGCGTTGAACATCAGGTCGATCGTCATCCGCGCGAGGTTGGCGCCGACGCAGTAGTGCGCACCGGTGCCGCCGAAGCTCAAGTGCGGATTGGGTTCCCGCATGATGTCGAACGTGAACGGGTCGTCGAAGACATCCTCGTCGAAGTTCGCCGACCGGTAGAACAGCACCAGCCGCTGTCCCTTCTTGATCGGTACACCGCCGAGCTCGGTGTCGACAAGCGCGGTGCGCTGAAACGCGGTGATCGGCGACGCCCAGCGGATGATTTCGTCGGCGGCGGTCTTCGGCCGATGAGCCTTGAACAGCTCCCACTGGTCGGGGAAGTCGGTGAACGCCATCATGCCCTGGGTGATCGAGTTGCGGGTCGTCTCGTTGCCCGCCACGGTCAGGGTGACGACGAACATCCCGAACTCGGCCTCGGTGAGCTGGCCGTCGGCGTCGGCGTCGATCAGTGTGGTGACGATGTCGTCGCCGGGATCCTCTGCCTTGCGGGCGGCCAATTGCATGGCATACCAGATCAACTCGGCGGTTGACTGCAGCGGGTTGTAATCGGCGAATTCGGGGTCGTCGTCGCCTGCGATCATCTGGTTGGTCCAGTCGAAGAGCTTGCCGCGGTCCTCGAGCGGCACCCCGAGCAGCTCGGCGATGGCCAGCAGCGGCAGCTCGCGGGCGACCTGGAGAACGAAGTCGCCCGATCCTTCGGCGGCGGCCTGCGCGGCGATGCCCTGAGCCCGCGTGTTGAGCTCGGCGCGCAGCCGCTCGATAGCGCGCGGCGTGAAGCCGCGGGAGATGATCTTGCGCAGCCTGCTGTGCTCGGGATCGTCCATCATGATCATCGACGCGGCGCCCGCCTCGATCTGGCCCCCGCCACCGGTCACCTTGTAGCGCGGCACGATCGACTTCTTCTGCGACGAGAACACATCGCTGCGCAGCGACACCTCGCGGACGTCGCGGTGCTTGCTGACCACCCAGAAGCCGCCGTCGCCGAACCCGCCGACATCGGGTGGCTGCTCGTTCCACCAGATCGGTGCGGCGCGGCGGACCTCCGCGAGCTCCTCGGTCGGTAACCGGTGCGCGTAGATCTCGGGATCGGTGAAGTCGAAGCCGGGCGGCAGGTCGGGAGCGGTCTCGCGGACGCGAGGAGCAGATGGGTTCACGCGGACCTCCTCGGGCTGGCTTTCGTGATGGTAGCCAGCGATCGTGCATTACCGTTGCCGATCATGGAGGACGGCGTTGCGAAACTGATGCGCGCCATGAATGACACCTTCCCCGACCTCTCGACGATGTCAGCAGAGGAGGCACGGGCCGTGCTCGTCGGTCGCAGGCCGCCGGTGACGAACCTCGACGACGTGGCGAGCGCCGAGGACCTCCTCATCCCTGGCCAGGGCGGTGACCTGCGCGTGCGGGTCTACCGCCCGCATGTCGATCGCGATTCGCGTGCCGCGGTCGTGTTCGCCCACGGCGGCGGCTTCGTACTCTGCGATTTGGACTCGCACGACAGCTTCTGCCGCGCCATGTCGCGGCACACCGACACCGTGGTGGTGTCGGTGGACTACCGGCTCGCACCGGAGCATCTAGCGCCCGCCGCCGCGCAGGACGTGTACGCCGCGTGGTGCTGGACGATCGAGCACGCCGACGACCTCGGCGTCGATCCACGGCGGGTGCTGATCGCCGGGGACAGCGCCGGCGGCAACCTGGCCGCGGTCACCACGCTGATGTGCCGCGACCGCGGTGCGCAGATGCCCGCCGGGCAGCTGCTGATCTATCCGGTCATCGAGCCGTTCTTCGACACCGAGAGCTATCGCAAGTACTCGACGGGATACGTCAACACGCGCGATGCGATGCAGTACTACTGGCGGCAGTACCTCGACGACAAGATGCCGTCTCCGGAGTATCTGGTGGCGCCCGCGCGAGCCCAATCGCATGAGGGCCTGCCCCCTGCGATCGTGGTGACCGCGGGCTTCGATGTGCTACAGAGCGAGGGTGCGTCGTATGCGCAAAAGCTGCGGGCGGCGAATGTTCCTGTGCTGCACCGGGATTACCCAGGCCTTTTCCACGGGTTCCTGACGATGATGCCGTTCTCGGCGGGGGCTGCAGCCCGGGAACTGCTGTGGGCCGATATGGTGCGGCTGCTGGCAATCGATGTGGAGGCGCCCGCGTGAAGACCGACGCGATCGTGATCGGTGCCGGGTTCGCGGGGCTGTATGCCGTGCACCGTTGCCTGGCCGAAGGCATGACGGTCACCGGTATCGAGGCGGCCCCGAGCGTCGGCGGCACCTGGTACTGGAACCGCTATCCCGGGGCGCGCTGCGACGTCGAAAGCGTCGACTACTCATACTCTTTCGACGACAGCCTGCAGAGCGACTGGACATGGACGGAGCGGTTCGCGGCGCAGCCCGAGATCCTGGCGTACCTCGACCATGTCGCCGACCGGTTCGATCTTCGTCGGCACTATTTCTTCGACACCGAGGTGATCGGGGCGCGGTTCGACGCGGGCGAATGGGTGGTGCAGACGTCCACCGGGCAGACGCACCGCGGCCGGTTCCTGTTGTGCGCGACGGGCTGCCTGTCGGCGGTGAACCGTCCCGACATTCCCGGCCTCGACTACTTCGCCGGCGAGGTGTACTTCACCGCGGCGTGGCCGCGCGAGGATCCGCCGTTGCGCGGCAAGAAGATCGGCGTGATCGGCACGGGCTCGTCAGGCATCCAGGTGACGCCGATCCTCGCCGAGCAGGCCGAGTCGCTGGTGGTGTTCCAGCGTTCGCCCAACTACACGATTCCGATGCCGAACTATCCCTGGACGGAGGAGGACCTGCAACGGATCCGGCGGGAGTATCCGGAGCGCAGGCAGCGGTCGTCGTATGCGCCGTCAGGCACACCGCACGGCACGTACCACCAGAACGCACTCGACACCGACCCCGCCGAACGTGACGAGGCGATGTGGGCGCGCTGGCGCGACGGCGGGGTGCTGTTCAGCAAGACCTTCCCCGACCAGGGCTCGGTGCTCGCGGCCAACGACATTGCGCGCCGGTTTGCTGAGGACCGCATCCGCGACATCGTCGATGACCCCGCGGTCGCCGAGGACCTGATCCCCACCGATCACCCGATCGGGACCAAACGCATCTGCACCGACGCGGGTTACTACGCGACGTTCAACCGCGGCAACGTGCGATTGGTGAACCTGCGCCGCGAACCGATTCAGGCGATCACCACCGACGGCGTTCGGACGGCTGAAGAGACATACGACTGCGATGTGCTGGTGTTCGCGACCGGCTTCGACGCGCTGACAGGCGCGATGACGCGGATCGACCCGACGGGTCCGGACGGGCACCGGCTCTCGGAGCTGTGGGCGGACGGGCCCGTGACGTTCCTCGGCGTGATGGTGCCGCGGCTGCCGAACCTGTTCAGCTTCAGCGGCCCGGGCAGCCCGTCGGTGCTGGCGAACATGGTTTTGCATGCCGAGGTGCAGGTGGACTGGGCCGTCGGCCTGATGGTGGCGGCGAACATCCAAGGGATCACCGAGGTCGAACCGCGCCGCGACGCCGCGAAGGCATGGACGAAGCACGTCGCGGAGGCGGCGGAGCGGACGCTGTTCCCGCGAGCCGAATCGTCGTGGTATCTGGGATCCAACATCGACGGCAAGAAACGCGTATTCATGCCCTACATCGGCGGCTTCGGCAACTACCGGAAATCGCTGGACGATGTTGCGGCCCAAGGCTATCCGGGGCTGGTGCTCACGACGCGATGAACGGCGCAGCTCCAACGCTGTTTCGGCAGCAGCGCACTGGGTAGTCGACCCGGCCATGAGCTTCAAAAGCGCCGTCAACAGCGCCACCGGCAACCGAGCGCTGCAGAGGGTGGCGCGGGCCGGCTATCTGATCAGCGGCGCTCTGCACCTGCTGGTGGCGAGCATCATCATGCGGATCGCGTTCGGGCTCAGGGGGGAGGCGGATCAGACGGGCGCGCTCGCGACGCTCGCCAGCAGACCAGGAGGCACAGCGACGCTCTATGTGGTCACCGCGGGCCTGGTCGCGCTGGCGTTGTGGCGGCTCTGCGAGAGCGTGCTCGGATTGCATCCGGCCGAGCACCCCGACGCGCACAAGCGGAAATCGCCGATCGCACACCGGCTGAAGGCGTTCGGCCTGGCGTTGATCTACGGAGCGGTTGCGCTCACGGCCATCCAGTTCGCCCTCGGCGCGCAGGCCCGCGGCAGCAGGCAGACGGCAGGAGTGAGCGCACGGCTGATGCAGTCCGGCGGCGGGAAGGCCGCCCTGGTGATCGTCGGCTTCGTCATCGTGGGGATCGGCGGCTACTACGCCCAGAAGGGGGCGTCGAGGCGGTTCCTCAACGATCTGAACACCGACGGCGGCCGGCTGCTGACCGCGCTCGGCATCGTCGGCCATGTCGCGGAGGGTTTGGTGCTGTCGGCGGTGGGCATCTCCGTCATCGTGGCGACGTTTCTCGGCGATCCTGCCAAGGCGAGCGGGTTGGACGGCGCGGTCAAGGCCCTGGGCTCGACGCGGTTCGGCGGAGCGATATTGACCGCTGCCGCAGTGGGTTTCGCGGCATACGGCCTGTACAGCTTTGCGCTGACGCGCTATTCGCGGATGTGACGCGTGCGCCCGCGCATCAGCTCATCGAGCCCGGTCAAGGCGTCAGCAACGCGTCGCACATGACCGGCAGATCCCTGACCCGAACGCCGGTGGCGTGGTAGATCGCGTTGACCACGGCGGCTGCCGAGCCCACGATGCCGATTTCTCCGGCACCGCGCGAACCCATCGGGTTGGAGTGTGCGTCGACGCTGTCGAGCCAGATGGCGTCGATGTCGGGGATGTCGGCATGCGAGCTGATGTGATAGGTCGCCAAGTCCTGGGTGACGATGTGGCCGAAGCGATGATCGCGCACGCTTTCCTCGTGCAGCGCCATCGACAGGCCCATCGTCATGCCACCGAT
>NZ_JAVHWK010000055.1:0-15792 GCF_032159775.1 Mycobacterium sp.
GGGCCAGCTCCAGGAGGAGCTCGACGCGGCCGACGCGTGGGACATCGATTCCCAGCTCGAGCAGGCGATGGACGCTCTGCGCTGCCCGCCACCCGACGAGCCGGTGACCCACCTCTCCGGCGGTGAGCGGCGCCGTGTGGCGCTGTGCAGGCTCCTGCTGTCCAAGCCCGACCTGCTGCTGCTCGACGAGCCCACCAACCACCTCGACGCCGAGAGTGTGCAGTGGCTGGAACAGCACCTCGCCGAGTACAAGGGCGCCATCCTCGCCGTCACTCACGATCGGTATTTCCTGGACAACGTCGCCGAGTGGATCCTCGAGCTCGACCGCGGCCGGGCGTTCCCGTACGAGGGCAACTATTCGACCTACCTGGAGAAGAAGGCCGAGCGCGTCGCCATCCAGGGCCGCAAGGACGCCAAGCTGCACAAGCGGCTGACCGAGGAACTCGCATGGGTGCGGTCGGGGGCGAAGGCGCGGCAGGCCAAGAGCAAGGCTCGCCTCGGCCGCTACGAGGAGATGGCCGCCGAGGCCGAGAAGACGCGCAAGCTCGATTTCGAGGAGATCCAGATACCGGTCGGCCCGCGGCTGGGCAACGTCGTCGTCGAGGTCGACCACCTCGACAAGGGCTACGACGGCAGGCAGCTGATCAAGGACCTGTCGTTCACGCTGCCGCGCAACGGCATCGTCGGCGTCATCGGCCCCAACGGCGTCGGCAAGACGACCCTGTTCAAGACGATCGTCGGCCTGGAACAGCCCGACAGCGGCACCGTCAAAGTCGGCGACACCGTCAAGCTCAGCTACGTCGACCAGAGCCGCGGCGGGATCGACCCGAAAAAGACCGTGTGGGAGGTCGTCTCCGACAAGCTCGACTACATCGAGGTCGGCCAGACCGAGATCCCGTCGCGCGCCTACGTGTCGGCGTTCGGGTTCAAGGGACCAGATCAGCAGAAACCGGCGGGCGTGCTGTCCGGCGGTGAGCGCAACCGGTTGAACCTGGCGCTCACACTCAAGGTCGGCGGAAACCTCATTCTGCTCGACGAACCCACCAACGACCTCGACGTCGAGACGCTGAGTTCGCTGGAGAACGCACTGGACAAGTTCCCCGGCTGCGCGGTCGTGATCAGCCACGATCGCTGGTTCCTCGACCGCACTTGCACCCACATCCTCGCCTGGGAAGGCGACGACGACAACGACGCCAAGTGGTTCTGGTTCGAGGGCAACTTCGGTGCCTACGAAGAAAACAAAGTGGAACGACTCGGTATCGATGCAGCCCGTCCTCACAGGGTGACCCACCGCCGCCTCACACGCGACTAATGTCGCCTCTGCGTGCCAACGACGGCACGTGGCGGTAAGTCAGGAGCGAGTGGCATGACGATCAATCCGGGGGCGGGGGCGATCGAGGGGCCGACTGAAAGGGCGGTTCTTCCGGCCAGCCTGGACAAACTCGCCAGGGCCTACATCGCGACCTACCACGGGCCGCACGGCGATGCACCCATCAGCGACGCGGCCACCGGCCCGGTCGATATGGGCGCCGCCGGCAAGTTGATGTCGCCGAACCTGCTGTCGGCGCACTACAACCTTGGCAGGCGCCGCCAGGTCGGCGAAACGCTCGTCGCGGTCTACCCCTCAGACGACCCCGGCGGCTTCGGCCCTGCGATCCAGATCGTCACCGACTACGCGACGCTGCTGATGGACTCCGTCACCGTACTGCTGCACCGGTTAGGGGTGGCCTACAAGGCGATCATGAACCCGATCCTGCGGGTACGGCGCGGCCCGACCGGTGAGCTGCTCGACATCCAACCGTCTTCGGAGGTCGACAACTCCCGCGAGGCCGTCGACGAGGCATGGATCCACATCCAGCTGTCGAGTTCCGCCGATCCCAAGGCCGTCGAGGAGGCCAGGGGCCTGTTGCCGGGCGTCCTTAGGGATGCCCGCCAGGTTGCGCTGGACTCGCGGACCCTGTCAGGGACGCTGCTCGGCCTGGCCAACGAGCTCGACACCGATCCGGAGGGACGCTTCCCCGGCGCTGATCGCAAGGACGTGGCGGAGCTGCTGAGATGGCTCGCCGACGGGCATTTCGTCCTGCTGGGCTATCAACGCTGCCCGGTGCACGGCGGGCAGTCGTCGGTCGACTCCTCGAGCCGGCTGGGCGTGCTGCGGTTCCGCGACGAGGTCCTGCCCCAACTGACCGACAGCGACGACCTGCTTGTGCTCGCGCAGGCGACGATCCCCAGCTTCCTTCGCTACGGCGCATACCCCTATATCGTCGTGGTCCGCGAACACCCTGGACATCGGGCGATCGAGCATCGTTTCGTCGGGTTGTTCACGGTCGCGGCGATGAACGCCAATGTGATGGAGATTCCGCTGATCTCACGGCGGGTCGGCGAAGCGATCGCCATGGCGCAGCGCGACCCGAGCCATCCGGCGCAGCTGCTGCTCGACATCATCCAGACCATTCCGCGCTCGGAGCTCTTCGCCCTCAGCTCGCGCGAGATGCTGGACATGGCGATGGCCGTCGTCGATCTCGGCTCGCGCAGGCGCACGTTGTTGTTCCTGCGCGCCGATCAGCTGGCCCACTTCGTCTCCTGCCTGGTGTACCTGCCGCGTGACCGGTACACCACGGGGGTCCGCCTGGAAATGCAGGACATCCTCGTCCGCGAGCTCGGCGGCGAGAGCATCGAATACACCGCGCGCGTCAGCGAATCGCCCTGGGCGGTCGTGCATTTCACCGTTCGCCTACCCGAGGGATCCCGACCCGGGAGCGTGGATGTATCACTTCGCAACGAAGCGCGCATTCAGGATCTGCTGACCGAGGCGACGCGAACCTGGGGTGACCGGCTGCTCGGGGCCGTCAAGACCGGGTCGATCGACCAGGTCAGGGCCGAGCACTACTCGAGCGCCTTCCCCGAGGTCTACAAGCAGGCTGTCGGTCCCGCCGACGCGATCAACGACATCGCGATCATCGAAGAGCTGCAGGACAATTCGGTCAAGCTGGTGTTCTCCGAGGACGGCAGGGACGGCTCGGCGCAGCTGATCTGGTACCTCGGCGGCCGCTCGGCCTCGCTCAGTCAATTACTGCCGATGCTGCAGTCCATGGGCGTGATCGTGCTCGAAGAGCGACCGTTCACCGTGACGCGTCCCGACGGGCTTTCGGTGTGGATCTACCAGTTCAAGATCTCGGTGTTCAGCGACATCCCCGATGAGCCCGAGGGACCTGAACGGGACGCGACCGCGGTGCGGTTCGCCGACGCGGTCACCGCGATCTGGCACGGCCGCGCCGAGATCGACCGGTTCAACGAGTTGGTGCTGCGCGCACACCTGACATGGCAGCAGGTCGTGATTCTGCGCACCTATGCGAAGTACTTGCGGCAGGCCGGTTTTCCGTACAGCCAGGCCCATATCGAGGGCGTGCTGAACGGTAACCCGGTCACCGCACGGTCACTGGTCGAATTGTTCGAAGCGATGTTCGACCCGGCGGCCGATCCCGAAAGGAAGGCCGCGCAGACCGCCGCTGCATCGGTGGCCGCCGATATAGATGCGCTGACCAGTTTGGACACCGACCGCGTCCTGCGTGGCTTCGCATCGATGATTCAGGCCACGCTGCGCACTAACTACTTTGTCCGCAGGCAGGATTCGGCTCGCGCGCGGAACGTGCTTGCGATCAAGCTGAACTCGCGGCTGGTCGACGAACTTCCCCTGCCGCGGCCGATGTTCGAGATCTTCGTCTACTCGCCGCGCGTCGAGGGTGTGCACCTGCGCTTCGGCTTCGTCGCCCGCGGCGGGCTGCGCTGGTCGGACCGCAAGGAGGATTTCCGCACCGAGATCCTCGGCTTGGTCAAGGCGCAGGCCGTCAAGAACGCCGTCATCGTCCCGGTCGGCGCCAAGGGCGGATTCGTCCTCAAGCAGCCCCCGCCGCTCACCGACGATGCGGCCGCCGACCGCGACGCTCAGCGCGCCGAAGGCGTCGCCTGCTACAAGCTGTTCATCTCGGGTCTGCTCGACCTCACCGACAACGTCGACCAGACCACCGGCAATGTCGTCACTCCAACAGATGTCGTGCGCCGTGACGGCGAAGACGCCTACCTCGTGGTGGCCGCCGACAAGGGCACGGCAACGTTCTCCGACATCGCCAACGAGGTCGCGAAGTCCTATGGCTTCTGGCTCGGCGACGCCTTCGCCTCCGGCGGTTCGGTCGGCTACGACCACAAAGCGATGGGCATTACTGCCAAGGGCGCGTGGGAGAGCGTCAAACGGCACTTCCGCGAGATGGGTACCGACACCCAGTCCCAAGACTTCAGCGTCGTCGGCATCGGTGACATGAGCGGCGACGTCTTCGGCAACGGAATGCTGCTGTCCCCGCACATCCGACTGGTGGCCGCGTTCAACCATTTGCACGTGTTCCTCGATCCGAACCCGGACGCGGCGACGTCATGGGAGGAACGCAAGCGCATGTTCGACCTGCCGCGGTCGACATGGGACGACTACGACAAATCGCTGATCAGCGAAGGCGGTGGCGTCTACAGCCGCGAGCAGAAGTCGATCCCGATCAGCCCGCAGGTCCGTGCCGCCCTCGGTATCGAAGACGGCATCGATGAGCTGCCGCCGCCTGAGCTGCTCCGCAGGATCCTCAAGGCGCCGGTGGACTTGTTGTGGAATGGCGGCATCGGCACCTACATCAAGGCCGAAACCGAATCCGATGCTGATGTTGGCGACCGCGCCAACGACATGATCAGGGTGAACGGAAACCAGGTGCGGGCCAAGGTGATCGGCGAAGGCGGCAACCTCGGCGTCACATCGCTTGGCCGTGTCGAGTTCGACCTCGCAGGCGGTCGGATCAACACCGATGCCCTCGACAACTCTGCGGGTGTGGACTGCTCCGACCACGAGGTCAACATCAAGATCCTGATCGACGCGCTGGTGAGCATGGGCAAGGTGAAGCCGGAAGACCGGACGGACCTGCTGCTGTCGATGACCGACGAGGTCGGCGACCTGGTACTGATCGACAACAAGGACCAGAACGACCTGATGGGCACCAGCCGCGCCAACGCGGCCAGTCTGCTGCCCGTGCACTCCCGCCAGATCAAGGACCTCGAGTCCGAGGCCGGACTGAACCGGGAACTCGAGGCGCTGCCGTCGGAGAAGGAGATCCGGCGGCGCACCGAAGCCGGGATCGGGCTCACCTCACCGGAACTGTCGACGCTGATGGCACACGTCAAGCTGGACCTCAAGCAAAAGGTACTGGCCACCGAGCTGCCGGATCAGGAGGTCTTCGCCGCCCGGCTACCGCGCTACTTCCCGACTCGGCTGCGGGAACAATTCGGGACCGAGATCCGGTCGCACCAGCTGCGTCGAGAGATCATCACCACGATGCTGGTGAACGACATCGTCGACACGGCGGGCATCTCGTATGTGTACCGGGTGATGGAGGATGTCGGCGTCGGGCCGGTGGACGCGGTGCGGTCCTACGCCGCGACCGATGCAATCTTCCGGATCAACGAGGTGTGGCGGACGATCCGCGATGCCGATGTGGCGGTGCATGTTTCGGACCGCTTGACGCTGGACCTGCGCCGGCAGATCGACCGTGCAGGTCGCTGGCTGCTCAACTACCGGCCGCAACCGCTGGCCGTCGGCGCCGAGATCAACCGGTTCGCCAAGAAGGTGGCCGAGCTGACACCGCGCATGCGGGAGTGGCTGCGTGGCGACGACCGTGCGATCGTCGAGAAGGAGGTCGGGCAGTTCTCCGCGCACGGTGTGCCAGAGGACCTCGCGTACATCATCGCCTCCGGCCTATATCAGTACAGCCTGCTCGACATCATCGACATTGCCGATATCAAGGACCGCGAGCCGGCGGAAGTGGCCGACACCTACTTCGCACTGATGGACTATCTCGGCACGGATGGGTTGCTGACCGCCATATCAGGCCTGCCCCGTGACGACCGCTGGCATTCATTGGCGCGGTTGGCTATTCGCGATGACATCTACGGTTCTCTGCGCTCGCTCTGCTTCGATGTGCTCGCCGTCGGCGAGCCGGAGGAGAGCGGCGAGGAGAAGATCGGCGAGTGGGAGCTGACCAACGGCTCTCGGGTGCAGCGGGCGCGGCGCACGTTGAACGAGATCTATCAGTCCGACGAGCGTGACCTTGCGACATTGTCGGTGGCGGCGCGTCAGATCCGCAGCATGACACGGACGAGTGGAACGGGGAATGCTGGGTGACGGGATTTACAGCGCCGGTACACGTGCGCTGGTCGGATATCGACATGTATCAGCACATCAACCACGCCACCATGGTCACCATTCTCGAAGAGGCGCGAATCCCGTTCCTGCGTGAGCCGTTCGAAGCCGTCATCGATGAGATCGGACTGCTCATCCATGAGGTCAAGATCCTCTACAAGGGTCAATTGCGGTTGAGGGATTCGCCGCTGCAGGTGACGATGTGGTCGAAGCGGGTGCGCGCCGTCGACTTCACCATCGGCTACGAGGTGCGGTCGGTGAACAAACCAGCCGACTCAAGGCCTGCGGTCATCGCCGAGACGCAGCTGGCGACGGTGCATATCAAAGAGCGGCGGCTGCAACGGCTTTCGCCGGTCCAGCAAGAATATCTGCAGCGCTGGACTCGATGAGTAGTCCCGAGCGGGGCATCTGGCTGGATGACGCGACCCACCGCGAGGACCTCGCCACGTTCGTCGAGCGGGCGGTGCGTCTCGACGATGCCGCAGTCATCCGGTTGCGGGAGCGATCGGAAGGTCTCGTGGTGGCCTGGGTCGCAACCGGTTTCGATGTGCTGGCGAGCCGGGTGGTGGCAGGTCGGGTGCGTCCGACCGACCTGAGCGCAGGCGCCGACGCGCTGGCCCAGGGTCTGGCGGCGCTGGACCGCAGCGGTCACGTCGACCCCGGCTTTCCGATGGACTCGGCGTGGCGTGGTGTGCTGCCGCCCGACGCTGGGTTCACCCACATCGACGATGTGCCCGCGCGGGTGGTGCTCGAGCTGGCGCAGCGTGGTGTCGAGCTGGCGAAGGAACACGGCAGCACTCACGGGCCACCGGTCTCGCTGCTGGATCAGGAGGTGCTCGCCGTCAGTTCCCCGGAGGGCGACGTCGACATCCCGATGCGCTGCGTATTCGCCTTGACGGCAATGGGTTTCCTGCCGCAGTCATCGGTGGCGGCGGAACAAGGCAAGGGGCTGGATCCGGGAACCGTGGCCGCCGACGAGATCGTGCGCGTGCGTGCGTTGCCCGCATGGCTGCGGATCGATGCGAGGTTCGGCTCGGTGTACCGCCGCCGCGGCGACCCCGCCGTCGTCCTGCGCTAGCTATTCTCTCGCGAGCAGACGCAAAAGTACCCGTAAAGCACGTCAAAGTGGGCCATTTACGTCTGCTCGCGACCCAAGTGGCCCGCATATCAGCCGGTGAGCAGCGGGCGCTCTAGATGGGTTAACACCCGCGCGACAAGATCGATTGGGTTGCGGCGAACGTCGTCCACGATGATAGGCATCACAAACCAGCCGCACTCCTGCAGTCGTGCCGTCTTCATTCGGTCGTGCCTGAAGGCCTCAGGATTGGCATGCCACTCGGCACTGTCGTACTCCGCGACAAGCATCGCCTCTGGCCATGCGAAGTCAACCCGCCATTGCTTTCCGCACCTGTCGACGATGACGTGTTGGAGTTCGGGCAACGGAAGCCCGCCGTCGATGAATACCAGCCGTGCTTCGCTTTCCATGGCGGATTCTGCTCGCCCGTCGGCGTATTCGACGAGTTCGCGGATGTTTACGATGCCCCGTCGGCCCTTCTGTTCGCGTATCGCGGTCGACAGATTTTCGCGCGAGCAGGCGCCGACATGCAGCGCGGCATCGAGTGTCGCTAAGGCTCGCGGCCGCCGCAATGTTCGCGCCACCTCGACGGCGGTCCAGGCGGGTGCCGTCGCCAATCGACCCCTCACCCGCTTGAGCGGTGCCCCGACGCGTTGGTGAACCGTCAGCTCGGTGGAAGGGCGCATTCGAACTCCTGGATCAAGGATGTGGAGGTTGTCGTCTGGCTCGGTGTCGAAGCCGTACAGATGAGCCGCGGTGTTCATGCACGCGACTATGGGTTGGCCTGCAACGAGATCAAGTGCGGCCAACCGCGCGTGATCGTCGGGCGTAGTCAGCGCGTACACGCCATGCCGGACCCGAACAATGGCGCCGGTCCTGACACGCGACCGCAACATCTTGTGCGACATCACGGAGCGCAGCTGCTGCGTTGTCGCCAGCCCGCCATTCATACAAAAGAACTCTTCGATGGACACGGTTCCAATGCTGGAGCGCCTGCGGCGTCGCGGGGGTGCCGTGCAGCGACCCTGTGAATCAACACGCTTCTGTTAGTTCCCCCTGACCGGCGCGAGCAGACGCATATGTACCCGAAAAGCCCTTGAGTTGGGTACTTTTGCGTCTGCTCGCGGAAGGAACTAGACCAGCCAGGCGGCGGCGTTCGGGGGCAGCTTGCCGTCCACTAGGTCAGCGCTGGCCAACAGCACCTCACCGGCCGGCAGTGAAATGGGCTCGGCGCCTGCGTTCAGCGCGCACACCAGTCCGCCGTCGACGACCCGGTACACCAGCGCGTCTTCGGCAGCGTCCAGCCATTCGATCGCGTTGCCGTCGAATTCGGTTCGCGCAGCACGCAATCGGATCGCCTCCCGATAGAACGACAGCGTGGAGGCAGGGTCGCCGAGCTGTTTCTCGACTGTCAGCGACGACCACTCCTGCGGCAGCGGGAGCCAGGTGTCCGGATTCGTCGAGAAGCCGAACGGGGGAGCGTCACCCTCCCACGGCACCGGCACCCGCGACGCGTCACGACCGCGCCGGGTATGTCCGGATCGCTCCCACACCGGGTCACGCAGCGCCTCGTCGGGCAGCTCGACGTTGGCAAGGCCGAGTTCCGCACCGTTGTAGATGAACACCGCACCCGGCAGCGCCAGCATCACCAACGCCATCGCCCACGCGCGGGCCAGGCCGACGTCGCCGTCGCCGTAGCGGGTGACGTCGCGGTCGACATCGTGATTAGACAGCGTCCATGTCGGCGTGGCATTTTCGATCGCGGCAGCCGCCAACGAGTTCTCGATCGCACCGCGGATGTCTGCAGCGTCGAAGTCCGCGCGCAACAGCCGGAAGTTGAAGCCGAGGTGGAGCTCGTCGGCGCGCAGGTACCGGGAGAACTGCTCGTTGTCGTACACCCACACCTCGCCGATCGCCACCGCGTGCGGGTAATCGTTGAGCACCGTGCGGATGTGACGGTGGATGTCGTGCACACCGTCGTCGTTGAACCTCGGGTCGTCGTCCATGTCGGCGAGCAGCACGTCGGTCCCGGTGACCTCCATATCGGGCAGCCCGGGCCGCTTGGCCATGCCGTGTGCGACGTCGATGCGGAAGCCGTCGACACCGCGTTCCAGCCAGAATCGCAGCGTCTTCTCGAGATCGTCGTAGACCTCGCGGTTCTCCCAGTTGAGGTCGGGCTGCTCGGCGTCGAACAGGTGCAGATACCACTGCCCCGGATTGCCGTCGGGTTCGACGACGCGGGTCCACGCCGGGCCGCCGAAGATCGATACCCAGTTGTTCGGCGGGTGCACCCCGCCTGGGCCGGTCCCGTCGCGGAAGATGTACCGCTCACGCGCGTCGGTGCCCGGGCCGGCGGCCAGCGCGGCCTGAAACCACGGATGCGCCGAGCTGGTGTGGTTCGGCACCAGGTCCATCGTCAGCTTGATGCCTCGCGCATGGGCCGCCTCGATCAGCCGGTCCAGCGCATCCATCCCGCCGAACAGGGGGTCGACGTCGCGCGGGTCGGACACGTCGTAGCCATGGTCGGCCATCGGCGACACCATCACCGGGTTCAGCCAGATGGCGTCGACACCCAGCGTCTCGAGGTAGTCCAGCCGTGAGGCGACGCCGTCGAGGTCGCCGACGCCATCGCCGCTGCTGTCGCTGAACGAGCGCGGATACACCTGATAGAACACGCCATGCGACCACCAAGGCGTGTCGTCGGGATCAAGCACGACCGCAACCTACACCGCGCCGTCGTCTGGTTCAGAACGGCGAGTTGACCATCGACTGTGCTGCCATCTCCAGGTAGGCCAGCAGCTGCGCGCGGTGCTCGTCATCGAGGGTCTGCGAGTCGATCGACGCCACCGCGGTGTGCATGCACCTCAGCCAGGCATCGCGCTCGATGAAGCCGATCTTGAACGGGCTGTGCCGCATCCGCAGCCGGGGGTGGCCGCGTTGGTCGGAGTAGGTGCGCGGACCTCCCCAGTACTGCTCCAGGAACATCCGCAGCCGCACCTCGGCGGCGTCGAGATCCTCCTCGGGATACAGCGGCCGCAGGATCTCGTCCTCGCGAACGAGCTCGTAGAACCGCGACACGATGGCATTGAAGGTGTCGTGGCCACCCACTTCGTCGTAGAAGGACTGCTGCGGCTGAGTCACGCCACCCATTGTTCCTGACCCTGAGGGCCGGCTGTCGCCCGGTGACGTCACGGGAAGTTCATCCTGTTGACCAGGGGACACGAAGGAATTTGCTATGCGATTTACCCAAATCCATGATGAACTGTCGATCGGAGGACGAATGGCGCATCGGAACAAGAGCCGCGGCCACCGGCATGCCGGGGTCGCGGCGGGACTACCCGGGGTGACGCCCACCCCGACGCTGCTGCACAGCGTCGAAACTCGTCCGGGCACCCGCGAAGGCTCACTCTGGGGCCGTCGCCGAGTCCTGCTCCTGAACTCCACCTACGAACCACTGACCGCCCTGCCGATGCGCAGGGCGGTTGTCATGCTGATATGCGGCAAGGCCGACGTCGTGCACGCCGATCCGTCCGGGCCGGTGATCCATTCGGCCACCCGGACGGTCACGGTGCCGTCGGTGATCCGGCTGCGATCCTTCGTGCGGGTGCCGTACCGGGCCCGCATCCCGATGACCAGGGCGGCGCTGATGCACCGCGACCGGTTCCGCTGCGCCTATTGCGGCGGCAAGGCAGACACCGTCGACCACGTGGTGCCCCGCAGCCGCGGCGGCGACCACACATGGGAGAACTGCGTGGCCGCCTGCTCGACCTGTAATCACCGCAAGGCCGACCGGATGCTGGCCGAGCTGGGCTGGACGCTGCGCTCGACGCCGACGCGGCCCAAAGGTCAGCACTGGCGGCTGCTGTCGTCGGTCAAGGAACTCGACCCGGCGTGGATGCGATATCTGGGTGAGGGCGCGGCCTAGCCCGTCGCCACGATAAGGTTTGCGTCGTGAGCACCGCACTTGCACATTCGCTACTGGGCGGGGTCCCCCTGCTGCTCCTGTTGGTGTTGATCGCGCTGATCTGGGGCGTGGGCAAGAACCGCAAGGGACCGCATCCGCAGACCTACAAGATGTCGGACGCCGAGTGGACGCACGGACCGATCCTGTGGTCGGCCGACGAGCCCGAACCCCATGGGCACGAGCATCCGTTGACGATTGGAGGCGGCGCAAGTGGCAAGTGGTGAGATTGCAACGCGCCAGTCGTCGGAGCTGGAGCTGCCGCGCGGCTCCGTCGTCACGTCCAGCGGACGAGTATCCGGAGTCACCGAGCCGGGCGAGCTGTCGGTCACCTATCCGTTCCCGGTCATGGACCTGGTGCGGCTCGACGACGCGCTGAAGTTCGGATCGAGAAGGGCGCAGGCCCGCTTCGCGGTGTACGTCGGCGACCTGGGCTCGGACACGGCGGCGTCGGCGCGAGAAATACTGGCCAAGGTGCCGACGCCGAACAATGCGGTGCTACTTGCTGTTTCGCCGAATCAGAAGGCCATCGAGGTCGTCTACGGCTCCGACGTTCAGGGCCGCGGCATCGAGGAGTCGGCTCCGCTCGGCGTGAAGGCCGCGGCGGCGTCGTTCAACTACGGCAACCTGATGGCCGGGCTGATCAGCGCGGTCAAGGTGATGAGCGCCGGCGTCACACCGGCCTAGAGTTCCCGCGAAATAGTATTCCTGGTCGCTGAATCGCGATTATTACAGCCATGGCTGCTTTTTCGCGGGACACGGGCTTAACTGACGTCGAAGGCCCGGGCGCGAAGCGCGCGCTCGACACCGGCACGGCCCTCGATGACCAGCCTTCGCAGCGACGGCGGCAACTCGCCCGCCAGGAACTGGTCAGCGGCGGCCAGCGCGTCGTCGCTGATATCCCACGACGGGTACAGGCCGATGACGACCGTCTGGGCAACCTCGCTGGACCGTCGCTCCCACACCCGCGGGATGGCGTCGAAGTACTTCGCCGTGAACGGCTGGATTAGCGCCTGCTGACCCGGCTGCACGAAGCCGTCGATGATCGCCCGCCCGACGATGTTGGGCAGGGTGTCGTCCTCGATGACAAGCTGCCACGCCGTGTTCTTGACGGCCATCTGCGGGCGGGCCGCTGCCGCGCGTGCGGCGCTGCGCTTGCCCGCCGCCGTCGGATCGCGCTCTGCTTCGGCATCGATGAACGGCGTTGCCTGCCCGTCATTGTCGATGTCGCCGGCGGCGGCCAGCGCGGTGACGATGCGCCACCGCAGGTCGGTGTCGACGACGAGACCGGTCAGTCCGTGCTCGGCGGGGTCGGTGTCCAGCAGCGCGGCGAGCACGGCGACATGGCGAAGCGCGAGCACCGACGTGCACAGCGCGTTGAAGTAGGCCAGCTGGTGGTCCGACCCCGGCTCGGCGGCGCGGGCCACCTCCAACAGTTTGTCGGCGAACGACGGCCAACCCTCTGCGCAGGACCAGTCGGGATCGGCGTAGGAGCGCAGCGCGGTCTGCGCCTGCATCAGAAGCCGCTGTGCCACACCAACTTCGGTTTCGGCGCCGATGCCGTTGACGACTAGCGCAACGAAGTCGCGGGCCTTCAACTCCGCCTCGCGGGTCATCTCCCATGCCGCCGACCAAGCCAGCGTTCGGGGGAGCGGTTCGGCGATGTCGGCGATACGGGTGAGCGCCGTCTCCAACGACTCGGGGTCGAGCCGCAGCGAGCAATAGGTCAGGTCGTCGTCGTTGACCAGGATCAGCTTGCCACGTGACACACCTTGCAGCGCAGGAACTTCGGTGACCTCACCCTCGATGTCGAGCTCCTCGCGCTGAACACGAACCAGCTGGCCGGAGCCGTCGTCGTCATAGATGCCGACGGCCAGCCGGTGCACGCGGGTTTCGCCCGCGCCGGGCTCCGCGCCACTCTGGCTGACGGCGAAGCGGCTGAAGTTCCCATCGGCGTCGACGTCGAAGTCGGCGCGCAAAGTGTTGAGCCCGGTGGTCTTCAGCCACTGCTGGCCCCAGTGCGAAAGGTCGCGCCCGGAAGACTTTTCGAGCGCGCCGAGCAGGTCACCGAAGGTGGCGTTATCGAACGCGTGGTCGCGGAAGTAGTCCCGCAGCCCGGCCAGGAATGCCTCGAGGCCGACGTACGCGACCAGCTGCTTGAGCACGCTGGCGCCCTTGGCGTAGGTGATGCCGTCGAAGTTGACCTCGACGGCGTGCAGGTCGGGGATGTCGGCGGCCACCGGGTGCGTCGACGGCAACTGGTCCTGCCGGTAGGCCCACGACTTCTCGGCGTTGGCGAATGTCGTCCACGCCTCCGTGTATTCGGTGGCCTCGCTCTGGCACAGCACTGATGCGAAGGTCGCGAAGGATTCGTTGAGCCACAGGTCGTCCCACCACTTCATGGTGACGAGGTCGCCGAACCACATGTGCGCCATCTCGTGCAGCACGGTCTCGGCGCGCCGCTCATAGGATGCGCGGGTCACCTTGCTGCGAAAGACATAGTCTTCCAAAAACGTTACGGCCCCGGCGTTCTCCATCGCGCCCGCATTGAATTCGGGCACGAACAGCTGGTCGTACTTGCCGAAAGCGTACGGCTCGCCGAAGTTGCGGTGATAGAAGTCGAAGCCCTGCTTGGTTTCGGTGAACAGCCGGTCGGCGTCCATGTACTCGGCCAGCGACTTACGGCAGAACAACCCGAGTGGAATCTCGCCGTGCTCGTCGGTGTAGGTGTCGCGCCACAAGGCGTACGGCCCGGCGATCAGCGCGACGAGGTAGGTGCTCATTCGCGGCGTCGTCGTGAACGTCACCGTCTTGGTGTCGCCGGTGACGTCCGCGCCGACCGGGGCGCCGTTGGACACCACTTCCCAATGGCCGGGCGCCGTCACCGTGATATCGAAGGTCGCCTTCAGGTCGGGCTGGTCGAAACACGCGAACATCCGTTTGGCGTCGGCGGTTTCGAACTGCGAGTAAAGGTAGACCTGGTCGTCGACCGGGTCGACGAAGCGGTGCAGACCTTCACCGGTGTTGGAGTAGCTGCACAGGGCGTCGACGACGAGGGTGTTGCGCTGGCGCAGGCCGGTCAGCGCGATGCCGGTGGACTCGTCGTAGCCGGAGACGTCGAGCTCGATCCCGTTGAGGGTCGCGCGCTGCACGGTGTCGGCGGCAAGGTCGATGTAGGTGTCGGCGCCGGGAAGCGCGTCGAACTCGACTGTCGCCACGGAGCGGAAGGTCTTGTCAGCGGGCGCGCCCGCGCCGTCGGTCAGGTCGAGGTCGACGCGGTAGCGGTCGACGGTGACGAGGGCGGCCCGTTCAACGGCCTGGTCGCGAGTCAGATTGGGAAGTACCACACGTCCAACCTAGTGGCCCCGTCGTGGACGGGTGAGGTGGCCGCGTCTGGCTAGAAGCCCGGTACCCGCGGAACGCCCGGCATTCCTTGCATGCCCTGCAGTGCATTCAGGAACGTGCCGTTGCCGATCGAGCCCATCATCTGCGGGCAGTACATCGAGATCGCGATGCCGGTGAAGAAGGACGCCATACCGGGGCTGATGCCGTTTTCGGCGACGGTGGACGCTACCTGCGCGAACGACTTGCCCGGATCGACCAGCATCGGACACACCCGCTCGCCCAGCTGAGCGGTGAGATCGGCGTTGTTGTCGGCGTAGGGGATGTTGGCACGGTTGATCGCATTCAGGAAGGCGTCGGCGTTGGGGTTGACGGGGTCGGCGGAGGCTGGGGAGGCGAGCGCGATGCCCGCTGCGATCACGGCAGCAGCGATGGGCGTGGCGTTGGCTCGATTGATTCGTGTCACTCGTGTAACAGTGGTTTACGTAGGTCACGTTGACAACACGCTTGTATAAAGGTTTGGAACAGTTGCGCGCGGCGCGTGGTTGCGCTGACTGAGCCCTGTTCCACGACACCCGATCGAGAGGATTCACCCAATGCCCGAGAAGTCCGTCGCCGGTTTCTGGTTCGACCCACTGTGCCCATGGTGCTGGATCACGTCGCGATGGGTCCTCGAGGTGGAGAAGGTCCGCGACATCGAGGTGGACTTCCACGTGATGAGCCTCGCCGTGCTCAACGAGGGGCGCGATCTGCCCGAGGAATACCGCGAAATGATGAAGACGGCATGGGGCCCGGTGCGGGTGGCCATCGCCGCCGAGCAGGCCAAGGGCTCCGAGGTGCTCGCCCCGCTGTACACCGCGATGGGCACACGCATTCACAACCAGGGCTACAGGGAGTTCGACCCGACCTTCGAGAAAGTCATCAGGGAATCGCTGGAGGAGGTCGGGCTGCCTGCCGAACTGGCGGAGGCCGCGACCGCCGACAAATACGACGAAGCATTGCGCAAGAGCCACCACGAGGGCATGGACGCTGTCGGCGAGGACGTCGGCACGCCGACGATTCACATCAACGGGGTGGCGTTCTTCGGCCCGGTGCTGTCGCGGATCCCGCGCGGCGAGGAGGCCGGCAAGCTGTGGGACGCGTCGGTGACCTTCGCGTCGTACCCGCACTTCTGGGAGCTCAAGC
>NZ_JAVHWK010000078.1:0-3077 GCF_032159775.1 Mycobacterium sp.
GCTATTACGAAGGTTCTGCACGACAAGTTCCCCGACTTGAACGAGGCATCGGCCTTCGACCAGATCGACAACGCGCCCGAAGAGAAGGCGCGTGGTATCACGATCAACATCTCCCACGTGGAGTACCAGACCGACAAGCGTCACTACGCACACGTCGACGCCCCTGGCCACGCTGACTACATCAAGAACATGATCACCGGCGCAGCCCAGATGGACGGCGCAATCCTGGTGGTCGCGGCGACCGACGGCCCGATGCCCCAGACCCGCGAGCACGTGCTGCTCGCCCGTCAGGTCGGCGTGCCCTACATCCTGGTTGCGCTGAACAAGGCCGACATGGTCGACGACGAGGAGCTCATCGAGCTGGTCGAGCTCGAGGTCCGCGAACTGCTGGCCGCCCAGGAGTTCGACGAGGACGCCCCGGTCATCAAGGTGTCGGCGCTCAAGGCGCTCGAGGGCGACCCGGAGTGGGTCAAGTCCGTCGAGGATCTGATGGATGCCGTCGACGAGTCGATCCCGGACCCGGTCCGCGAGACCGACAAGCCGTTCCTGATGCCCGTCGAGGACGTCTTCACGATCACCGGCCGCGGCACCGTGGTCACCGGTCGCGTTGAGCGTGGCGTGGTCAACGTGAACGAGGAAGTCGAGATCGTCGGCATCAAGCCGACCACCACCAAGACGACCGTCACCGGTGTGGAGATGTTCCGCAAGCTGCTCGACCAGGGCCAGGCGGGCGACAACGTCGGCCTGCTGGTTCGTGGCGTCAAGCGTGAGGATGTCGAGCGCGGCCAGGTCGTCGTGAAGCCCGGCACCACCACGCCGCACACCGAGTTCGAGGGCAGCGTCTACATCCTGTCCAAGGACGAGGGCGGCAGGCACACGCCGTTCTTCAACAACTACCGTCCGCAGTTCTACTTCCGCACCACCGACGTAACCGGTGTGGTGACGTTGCCGGAGGGCACCGAAATGGTGATGCCCGGTGACAACACCGACATCTCCGTGGTGCTGATCCAGCCCGTCGCCATGGACGAAGGTCTGCGCTTCGCAATTCGCGAAGGTGGCCGTACGGTCGGCGCCGGTCGGGTTACCAAGATCGTCAAGTGACGCTCTGACCTAGATAGCGCAAGTGGCGCTCATCCGAAAGGATGGGCGCCACTTTGCGTTTGGGTGTAGACGTCAGTCCATCGTCAGCACCATGCGGAATCTCGCGGCGCCGCTCATCATCTTGTCGTAGGCCGCTTGCACGTCGGAAAGCGGCACCGTCTCGATCATCGGCCGGACGCCGGTCAGCGCCGAGAAACGAAGTGTGTCCTCGGAATCCTGAGACGTTCCGGACGCATGTCCCTGAACGGCGGCGGACTTGAAGATCAACGGAGCCAACGGCGTCTCCATGGGTTCAGCCGGCGCGCCGACGACGACGAGCTCGCCGCGGGCCTTGAGGCCGCCGATGGTGGCCGCCATCGCGTCCGCAACGGTAACCGTCGCGAGGATGACCTGCGCGCTGCCAAGCTTGTTTAACTCCTCGGCGACATCAGACGCCTTGGAATCGATGTAGTGATGTGCGCCGAGCTTTTTGGCCAATGGCTCCTTGTCCGTTCCGCGGGCGATCGCAGCCACCTCGAAGCCCATCTTGGCGGCGTACTGAACGCCGAGATGGCCGAGGCCGCCGACGCCTAGGACCGCAACGAGATCGCCAGGTCTGGCGACGGACTCGCGCAGAGAATTGAATGTGGTGATGCCTGCACACAGCAGCGGAGCGGCGTCGACGTAGGACAGATCGTCAGGGATGCGCGCGATCGCTTCCGCTGGCGCGACCATGTACTCCGCATAGCCGCCGTCGTAGGCGATGCCCGGAACCTGGCCGTTCACGCAAGAAATGAAATCGCCTCTGCGACAAGGCTCGCAGGTGAAATCGCAGCCGCCGAACCACCCGACGCCGACGCGATCACCGACGTTCCACGTGCTGACGCCTTCACCGACCGCGTCCACCTCGCCCGCAATTTCGTGGCCGGGCGCGCGAGGGAACGAGTTGCCCATCATGCCGATTACGGTCAGCAAGTCGGAATGGCAGACGCCGCAGGCGTGCACCTTGACGCGGACGTGCCCGGGACCCGGCTCCGGGATTTCGACGTCGGTCAGTTCGAACTTTTCATTCGCCGCGGGAACGCGAGCAATCTTCATTGTGGCCACGTCGGTTAGATTACCGGCCGCCAGGGATCCGCCGCAGTGCCCCGTATCCCGGCAACCACCTTGCCATGGCTTTCCTGAGTATCAACTGAGTGATGACCGGCTGATGAGTGCGCGGAACATTACCAGAGATGTAACGAGCTAATTACGACTCCGGCAATATGAGCCAAGATTGGACAAAGAGGCCATTGGCGTCTTCATAGCTCGTTGACAGATATGCAAATAACCGTAAACGCGCTGGGTGATTGAGTGCAGGGCTGACACCCGAGGTAGATGACGGTCGGCGCCCGCGTTTTACCCAAAATTCAGCGCATTGAAACCCTTTGCGGTGCTGCGACCAGCCACTTTGCTATAAGTACGGCCTAGCGGCGTTAAAACTAGTCGTGTGATGCTTGACACAGTGTCCAGCAAAGTCCTAGAGTCTCATCTGGTTACTTAGGTTTTACACAGCTTTCATCCGAGAGGTGGGGCCGAGGATGGAAATCGAAGGTCGAAACGTGGACGGGTCGCAGGGCACGAAGAAGGGCGCGCACAGGATGTCGCGCAAACATAATTCGATCATTGGCCGGACGGTCGTAGTGGGCGGCGCGGCCATTTGCATCGGCCTGCTTGCAGAGATGAACGTTCCCGACGCGAACGCGCTTTCCATCTTGCTGCCCGGCGGCAATGGCAACGCGACGCAGATCAACATTCTCGAAGGCAACATCTTCATGCCGCAGTTCGGTCTGGGCGGAAACGGCAGCAATATCAGCAACAACCGGACCATCGGAAGCATCATCTTCGGCGGCAGCGATCCCACAGGTTCGTCTCACGTGATCGCACTCGGCGGCGCGAAGGGCAACGGCAACGTGACCCAGATCAACATCGCGTCCTACAACATCTTCAACCCGCAG
>NZ_JAVHWK010000079.1:0-34029 GCF_032159775.1 Mycobacterium sp.
TGACGACGGCACGAAGCGGATGACCCGCAACGGCCGGTGTTCCGGTGGTGTCACGTCGGGCCCTGTCGACGGCCAGCACAGCCTCGGCGACGGCGATGCGGGCCCTGCCGACCGACGCGATCGCCGCCGCCTCTGCCTCGCTGTGTGTGGTGGTGGTCGCACCGATGTCGTCGGCGTCGCCCAAGGCAACGACGGCGTGTGCGGCGGCGACCACAGCGCGCATGGCGTTGTCGTCGTTCCACTGACTTGCCGGTCGTCCATCGAGTCAGAGCGTATTGGCAACAGTTGGCGAGAGCGGTTGGGGTGCAAACAGTATGACGCCTGCCGCCTCATCGGATGAATCGTCACTGTGACGTAAGGGACTCTGGCAGGGACAGTATCAAGGCGTCGGGCAGGGGTGCGGCGTGCGGCCATTCGCGAATAGTCCACCGCTATCGCATGAGCGTTGTTCTGGCGCAAGACGCCGAATCGGCAGGGGCGTCAACATCTTTGGTGCGCCCAACGACACGACGTCAAAACGTCACTGTGACGTAAATCGGGTGGACAAGCCCGGTGGTGAGGGCGGATCCGCGAGGGGTCGTGCCCGCGGATGGCTTGTCACTTAGTCGACAGAATGACGATCGGCGGGGCGTCATCGAACGTTCGGTGGATCGCCGCTGGCGCCGATGCGGGTGAGACCAGGGATGATGCCTGGTGCGCCAAAGGGTGTCGGTGACGTCGCGATGCTGCTCCTGAGCCATCGAGCCATCGATGCAGTTCATCAAAGTGCCGATAAGCCACATTATGTCAAGTGGGCTTTGCCGCGTTGAGCTGATGGATCATCGCCTCACTCCCCGCTCGTGAGCAGTTCCCAGGGCTGCATACCGATTGCACCAGCAAGGTTTCGTTGCAGCGCAACACCGGCCGGCAGCGTGCGGTAAAAAATACTCACCTCGGCAATCTTGCCGTCCGCGTCGAGCAGGGCGAAAAATACGCCGTTGACGGCGGCTTCTCCGATTTGCAGCCGGAAGTGCGCGGCGTGGTGGGTGTCGCCGCTGAGCACCTCCATATACGTGTCGTCAGAAGACAATCCGTTGACGGTCTGAATAGTCGCCACCGCGACCTCGCGGCCGGTGACTGGCTCATCGCCGAACGGGCCGTACAGCACCACGTCCTCGGCGAGCAAACGGGTGAGAGTGTCTTTGTCTGCGCCGCCGTTGATGCAGTCGACGAAGGACCCCATGGTGTCGCGATGCGGAGCGAACGTGGTCATGCCGTCAGCTGGCCGGAGAAGTAATGGCCGTTGTCCAAATCGGTGAGCAGGTCGGGCGCAGTGGGTTCCCAGCCGAGGGTCCGGCGGGTGATGACGTTGGACGCCGGCAGGGACAGCGTGACCAGATTCGTGAACATGCCGAAGTATCCCGGCAGCATCAGCGCGTCCGCGGGGATGCTCACGGTGGGCAGGCCCAGACGGCTGCCAATGGCCTCGGCGATCTGGCGGAACGGGATGCCCTCGTCCTCAACCGCATGCCACGTCTTGCCAGCGGGGCCCTTCTCCAACGCCAGCCGGAACAGGGAGGCGACATCGCGAATGTGCACGGCCCCCCACCGGTTCGAGCCGTCTCCGGGGTAGCCAGCGAAGCCCTTCTGTTTCACGAGCGCGATCAACCCCGGAAGGAAGCCGGCACTATCTGTCGTGCTGTGCGCGATGGTGGGAAGCCGCACGACTGAAGACCGCACTCCCCTGTCGGCGAGGCCGACTACGGCGGTCTCTACGGCGTTACGGAACCGCAGGGTGCCCTTGTGCTCATCGCCGCTGGGAAGGGCCGGGTCCTCCTCGGTGGCTGGCCGGCCGAGGTTCCCGGGCGAGCCCATACTGCCCGCCGCGACCAGCGGCTTTCCCGTCCCCGCGAGTGCCTCGCCGTACGCGACGATGACTGGGACCTCCGCGGCGGTCACAGCGTTGATCCCGCCGGACGGAAGCAGGTCTTGCCTGTGCGCGACGTGGATGACGCCGTCGGACTCCGCGGCCGCCTCCTTGAGCCCGTCGAGATCCTCGAGGCTGCCGCGACGCACCTTCGCGCCGTGCGCGGACAGCGCCGCCGCGGCCGTGTCCGACCGGGCCAAGCCGGTGACCTCATGTCCGGCGGCGATGAGCTCTGGGATGATGTACGAACCGGAATGGCCGGTCCCGCCAGCGATGAAAACGCGCATGTTGCTCTTCTTCTACGGGTAGGTGCGGCTGCGCTCAGCCGGAAACGTTGACGCCGAGAGCGACGTCGAAGTTTCCCACTCCGTGGCGGGCGAGGCCCATCAAGACCAGGCTCGTGCCTTCCAGCCAGTGCGCCATGTTCAAGCCACCGACGTCCAGTGGGCGCAGATTGAGGCTTTCGACAAACTCCGCCACGCCCGCCTTGGCGCGCGCGTCGTCGCCGGCGATGAAAACGTCCAGCGGTCGGCCCTGGGCCAGGACAACACCGAAGACCGTGTTGAAAGCCTTCACCACGCTGGCGCTGGCGGGAGCCGCCTTGTCGACTTCCTGCGCGATCGACGTGTGATCGGGGATGGCCAGCCCGTCGGCCTCGGAATTGAAGGGGTTGCTGATATCGATGATGACCTTGCCCGCCAAGGCGTCTCCGTACTGGGTGACGACCGGAACGACATTGGCGTACAGCAGGGCAACGATGACGATGTCCCCGACCGGAACGGCGCCGAACTCTCCCGCCGTGGTGCTGCCGCCGAGATCCTTGGCCAGGTCGGCCGCCTTGGACTGATCGCGGCCGATGACCTCGACAGTATTGCCGCCCGCTACGGCCAGCTCGCCGATGGTGCGGGCCATGTTCCCGGTGCCGATGATGCTGATGTTGCTCATGACGTATCCCCTCTTGGTTCCAGAATGGTTGATGCCTCAACCATATGCACAAATTAGTGATGCGTCAACCAATTTGGGGGTAGCATGGGAATCTATGGCACCGAACTGGCTGAACGCTCGTGAAGATCGCGCCTGGCGGGCGTTCATCCACGCGCATGATCAGATCGAGGCCCAGCTGAACCGTCGCCTGCTGGAATCGGGTCTGTCCGGAGCCGACTACACGGTCCTGGCGTCGCTCTCGGCACTTGACGGGGACCGCATGCCCGCCCACGCCCTGTGCAAGGCGCTTGGCTGGGAGAAGAGTCGTCTCTCCCACCAGCTGCGGCGCATGGAGAAGGACGACCTGATCAGCCGCGAGCCCAACCCTGACGACGCCCGCAGCACCATGGTCTGTCTGCTGCAGGCTGGCCGCGCCGCCATCGAGAAGGCGGCGCCGGGGCACGTGGAGGACGTCCGCCGGAACTTCATTGACCTGTTCACACCGGCTGAGCTCGACCTGCTCGCCACTCTCAACGAACGAATCCTGCACCACGTGGCCACCGACGACGACTCCCCCGCCGAAGACGAGCGTTCGTAACCTTCACTAGCCGTGCGCGAAGGTCGAAGGTCCTCTGCTCAAGAAATCAGCAGAAGCGCGGACGTGATGAGCATGACCGCGGCGGTGACGCCATGGACGCCGCAGGCGATCGACTCGGAGCCGCCGTTGCGCAGCACGATGTTCGCGTCGGTGAGCGGACCTCGGCGCCTGCGGCCGCCAGCGCACGTGCGGTCTCCACGCCGATGCCGGAGGTGGCCCCGGTGACGACGGCACGACAGCCGGACAGATCCACATCGGCAAGGACGTTGGCGGCGGTCGAGGTGAAGCCGAAAGGGGTTGCAAACAATGGCATTGCGTCCTCCGCCATTACTGTCTAGGCCGCGGTTTGCAGTGCGGAGATGACGTCCTCGGTCCAGACCACCCCGTGGGCGAGAAAGGCATAGTTGATTAGCGCCGCCTGGTAACCGTCACCCCACTCGGGGTGACGCGGACCTGCGATGGCATCGCGGACGACGTAGACCTCAAAACCTTGTTCGAGGAGATCGCGTAGGTGCGATTCGACGCACATGTTCGCGAGCATCCCCCCGAGCAGAACTTTGTTGATGCGGCGTTTTCGCAGCTGCAGAACCAGGTCGTTGGTCTGCGAGCCGAATACCTTGTGGGGGCTGACGACGATGGTGTCCGCATCGTTGATATAGGGCTTGAACTCCTCCAGCCAGTCAGCTCCTGAGCCGACAAGCCCATCCAGGTTCAACGGACCCGGCCGGTCGAACGTGCCGGTGCGCAGTTCGTCGGTTTCTAGTGCACCGTTGAACAGCCAGCGGTGATCAGTGGGATAGAAGTAATGCGGCGAGATGAACATTCCGAACGAGGCGGCCTTCGCAGCTTTGAAGATGGCGAGCATATGCGCGACCGTGTCGTTTTCGGTGACGCTGGCGCCTGTCGCCGCCCAGTTGATGCCGGTAGGGCTCAGCACGTCGTTCTGCGGATCGATGAACACCACGGCGGTGTCGCTTGCGTTCCAGTTCATCGAATGCCTCGTTCCGGTGGGCGATCATGGGAGGTGTTCTCAACGATGATGTCGTGAGTGTCGGTCCTTCGTCAGAGTTCGCCATTTCTCTGTGCCGTCGATTCCTCCCGCGCCGAACAGCGTGCTGCGCGCAGTCGATTCGATCCGCAGCGCTGACGGCGGCAGCGCCACCCACCCGGACAGACGAGCCGATGTGCGGCCCTGCGACGTGCTTGGGCACGTCGTCGACGGAGTCAAGAAGGGCCGACATGCAGTTCGCGGCGCACCAGCACGCACCGGACTCGATGATCTACTCCGAATACCCGGCATGGCCGACGGAATCGCGCTAGAACAGCTCCGGCGTCGTCGGCGGGACGTCATCGAGAAACGCATTCACCATCGGCACAAGCACTTTCGACTCCCCAGAAATCCCAACGTGGGACATGGCGGGCAGTACCACCAAGCGGGCGGCGGGAACGTCCTGCAACACTCCCCTGGCCGCCGCATCCATATCGCCTCCACCACGCAGCCTGAACATCGCTAGCGCGTGTTCGGGTTTCACGCCGTCCGCGTCGCCGATGATGACCATCGTCTTCGCAGAGATCGAACGCATCTGTTCGTCGCTGATGTTCTGGTCGTCGGCGTTCAACCGCTTCATCTTCTGCAGGTAGGCGTCGTACGCCTCGGCGTCGGGGGTGTGTTCCTTGAAAGCCTGTTCGACGGGCGTGCCTGCGAAGGCTTCGGCGCTCAGGCTCTCGATCCCTTCGGGGACCGACGGGTACCAGCCATCCTTTCGGAAGGTGGCCGACATCGGGACCAATTTGCTCACGAGCGACGGATGACGGATGGCGAGTTGCAGCGCGACTCCGCCGCCCTGTGAGTAACCCATCACATCTGCGCGGTTCACCTCCAATGCGCGCAGCAGTGCCGCGGCGTCGTCGGCGAACTGTTCGTAGGACATCTTCCGCGAGGTATCCGGCGTACGGCCGTGGCCTTGCTGATCGAACACAATCACCGCGCGCTCGTGTGCGAACGCCTCCGCCCACACCTTCATCGAACCGGTGGCCATGAACGCGCCGGGAATCAACAGCAAAGGTGTTCCCGCGGCGCCGAGCTCGCCGTACACCTCGTAGTAGAGGTTCAGTCCGTTTATCGGCAGACGACCATGCGACGGCGTTGTTCCCATATCGGATGGACCTCGAGGGCGCAGAGAATTCATCGCTGATGCGGCTGTAGCGTGGCGACCGTGAACTTCTCCCGTACGTCCCCCATCGCGCTTGTGGCGTCTGCCGCGTCGCTGGTCATCACACTTGCAGCTTGCGGCTCCGATGCGGACACGTCGTCGGCAACCACGTCGTCCGCTGCGGAAGCGGGCACGTCGTCGGTCACCGAACCGCTCGCCTCCTCCCCCGTCCCCCAAGCGCCGATCGCGGCCAGCACCTGCCCGACGGCCTCGCCGGCGAGCGGCGGCACACCGGAATGGACCCTTCCAGGGGCAACCGGCAGCGTCGCGGTCACCGGGTCCACCGATACGGCCGCGCCGCGCGTGGACGTGCAGGCGCCGTTCAGCGTCACCGAGACCAAAGTACAGACACTGAAGGCCGGCGACGGTCCTGTCGTCGCGGACACCGCCACGGTCTCGGTCTGCTACATGGGCGTGAACGGACGTGACGGTACGGTTTTCGACAGCGCCTACGAACGGGGCGCCCCGGCTGACTTCCCGCTGACCGGCGTCGTGCCGGGATTCCAGAAGGCCATCGCAGGCCAGAAGGTCGGTTCGACGGTTGCTGTCGCCATGACCTCCGCCGACGGCTATCCCGACGGGCAGCCCGCAGCAGGGATCGCGCCGGGCGACTCTCTCGTTTTTGCGCTGAAAATTCTTGACGCCTCGACCTGATCATCCAGCCGTGCGGGCGGGCCTGCGCTCGTCCCACACTGGCTGGTCGGTCTCGCGGACGGTGCCGTCGGCAGCGAACACCAGGTAGCGGTCGAACTTGCGCGCGAACCACCGGTCATGGGTCACTGCGATGACCGGGAAGCGCAGCGCACTCGAGTTTCGGCCGCGGGGTCATCACTCCGGCTTGAGCAGGGGCCGCAGATCGTCGAGGCGGTCGAACAGGTGCCAGATGTAGGACGACGAACCGCTCTCGCGGTGGGCGTGCAGATCGGTCAGCTCGGGATCATTGCAATAGCTGTCGAAGGCGTCCTTCGACTCCCACTCGACGAGTATCAATACCTTGCGTGGCTCGATCTCGCCGGTGATCGATTCACGGAATTGTCCGAGGGCAACGACGCGACCGCCGTGCTTGGCCACTTCCTGCGGTGAGCGCTTGGAGTAGGCCAGGTACTCGTCACGGTCAGCGATATCGAACAAATTGAGGGCGTAGACCGTCACGCGCGTGACGCTACTCCCCCTGCGGATCCGGAATCGGTGCGTGAACGGCTCGGTGGCGGCTCGATAATTGGGTGATGTCCGTTGCATGGGAATGTACGTGGGTAGAGGGGGCTGTCCAGCGTGCACGGTCCCTGGTGGCCGCCCACGGGGCGGTGCCGAGTGTGACGGCGACCGGTGCGGTCGAGCCGGCGGCTGAAAAGACCATGACCACTAGGCATACCGCTGGCGACATGTCCGGAGCTGTCGTCGCGCAACACGACCGGTTCGCCGCCGACAGCGCCGTGAAATTGGGGGCGGCCGGTCGAACCGATACCGCCTTGGATGCAGCAATTGGCACCGCTTCAACGATTACACGGGCCGGCAGTGAACGTCTTGACGAGATCGCCAGGCAGTCACGTGCAACCTCGCGGGCGGGAGCCGTCGCAAGTACACCGGCGGCGCAACGAATCGTTCTCAATGCTCTCCGTTCTCAACTCTTTCACGCCGCCAGCGTGGTCGATTCGGTCAGGCAGCAGGGTGCCGAGCTCGCGAGTCGCATCAGCGATCTTCGATACGAGGTACTGGTTGCTTCGCTTGCTCTGGAGCCGCAAGTCCCCACTGGGCCGATCGTGTGGTGCGTGAGGCCTCAAGGGACGTTCGGGAATTACCGGTGCTCGGTGCTGTACCCGGACCTGAGGGTCGGAACATATTGGAGCCCAAGCGACGACACTGGCGGATCGCTGCCGTGAAGCGCATTCTGGCTACCTGGAGGAGAAAGTGAGCAGGACAACCGACGACGCCGACGACGAACTCCGCCAGTACGCCTTCCACATGGAACCGCAGCTCGTAGCGAACGGAGATACGTGGACGGCGTCCTACCCCGGTGCTGACTGGTCGACATCCGGACCTAGTAGCGCGGAAGCACTCGAGCGGTTGGGTGAGGAATTCATCCGGCGCCAGAATGCCGGCGAGGACCCGCTCTCCTACGCGGAAGACGTCTATCGCCGGCATCTGCGCGAGCCGGTGGAGGGTGTGTACGCCGTAGACAACGAGCTGTACCGCGAGCTGGTGCACGCACCCTCGGCTGAGCGCGAACGCACAGTCAAAGAAGCAGAGCGTAGACGCAGACTCGGCGAGGCTTACACACTGTCCGACTACCGAAGCGACCGTCAGATCGACTAGTTGCGTACCGAGCCCGATTCCTTTCGTCGGGCGCCGCCCCGCTGGCGTTGCCTGTGCAGTCAAGTACAGACGGCGCGGTCGGCTACCGATCCCAACAAGGATGCCTCCCGGAAGACCCGTCAGCGCTGCGCTACCTCGATATCGGAGAACAGCACGCGCACACCACCGGTCGACAGTCGCGCCATCGCCTCGAAAAACGCGCCGGCTTCCGGTGTGGTCACCGCCTCGCCGGCTGAAGAGTAATCTGGGTAGTAGAGGTCGATGGAACGGTAAGCGGGCGTGGGACTTCCATCCTCCTTCGGCCACACTTTGGAGGCCTCGAACCGGATGTGTCCCGGTATCCGGCGAGCAGCCTCCAGCTGTTCCGACTCATAGGCGGCTTCGAAGGCGCCGGGGTCGATGGGGTTGTCGTAGATGACCGTGATCTTTGTTTCTGACAATGGATTTCCCTTGCATCGCTAACAACGGCGCAGGACCGGTCGGCCCTGCGCCTAGCGATTATGCATCCGCTGTCTGTCAGCCGTTCGGGCAACTCGTCGTCGGAAGGAACAGCGACCAGCACCACCCCGGTGGGAGCGGCGGAGTCAGGTTAGGCGGGGGCGGCGGTGGGGCCGACGGCGCCTCTCCCTCGAAAATGTTGTGAGCCACATTGCCCTGCCCGCTGTAGACGTACCAGTAGGTGTGGCAGACGCTCTCATCCCAGACCACGGGGTAGACGAGCTTGTTGCCGGTCTCCACCGGCGGGTCGCCCGGGCACCAGTGGCACGGGCCGGACGGGTTGTCCTCAGGACATCCCGGCCATGCGCTCAGCGGTACGGGACCACCCGGCAGAGCCTGCGCGGTGCCTTCGGCAAGGCCCACGCCGGCAAGTGCGACGCCGGCCGACAGCACCGCCCCGGCGATCATCCTCTTGAGCTTGTTCATGGCGTGTTCCTTTGATCGGTCGCCGCAAGTGCGGCGTTACCGCAAGTACACAAGGGGTGGCGGACTACCGATCCCAAGAAGCACGCCGACCCGCGTCAGGGCTGATCCACCGGGGTGGCCCACCGCGCCCGTCGCTGCTCATCCGTCTGTTCCCACCACGGCGGTGTGCCCCGCTCACCGAGTGCGACCTTGGCCGCTTGGACGCCGGCCCTGGCCGCCGACTCCCCCGCTGTGCCCTTCGTGCGGCGCACCTCTCGGCGCCACGCCATCAAGATCCGGGTCAGCTCGGCACGCCGCTCCCCCGGTATGGCCGGATCAGTGGCCCGCCACCGGTGCCCGTTGATCACCACGTAGCGACCGTCGTCGGTCCTGGGCGCTTCATTCATCGGCTCAAGGCCGAGCCGCCGGCCTGCTGTAGGGCCGCCACTGCCCTTCGGGCTGAGCGAGACGGTCTGCGATCACGTGCAGCGTCTCGCGGTTGTGGCCATAGCCCAGGTGACTGCCGTGGACTTCGACGTTCTCGGTTTCGGCCGCCGGCCGACTCAGGCAGCACTGCCACGCGACGATGCCGTCGGTTCTGCTGTAGATACACGTGGTGGGAACGGAAAGCGGTTCTTCCCGCGCGATGCGGGCAGCCTCTGAAACAACCTGGCGTGACTGCCGTTTCGGGCTCAATACTTGCCACATTCGCCACGCGTGGGTGGCTTGCAGATTGCCGCGGATCGGTGATCCCAGCGTGATCACCATCCGCACGTCATGTGGATGAGCTCTGGCGAGTTCGCGTGCGAAGATGCCGCCGGCGCTCCAGCCTATGAGGCTCACCCTGCGCCCGTCGTTGCGCGTACGGATGTCGGTCAGCCGCGCGGGCAGCTGCCCGGCCATGCCTGCCCGGATGCCGAGGTTGTAGCCCAGCCGCCAGTCATAGGCCCGGTATCCAAGTCTGCGCAACGCCTGGCGCAGAAATTGAGTCGACGGCGCGCCGGCAAGGAAACCCGGCAGCACTAAAACCGGATGCCCATCGCCCTGCGGCCAACGCGACATCTGGCTGATCGAGCGGCGGGCGGCGCCAAACTCGGCGATGGTGCGCCACTCTCGGGCCAGCAGCCGATAACTCGGCGGCGCTGCGGCCTCGGCATCGGGTAGCGCAGCGCTGTTGGGGTCTGTCGCATCTCGCGCCATGCGTAGGGCTTACCCCGGAAAGGGGGGTGACATGCGCTCCGGACTGCAATCCGCGGCATCCAGCTGGCTCATCTGCCGCTCGCGGCGGCGTCGATCGCCTTGTGGATCCGTTGTTCGCTGACCGGGCGCGGGGTGCCGAGCTGCTGGGCCCACAAACTCACTCGCAGCTCCTCGATCTGCCAGGCGATGTCGCGGACACTGTCTGCGCCCTGACGGGCCGACGGCAATGCGCGAACCAACTCGTCATAGGCGTCCTCAACCGCGTGCACCCGCGCCATGCGCTGCCGGTCGGCCTCGACGCCGCGGGGTAACTGCTCGAGGCGCCGGCGGACCGCGGCCAGGTAGCGAGCGAGGTCGGCGAGACGGGCGCGTCCGGTACTGCTGACAAACCCGGCAGGCAACATGCGGTCCATCTGTGCGCGGACGTCTTCGATGGCGTCGGCTTGCCCGGGTGGTGGCTGGCTGGGCAGCTGCAATTGCACATCGTGCGCAGCGGACAGCACCTTTTCGACGCGACGGACGACGTCGATGGTCGTCGACACGAGATCGGCCGCCACCCGGTCACACACTGTTGCGAATTCCCCGCTTGTCCACGCCGGGGCGGGCATCAGCACATCCGCGGCCGCGTCGGCGCAGTCGTCGAGCAGCGCGGCCAGCGAGCCGTCGGGATTCGCGCCGAGAACCAGGCGCGTCCTGGGATCCAGCGCTCGCTCCACCGCTTTGACGGGTGACGCCACGGACAGCCGCACCAACCGTCGTGTCCCCGGCGCCATCGCCCGCTCCTGCTCCACCGGCCTCGCGAACACCCGCAACTCGACAGTGGTGCCCGCGTCTGCGAACGCAGGGAAACCACGAACCTTGCGTCCACCGACGGTGCGCTCGACGATGCGCGGAACCTCATCGAGGTCGGCGGGCCATGTGCGCAGACCCGTCCGCTCCAGCTCGCCGCCGACGGCGTGCGCGACGGCATTCTGAGCTGATGCCGCGAGCCGCTCCTGCAGCGCCGTGAGGTCTTTACCCCGGGCCACCTCCGAGCCGTCCGTCGACTCGATAGAGAACGTCACCCGCAGATGCGCGGGCAGCTTGTTCAGGTCGAAGGCGTCAATCGGCACCAAAATACCTGTGCGACGACGTAATTCACGCTGAAGCGCATCCAGCAGCGGCTCGCCGCCCGCATCGATCCCGGCCATCACCGCGCGTGCGGTGTCGGGTGCGGGAACGAAGTTGCGGCGCAGATTCTTCGGCAGCGAGCGGATGAGTTCGGTAACCAGCTCCTCGCGCAGCGCAGGCACCTGCCACGCAAACTCGTCCCCACCCAGGCGTGCGAGCACATCGATCGGCACGTGCACCGTGACACCGTCGTCCACGGCGCCCGGCTCGAACCGGTAGGTCAGCGGCAGCGCGACATCACCGGTCTGCCAGGTGTCCGGCCGGTCGGCGTCGGCGGTGTCGTCGGTGCGCAACAGATCATCGCGGCTGAACGTGAGCAAGTTCGGTGTCTTGTGCCGTTGCTTCTTCCACCACGCGTCGAAATGCCGCGCGGACACGACGTCCGACGGGATCCGCGCGTCGTAGAACGCATAGATGTCGTCGTCGTCGACCAGCAGGTCACGGCGGCGGGCGCGTTCCTCCATCTCCTCGACCTCGGTCCGGAGCGCTGCGTTGTCGCGGAAGAAATGGTGGCGGGTCTGCCACTGCCCCTCGACCAGCGCATGCCGGACGAACAGCTCGCGTGCCAACTGTGGGTCGATCGGACCGTAGTCGACGCGCCGCCGTGCGACGATCGGAAGACCGTAGAGGGTCACCCGTTCGTAGGCCATCGCGGCTGCGCGCTGGGCGTCCCAGTGCGGCTCGCTGTATGTGCGGTGCACCAGGTGGGCCGCCACGCGTTCGACCTCCTCCGGCTGGATGCGTGCGGCGGTCCGCCCGTAGAGCCGGCTGGTCTCGACGAGATCGGCGACGACGACCCAACGCGGCGGGCGTTTTGTCAGTACCGAGCCGGGCGCGAGCACGAACCTCGAGTTGCGTGCGCCCAGGAAGTCCCGCGTATCGCCTTCGCGCAGACCGATGTGCGACAACAGACCCGATGTCACCGCCGCATGCACACGCGCGGCGTCCGCCGCTTCGTCCTGCTCCCGGATCCCCATGTCGCGCGCGATGCTGCGCAGCTGGCCGACCAGGTCCTGCCACTCACGGATGCGCAGATGATGCAGGAACTCTTCGCGGCACATGCGACGAAACGAGTTGCCCGACCGCTCCTTTCGCTGTTCTCGTAGATAGCGCCACAGGTTGAGATAGGACAGGAAGTCGGAGTGCTCGTCGGCGAACCGGGCGTGCTTCTGCCGTGCCGCGTCCTCTTTGTCGACCGGTCGTTCCCGCGGATCCGGAATAGCCAGCGCCGCGGCGATCACCAGGATTTCGCGTACGCAGCCCTCTGACTCGGCCGCCACGATCATCCGCGCCAGGCGTGGGTCGACGGGCAACTGCGCGAGCCTGCGGCCGACGGGCGTGATGGCGCCGGCGTTGTCGAAGGCGCCGAGTTCCTGCAGCAGCTGCACACCGTCGCGGATGCTTCGCCGATCGGGCGGGTCGAGGAACGGGAAGCTCTCCATGTCGCCGAGCGCAAGTGCCGCCATCTGAAGAATCACTGCCGCGAGGTTCGTGCGCAGGATCTCGGGGTCGGTGTAGCGCGGTCGTGACGTGAAATCGTCCTCGGAGTACAGCCGGATGGACACTCCCGGCGCCACGCGCCCGGAGCGCCCCGCGCGTTGAGCTGCCGAGGCCTGCGAGATCGGCTCTATCGGAAGCCGCTGCACCTTTGTGCGACGGCTGTACCGCGAGATTCGCGCGGTGCCGGGGTCCACGACATACCGGATGCCCGGCACGGTCAGCGACGTCTCGGCGACGTTGGTCGCGAGCACGACCCGGCGGCCCGTGTGCGGCGCGAAGACCCGCTGCTGTTCGGCGGTGGGAAGCCGTGCGTACAGCGGCAACACCTCCGTGTTCTTCATGTGACGCAATGCGTCTGCGGTGTCGCGGATCTCGCGCTCACCGGAAAGGAAGACCAGCACGTCGCCGGGTGGTTCCTTGTCGAGCTCGTCTATCGCGTCGATGATGGCCTCGGTCTGATCGCGCATCTCGGTGCGCACGACCTCGTGGTCGGGGTCGTCCGGATCGTCGTCGTCTGATGACGAGACGGGGACTTCCAGTGGCCGGTACCGAATCTCGACCGGGTAGGTGCGCCCGGAGACCTCGACGATCGGCGCTCCGCCGCTGGGCAGATGTTCGGCTCCGCCGCTGAGTCCATGTTCGGCTCCGCCGCTGGGCCGATGTTCGGCTCCGCCGAAGTGCGCGGCGAAGCGCTGCGGCTCGATGGTCGCCGACGTGACGATCACCTTGAGGTCGGGCCGGCGCGGCAGCAGCTCACGCAGATAGCCGAGCAGGAAGTCGACGTTGAGGCTGCGCACGTGGGCCTCGTCGAGGATGAGGGTGTCATAGCGGAGCAGTAGGCGGTCGCGCTGGATCTCGGCGAGCAGGATGCCGTCGGTCATCAGCTTGACCAGCGTGCGATCGCTGACCTGGTCGGTGAATCGGACTGTGTAGCCGACGGTTTCGCCCAACGGGGTGCCCAGTTCGTCGGCGATGCGCTGAGCGACCGTTCGTGCAGCCAGCCGTCGGGGCTGGGTGTGTCCGATGGTGCCCCGGATACCGCGGCCGATCTCGAGGCAGATCTTGGGCAGCTGGGTGGTCTTGCCTGAGCCCGTTTCACCTGCCACCACGACCACCTGGTGGGTCCGGATCGCGTCGGCGAGCTCCTGCCGCCGCTCGCTTACCGGCAGGTCCGGATACGTGATCGTCGGCAACGCGGCCTGTCGGGTGGCGACCAGCGCCTGGCCCGCGGTGATCTGTTCGGCGAGCCGCGCCAGTTTGTCCGGCTTCGCGCCGCGAAGGTTCTTCAGGCGTCTACCGAGTCGCGCTGCGTCGCGGAGCGTCAGTTCGTCGAGGCGCTTACGCAACTCGGCGACGGTCGGTTCGGACACTCCGGCCAGGGTAGGCGTTATCCGGAGCCGATGATCAGGGGCATATGAAAGCGAGGGGCGGGGCACGGGCTGGGCCATCTCGGCGCTATCCGCCCGCGGCCCAGGCCTTGGCCCGCTCGAGCTCGTCGAGGCCGAATACCGCCAGTTCACCGGGAACCATCCATGCGAAGGCATGCATGGCGTGCGCGACCCAGTCCTTGTCGGAGACCACCGCGATCCGCTTGAAAGCCGAGTGATGTCGCGCCAGCAGACCGAGGCCCAGCTTGAGATCCTCCGCCAAGCCGCCGGGACCGAAGCCTTCGTAATCCGGGTCGATTACCTCGACCATTCTGATCTCGCCGGTTTCCATGAGCTCGTCCATGGCCGGTTTGAGCTCGCGGAGTTCGTCGCCTCGGATGCGACCCGATACGCGGATTCCGGTGACCCCACGTGGCATGTCCGGCAGCATCTCGATCATCGGAACCTCATGGGTTCTAGTTTTGCCGCGGAAGCATTTCGGTGACGAAGTTTTCGAGGAAATCCGGGAGTTTGACGTCGCCTGCCGGTCGAATGACGAACTTCGTCAAGCCCGCTTCGATGTAGTCATCAAGCCTGCGGTGCAGCGTCGGCCAATCAGCCGCCACGAGCTCTGCGGGGTCGAGATCGGGTCGGCGCTTACGAATGGCCGCAAGGACCGGGGCGGGCAGTTCACCGCTGCCGACCGCGAGGTTGATTCCGTAATGATCGGGTTCGATTTCGCGGCCTGCCGCTTGTGCGGCGGCGATGATCGCCTGGCGCGCCTGGGCGGCTTCGGTGGGAGTCAGGAAGCTACCCAGCCAGCCGTCGCCGAGTGCGCCGATACGGCGGAATGCCGCAGCCGATGCCCCGCCGATCCAGATGTCCAGCGGCGGAGTTGGTTTCGGCAGCACCTGTATCCCGCGCGCGGTGAAGAAGTCACCCGAGAAGTCGACATGGTCCTCGCGCAATGCGACGCGAAGGAGTTTGAGCGACTCGTCGAATACGGCTGCCCGCTTTCCGTCCGGCACGGGAAACAGGTCACGTTCGACGGGCAGCGCAGAGCGCAGTCCGAAGACCGGCAGTACCCGCTTCGGGGCCACCGCCCACAGCGAGGCGAGCTGCTTGGCGACGAGGACGGGGTGTCGACCCGGCAGCACCGCCACCGAGGTGCCCACCTTGAGTCGGGTTGTCCGGGCGAGCGTGAACGCCATGCCGACGAACGGGTCGACGAGGTGTGAATACACCAACTCGGAGAACCACAGCGAGTCGACGCCGGTGCTCTCGAGGTGGTCGACGGTCTCGGCCAGTTGCTCCGGGCCGCTGTCGGCTCCAAGCCCCACTCCGAATCGGATCTTCACCCGCGCCTCCTCACATCACGACTCCCCCATATCGCAACACGTGACGGGCGCGGTTTGTGCCGAGCGCGCGATTTGACCTAGTGCGCAGGAACGCCGGTGTACTCGGGGTTGGGCGGCACTGCCAAGGCAGTACCAATCCGATTCGTCGCGCCGATGAACGCCGCGTGCGCTGCCGGTGAGCGCGTGTTCTGCGCGACCAATACCCTGAGTCCGTGGCATTGGTGTTGTCGGTCAACCTCGCACGCGTCCGCCCGAATCCCGACAAACCGTCAAGGTCTACGGGAATCGACAAGTCGGCGGTCAACGAGCCGGTCATGGTGCGGTCACCCGGGCCGATGCGTGGAGGTCTGGGAAGCGGACTGGTCGGTGACACCATCGGTAACCAGAAGCTACACGGCGGCGACGATCAGGCCGTCTACGTGTATGCCCGCGAAGATCTCGACGACTGGGAGGCGCTGCTCGTCCGACCGCTGGGCAACGGGATGTTCGGCGAGAACCTCACTACGTCGGGGGTCGACGTCACCGGTGCTCTGATCGGTGAACGCTGGCGGATCGGCACCGACGGACCGCTGCTCGAGGTGTCTGCTCCCCGTACTCCGTGTCGGACCTTTTCGGCGTTCCTGGAGCTGGGCAACTGGATGAAGACATTTACCAAGGCTGCGAAACCCGGTGCGTATCTACGCGTTATCGCCCCGGGAGCAGTGCGCGCCGGCGACGGCATATCGATCGAACACCGCCCGGACCACGATGTGACGATTGGCCTGGTGTTCCGCGCAAGGATGTCCGAGCCGGATCTGTTGCCGCAGTTGATGGGAGCAGATGCGCTGTCATCGGAACTCAAATCGTATGTGCGTCGCCGAGTCGGGTAGCGCACGCTAGCGCAGATCGGCGAGCGAGTTCTTGAGGCCGCCGTCGATCTGGATCTGAATCGCGGCGACGGCGATCATCACGGCCGCGGTCACCAGGTGCACGACCGCGTCGGTGGTGTTGTTGGGAAACGTGAAGACGAACGCGACCTGATGCGAGAAGAACGCCCAAATGCCCGGAAGCGCTCCGGCGACCGCGGCGATGAGCAGGTACAGCACCGACCACGACTTGCGCAGCGCGAACACCAATCCGGGCGCGAAGAGCGCCAGGCCGGCAACCGCATGCCATCCGTTGTAATCCATCCCCAGCACCTGAGCGGTAGGCGCGTCAGGACCAGTCGCAAAGCTGGGCTCGATGATGAAACCGATCACCGCCTGGATCACGTGAAAGGCGGCGATGATCAGCAGTGCGATCTGGGCGAAGCTCCACTTCACGCGCACCTCCGAGTTTCGTGGCAGGCTCGTCGCAAATACTACGCGCGGTAGTAGGTGTTGCCAATGGCATGCCCCGATTCGCCTCTGAGACGATGGTCGCCGATACCGCCGTGGAACCCGAACAGCGCACCCTGGTCCTGACCGCCTTTCCCGCCGAGGCGGATGCGATTCTCGCCCGAACCACGCTCGACGAGAACCCCGTCGTCGTCGTGCACCGCAGGCACTACTACCTCGGCACGCTCGGCGGCAAGAAGGTCGTTCTCGCGATGACAGGCATCGGCATGAAAAATGCGGCCGACACCACCGAAGAAGCTCTGACCCACTTCTGCCCCGGCGCGAGCGTCGCCGTCAACGCAGTCGTCTTCGCAGGCGTGGCCGGTGGCCATGGACGCACCCAGATCGGCGACGTCGCCGTTCCCGCACGGTGGACCGCCGACCACAGAACGTCATGGCACGCGGTCGACCGCGAGATGCTCGACGTGGCAGGCCAATTGGCCGTGAAACTGGAACGTACCTGCCGTGTCCGCGGCCCCTTCCTCCGTCCGCGGATCGTCAACCTCAACCGCGAGCCGCGGCTGCACGTGGGTGGAGACGGCTCAAGCGGCGACCACAACAACGGGGTGGCGTTTCCGGCCATCCCCCTGGGTGGGACCGTCTTCGGACCTCAACCCCTTGCCGCCCCGGACTTTTCGCACTTGTTCACCGGCAACTTCTTTCAGGCGGCGGGCACGTTCATGGCCCGCGGTGTTGCCAGCAACCTGACGGGGGTGCGCAGACCCGCCAACCCGCCGGTGGACGCCGTCGACCAGGAGACCGCCGCGGCGCAAGGTGTCGCCGACGGGCATGGCGTTCCATTCCTCGGGGTCCGCGGAATGTCCGACGGGCCCGGCGACCCGCTCAACCTGCCCGGTTACCCCATCACGTTCTTCGTGTACAAGCGGATCGCCGCGCACAACGCCGCGATCGTCACCCGGGAGTTCCTGCGAAACTGGACCCGCTGACCGAGGTCTCTAGCGCACCCGGCTGTAGTTCGCGTCGTCCTCGATATCCACTCGCGATCGGTCGGCCAGGGCAAGGCAACAGATGACGGTGATGACTGCGGCGATGACGATGTAGATAGAGATCGAGTACGGCGTCCCTGTCTCGTGAAGGAGCCATGTCGCCAACAGTGGCGCCGGCCCACCCGCGAACACCGACGCCAGCTGATAGCCGAGACCCGCACCGCCGTAGCGCAGATGGGTCGGAAAACTCTCTCCGATCAGCGCCGCCTGCGGCCCGTACATCATCGCGTGGATGATCATCGACAGCACGATCACGATGAAGATCGGCACCCCGCCGCCGTGCGTCAGCACGAAGAAGTATGGGAACGCGAACACCCCGGCGCTCACCGCTCCGGCCGTGTACACCTTTCTCCTGCCCAGCGTGTCGGACAGATGTGAGAAGAACGGGATCGCCGCGAGTTCGACGGTGGCACCGACCAGGACCGCTGAGAGTATGAAGGTCTTGCTGTAGTGGTGGACCTGCACGACGTAGGTCAGTACGAACGTGGTGAACAGGTAGAACGGCATCTGCTCGGCGAACCGCACGCCTGCCGAGAGCAGGATCTCCCGCCAGTGATGTTTGATCGCATCCTTAACTGGGGCGCTCGCGGTCTTCCCCTGCTCCAAAACCTTGGCGAACATCGGCGTCTCCAGGATTCGCAGCCGGATCACCAAGCCGACGGCGACCAGGATCAGGCTGGCGAGGAACGGAATCCGCCACCCCCACGAGTCGAATGTCTCCTCGGACATCGTCGCGGATAGCAGCGTCATCCCGCCGGTGCCGAGCACCAACCCGACCGGCACGCCGATCTGCGCGAAGCTGCCGAGCAGGCCGCGCCGTTTCTGGTCACCCCACTCCATGGTGAGCAGCACCGACCCGCTCCACTCGCCGCCGACCGCAATGCCCTGCAGCACACGCAGGAACACGAGCAATATCGGCGCAGCAACGCCGATGGTGGCTGTTCCGGGCATGATGCCGATGACCGCCGAGGCGAGACCCATGACCAGCAGCGTGATGATCAGCGTGGTCTTCCGCCCGATCCGGTCTCCCCAGTGCCCGAAGATGGCTGCGCCGATGGGCCTCGCGGCAAACCCGACGAAGTACGTGGCGAAGGACTGCATCGCGCCCGCATATGCAGTCGACTCGGGGAAGAACAAGTGCGGAAAGACGAGTGCGGCGGCCGTGTTGTAGAGAAAGAAGTCGTACCACTCGATTGTGGTGCCGATCGCGCTCGCCATCGCAGCCCGACGCACCTGGGTCTGCTTGGTGCCCGAGTCGGCTTGGACCGCTTGGCTGACTTCGTCGTCCCCGATGGTCATTTCGCTCGCCTCCCTACGTCGCCCACGCCTCTTCGCGTTGAACAGTGTGTACCCCCGTACCGGGTTTCGGAAGACGCGTTTTGACAACGTCGGATGCGGGAACAACGTATCGTCGGCTCGGCAAACGCCGAGTGAACAAACGTATACAGATCCGGGAGCTTGCAGCGCCATGGGCTTCGTCGAGTTCGTCTCAGACCGCTGGCCGGTTCTGTCGTTTCTCGCCTATCAGCACATGAGCCTGGTGGTGCAGACCCTCATTCTGGCCACCGTGATCGCGCTGGCGATCGGCGTGCTGATCTACCGCTCACCGGTCGGCGTGGCGGTGGGGAACAGTGTCACGGCAGTCGGCCTGACCATCCCGTCCTACGCGCTTCTCGGAGTTCTCGTCGGCGTCGTCGGCCTTGGCGTCGTGCCCTCGGTGATCCTGCTGGCGTTCTTCGGCGTCTTCCCGATTCTGCGCAACGTCGTGGTCGGCCTGAACGGCGTCGACAAAACCCTCGTCGAATCGGCACGCGGCATGGGCATGAGCCGGTTCGCGACCCTGGTGCGGCTCGAGCTGCCGCTCGCCTGGCCGGTGATCATGACCGGAGTACGAATCTCGGCGCAGATGCTGATGGGCATCGCCGCCATCGCCGCCTACGCCCTCGGACCGGGACTCGGCGGATACATCTTCTCGGGGATCTCCCGGATGGGCGGCGCGAACGCGACCAACTCCATCGTCGCTGCGACGGTGGGCATCCTGATTCTGGCGGTCGTCCTGGACACCGCGTTGAACTTCCTCACCCGACTCACCGTCCCAAGGGGGATTCGTGTCTGAACAGGCAACCACCGGCGGCGTCAGGATTCTGCTCGACGGCGTGACGAAGCGGTACGACGCACAGTCCGCCGAACCCGCAGTCGACAACGTCACCATAGAGATCCCGGCGGGCGAGATCGTCATGCTGGTCGGCCCATCGGGGTGTGGAAAGACCACCACGATGAAGATGATCAACCGTCTGATCGAGCCGACGAGTGGACGCATCTTCATCGGCGACGATGATGTGACCAAACGCGACCCAGACGAACTCCGTCGCCACATCGGCTACGTCATCCAGGGTGCCGGGCTGTTCCCGCACCTCACCGTCGGCGACAACATCTCGATCGTCCCGCGCCTGCTGAAGTGGGACAAGAAGCGCACGGCGACACGTGTTGACGAGCTCCTCGACCTGGTCAGCCTCGAGCCGTCGCAATACCGGGACCGCTACCCACGTGAACTGTCGGGTGGCCAACAACAGCGAGTCGGTGTCGCGCGAGCGCTGGCCGCTGATCCACCGGTCCTGCTGATGGACGAGCCGTTCGGCGCCGTCGATCCCATCACCCGGCTGCGACTTCAAGACGAGCTGCTGCGGCTGCAGGAAGAACTTCGCAAGACCATCGTCTTCGTCACCCACGACTTCGACGAAGCCGTGAAGCTCGGCGACAAGATCGCGATCCTGCAGGCCGGCTCGAAGATCGTGCAGTACGACACCCCCGAACGCATCCTCGCCGAACCCGCCGACGACTTCGTCCGCAGCTTCGTCGGCGCCGGTGCCGCGCTCAAGCAGCTCACGCTGACCCGCGTTCGCGACGTCGACCTGCACGAGGCCGCCGTGGCTCGTGTCGGCGGCGACACCGGCGAAGCGATCAGAGCGGCCCAAGCGATCGATCGCGAGCACGTCATCGTCCTCGACGACCAGGACCGGCCACAGCGGTGGATGTCGCTGGCCGACCTGGACGATCCGCGGGCTCTCGAAGGCGTCGCGCGCGACGAGGATTTGGAGACCGTCAACCTCGCCTCGACGCTCAACGACGCCCTCGACCAGATGCTCACCTCATCCCACGGCGTCGTCGTCGTGACCGGCAGGCGCAACACTTACCAGGGCGTCATCCGAGTCGAAACGATCATGGACGCGATGGAGGGTATGCGCCGCAGCGGCGAGAAAACGGGGACGGCTTCGTGACGCTGGTCAACCCGGATCTCGACGTCCCCGCCGGGGGCGCCGGATCGCGGAGTGTTGTTCGGCGGCTCGGGCTCGGCCGCCTGCTCCTGCAGCCGCTCATCTGTGTCGTCGTGGTCGTCGGTTCGCTGCTGTACGTCTACAACGCACAAATATCGGAATCCGAAAAGCGTTCTCTCGCAGTCTCGTCGCTGCTGACACTGCTTCGTGAGCACATGACGGTGAGCATCGCCGCGACGTTGCTCACCTGCGCAGTCGCAATTCCCTTGGGAATCGCGTTGACCCGCGGCCGATTTCGGCGCTACTCGAAGCCGATCATCACCGTCGCCGGCTTCGGCCAGGCCGCGCCGGCGATCGGCTTGATTGCGCTGGGGGCCGTGCTGTTCGGTATCGGACAGGTCGGCGCGATCATCGCACTGACCGTGTACGGCGCGCTGCCCATCATCGCGAACACCGTGACCGGTTTGGACGGCGTCGACCCGCGGTTGGTCGAGGCTTCCCGGGGCATGGGCATGTCGGCGTGGTCCACGCTGCTACGGATCGAGCTACCGTTGGCACTGCCTGTGATCGTCGCCGGCGTGCGCACCGCACTCGTCCTCATCGTCGGTACCGCTGCGCTGGCGTCGTTCACCGGTGCGGGCGGGCTCGGCCAACTGATCACGACCGGTATCAAGCTGCAGCAGACGGTGACCCTGGTCGTCGGCGCGGTGCTCGTCGCCGCGCTGGCCCTCTTCATCGACTGGTTGGCGCGGGTCGCGGAGATCGTCGCCGCTCCGAAGGGGCTCTGACGTGATGAAAAACTCGCAGGGCAGGCGCGCCCTGACGGCTCTGTGCGTGCTGTTCGTCGGCCTCGTCGCCGGTTGTGGGTTGCAGTCGGCCAGTGGCGCGGTCCTCGAGGCGCGACCCGGTGCCATCGCCCACTACGACTCGTTGAAGAACGTGAAGCTGACCGTCGCTGCGAAGGACTTCACCGAGCAGTTGATTCTTGGGAACATGTTCTCCACGGTGCTTGCCGCTGCAGGTGCCGATGTCACCAACCTGACGAACATCCCCGGTAGCTTCGGTGCGCGACGCGCGCTGACCAGCGGCCAGGCGAATGTGTCCCCGGAATACACGGGCACCGGATGGATCAACTATCTCGGCAACGAGAACCCCGTGAAAGGCGAAGAGGCACAGTATCTGGCCGTCAAGGATGCGGACGCCAAGAACGGTCTGTCCTGGCTGCCGCCCGCACCGATGGACGACACGTATGCGTTCGCGATCCGCGAGTCGGAAGCGAAACGGCTCGGTATCTCCAAGCTGTCCGACCTGACCAAGCTCAGCAAGGGCGATCTGACGTTCTGCGTCGAAAGCGAATTCGCCAACCGCAACGACGGTTTCGTGCCGATGCTGAAGACGTACGGGCTCACCCGCGAACAGCTGGGCCGGGTGACGAACCTCGACACCGGCGTCATCTACACGGCGACCGCGGATGGCCAGTGCAACTTCGGCGAGGTGTTCACCACCGACGGACGCATCCCCGGCCTCAAGCTGCAGGTCCTCGAAGACGACAAGGCGTTCTTTCCGCACTACAACCTCTCAGCGGTGGTCAACTCCGAGGTGCTCGCCGAACATCCTGAGCTGGCCGAGATATTCGGCCAGCTGAGCCCCAAGCTGACCAACGAGGTGATGTTGGAGCTCAATGCCAAGGTCGACACCGACGGGTCCGACCCGGCGATCGTGGCGCGTGATTGGCTTGTCAAGGAAGGGCTGTTGACCTAGCCGGCGACGGCTGAAGGAACGGGTGAGCGTCACTCCGCTTCCCCGACCGGCTCGTCGCCAGTGTGCAGGAACACCTGGCCCTGGTTGTAGTAGATGCTGACTGGTGACTCCTGCCGAAGCATCTCCATCACGTCGGAGATCAGCGTTTCGGGCATATACATCCTTATCCAGGGGTCGGCGGCCTTGTTGGGAGGAATCGGGTTGCCCGTCAGTACGAAGTGGATGTAGGCGACGGTTTGTCGATCGGCTCCATGCAGACGCACGATTGCCCGCTCGTTGCGATAACCGGTTGGGCCGCCGTGTAACTGGTAGTCGTAAGTTGCAATCTGTGCCATGTCTCAACCATGCGGCAGAAGCCGTCTTCCAGGGGCCATGATGGACATCATGGAGTCGACCCGTCTGGATCGGTGGTTGTGGGCGGTCCGACTGACAAGGACCCGGCCGGACGCCGCAGCCGCGTGCCGAGGTGGACGTGTCCGGGTCAACGATCGGCCGGCCAAGCCATCGACGACGGTGTCCCCGGGCGACGAGGTGCGCGCCGTCGTCGGAGACCGGACGCGGATAGTCGAGGTGGTACGGGTGATCCAGAAGCGGGTTGGTGCCGCCGATGCCGTGACCTGTTACCTCGATCGAACACCCCCGCCGCCTTCGACTCCTTCCATTCCCGTTGCTGTCCGCGATCGCGGTGCCGGACGGCCGACCAAACGGGACCGCCGAATCCTGGACAGGTGGCGCGCGAGCCAGCGTTGACGTTTCTCGGGCACTGCGGCGAGTCCGCTGAGCCCAGCCCTCACCAGCGCAAATATTGACCGCGGCCACAATCGGGCGGTGCACGGGTTAGGCTGTTTCGGTCGGGTGAGAGGTTCGGAGAGCTTAAATGGTGAGTGTGAAGCGCGGGGTGCTCGTTTTCGGCTGTGCGGTGGCCTTCCTTGCGGCGCCCCTTGTGGTTGCGTCGCCGGCCTCGGCCGACTGCCCTTGGGGCACGAAGCCGACCCGTTTCGAGGGCGTGTGCATCAGCGGCGCAGGCGGCGGCTCCGCGCCGGTCATACCCGTTCCTCCTCCTGCCGGAGGCGGGGCGCAGATCGTCAACAATCCGAACGGATTCGACACCGTCAACGGCGTTCCCTGCACGCCCGAGCACTACGGCGCCTGCTACGGAATGGCTCAGAACGGCTGATCGGCCCTAGTTCGACCCTCACTCCCTGTCGATGAGCCGGCGAAAGCTCGCGGCCGGATGGACTGATGCGCCTGCGGCTCGGACCCGTTGCGCAAGGGCACCATCCGATGTCACGACGGTCAGGTCTTGTGGCTCGCGGTCTGCCTGCACGAGCCGGACGATCTCGTCATCGGCCGAGTTGGCTGCCGCCACTGGTGCATGTGCTATCTCGATCACCGAAGACTCGATCGGTGGCGACATCGGCCGCTCCAGCACCACTGTCACGGGGCGCTCGTGGGTTTGGGCCCACCGTTCGAGATGGTCGACCAACCTGACGATGGCGCCTCGACGGTCCTTCCACCAGCGGTCCGGCCGAGTGCCGATCACGTTCATCGCGTCGACGATCCAGCGCTGAGTCACCTATCGCCCAGGCTCGCGGCCAGCTGATCGAACGTCAGCGTCCACCCGCTGTCGAAGCTCTCGAATTCCTCTGGGGGAAGCAGTGAATGCTCGATGGACATGAGCGTCTCATCGTCACCGACCGGTTCGAAGGCGACGCTGACGACACTTTCCGTCGTCGGGTCCGGCCAGTTGGAATTCGCCCACGTGAAGCGCAGCAGACGCGGGCGGTCGATTGTCAGGAACTGACCGGTGATCAGTACACGCGTCCCCGAATCGTCGACGTCGAAGCGCACGATCCCACCGACATGCGGTTCGACGGTGACGTCGACAACGCGAACGGGATGGGGACACATCCACTCCCGCAACGACTCTCGGTCCAGCCACTCGTCGAAGACGACATCTGGCGCCGCAGGCATGACGCGTTGCACGCGAACAGTCGCTGTTTCGCTCATCGCCTGTCTTTTCTGCGCAGCCGCGCCGACAGCGCATCTGCGCGCGTCGACCAGAAGTCCGTCTGCTCGGAAATCCACTGCTGGGCCATTGTCAATCCGTCCGGTCGTAGGGAGAGCCAGTGCTCGCGACCACGTACTTCGCGCCGCACGAGCCCGGCCGCCTCCAGCACGCCGATGTGGCGTGAAACGCCTGCGAATGTCATCGGCAGCGGCGCGGCCAGGTCGGATATGCGGGCATCGCCCTGACGCAACGTCTCCAACAGCAGTCGCCGCGTCGGATCTGCGAGTGCGCCGTACGCGCGGTCCAATACCTGATCTTCAACCATCTTGTTGACTATATCGACTGCTCGTGATGTGGTGGAAGAAGTTGTTCAACTGAAATGTTGAATGATTCGACAGCGATCCCCGAGGAGATTCATGAAGACGCCTCCGATTGTGTCGGCGCAGGAATGGGATGCTGCGCGGCAGGCCATGCTCGTCAAGGAGAAGGAACACACCAGGGCGGGTGATGCGCTGGCCGCACAGCGCAGGCGGATGCCCTGGACGGCGGTGGACAACGACTATCGGTTCGAGGGACCGCACGGCTCGGTCGGCCTGCTCGACCTCTTCGAAGGCCGGCGCCAGCTGATCGTCTACCGCGCCTTCCTGGACCCGGGCGTGCACGGATGGCCCGAGCACGGATGCGTCGGCTGCTCGTTGATGGCCGACCACATCGGCAACCTCGCGCATCTGAACGCCCGCGACACGACGCTTGTTTACGCTTCCCGCGGTTCGCAGGCAGACGTCGCGCGGATCAAGGGTCGAATGGGTTGGGATCACCCGTGGTACACCATTATTCCCGGACCGCAGGGCGCTTTCGACACCGATTTCGGAGTCGACCAATGGCACGGCACCAACGCCTTCATTCGCGACGGTGACCGCATCTTCCGCACCTACTTCATCGACGATCGCGGCGACGAGGTGTTCGTCAACACGTGGAACTTTCTCGACATGACCGCGCTGGGGCGACAGGAGGTCTGGGAGGACTCGCCCGAGGGCTATCCGCAGACCAAGCCGTACAACTGGTGGCGCTGGCACGACGCATACGGCGACCGCGAATCCTCTCCGAAGGAGTGATCCAGATGTCCGCCACTGATCCGCGCCGGGTCGCCAGGATTTACCAAGACACCAAGGAACGCGTGACGTCTTTGGTAGCCGATCTCGACGATGTCGAATTGAGCACCGCGGTGGCAGCCTGCCCCAGTTGGTCCATACGGGATGTGGTGGCCCATCTCGCCGCAACGGCTGACGACATCGGCCGGGGGCGTTTGACCGGAGCGCCCACAGACGACGAGACCGCGGCGCAGATCGCCCGATTCGACGGACAGCCCGTGTCCGACGTGATCGCGGCCTGGACCGACGCGGCCGCGCACCTGAACCATCTCGCGGAAACCCGCGGATTAGAACTGCCCGTCGGCGACGTCACCAGCCATGAACACGATGTCCGCGCCGCGCTGGGCAGGCCGGGTGCCCGTGATTCCGATGCGGTCCATTACTCCTCGGACCGCCTGCTGAAGAGCCTACGGGCGCCGGTGCGGCTTTGTGTGACAGTGGAAGACGGCGAGTATTGCAGCGGGCCTGACGACGGCGCCGAGATAGGCCTGCGCACAACACGATTCGAGACCCTCCGGTGGCGAACCGGCAGGCGCAGTCGCGCGCAGCTCGCGGCGATGAACTGGTCCGCCGATCCGGGTCCGGTACTCGATCATCTCTACATGTTCGGCCCGGCCGACATCGACATCGACATCGACGAGTAGGCCACCAGGAGGCAGCGATGAAAAGTGACTCGCCACATCGTCATTCAGTCAACCGGGCGCCCACTCCGGCAATTGTCGACCGAGAGGCATTCGAGGCCGGAATCGGCGCACTGCGGACCCGTGAAAAGGCGCACATCCAGCAGGGCGACGCGATCGCCGCGGCCCGCCGGGCCATGCCGATGGTCGAGGTCGACGCCGGCCTCGAGCTGACCGGACCCGACGGACCGGTCACGCTGCTGGACACCTTCGAGGACCGACGTCAGCTGCTGGCCTATTACTTCATGTGGAACACCGGCAAGCCCGCCGCCGATCAGTGCGAAGGCTGCACCTGGGTCACCACGCAGGTGCAGGAGCTCGGCTATCTGCATTCCCGCGACATCACCTACGCCGTCTTCTGTCAGGGACCGTATGAAGAAGGGGCCCGTTACCGCGATTTCATGGATTGGCGCATGCCGTGGTACTCGGCGCTGCCCTCACTCGACGAACTGCTCGTCGGCCGCACCGCGGGGATGATGCACATCGTCAGTTATCTGCGCGACGGCGATCGCGTCTTCGAGACGTACTGGACCACGCGACGCGGCGTCGAGGCGATGGACTACAGCCTTTCCCTGATGGATCTGACGGTGTACGGACGCCAGGAGCCATGGGAGGACTCCCCTGCCGGCTGGCCGCAGGATTGGATTGTCGACGGCTCCAACACCCGGATAGACGGACGCCCCATCCCGCAGTGGTCCCGGCTGGAAGCCGGACGATCGGACGACCTTGTAGGGTAATCGTCGACGCCAGTATCTGAGCGTCGAAACCTGATGCCTTCGCAGGAAGGTCGGACGACGAGTTGGGTGCGCTGCTCGCTCTGTTAGCGGCGATCAGCTACGGAATCGGCGACTTTCTCGGTGGGCTGGGCGGGCGGCGGGCACACGCCGCCCTCATACCGATACCGGTGCAGGTCGTCGGCGTGCTGACCGCGACCGTCGCCATCCTCACCGGGCTGGGTGGCGCCCCGACTACGTCGGCCTTGCTATGGGGAGGAGTCAGCGGGATCGAAAGCGGCGTGGGCAACGCAATGCTGATCCGCGGTCTGGCCGCGGGGCGGATGAGTGTGGTTGCGCCGCTCTCGGCAGTGATGACCGCCGCTGTGCCTGCCTTGGTGGGCATCGTGGCCGCTGCTGCCGGGTCAGATAGTCGCGTTGGGCGCGTCGGCAAGCCTACTTTTCCTGTTCGCAAGCGGCGCAGGCCAATTGACTGTCGTCGCAGTGCTGGCCTCACTCTATCCCGCATTCACCGTGGTGTTGGCTGCCGCGGTCCTGCGTGAACCGATTGCGGGTACGCAGGCCGTCGGGCTGGTGGCCTCAGCCGCGTCAGTGGTGCTCATCGTCAAAGGCTCCTAGCCGCGGCGTTGCGGTCCTCTGACTCACAGGCAGCCCAAACCACAGCGAGCTGGCAGTCCGAGTCCAGCTTGATATCAGTCTGTGCGCTTACTTTGTGCCGACTTGGTGAGGAAGGTGGAGTTGCAGTGAAGACGTTGATATCCGTTATCGGTGGAAGCGCTCTCATTTCGGTGGGTGCGCTGGCCGCCGCAATCGTGCAGGAATCCGCGCAGACTGCACAGGTGGCGAGTTCGGGCACCATGAGCATCGGCTCGACGAGCAAGCAGGAAACGCCTGCGACGACGCCGGCCACCGCGGTCGCGGTGCCCGCAGTCAAGGCGGGCTCCTAGGCGTTCAGCGCGCACCGCGAACAAGGCGGCCAGGGCGCGCCCCGGTGTCGACGCCGTCGCGTCGGGTGACGACACCGTTGACGATCGTGGCGGTGTAGCCGGATGCCCCCTGGACCAGACGCTGACCCCCCGCGGGCAGGTCGTAGGCCATCCGGGCGGGATGCAATGTCAACGCATTCATGTCGATGACGTTCACGTCGGCCTTCTTCCCGACCTCGATGACACCGCGATCGGTGAGCCCGAACAGCTGCGCGGTGTCGTGAGATTGCTTGCGCACCACAAACTCCAGCGGGAGCTTGTCGCCGCGGTGACGGTCTCGGGCCCAATGCGTGAGCAGGAACGTCGGATACGAGGCGTCGCAGATCATGCCGCAGTGCGCGCCGCCGTCGGACAGGCCCGAAACCCCGGCGGGGTGGGTCAGCATCTCCCGGATCGCGTCATGGTTGCCGTAGTAGTAGTTGTAGAACGGCAGCATCAGCATCGCGCCGGCATCGGCTTCGAGCATCAGGTCGTACAGCGTGGACAACGGGTCCTGACCACGCTCGGCGGCGATCTTCTCGACGGCCCGATCTGGCGTCGGTTCGTAGTCGGGCGGGTCACCGAGCGCATAGAGACGGCCCAGGGAGTACTGGACAAGCGCGAACATGTTGTCGAACAACAGCTTCGGATCCGGTGGCAGATCGTCCTCGGCGAGGATCGCGGCCTTAACGGCGGGATCGGCGAGACGCTGCGCCAGTTCCTCCCGGCTGCACTCTGCCTTCAGGCGACGGAAGGTCGGACGATGCGTGAACGCGTGATGGCCGGGGAAGCCGAACAACATGCCGAACGGTCGCGCGGCGATCTGGGGATACAATTCGCTGCCCGCCGCATGGGCCGCCGCTGAGATATCGAGCTGTTCGCGCCAGAGGTCCGGCGCGGCGTCGACCTGGATCATGCCGAACGAGATCGGGCGGTCGATCTCCGCGCCGAGGCGCTGCATCCACTCCAGCTCTTTCTTCGGTGCGATGATGTCCTCGCCCGCAACCCCCTGCGGGGCCAGCTCGAAGACGGCTCGGCCGCCTGCGGCCATCGCCCTACCGAGGCCGAACAGTTCGTCCTCTGCGGCGTAGGTGCCGGGAACCGGCTCGCCGTCGATTGCCCGGTGACCGATCGTGCGTGACGTCGAGAAGCCGAGTGCGCCCGCCTCGACAGCCTCCTGCACGATGCGTGCCATCGCCGCGATGTCCTCCGGTGTGGCCGGTTCGTTCTTCGCCCCACGCTCGCCCATCGCGTAGGCGCGGACCGCCCCGTGCGCCACCTGACTGCCCACATCTATTGCAAGGTCATGCTTTTCGATCACGTCGAGGTACTCGGGGTAGCTCTCCCAGCCCCAGGTCATGCCCTCGGTGAGGGCCGAGCCGGGAATGTCCTCGACGCCCTCCATCAAGCCGATCAACCAATCCTCTTTACCTGGCCGTACCGGGGCGAAGCCAACTCCGCAGTTGCCTGCGACCACAGTGGTGACGCCGTGCCCGCTGGACGGTTCCAGCAGGCTGTCCCAGCTGACCTGACCGTCGTAGTGCGTGTGGATGTCGACGAAGCCGGGCGCGACGATTTTCCCGGTCGCGTCGATCGTCTCGGCCGCATCGCCTTCCAGCGGGGCGCTTCCCGGCCCGCGGCGACGAATCTCCACGATCTTGCCGTCCCTGACGGCCACATCGGCCTGGAACCGGTCCGCGCCCGTCCCGTCGACAACGGTTCCGCCTGTGATCTTGAGGTCGAACACGATTACTCCCTCGAACTCCATGTCAGCCGCTACGGTGGTCAATGTAACACCGTTACAGACGAATGACGCAGGATCAGGGAGGGCCGATCGTGACGCACACAGCGCAGGCAGGTCCTGCGGTCGGCAACCCCGCTTACGACCATCGGGAAGACGCGATCGGCGGGCCGCCGGAGCGCCCCACCCTGGTGCCCGCCGCGCGCTATCACTCGGCGGCCTTCGCGCAACTCGAGGCGGAGCGGATGTGGCCGAAGGTATGGCAGTTTGCCTGCACGGTCGACCACGTCGCCGAGCCCGGTGACTACTTCGAGTACCGGTGCGGTCACTATTCGGTGCTCATCATCCGAGGCGACGACGACACACTGCGCGCGTTCCAGAACGTCTGCAGGCACCGCGGCAACTCGCTGTGCGCAGGCTCTGGATCCGAACTACGCGAACTGAAGTGTGGCTACCACGGCTGGACGTGGGATCTCGAAGGGTCGCTGCGGCGAGTGCCCAACCGCAAGGGGTTCGGCGCGCTCCCGATGTCCGAGTTCCCACTCTTTGGCGTACGAGTCGACACGTGGGAGCGGCTCGTCTTCGTCAACCTCGACACCGGCGCGATCCCCCTACAGGAATTCCTGGAAGCTGTGCCGAACGACATCGCATGGTGTGGGCTCGGCGACTTTCGTTGCTACGCAACGATTACCGTGGAGGTCGACGCCAACTGGAAGACGATCGCCGATGGGTTCAGCGAGACGTACCATATCCAGACGTTGCACCCCGAACTGCACAGGTGCATGGACGACGTTTACGCACCTCAGGTGATCTGGGGCCACACCGGCAAGTCCGAACAGGTCTACGGCGTGCCGAGCCCGCTGATCAAGGATTCGCTCTCCGACGCCGAAGTGTGGGACGCCTATGTCGCCACTCAGGGTGCGCTGATGGGCCTCGCCGAGGACACCGCGTTCCCCGCTGACGAGCGGCGGCCGGATCAGTCAGTGTCCGATGTGATCGCCGAGCGGACAAGGGCATTCGCCGCCCAGCGCGGTGTCGACCTGAGTTGGGCGAGCACCGACCAGATACTGCGTCTGCATCAATACAACGTCTTCCCCAACATGTCCCTTCTGGCCAACGCCGATCACCTGACGGTGTTGACCGCACGCCCGGGACCGGACCCCGATCACGGCGAACTGGTGATGATCCTGTGGATGCGGACGGCGCCGGGCACGCCGCGGACAAAGCCGGCCGATATGCGCTTGACTGCCGACGAGGCGCACCCGGGCCTGGTGCTGAGTCAAGACATCGCCGTGCTCGCCGGTCTTCAGCGCGGTCTACATCAACCCGGGTTGACGCATCTGACGCTGTCGAATGAGGAACGCCGCGTGATCAACATGCACCGCAACCTCGAACGCTATTTGCAGCTGGCCGAATCGGAGCGCATGACGGGAGGTGAGACGCCATGAAGGAAGCGGTCGACGCCGAGGTCATCCTCGACACCGCGGCTCGTTTGATCGAGCTCGGCGGCGTGGATGCCTTCACCATGCGCGGTCTCGCCGAGGACCTCGGGGTTGCCGTGACGTCCATCTACTGGCACGTCGGCGGCCGGGACAAGCTCTTCGACAGCCTGGTCGATTGGTTGTTGAGCCGGATGGCGCACCTACCGGCGGAGGGTGACACTCCCGTCGATCGCATTGCGTCACTTGCCCGCTCGCAGCGCACGGCGCTGATCGAGCGACAACACCTTCTGGCCATCGCCCACGAGCGTGATCGAACCCCACAGCTGTTCCTGCCGATCCAGCAGACGCTTGCCTCACAGCTGGCGGACATCGGCGTGACCGGAACCGATGCGGCCCTCGTTCTGCGCGCGATACAGGTTCACGTGATCTCGTCTGCGGTGATGCAGTTCTCGGCCGTCCGCGGAGCCAAGCACGACGAAGAGGATCCCTCGCTGTGGACCGACGACTGGCCCGACAGGGCGCTGGTCGAGGCGCTCCAATCCCCGACCGACTACGACGCCGTTTTCGAGTACGGGCTCAGCGCGCTTCTGGCGCCGCTGCGGAGTCGCCTCGTCGACGGGTAGCACCCCACAGCCCGACGCCGATGCCCACCACCGCACCGCCGAGACCGATGATCTGCTGTGATTTCTTCATCTGAGAATGAACCCTCATTCCGCCCAGCAGGTCCGAGGCGTCCGCCCCGCCGGACGCGAGGAACCAGCCGCGGGTGTTGCGTCCGCGTAACGCCGCCGACACCAGCAGCCCGCCGATCAGCGCGTCGCGATAACCCATCGAACGCAAGAGCAGCTGCGCTGTCGGCGCAGGCTCATCGGGGTCGCCCCACAGGCGGTTCGCGCGCAGCGGATCGACCAGAAACGAGATCCCGGACGCCAGGCGGATACCACCGACGGCGAGTGCGGCGCGGTCTATCGACATGGCCTGCAGCCTAGGCGCCTCACGCTCGATCCGATGAGTTCGTAACATCAGCACGGTCTAAACGCTATGAGCATGGATACTTCACGCGTCGTGCTGTACATGTCGATGTCGCTCGATGGCTTCATCGCGGGCCCAAAGGACACCAAGGGCAACGCCCTTGGCGACGGGGGTCACCGACTGCATCAGTGGCTGGCGCAAGGCGATGGTGACGATCCCAGCGGCTATCGGCCGAGCGACCAAGCGGGCCAAACGGTTTTCGACGAGATGACGGCGACCGGCGCCGTGATCACCGGCAGGCGCACCGCCGACTTCGCCGACTACTGGGACGGCGATCATCACGGCGGGGTACCGATATTCGTCCTAACGCACCGAGTCCCCGCCGAGACACAAGCGGGCGATGTCCGTTTCGTCACCGAGGGCGTGCAGTCGTGCGTCGAAGAAGCCAAGCGGGCCGCCGGTGATCGTGATGTCATGCTGCACGGGGCATACACGGCGCAGGATTTCCTGCGCGCGGGAGTACTCGATGTGCTCGAAATCTCGCTTATTCCAGTTCTTTTCGGCGACGGACGGCGCCTCTTCGACCGGCTGGGCCCGCGCCACATCGAGCTCGTGCCGGTCCGCAGACTCGAGTCGCCCAGTGCTCTGCACCTGCGGTATGACGTGAGATACCCATGAGGTCCACCAGGTGGCGAAATAGGATGTAGCCATGAGCCTCGCCACGTACACGCTGGAAGATCACGTTGCCACCATCACGCTCAACCGGCCCGAAGCGCGCAACGCGATCAACGGCGAGCTTCGCCGGGACCTGAACGCTGCCTGGGACCGGTTCCGCGACGACGAGGAGGCGTGGGTCGGAATTCTGACGGCCAACGGCAGCGTTTTCTGCGCGGGCGGTGATCTCAAGGACGGCGAGGGCTCGGTAGGCACCTTCGGCGGCACGTTCTGGGAGAAACCGACCATCAACTCCTTCGAGAGTGGAATGGAGTTGTTCAAGCCGACCATCGCGGCGGTGCACGGATCGTGCATCGGTTACGGGCTCACCGGAGTGCTGTTCTGCGACTTCGTCATCGCCACCACGGAGTCGTCATTCTGCTACCCCGAAGTGACGATCGGCGTTCCTACCATCGTCGGCGCCATCCGCCTTCCTCAGCGTGTCGGCTGGGCCAACGCGATGGAACTACTTCTGACCGGCAAACCGATGAGCGCCGAGCGGGCCAAAGAGACCGGGCTGGTCTGGAAGCTTGTCGAGCCCGATGCGTTGCAGTCCGAGGCCAAGGCATGGGCCCGCGTCCTCACGCAGGCCGCCCCACTGGCCCAGCGAGCCACCAAGGAAGTGGCATGGCGAAGTGCGGACATGGGCTGGATCGAGTCCGTGCGCTTCGGCGAGACCATGCGCAAGGTGGCCGGCGCCACCGAGGACGTAGCCGAGGGCATTGGTGCATGGCGCGAGAAGCGGGCACCGCAATGGAGGGGACGCTGA
>NZ_JAVHWK010000053.1:0-52554 GCF_032159775.1 Mycobacterium sp.
ACGCCTTCTCGAAACGGTCCAGCAGTTCGCCGACGGGCTCGTCCACCTTGGTGATGCCTGCGACGGCCTGAGTACCGGGAATGATGCACACCTGGTCGGCGTCGTAGCGGGCGTCATGGGCCTGCCATAGCGAGTCGCTGCGCCACCAGCGCCGCACGTCCTTGTCGATGACGGGCACGAAGTTAACCGGCTTTCCCGGCGTTTTGCAGAGCTGGACGAAGAAAGGCACGTCGGCCGGGTGCAGCTTGATGGTGCCCGCGTCCAGGTAGCGGCCCTCCAGGGCGGTGATCGCCTGCTGCGGCTTCTCCAGCAGCGCTTCATCATTGAACAATGTGTCGATCGGCCCGAAGTCCTTCGGGTGCAAGCGGGCCTCGGCGCGCTTGAGCATCTCGGAGAACCGGTCACGCCAGGTGTCGGCGAGCCACGGGCTGCCGGGCGCGGCGGTGTCGGCGGTGCTGTTGCCGTCGCCGATGGCCAGCTCGACGTAGCGCTGCAGCCACCCCAGGTACGTCATCTCGCCGATGTCGCCGAAGTACGGCTTGCAGGTGTTGGCCATCGCGGCGATGATCTCGTCGCGGCGGTCGGCGACGGCCTCGGCGTCACCGGCGACCTCGTCGAGCAACCGGCCGCAACGCGAAGCGGTGTTGTCGATCTCGTGGATGTCGGCGCCGAGCTGGCTGCGGCTGGAAGCCATGCCGCCCTGCGCTTTTCCTGCGCTGATCCAGTGATCGGTGCCGCCGGTCTCGACCAGCATCCGCTTGACGGCGGGCGACGTCGTCGCCTCCAGCGTCGCCATCGCGGCGGTGCCGACGAGGATGCCGTCCACCGGCATCAGCGGGAAGCCGTAGTCCTGGGCCCAACGGCCGGACAGGTACTCGGCCGACCGCTCGGGGGTGCCGATTCCGCCGCCGACGCATACGGTGATGTTCGACCGCGAGCGCAGCTCGGAGTAGGTGGCCAGCAGAAGGTCGTCGAGGTCCTCCCAGGAGTGATGTCCGCCGGCGCGTCCGCCCTCGATGTGCATGATGACCGGCTTGGTCGGCACCTCTGCGGCGATCCGGATGACCGAACGAATCTGCTCGATGGTGCCCGGCTTGAACACGACGTGGCTGATCCCGACCTCGTTGAGCTCCTCGATCAGCGCAACGGCGTCCTCCAGTTCGGGGATGCCCGCACTGACCACGACGCCGTCGATGGGCGCACCGGACTGGCGCGCTTTCTGCACCAGCCGCTTGCCGCCGACCTGGAGCTTCCACAGGTAGGGGTCGAGGAAGAGCGAGTTGAACTGGACGGCGCGGCCAGGCTCGAGCAGCTTGGTCAGCTCGGCGACGCGGCCGTCGAAGATCTCTTCGGTGACCTGCCCGCCGCCTGCGAGCTCAGACCAGTGGCCCGCATTTGCGGCGGCCGCCACGATCTTGGCGTCGACGGTGGTCGGGGTCATGCCCGCGAGCAGGATCGGCGACCGCCCGGTCAGCCGGGTGAACTTCGTCGACAGCTTCACCGATCCGTCGGGAAGGGTGACGAGCGTCGGGGCGTAGCTCGACCACGGCTTGGCCACCTCGGGCACGGCCCCGACGGTGAAGAGGTTGCGCTGGCCGCCCCGGGTGGCGGCGGGCACGATGCCGACGCCGAGTCCGCGAATGACCGGCGCGGTCAGCCGGGTCAGGATGTCGCCAGGTCCGAGGTCGAGGATCCAGCGGGCGCCCGCCTCATGCAGTTCGCCGATCTCGCTGACCCAGTCCACGCGGCGGACGAGGATGGCCTCGGCCATCTCACGGGCCAGGTCGACGTCGAGTCCGACGGCCTGTGCCCAGTTGCCGACCATGTCGATGGCGTCCGACAGCCGCGGGGTGTGGAAGCCGACCTCGACCTGGACCGGGTCGAACATCGGGTTGAACACCGCGCCGCCGCGAATCTTGTTCTTGCGCTCGGCTTCTTCCTTCTCGGCGATCTGCTGGCAGTAGAGCTCGAAGCGCGACAGCTGCTCGGGGGTTCCGGTGATGACGACAGACCGGCGGCCATTGCGGATCGACAGCACCGGCGGCAGGACGGTGCGGACGTCCTGCGCGAACTCCTCGAGAAGCTCGGCGATGCGCGCGGGGTCGGCGTTGGTGACCGACACCATCGGCGGGCGGTCACCGAGCACGGAGATTCCGCGGCGTCGGGCCACCAGGGTGCCTGCGGTGCCGATCAGCTGTGCCATCGCCAGCAGTTCCACATCCTTGGCGCCCTTGGCTGCGAGCGCCTCCACTGCCAGCACGCCCTGTGAGTGCCCTGCGACGGCGACCGGCGGTGTCGCGGCCAGATCCATGCCCTGGCGGCTCAGCGCGCGCACTGCGGCGATCTGGGTGAGCAGCACGCCGGGCACGGAGACAGCGGCCGACGTCAGGTGCTTGGCGTTCGGCACGGCCTCCTCGGCCGCCAGCGCGCGGACCCAGTGCATGGGCGCAAACCCGATCGGCCGCACGACGATCAGCTCTCGAGCGACCGGCTCAAGCAGGAGCTCAGCTTCACCCACCAGCGTCGCCAACTCGGCCTCGATACCGGCCGAGGACACCAGTTCCTCCAGGCTTTCCAGCCAGGCACTGCCTTGGCCACCGAACGCGACCGCGTAGGGCTCGCCCGCGGTCAGACGATCGACAAGGGCGTGGCTGGCCTGTGGGGCACCCGACTCGTCGTCGTGGCCGGCGGACACGCGGTCATGTTCATTGATCGTCACGTTTTGTAATCTCCTCAGTCCTGCTTCTCGCACGTCTTGCGTCGCACTTCGTCGTCTGTGGGCTGTCGTCGGGTGGGTTGCGCGGCCCGGCCCCTGCGGGGGGCCACACGTGATTCGTCGTCGAATCCCGACTGGCGTTGGACACGTCCCGCGGGGCGAACGGTCTGACGGCCCTTTGGGGACCGTCCCTCGGACACTCCAGCCCCACTAAGAGTGTCATAAGAGTGAGTGTCATTTTTCCGCCCTAAATGGTTACTGGCGAGTTCTACGCTCGGGTAACCACGCGTTCGGTAACAGCGACTCCGACAACGGCTGAAGCCTTCCAAGACAAACGTCCTGCATGCACGTGGTTACGGTCGAGTAGGCGAAACAGCGCAGATCAAAGCATGACTGTTATCAAATCGTTATGTAGAAATTTCGCCTCACTCGCGGCGCTTCGCGGACAGCTTCGGAAGCGACACATCGACGAAAATTGTCTAGTCGGGCGCGCCAGCCACCGAAGAAAGTTTGCTGGCCCTTATTACCGATCGGTAAGTTTTAGTCCCACTGACCGAACCGGGGCTTGAGGACGTGGTTGATGTCCACGCCGATGCCGCCGACGTTCTGCTTGTCGATCTCGACCTGATGCAGGTGTGCTGCGGGATGGACGAAACCCTTCGGCGAACCCCAGTTGTGCTGCCAGAAGTAGGCCCCCAGCCCGTCCTGCAGCGCCCAGTCGATGGTCTTGGAGTTGGCGTAAACACCCACCCGCTGATGGCCGAGGACCGTCTCCCAGGCCCGCAGATAGGGCTCAACCTGCTGCTTGTACTGCTCATATGACGGGTCGTCGTCGATGGACGCGTAGATCGGAGCGCCATAGGAGCCGCCCGCGGCTACGTGCAATTGCCAGCCGCGCTTGGCATGCAGCACACCGGCGTTCTGTCCGCCGAGCCAGTCCGCGGTGTCCTGCTTGCCGAACTGATAGCAGGAGACGATCTTCAGGCCACTCTGATACAGGTCGCGGGCCTCGGGAAGCTGGATCGGCTTGCCAAGCATCCAGCCGCCGCCGGGCCGCCGATCGGAGACATAGCGGATAGCTCCGTGCGCACCGGCGGCGCGGATATCGGCCGCTTTGATGACGCCTGCCGCATAGTCCAGCAGGATGCCCAGCGGCGCTGCCTGCGCCTGTGGCGGCGGCACCAAGGACGACGCGGCGAGGACCGCCGGGGCCGCGGCCGCATACTTCAGGACCGTCCGACGGGACACCGAGCGGGAGGTCGAATTGCGCTCGGACACGTGCCACAGAGTACGACAGAAACCTCTGCTTTCACTTCAACGCCACTGGTCACACTTGCATCAAGATTCGCAGAATTACCAGACGCGGCAGGCATGCCGCATGATCGCGGGATGACCGCACAGCTCACCTTCGAGCCGTTCCGCATCGCGATCGCCGACGCCGACCTCGCCGATTTGAAGGCCAGGCTGGCCGCGACCCGCTGGCCCGAGCAGTTGCCGGGCACACCGTGGCAGCGCGGCGTACCCGTCGACTACCTCAGACAGCTGGCCGGCTACTGGGCCGACGGCTTCGACTGGCGCGGGCAGGAGGCCGAGCTCAACAACCATTCGCAATTCCGCACCCAGATCGACGGCCAGACGGTCCACTTCCTGCATATCGAGTCACCGGAACCGGGCGCGCGGCCGCTGATCCTTCTGCACGGCTGGCCCGGATCGGTGGTGGAGTTCCTCGACGTGATCGGCCCGCTGAGCAATCCCCGCGCCCACGGGCTGGACCCCGCGCAGGCGTATCACCTCGTCGTCCCGTCCCTCGTCGGATTCGGCTTCTCGACCCCGCTGTCCGGCGCCGACTGGACCGCGACCCGCATCGCTGCTGCATTCACCGAGCTGATGGCCGCCCTCGGCTACGACCGGTATTGCGTACAGGGCGGCGATTACGGCTCGTTCATCGGCCCGGTGATGGGCAGCATCGCCCCGGACCGCGTGATCGGTGTGCACGTCAATGCCGTCGCGTTCGGCTTCATGCCCGGCAAGGGCCTGACCGCCGCGGACCTGGCATCGATGACCGAACTCGAACGCGACCGGGTGGCACGGGCGCAGGACTGGGCCGCCGAGAAGGCCGGCTACTTCAAACTCCAGGGCACCCGACCGCAGACCCTGAGCTATGGGCTCACCGACTCGCCCGCAGGACAGCTCGCGTGGATCGTGGAGAAGTTCAAGGAGTGGACGAACGCCGGCAAGCAGCTGCCCGATGATGCGGTCCCGCGCGACCGCCTGCTCGCGAACGTGTCGGTGTACTGGTTCACCGGAACCGCAGGCTCGTCGGCCAACCTCTATTACGAGACCACCCACGCCAGGGCGATGCCGCCGCCGTCGGGCGTGCCCACCGGGGTCGCGGTGTTCGCCGAGGATCTAGCAATCCGCAGCGTCGGCGAGAAGTGGCACAACGTCACGCACTGGAGCGACTTCGACACCGGCGGCCATTTCGCGGCGATGGAGACACCGCAGTTGCTCGTCTCCGACATCCGGACTTTCTTCGCAACGGTGACCTGAGGAGCGATTTCGGCGCGGAAACACGCGCTCAGCGTGGGTGAGCACGCCGAAATCGCGCATGAGGCTGCGGGTACACCGCGGAATTCGTAGGATCTCCCAATGCCCTCGGGGATGGCCGGCGGCCAGCAGCGCTCAGATCCCGCCGCCGCCGTTGGCGATCCGCAAATCGAGCTGACCGGCGTCTGCAAAGAGTTCGGCGACGGCCGTCACAAGGTGGTCGCCGTTGAGGGCGCAGACCTGACCGTCGGCGACGGCGAGCTGTTCGCGATCCTCGGCCCATCCGGCTCCGGCAAGACCACGGTGCTGCGCATGGTCGCGGGCTTCGAGCAACCGACGGCGGGCACGATCCGCCTTGGCGGCGTGGACGTCACCGCCCTGCCCGCGCGGCGTCGCGACGTCAACACCGTCTTTCAGGAATACGCCCTGTTCCCCCACATGACCGTTGCCCAGAACGTCGAGTACGGGCTCAAGGTCAAGGGAGTCGCGCGCGACGAACGCCGCAGGCGCACTTCCGATGCGCTGGACATGGTCCGGTTGAGCGGCGAGGCGTCCAGGAGTCCCGCGCAGTTGTCCGGCGGTCAGCGGCAGCGGGTGGCCTTGGCGCGCGCACTGGTCGGACGCCCCCGGGTGCTGTTGCTCGACGAGCCGCTCGGCGCACTCGATCTCAAACTGCGCGAACAGATGCAGATCGAGCTGAAGGAGATTCAGCGCGAGGTCGGCATCACGTTCGTCATCGTGACCCACGATCAGGACGAGGCACTGACCCTGTGCGACCGGCTGGCGGTGTTCAACAACGGCCGGATCGAGCAGATCGGAAGGGCCCGCGACGTCTACGAGAACCCGGCGAACCGGTTCGTCGCCGACTTCGTCGGAACCTCGAACGTGCTCGACGGGCCCGACGCCGAGGCTCTCGTCGGCCGGGCGGGCACGTTCGTCGTGCGGCCCGAACGCATCGCGGTCTTCGCTCCGGGCACCGACCCCGTCCCCGGCGTTCGGACGGTGGACGCGACGGTGCTCGAAGTCATCTACGCCGGCCCCACCACGAAGATCGCGGCGTCGACCCCTTCGGGGGCCACCTTGACCGCCACCGTGCTCACGGCCAGCACCTGGTTACCGCCGGATCTTGCGCACGGCACCCCAATCACGTTGGCGTGGCCCGAAAAAGCCCTTCATCAACTGTCAATCGAGGAGTAGCCATGAAAGCAACCGTCCGGATGGGTCTTGTGCTCGGCGCGTGCGCCGCACTGATCGTCGCGTGTTCGGGCTCCGAGGATTCCGGCGGCACCGGTGAGTCCCCGCCGAAGCTGGAACAGCTGAGCTCGGTCGGTGACGGCGAGGGTGAGCTGAACCTCATCGCATGGGCCGGCTATGCCGAAGACGGCTCCAACGACAAGACCGTCGACTGGGTGACGCCGTTCGAGAAGCAGACCGGCTGTCAGGTCAACGTCAAGCTGGGCAACACATCTGACGAGATGGTCCAGCTGATGCGCAGCGGGCAGTACGACGGGGTGTCGGCATCGGGTGACGCGACGCTGCGGCTGATCTACGCCGGTGATGTCGCACCGGTGAACACCGACCTTGTGCCGAGCTACGCGACGATCTCCGACTTCCTCAAGGACAAGTCGTGGAACTCGGTCAACGGCCAGATGTACGGGATCCCCCACGGCTGGGGCGCCAACCTGTTGATGTACAACCTCGACGTCGTGCGGGATGCGCCCAACTCGTGGAGTGCGGTCTTCGAAGGCGGCGACAAGTACAAGGGCAAGGTGACCGCATACGACTCTCCCATCTACATCGCCGACGCGGCGCTGTATCTGATGAAGTCGAAGCCGGAGCTGGGCATCAAGGACCCGTATTCGCTGACGCCTGAACAGCTCGACGCCGCAGTCGAATTGCTCAAGAAGCAGCGCGAGAACATCGGCGAGTACTGGGCGGATTACACCAAAGCAGTGCAGGCGTTCGAGTCCGGTACATCGGTGATCGGCACCACATGGCAGGTGATCGCCAACTTGATCGGCACCGACAACAAGGTTCAGGTGAACACCGTGCTTCCGAAGGAAGGTGCCACGGGATGGTCTGACACCTGGATGATCTCGTCGAAGTCCGCGCATCCGAACTGCATGTACAAGTGGATGGACTGGATCACGTCGCCCAAGATCAACGCGCAGGTGGCCGAATACTTCGGCGAGGCGCCGGCACAGACCAAGGCGTGCGAGTTCACCACCGAGAAGGACTTCTGCGACATCTTCCACGCGACGGACGCCGACTACGCGGCGCAGATCCACTACTGGACGACGCCGCAGAAGAACTGCGTCGACGGCAGCGGTGACAACTGCACGACCTACGACGAGTGGGTCACCAAGTGGCAGCAGATCAAGGGGTAACAGAGGCCGCGCCCATCTCGGTGTCGACGCCCACTCGAATGTCGCCGCCAACTCGGCTCCGGCGCCGGATAGCGCTTGCCTTCCTCCTGATACCGCCGATGGCCTGGCTGGTGCTGGCCTACCTGGGATCGCTTGCCGTGCTTCTTGTCTCGGCGTTCTGGAGCACCAACAGCTTCACCGGCGCGGTGGTACACAAGTTCACCACCCACAACATCGTGCAGGCGTTCACCGAGACGGTGTTCCGGGTCACCACGCTGCGCACGCTCGGCGTGGCCCTCCTGGTGACGGCGATCTGCATCGTGCTGGCGGTGCCGCTGGCGCTGTACATGGCCAAGGTGGCCTCACCGCGGATGCGACTACTGCTGGTGATCGCGGTGACGACGCCGCTGTGGGCCAGTTACCTGGTGAAGGCGTACGCGTGGCGGATGCTGCTCTCCCCCGAGGGACCGCTGGCGTGGGCCGGCGGCTACACGCCGGGATACGGCCTCACGGCCACCGTGATCACGCTGGCGTACCTGTGGTTGCCCTACATGATCATCCCGGTGTTCGCGGCGTTCGACCGAGTGCCAGACTCGTTGATCGACGCCAGTTCCGACCTCGGCGCCTCCGACCTGTCGACGCTGCGGATGGTGATGGCGCCGTTGGTCTTTCCCGGTATCGCGGCGGGATCGATCTTCACCTTCTCGCTGTCACTGGGTGACTACATCGCGGTGACCATCGTGGGAGGCAAGACGCAACTGCTCGGCAACGTCATCTACGGCCAGTTGGTGACCGCCAACAATCAGCCCCTGGCCGCGGCGCTGTCGATCATTCCGCTTGCCGCGATCATCCTGTACCTGCTCGCGATGCGCCGCACCGGCGCGCTGGAGAACGTCTGATGCTGTCCGGCGGCGCGCGACGCGCGGTTCGGGCGTGGACGGTTCTGATTCTGCTGTTCCTCTACGTCCCGCTGGCCCTGGTGCTCGTGAACGCGTTCAATTCGTCGCGCACCTTCGCCTTCCCGCCGAGCGGTTTCACGACGCAGTGGTGGGTGGTCGCATGGCATAGCGAGGGAATGTGGAAATCGCTCGCCAATTCGGTGGTGGTGGGCCTCGGGGCCACGGCGATCGCGTTGGTCCTCGGTACCATGGCCGCCTTCGCCGTCCAGCGGTACAGGTTCTTCGGCCGCGAAGTCGTCAGTTTCCTTGTGGTGCTGCCGATCACGCTGCCCGGCATCGTCACCGGTATCGCGCTGAACGCGACCTTCACGTCGGCACTCGGCGTCACGCTGGGCCTGGCAACGGTGATCGTCGGCCATGCCACGTTCTGCGTCGTCATCGTCTTCAACAACACGCAGGCGCGGCTGCGGCGGCTCGGGGCCAGCCTCGAGGACGCATCGGCCGACCTCGGCGCCTCGCCGTGGCAGACATTTCGATACGTGACCTTCCCGATGATGCGCGGCGCGCTCGTCGCGGGCGCGATTCTGGCCTTTGCGCTCAGCTTCGACGAAATCGTGGTGACGACGTTCACTGCGGGTCCGACCGTGCAGACCCTGCCGATCTGGATCTTCGGAAACCTGTTCCGGCCCAACCAGGCACCGGTCATCAACGTCGTCGCGGCGGCGTTGACCCTGGTTGCGATCATCCCGGTGTGGCTGGCCCAGAGGTTCGGCGGCGATCCCGCGACGACACGGGTGTGATCTACGAGTTGGCCGTTAGCCGGTTTTCGCGCGCGACGACCCCGGTCGTATAGTCCGAGACGGCAGACACCATTGCCGTCGCAACCCCTTGTCGAGCAGGTGTGTGACCACCGCGATGCCGAGATCGCGATAGTCCGCGATGAGCCCGGCTACCTCGTCGGACTCTTCGGGCTTCGGCACGTACCCGGACCCGTAGCGGGCCGCAAGGGCGTCCTCGATCGCACCGACGAGCGTGGCCGCGAGTTCGTCGATCGTGCCGCCGGTGGAGTCGACCACCCGCAGGATCATCTGGACGTAGGAGAGTTGATCCGTTGACCGCGTGACGATCTCGGCCATCCCCGGATGAACGAGGGAGACCGAGTTCTCCACGAGTTCAGCGAGTCCACACGAGACAAGCCGCTGCGCCTCGTCACTTGCCGGATCGAGATCGAGAGCTACGGTTTCGGCCACGGAGTCGTCGGCTTTGCTGCCCAGAATCGCCTGCTGGACGCCGAGGATGGCCGCCAAGTCGTGGCCTTCGCGCATACGGGCGAAAAACTCGGCGATGTGCGCGCTGTTGAACCCCTTGCGGAGCAACTGATTGATGGTGTTCAGCTGAGACAGGTGATAGTCGTCGTAGAACGCCGATCGGCCCTGGCGCCGCGGCGGGTCGAGCAGGCCGCGTTCGCGATACGCGCGGATGTTGCGCGAGCTGACTCCAGAGATGCGCGCAAGGTCGTCGAGTCGGTACTCAGCCAAAGCGGCGCACCAAACGGCGACGGGGGCGGCCTCCTCGCATGACGACACTGTAGTACGCCATGCGTGATCTTGAGCGAAGTTTCGAGCGGTTCGGTCAGAATGCCGAGGTTAGGTTAGCCATGCCCATCCATCTGCAGATATGGCCCAGTCGAGCTAACGAGTACTACACGAGTGTGCAGTTTCAGCCAATTTTTCAGGGTGGCCGCGGGCTATTCCCGGCGGCCCGGTGAGTGATCTCACCGCTAATGAATTGGCGCATCGGCACGCCGCTACGGGACGATGAAAGAGCAAGTTTGCCCAGACAAGTTTCTTCGAGAGGTTCCGCGTGCGTCCCTGGATCGTTTGGGCCGCCGGACTCCTGGCTTACATCGTCGCCGTACTGGACCGCACCACTCTCGGCGTCTCCGGCCTGGAGGCCGGGGACCGGTTCACCGCAGGCCCCGGCGTGCTGTCGTCGTTCGTCGTGCTGCAGATCGTCGTCTACGCGGGTGCGCAGGTGCCCGCGGGCCTACTGCTCGATCGCTTCGGCTCCAAGGTGCTGATACTTTCGGGCGCCACGCTGATGGCCGCGGGCCAGCTGACGCTGGCGTTCACCGAGTCGCTGCCCGCCGCGATCGCGGCCCGCGCGGTGGTGGGACTGGGCGACGCGGTCACATTCATCTCGGTGCTGAGGCTGGTGCCGCACTGGTTCAGGCCGGACCAGGTTCCGTTGGTGACCCAGCTGACCGGCATCTGCGGCCAGCTCGGACAGGTGCTCTCTGCGGTGCCGTTCCTGGCGCTGCTCGCTGGCCGGGGCTGGACCGCGGCATATCTGTCGGTGGTCGCGCTCGGTGTGGTGTCGATTGCGCTGACGCTTGCTCTGGTGAAGAACACCCCGAACGGCAAGGTCGCCCCGCCTCCGTCGACCTCCGTGCGCGAAATCCTGGTCAGCGTCAAGATCGTCTGGCTGCGACCCGGGACCAGACTGGGATTCTTCACCCACATGGGCACGCAATTCTCGGTGACCGTCTTCGCGCTGATGTGGGGCCTGCCCTACCTGACGGTCGGGCAGGGGCTCTCGGTTCACGTCGCAGGCACCCTGCTGAGTCTTTCGGTCGTCGCAGCCATCCTTTCGGGAATCGTCATCGGCATCTTCACTGGGCGCAAGCCTCACCGGCGGTCACGGCTGGTGCTGGCGATCATCGCGAGCAATGCCGCGGTCTGGACAGTCGTGCTGGCGCTGCCGTCGGACGCCCCACTCTGGCTGCTGACGCTGCTCGTCATCGTCATCTCGGTCGGCGGACCCGGTTCGATGGTCGGCTTCGACTTCGCGCGCACGTTCAATCCGAGTGCAACGCTCGGCACCGCCCAGGGCATGGTCAACATGGGCGGCTTCCTGGCCTCCCTGCTGGTGATGCAGGCGATGGGCCTGATGATCGGGGCGGTCGGTGGTTATTCGTTCGAGTCGTTCCGGCTCGCCTGGACGGTCCAGTACGCGATCTGGGCGCTGGCGACGGTCGGCATCTTGATCACCCGCACGAAGGCGCGGAGACAGATGCGTGACGAACGAAATCTGCTGGAGGGATTCGAGGCCCACCCCTCGACGCCAGCGGCGACGGGCTAGCGATTACCTGTTGCGGGCGCTTTCCCGCCGGTTGGCCTTTTTGATCGCGTTTACCAACTGGATTTTCGTCATGGTCGAGCGTCCCGAAATATCGAGGCGCCGTGCAATTTCCATCAGATGCGCCTTCGAGGCGTTGGCGTCCACACCTTCGGCCGACGTGCCCGAGGGATTCGGGCCACCGCTGCGGGCTCGCGTGTCGGACGGGCCTTTCTCGGCCTTCGCCTCCCAGTGGTCGCCCACCTTCTCGAAGCTGTGCTTCAGCGCGTCGTAGGCCACACGGTACGCCCGCTCGCCTTCGCCGTACTGCTCGACGGCCGCATCATGCGCCTTGGCGAAGGTGCGCTGCGCCTTCGCAGGCGACTTCAGCAGTGTGCTCGGCAACTCGCTCTTCTTCGCGGTGCCCCGTGACGTTGTCTTCGGCATGGCGTACTCCTGCGTCGTGGCCGACATTCAGGTAGCCGCCGAAGGCGCGGGTTGGTTCGTCGACCTCAAATGAGCCACGGCCGCTTCTTGACCAGGAGACTCCAGTACTCGCCCTCGCGAGACAATGGTGCCGCTTGCATACCCGCGCGACTTCGACGGCTACTAGGAGGACTTACCCGGCTCGTCATCGGCTAAACGCGCTGCGATGGCTTCCTCGGCGTGCCGGTAACCGAGCAGCTCGTACCCCACGACCGTCACAGCAGGCGCCAGCATGACGATTAGCAGCGCGTTGGCCATCGACATGCCCCTGTCGACCAGAATCACCGCCACCACAAGCACCGCCGTGGTGAGCCCGACAAGCAGCAGGTGGAAGGCGTCGCGCGCGCGTACCAACGATGCGTAGAGCAGATAAACGGCCACGATGTAGACGGCCACCGGTATCGCCACCGAGAGCACGGTGCCCACCGCATCGAGCTTTGAGTGGTGCTCGACGTAGTAGGCCGCCGCGTGCAGGCCTGCGCCGGTGCCCACGATCGCCCCGAACACGACAAGGTGCAGATAACCGAACCGGAAGGACAGCTCGCGCCGAGCAGCCAGCAGCTGCGACTGCGGCACGATGAAGTACACCCACCACATGCCGAACGTCAGACCCGTGCCCGCCACCGCGACGAGGACGGCGGCCACGCTCCAGCCCTGCGCCGAGACGACGGCCGACAGCGATGCGACGGTGCCGACGACACCCTCGCCCAGCGCGATGATCGTGAGCAGCGAATAGCGTTCCGCGATGTGATGGGCGTGCCATGGCGTGCCGCCCATGCGTCGTTCGGCCAGCCACGGCCCGAACATCTCGAAGGCGATCAACAGCGCTGCCCACACGAATGTGGTGACGACCGACGTACTCACGGGGATCATCGCAATCCAGCCGATCTGCGCGACGGTGACGACCGTGGCGTAGGTCAGGCACGCCGTTCGGCGCAGCGGATCCTGCCTGGCCGCGCGTAACCACTGCGCCACCAATGCGATTCGCATCACCACGTAGCCGGCCACCATCACCCGGTTGTCGACATGCTCTCCTTCGGCCATCGAGGCGTACATCGCGGGAAGGCCCAGCGCCAGGATGATGACGCCGACCATCTGCAGCATCGTGGTCAGCCGGTAGATCCAGTCGTCGGTGTCGTAGGCCGACGCGAACCAGCTGAAGTTGATCCATGCCCAGCAGATGGAGAACGTCGCGAACACGAAGGAGGCCAACCCCATCCCGACGTGGTCTTCTGCAAGCTGGTGGGCGAACTCAGAGGCCGCGATGCCGAATCCGATCACGAACGTGAGGTCGAAGAGCAACTCGAGCGGTGTCGCCGCCCGATGCGTCTCGTCGGGGTCGCGCCCGGACATCTTGCGGACTCGATGCACCTCGACCTTTTCCGGCCGGTGCGACTCAACCTCACTCATGATCTGCAGAGTTTGCCCAGCCTGAGCGGCACTGTCCAGGCGCCCGCGCGTCATATACACGCGCAATCTTTTACGCGGAGCAACGCAGGAACAGGTAGTCGACTACGCATGCCACTGCGACCCGGGTTTCGCATCATCAACTGCAGAAGCCCGATCAGGCGGAAGGCAGGTCGCAATGTCAGAACAGTTCACAGTCACGATGCTGGGTGGGTTCGAGGTCTATCGCGACGGTCAGCTGCTCGACCTGCCACCCTCGTGTCAGCGTCTTGTTGCGCTCGCGGCGCTGAAACGCCGAGCAGTGCCACGCAGTTGGACGTGTCGGACTCTGTGGCCGACGACACGGCCGGATCGGGCGACGGCCCGGCTACGCACCACCCTGTGGCGGCTGCGGCCACTCGGCGCTGAGGCGCTGATCGTTGTGACGCCGCAATCGATCGCCATCGCGCCGGATGTGTCGGTGGACTGGCATGACTCGGTGGATCTGATCGGGCAGCTGGTGGGCCATTGTGAACCGGCGGACCCGGACCGCGACCTCGCAGCCGAACTGCACCCCCTCTTGCGGGCGGGCGCGCTGCTCGACGGGTGGACCGACGACTGGAATGCCTGCGCCCGCGAGACCTACCGTGAGCTGCGACTCGACGCGCTCGAAGCGCTCACGGGTTCGTGCGCGCAAGACGGGTAGTCAATTACGCGTGCGTGTCGGTGTGAACGATTCGTACGCTTTTGTCGTCAAATAGATACACACCAAAGAGATTGGACGACAGCCGTGAACGCCCTCCTCGTGACCTGCTTGAGCCTGGCGGCGCCGATCGCCGCGCTCGGCGTACACGAGCTGCAGGCCCGGCTCGAACGCTGGGACTACGAGCGGCACGCCGAAGACTAGCCTCGGTTTGGTGAACGAACTCACCGACGATGTCATCGCTTTCATCTCCGAGGGCACCAGGACCGGGAAGCTCGGCTACACGGCATCCGACGGCCGCCCGCTGGTCGCACCCGTCTGGTTCGTCGTCGACGACGGCACTCTTGCCTTCAACACCGGCAAGGACACCGCCAAAGGTCGTGCACTCGCCCGTGACTCACGAGCGGTGATCTGCGTGGACGACGAGCGGCCGCCGTATTCGTTCGTCCAAGTGCAGGGCACCGTCACGATCAGCGAGGATCCGGTCGATCTGGTCGACATCGCCACCCGCACCGGCGCCCGCTACATGGGTGCCGACCGCGCTGACGAGTACGGCCGCCGCAACGGCGTGCCGGGCGAGGTGGTGGTCCGGCTGCAGCCGACGAAAGTACTGAAGGCGTTCGACCTGGCGCAGTAGTGGGGCTGCACGCGGTGGTTTACACAATGAACTAGGTTTGTCAGCTATGGACGGCTATGCCTATGACACTGCGCTGTTGATTCTGCGCGTGTGCCTCGGCCTCACCATGGCGGCACACGGATACAACAAATTCTTCGGTGGCGGCCGGATAGCCGGGACCGCCGGTTGGTTCGAGAGCATCGGGATGAAACCCGGCGTGCTGCACGCCCGCATCGCCGCGACCACCGAGATGGCGGCTGGCCTCGGCCTGGCCGTCGGGCTGCTCACCCCGATTCCCGCTGCGGGTTTCGTCGCGCTGATGTTGGTGGCGGCGTGGACTGTGCACCGCGCGAACGGCTTCTTCATCGTCAAGGAGGGCTGGGAGTACAACCTCATTCTCGCGGTCAGTGCGGTCGCCCTCGGCGGGCTCGGCGCGGGCCGGTTCAGCCTCGATCACGTCTTGTTCTCCGGCACCGGTGTCTATGACTTCCTGCATGGCTGGTGGGGGCTGCTGATCGCGGCCGGCCTGGGACTCGCGGGCGGGATCGGCCAACTCGTGCTCTTCTATCGGCCGCCACACCCGGCCGACGCTAACTGACCCGTCCCCCGATGACGGTGGTGGCGACCATATCGGACGCCAGCGCCTCGACGTCGGCGCCCGGTGTCAGCACGATGAGGTCGCCCGGCTGACCGACCTCGACGGTGCGTGGCACAGACGGCCGATCGGGATGCCCCAGAAACAGACGCAATGCCTCCCTGGCGGAGATCCGCTCGTCGGGTCCGAGCACCTTTCCCCCCGCGGTGCTGCGGCGAACCGCGGCTCGCATCGCTGCCCACGGGTCCATCCCGCCGAACGGTGCATCGGTGCTCGCGGCCAGCGGAATACCCGCGCGCAGAAGCGATCCCACCCGCCACAGCTGAGAATGATCGCCGGTCGGCACGTCGCGCAGATAGTGTTCGCCGCGTTCGGCGACGAAGTTCGGCTGGGTGACGACGGTGACCCCGACCTCAGCCAGGTCGGCGACCATGTCGTCGGGGACCACGGCCGCGTGCTCGATGCGGTCGCGCGGATGACCGCCCGCCGACCGCAAGGCCGCGAGCGCGACGACCAGTTGGGCGCGGGTGACGCAATGCAGCGCCACCGGCACGTCGTCGTCGTGGATACCGCGCACCCAATCGATGAGTTCGTCGACATCGAGCCGGTCGTCGTGCAGGATCCGCTTTCCTGGCGCAAGGAAGTGCAGCCGTTGCGGGATCTCCGCCCGCCTATGTGCCACCGAGAGCAACGCTACGTCTTCGGTGGTGAGATCCGGTGTGGCATCGGTGATTCCGGTGACGCCGTAGCCGGCGAGCCGACGGGTGATATCGGCCAGCGCCGTCGCCCGGCGCGGGAGTGCGTCCGCCCAGTCGTCGGCGCTGTGCAGCCTGCCGTCCGGATGATCGCTGAGCCCGACGCGGGTCAGCGCCGCCGAGTTCAGGATCCACATCGCACCGCTGCGGTGCTGGATCCGTAGCGGTAAGTCTGCGACGAGGGCGTCGAGTTGCTCGCGGTCGAGCTCGCCTGCGACCGAGGCGTGGTACCCGACGGCACGAATCCACCCATCCGGCCCGGGCTCGGCCAGCCTCAAGGCCTGCGCCATTTGCGCTTTCGTTCGGACGGCCGGCGGCCCGACCACCAGAGAATCGAGTGCGGCGGCCATCGCCCGCAGATGCAGATGATGGTCGTGCAGCCCGGGCAGCACTGCACCGGCGGCGGCATCGATCACCTGCTCGGCGTCGAGGGGGTCGAGCCGATCGGCGATTTCGACGATCCGCTCCGCGACCCGGATATCGACGATCCGACCGTCCGGCACAGCGGCATGGCGAATCAGCACGTGGTCAGCCTGGCTTCGACCAACTCGCGCACACGCCCGTTGTCCGCTCCGAGGTCAGGTGCAGGCACACGCGGCAGTCTCGGAATGCGAGGCGGCCGAGCGCTTTTCGAGTTCACGGTGAGCGGCAACGTGGCATAGTCGGCGGCCACCTCTGCGAGGGCGATCTCCACGATCTCGCCGCCTCCACGCCCGAGCGAATCGAGCACAGCGCCGGTTGCAGCCAGGCCGGTCAAGGGGTCGGCGATGGCATCGCCGACGAACTCGACGCCCGCGCCGACGAGGCCTCCGGCAACGGCGGCGTCGTCGCCGAAAGCGACCCGGTCGGCACACTCCCCTTCGGTGCCGTAACCCGTGACGCGCAGCCAGATCCGACCGTGGCGGCCTCGCACCTGGTCGGGTCCGAGGCCGCGGCGGATCAGCGCGGCAGGTCGCGATCCCTCGATCACCACGTCGGCGGCCTCCAGCAGTGGGCGCAGGTCATCGTCGAGAAAGTCGATGGCGTAGGACAACTTCGACGAGTTCATCCAGTCGAAGAATCGAGGGTCTCCCCGGCGGGTACCGTCGGGTCTGCCGCGGCCCTCGACCTTGACGACGGTCGCCCCGGCCGCAGCCAGTAGGTGCCCGCACAGTGGGCCGGCCCACATCGATGAGAGATCAGCGACCAAAAGGTCCGACACCGCCCGCGCCGCCCGCTGCCCGACAGGAACGAAACGCGTTGAGGCATAACCGACTTCGCCAAGTATTGAGGCGGGCAGTTCGAGCATCCGTGCCCTCGCCACGAACTCGCCGGCGTCCCGCCCCGCCACACAGGTGGCCATTGCCGTCCACACGTCGGTCGGTTGCTCGGCTAGTTCGAGTAGTGCCGGAACTGTCTCGATGTCATCGGGGCGGGAGAGCGTGAGCGCGCACCAGCCGTCCCGGCTGGACAGCAGCCGCGTCGAGCCGCCTGCCGAGACCCGCCCGGCCGGTGTCAGCCCGAGCAGTCCCGCTCGCCCGGTGAGTATCTCGTCGGCGTCGACGCTTAGGGCGCCGCCGAGATCCGCCGCAGCCGTTCGGATGCCGTCGGCCATCCGTTGTGCACGTGCGAGCACGGCGTCGGAGATGCCTAACGAGCCCACCATGTCATTCTGCATCGGTCTGTGCCGACTCGATCGCGTCTACCAAACCCCAGTCGAGTGCGGTCTGCGCGTCGATCGTGCGACCGGACAACACCAGGTAGGCCGTGCGCCAACGGCCGATGCGGCGCGCCACGCTGACGGTACCCCCCGCGCCGGGGATCAATCCGAGGCTCATCTCGGGCAGGCCGAGCACCGCGTCCGGGTGGGTCGTGACCCGGCCGCAGAACGCGGCCATCTCCAGTCCACTGCCCAGCACCTGGCCGTGCACCCGTGCCCAGCACCGCGGTCCGAGCCTCCCGGCGAGTTCGTCGAGCACCAGAGCCGGGCTGTGCCGGACGCGCGCAACGTGCGCGCTGGCCGGGTCGCGCAACGAGCCGAACTCCGCGAGATCGCCGCCGCTGCAGAACGATGGCCCATTGCCGGACAGGATCACTTCAGCGACCGACGGGTCATGGCGGGCGATGTCGAGGGCCTCGAGCAGCGCCGCACGGGCATCGTTGGAGAAGGCGTTGTGCCGCGCGGGCCTGTTGAACCGGATGTGCAGCAAGTCGCCGTCCCGCTCGGCCACCACCGGGTCCGGCATGACCGGCGCCGAAGCGGGTCCGCGCTGCCGGCACCACGCCGCGAACTCGCCGCCGGACTGCAGCGTCGAGTACCCGAGCGATTCCGTGATCACCCCCGCCAGCGCTGGAGCGTCGGGGTCGAGCGACCGCAACACGTCATCGCACACGGTCGCGGCCTGCGGCCACATCTCAAACCTGGTGGTCAGTTCGGTGATCGCGGCCGCGACCGACTCGACGGTGATGACGCGACGGTCGGAGACTTTGCCCTCGGTCAGGGTGAAGGTGGCGTGTTCGACCCACGGTCGGGCGGCCGGTGATGCGATGTCGGCGGCGGACCCCACCGCCACGACCACCCCGGTCGGGGCTTGCGAATCGGTCGGCGGGTCGCCTAGGTCAACGACGAGCACAGCCCCGCGCGGCTTACACCGGGTCGAAGGACGAGATGAGCCAGCCGCCGTCGATCCTTTGCATGGTGACCCGCACCGCGCTGTTGATGAAGCTGGCGTCGGGCCGGTCCTTGCTCTGGGTCGTCTGGTTGATGAAGACCAGCACCACCGCCTTCTCCGGTCGAATCTCCGACACGGCTGCGCGGACGACTGCGGCCTGCGTCTTCACGGCCTTCTGCTTCGCCGCAGGCGCGACGATCTGCTCGGTGAACTGGGTGTAGTACGACAAGAAGCTGCCGGTGAGCTTGCTCTTGGCCGTCGCAAAGTCCTTGTCGAGGCTGTCCGGCGAGTACGAGAGCAGAGCCACGGTGCCGTCGGATGCGGACCGGATTGCGGACTGCATCGCCTCGGCATCGGTCCCACGATCCTGCTGGTAGACCGAGACGAACATCCACCCCGTCAGCGCCGCCGCGGCGACCAGCGCGACCGTCAAAGCCACGGCGACCCAGTGCCTTCTGGCACCACGCCCGACTCCGCCGAGGACCCTGCGCCTCGGCGGCGCCTTCGATTTCTGCTTTTCGATGGCGTCGCTCTCCTTGGCGGTCGACGCCGGCTCGTCACCCTCGGCCGCGTCCACTTCCGGGACGTCCTTCTCATCGGTCACGGTACGAACTCGACTTTCGCCAATTTCATCTGTTCGCCGTCGCGCGCCAGATTCACGCTGAGCCGCCAAGCCCTCGGTTCCTGTTTCGCGCCGGCAGCGTTGGTGACGCGGGAGGATGCCGCGACGATGACGGTCGCGGTGTCGTCGGTCATCGATTCGACGGCGGTTCCTGCCACGGTGGTTTCGGTGATCGCCTTCGATTCGACGGCCACATTGATGAAGTCCTCTGCGGTGTTCTGAAAGTCAGTTTTGAACTGGCCGGTCGAATTGTCGATGATGCGCTGCACGTCCTCCTTGGCCTTGGTGTAGTCCAGTGACATCAAGGTGATGACGCCTTGGCGGGCAGCTGCCTCGAACTCGGCTCTGCGCTGTTGGTCGGCCTGGACCTGACGGTGGCTCCAGTACATGTAGCCGCAGGCGGTCAGCAGCGCAGCGATTACGACGACCGTGAGTGCACCGGCAATCGCCTTCCACGACGGCACCGGGATCCGCACGCCGCCGCGTCGCCGGGCAGGCTCGCCTGTCAAGCCGACAGCGGTTTCGTCCTGCGTCTCCGCGGCTTCGCCTATTTCGCCGTCGGTCTCGTCGGGATCTGCTTGGGGGGCCGCCGTGGTCTCAGCCTGCTCAGCTGCCTTGGCTTCGGCGGCCTCGCGGCGTAGGCGCAGCGCCCGCGCGCGCGCACGGGCGGCGGCGGCGACCGCCTCGGCTTCGGCTGCTTCGGCCTCCGCCTCCTCCGCCGCGAGATCGTCGACGGATTCGGTTCCTCCTGCCGTGGCGTCCTCGTGGTCGCCCTTCAAATCCGGCGGAGTCTGCTTCCGGGACCGCATGCAACCTCCTGTCCGGTAAGCACTGTGCTCAATGAGAATGGCATTTTCTATTTTCGGTATCGCCGCGACGATACATGACGCGCAAATCTGCAGAAGTTGAGCATGTCCTGCGGAAATGCTATTTACAGGCTGTGCGAGCGCTTAGCGCTTACTCTCGATCAGTTGGTCCTTCATCACTTTGCCTGTCGCATTCAGCGGTAGCTCGTCCAGAAACTCTACGTACCGCGGCACCTTGAAACCAGCCATCCGATCCCTGCTCCATGACACCACGTCTTCGGCAGTCAACAAGTCCTCTTGACCGCCCTTGAGCACGACGAATGCCTTGCCGACCTGTCCCATGCGGTCGTCGGGCACACCGATGACCGCCGCCTGCGCGACGGCGGGATGCTCCAGCAGAAAGCCCTCGATTTCGGCGGGGTACGCGTTGAAGCCGCCGACGATGAACATGTCCTTCTTTCGCCCCACGATCAACAGCCTGCCGTCGTCGTTGAACCTGCCGAGGTCGCCGGTGTGCAACCAACCGTCGTCGTCGATCGCGTCAGCCGTCGCGACCGGATCGTCGAGGTAGCCCTGCATGACGCTGTAGCCGCGGACGAGCACCTCGCTGTCCTCGGCGATGCGAACCTCTACCCCGTCGCACGGCACGCCCGCGGTGGTGGCGATGTCGGCGAACGAATCGCCCGGCCGCGACAGCGTCACGGTGCCCGCTTCGGTCAGGCCGTAGCCGGTCGCCAACGTCTGGAAGGGCAGCTCGTCGTGCACCCGCCGGATCAGCTCGACCGGAATGTCCGCCGATCCGGTCACCCCGGCACGCAGCGTCTTCAGCTTGCTCTTGTCCTCGACCGCCAGCAACGAGTGATACAACGTGGGCGGCCCGGGAAGCATCGTGATCTGTTCGGCCTCAATGAGTTCCACCACCTCATCGATGTCGAACACCGGAACCGGAACCATGGTCGCACCGCGGATGAAAGAGGAGATCAGACCCGCCTTGAACCCGAAGGTGTGGAAGTACGGGTTGATCATCAGGTAGCGGTCGCCCTCGCGCAGGTCAGCTAGCTCACACCACTCTGCGTACAGGCGGAGATTCTGCCCATGATTCATCATCACACCCTTGGGTCTGCCGGTGGTGCCCGATGTGTAGATGATGTCCGAGATGTCCGTGCCGCTCACGTCGTTCGCGAAAGGCGAACCGCTGGCGAGGAAACCGGACTTCACATCGATCACCGGCACGTTCGCAGGCGCGGTGTATTCCTGACCGAGGAAACCCTGCTGGGTCAGCACCGCCTTGGCGCCGCTGCGGCCGATGATGTCGTCGGCTTCTGACGACTTGAACCGCGTGTTGACCGGAACGAGCACGCCGCCCGCGGTCAGCAGACCGAACGCGGCGATCATCCACTCCGCGGAGTTCGGCGCCCAGAGCGCGACCCGCTCACCCTTGTTGATCCCCAGGTCCTTGAACGCCCCTGCGGCGCAGCGTATTCGGTCGACAACCTGGGTGTAGGACAACCGAAGCGGGCCGTCGACGACCGCCTCTGCATCGCCGAAACGGTCCGCCGCACTCAAGACCATCTCGGGGATGGTCTCCCAGCGTCGGGTGTACGTGTACGTCACACCGTGACGAGCCGGCCCAGGTTGCCGCCCATGATCTTCGCCTGATCCTCCATGGAGAGGTGCTCGAGCGCCGTCACGTAGTGGGTCGGCTCCGCCAGCCCCTCTGGATGCGGCCAGTCGGATCCGTACAGCACCTGGTCCACACCAATCAGATTGATCAGATCGTCGATGCCCTCCTCGTAGAACGGGCTGACGAAGATGCGGTTCTTGATCTCCTCCATCGGGTTGCCGGGGAACGCCTCCGGCGCCTTCTTGTAGACCTCGGCCATGGAGTCCAGCAGCGGGAACATCCATTTCGAGCCGGCCTCGACGATGCCCACCTTCAGCTTCGGGAACCGGAACAGCGCGCCGTGGATCACCCAGGAGGCGACCGCGTCCTGGATCGGGCGCCACTCGTTGAGGATCGACATGGCATTGGTCTGGAACGGCAGCATCTCCTGGGCGCCGCCATCCCACTCGGACGTGTAGCGGGAGTAGCCGCTGTCGCTGGAATGCATGCCGACGAACACGTCGTACTCCACACACCGCTCCCAGAACGGATCGAATTCGGGCAGCGCGAACGACCGTGGGCCGCGGAAACCGGGCACCGGGGCCGGGCGGATCAGGATCGCGCGAGCGCCACGCTTGACCGCCCACTCCAGCTCCTCGATCGCCTTCTCGACGATCGGCAGCGTGATCACCGGGGTGGTGAAGATCCGATTCTGGTAGTTGAAGCCCCACACCTCGTCGAGCCACTGGTTGAGCGAATGAATGATGACGTGAATCGCGACCGGGTCGTCGCTGAGTCGCTCCTCGATCAGGCTGGCCAGGGTTGGAAACATCAGCGAGCGGTCGAGCCCCAGCTCGTTCATCTTCTCCAGCCGCGGAGCAGGTTCGAAGAACGCCGGGATGGCCCTCATCGGCTCACCGAACAGTTCGCGCTTGCTCTTGCCGTCGGGATTACCGAACTTGAAGTACTCCTCCCAGGCGCCGGGTTTGGCAACCACCGAGAAGGTCGGATTCGGAATGTAGTTGCTGATGTGGCCGTTCAACGCGATCTTGGTGCGGCCGTTGATCTCCACGTACTGGACGACGTCCTTGTACTCCTTCGGGAGGTACTTGGTCATCGCCTCCGGCGGCTCGTACAGGTGGTTGTCCGCGTCGAACAGCGGAAACGGGATGTCAACGCGATGCGAAAGCTGCCCCATGAAACACTCCTTATCGTCTTGGGAGAATCCTATTCTCACAACCTGCTCAATGCAATGTGCTCGTCTGCTCAGCCACGAATGCTCTGGCGAACGAGAAACTTCTGCACCTTGCCACTCGCGGTGCGCGGAAAGTCGTCTACCCGGTGCAGTTCCTCGGGCCATTTCTGGATCGCGATCTCCGCCGACTTGAAGTGGTCGCGCACCTCGTCGAGGGTCGGCATATCGTGGCCCTCCCGCAGTCGCAGCACCGCGGCCGTCCGCTCCCCGAGCCGGTCGTCTGGCGTCGCAACCACCACGGCCTCGGCCACTGCCGGCATCCCCAGCAGCACCTCTTCCACCTCGAGCGCAGAGATGTTCTCACCGCCGCGGATGATGACGTCGGCCTTGCGGTCGGTGATGGTCAGGTACCCGTCGTCGTCGAGGACACCTACATCGCCCGTGCGATACCAGCCGTCGGCGTCGAAGGCCTGCTCCGTCAGCGCGTCGTCCGTGTAGCCGAGGCACAGATCGGGTCCGCGGCTGAAGATCTCGCCGTCCGGACCGAGCCGGATCTCGACGCCGGGCCGGACATCGCCGTCGGTGAACAGTCGCTTGTCCTCGGGTGCATCCCGACTCGATCCGGTGATCGACGGATGCTCGGAACTGCCGTAGGAGCGGAACACGAAGATGCCCATGTCGGCCAATCGGCGGGTGACGGTTGGCGAGACGGTGGATCCGCCGAGGCCGACGGTTTTGAAACGCGACATGTGCTCGGGAGTGCAGTCGGGATGGTCGAGCAGGCTGGTGACGAAGTACGGCGGCCCGCCGCCGATCGACAGGCCATCACTGTCGATCAACTCGAGCACCCTGCCGGGGTCCCACACGTCGCACAGATCGATCGATGCGCCTTCCAGAACGGGAATCAGGAACGCGCCGAGCATCCCGATGAAGTGCCCGACCGGTGTGGCCGTCAGCTGTCTGCCGCGGTCGGGCGTGTAGTTGGCCAGCAGCTGGCGGGTTTCGAAGCTGAGCGTCTGATGACTGTGGATGACGCCCTTCGGCTTGCTCGTCGTGCCGGAGGTGAACGCGATCAGTGCCGGGCTGGCCGGGTCGGCGGCGATGGTGCCTGCCAGGGGCTCATCGGCCAGCAGGTCGTCGAAGCGGTGCTCGTGCTCCTCGCGCGCCGCCACGTCGGCCCCGACAAGGCCGACAATCGGCACGTCCGTGCACAGGTCCGGCTGATACTTCATCCGGCCGAACTCCTCGGCGGTGATGAACACCTTCGGCCGCGCTGCGGGGATGATGTGGCTCAGTTCCCTGCGTCCGTAGAAGTGCACAATCGGCACCACGACCGCACCGAGGAACGCAGAGGCCCAGAACGCCACCGCCGCCTCCACCCAATTCGGCAGCTGAATCGCGACGGCGTCGCCCGGCCCGACACCACGCGCGCGCAGACCGGCGGCAAGACGGCGGGCAGCCAACTCGACATCGGCGAAGGTGCCCTCGTAGGGCCGAACCGCCGAGTGCACCCAGAAGCCGGTGGCCGGGTTGGCGGCAAGGCCGTCGGCGATCAGATCACCGAGTGTCTCGGGCCGCCACCACCCTTCGTCTTCGTAGCGTTTCGTCAGCTTTACAGGGACTTTTCGCATCGCGCGCTGCGGCACCTCCGTTCGGTCGTGATGCTATTCTCCGCTAGAGAGAATGCCAATACCGCAGACGGAGAACGCCCGATGGTCGACCTGGAGATGGACGAGGGTTTGGCGGTCATCACCATCGACCGCCCGCACGCCCGCAACGCCATCTCGCTGGAGACGATGGACCAGTTCGACAAGGCACTCGACGGGGCGCAGGGTGCTGCCGCTCTTGTCATCACCGGCGCAGGCGACCGGGCATTCGTGTCGGGCGGCGATCTCAAGGAGCTCAGCGCGCTGCGCACAGAACGCGACGCGGGCGCGATGGCGTGGCGCATGCGCTCGATCTGCGACCGCATCGCCGGCTTCACCGGCCCGACCGTCGCGGCACTCAACGGGCACGCACTCGGGGGTGGCGCAGAGGTGGCAGTGGCGGCCGACATCCGACTGGCCGCCGACGACATCAGGATCGGTTTCAACCAGGCGGCACTCGAGATCATGCCCGCGTGGGGCGGCGCAGAGCGGCTCGCCGCGTTGGTCGGCTTCGGCAAGGCACTCCTTCTTGCGGGCACGGGCATGATCCTGACCGCGCAGGAGGCGCAGCGCAGCGGGCTGGTCGATCATCTGATCCCGCGCGCGTCCTTCGCCGGCGAGTCGCGGACCATCGCCAAGGCTTTGGCCCACCGGCCTGCGGGCGAGATCAAGCGCGTGATGCGCGGCGTCCCCACCACCGAGGCGGTCTCTGCCTTTGCGCGGTTGTGGGTCTCCGACGAGCACTGGACCGCCGCGGACAAGGTGATGAAGCGCGACAAATAGCGGGCCGGCTCATCCGGGGAGGTTGCGAACCGGGCTGGTGCCGTACCTCTCGGCCGCGGCGTCGTGGATGACTACCGCGTTCGCAGCCGCCGCCTCGGAAAGTTTGGAGATCTCGATGACCGCCGCGGTGCACAGAGCGGCTTGCTGGTCCAGATCGGCTACCACGTAACCCATCTGGCGAACCGGGCCGGGCACCACAGTCACGAGGCGCTCGGATGCACGATGATGCGCGGTGGGCCCTGGCCTTGTCGCACCTGATCGATGGCGTCAGGCACATCGTCGAGCCCGATGATCCTGCCGATGCTCGGAGACGGATCCAGCCGACCCTGAGAAACCGCGTCCAGCGTGCCGTACCAGTCCTGCGGATGCGGTCCGCCGCCGAACTGCATCGTCATGCCTTTGTGCGTAGCAGCGGTGCAGTCGATCGTGCCTGCGTCGTACCACCCACCCGCGGAATAAACCCGCGCCATGAACTCACATTGCTCGACGATGCTCTGCAGCAGGCCGTTGCGTCCGACACATTCGAAGATAACCTGGGTCGTCTGGAAGTTGTTGATGCGAAACGTGTCTCGCCAGACCTCGTACGGGTCACGCGACGACGGGTCGACGAGAATATCGGCCCCGAACTTCTTGGCGCACGCGAGCCGGTCTTCGCTGTAGTCCGACACCACGATCGGGGCCACGCCGCGCGCGGTCAGGGCGGCCACGGTCGACAGGCCGATCGCTCCCGCGCCGATGACCAGAGGCAGCTCGCCAGGCTTGATCCCCGAACAGCGAACGTAGAACTCGCCCACCGCGAAAGCGTCCACCACCGCGACGGAGTCATTCGGGACGTCGTCGGGTACCTGCCGTGCCATCACCTCCGACACGAGCATCAGCTCACCGAACGCACCTGGTGCATCCGGATTGTGCCCGATCACGAGTGGCTGCTCGCCGTGCCGGATCATGATCGGCAGGCTGGTGACGCGCGCGCCGATCGGGATGTCGCCCGAGCAGTCCGGACCGTGGCCGACGACCTCACCGATGAACTCGTGGCCCATGACCGTGTCACGGTCGGAATCCCACACGAAGCGGTCAGCCGAGTCCGGATGGTCCATGTAGTGCACATCGGACGCGCAGATCGCCGCACTCAGCGGCTTGATCAGCAGTTCGCCGTTACCAGGCACCGGGTCGGCCGTCTCGCGCACGTGCAGCTCCCCGTCGCGAAGCACCACCGCGCGCATCAGCTCGCAGTCCCCTGCCTGGCGGCGAAATCACGAGAGGCGGCGCTGGTGAGCTCGACAAGGGTGCGGCGATCGGCAGTCCAAATCATCGAAGCCATCTTCCGGTTGCTTTCTCCCACAGGGTAAGTCGGGCCATTCGCGATATTCTCGATGATCTCCCGGGCCGCGTCCTCGGAGAGCATCATGGTGTCGGGGTCGAAGGGGACTCCCATCCGCTGGAAGGCTTCGGTATAAGTCATGCCGAGCGGTGTGCAGCACACGTCGACCCCGTGGGGGCGCAGTTCGGCCCACAGACCTTCGGCGAAGTTGACGTTGAACGCCTTCACCGCGGAGTACACGGCGAGCAGCGAGGCTCCGGACAGGCAGGCCAGCGACCCCACCAACACGATGCCGCCGCGCCCGCGGTCGCGCATCGCGGGGGCGAAATGCCGTGCAAGCGCGACCGGCCCGATACATGCGAGCTTGATCTGTTGCAGCGAGTCGTCGAACGATTCGTCGAGAAACTCCACCGTCCGGTTCGCCGCGCCGGCGTTATAGATGACGAGCCCGACTTCGAGGCCATCCGCGGCTTTGGCCACGCGTTCTGAGACGTCCGACACCGTCAGGTCCAGTACCGCGGGGCGCACCTCGACGCGGTGGCGCTCGCGCACATCGGCCGCGAGCCGTTTCAGCTTCGCTTCATTGCGTGCGATCAGCAGGAGATGGAGTCCGCGCGAGGCCAATTGGTCGGCCAGACTGGCGCCGACTCCCTCGGAGGCGCCTGCGATGACAGCCCACGGACCGTAGCGTTGCGCGAACTCGCCGGTCGTCACGAGCCGCCGCCTCCTGTCAGTATTCGGGGGGTTCGAGCCGTCCTTTGACGAATCCGCCATCCGTCGGGCCCGCGCACCAACTCGTCGTCGTAGTGGCCGATGGCATCGACCCATGGGCCGTTGTCATCGGGCGTCACCATCAGTACGGCGTGCACGTAGGTCCGCGCCGTCGCAATGTCGCCGTCGACGTCTATGGCGAAGTTCGACAGCCGGTGATAAGTCGGTCCCATCGGGCCGTGGATCTGGGCGAAGAGTTCGGTCAACGCGCCGGGGTCCGCGAATGTCCCGAGCTCGCCGTAGTCGGCGTCGATCTCGTCGGCCCAGCAGCTGCGGAACAGCGGCCAGTTTTTTGAGTCGATTCCGGTGGCATAGCGAAGGAGCAGCTCGGTGATCTGCACGTTGTCGGCATCCACGCGGGGAAGACTAGCCGATTGGCGGGCCGTGGACCGCGTGTTCTCTCTAGACGAGAATGTCATTTCCGATTAGTGTCGGCGGGGTGTCGACACCCCAGAAGGCGCTCGCGCCCGAGATCTCTACCTGGCCCGACGAGAACCCGCAGCTGATCGGTAGCCGCTGCGGGGCGTGCGGCGCCACCACGTTCCCCGTGCAGCAGCGCTGCCCAAGATGCAGTGCCGGCGAGATGTCCAACGTGGACCTTCCCCGTCGCGGCACCCTGGTCGCGTGGACGACGCAGGGCTTTCCGCCTGGCGCGCCCTACAAAGGCCCCACGGGCAAGGACTTCGTGCCGTTCGGCGTAGGGCTCGTTCAACTCGATGACGTCATCCGCGTCGAGGGCAGGCTCACCGAGAATGATCCGGAGAAACTCCAGTTCGGCATGGACGTCGAGCTGACCATGATTCCGTTCACCACCGACGACGACGGCAACGAACTCGTCACCTTCGCCTTCCAGCCGCTCTAGAGAGGAACAGCTGTGACGAACGACGTCGCCATCATCGGAGTGGGGTTGCATCCCTTCGGCCGGTTCGACAAGACCGCGATGGAGATGGGCGCTGAGGCAATTCAGTTCGCGCTCGACGACGCGGGTGTCGACTGGCGCGACATCCAGTTCGGCTTCGGCGGCAGCCACGAGGTGTCGAACCCCGACGCGGTGACGCGGCTGGTCGGCCTGACCGGGATCACGTTCACCAACGTCTTCAACGCCTGCGCGACCGCTGCATCGGCCATCGCGCAGACAGCCGACACCATCCGCCTCGGCAAGTACGACATCGGCATCGCCATCGGTCTGGACAAGCATCCCCGCGGCGCGTTCACCGACGACCCGGCCAAGCTGGCGCTGCCTCAGTGGTATGCCGAGAACGGCCAATTCGTCACCACGAAGTTCTTCGGCATGAAGGCCAATCACTACCTCCACAAACACGGCATTTCACAGGAGACGCTGGCCAAGGTCGCCGCCAAGAACTTTCGCAACGGAGAGAGAAATCCGAATGCGTTCCGCCGCAAGCCGATTTCTGAAGAAGAAATTCTCCACTCGCCGGTGCTGAACTACCCGCTGACCCAGTACATGTTCTGCACGCCCGACGAAGGCGCGGCTGCGGTGATCATGTGCCGCGGCGATATTGCCCACCGCTTCACCAAGAAGCCGGTGTATGTGAAGGCCACCGAGATCCGGACGCGCACCTTCGGCGCCTACGAGGTGCACGCGACGTTCGCCCCCCTCGACGAGGACGCGTCACCGACCGTGTATGCAGCCAAGGCCGCCTACGAGGCGGCGAGCATCGGGCCCGAGGACGTCGACGTGGCTCAGCTACAGGACACCGACGCGGGTGCCGAGGTTATCCACATGGCCGAGACCGGGCTGTGCGCAGACGGCGAACAGGACAAGCTGCTCGCCGACGGCGCCACCGAGATCAGTGGCACGATGCCCGTCAACACCGACGGCGGGTTGATCGCCAACGGCGAGCCGATCGGCGCCTCCGGTCTGCGGCAGGTGCACGAGCTGGTACGCCAGCTGCGTGGTGAGGCAGGCGATCGCCAGGTGCCGGGCGAACCGAAGGTCGGTCTGGCCCAGGTCTACGGCGCGCCGGGCACGGCGTCGGCGACGATCCTGTCGGTCTGACCGGCGCTACATCGGCCGTGGCCACGCCGACCGTCGCCGACACCGTCAACCGGTACGTCGAGCTGCTCGGCATGGGCAGCGCCGACGAGCTGACGGCGCTCTACACATCGGACGCCACGGTGGAAGACCCGGTCGGAACCGGTGTGCGACGCGGTCACGACGAGATCCGCGATCTGTATCGCGGCGTCGAAAAGCAGGACCGCACAGTCGAACTGCTGTCGATGCACGTCAACGGCAATGAGGCTGCGTTCCTGGCGCGGCTGACCGTCATCGCCGGCGAAGTCGCGACCCGGATCGACGGGATCGACGTTATGACATTCGATGACCAGGCCCGGATCACCTCGATGCGAGCGTTCTGGGCCGTGCCGAACAACCGTTGATCGGCGTTTGCCTATCGGCTACTGTCGACTGGGTAGCCGATCGGCTAGTCAGCTCGAAGGAGGGCTATGCAGATTCTTGCCGAAGCCGAAGACCAGCCGAAGACGGCGAACGTCAAGACGCAACTGATCAGCCTGTGGACCGTACCGGTCTTCGGCGCTGTGCTCCTGGTCGCGTTTCTGGCGTTTCCCGGCTTCTTCCCGCCGATGTCCCCGCAGATGAGCGCCGATCAGGTCGCGGCGTTCTATGCAGACAACAGGGGCATGATCTGGTTCTCCATGATCACCTTCAACATCTGCGGCATGATGCTGCTGCCGCTGTTCATGGTGATCGTGGTCCAGATGAAGCGGATGGCGACACAGAGCCACGTCTTCGCGTACTGCTATCTGACCGCAGCCGTCAGTGGCGCGACCCTGTTCGCACTCGCCGACATCTTCTTCCTCGTCGCCACCTTCCGGCCGGGCCGCAACCCCGAACTCGTGATGTTGCTCAACGACATGGCCTGGATCATCTTCATCGCCCCCGTCGGGGCGCTCGTCGCGATGAACCTGATCTTGGCTGTCGCCATCGGTTTCGACGACGGGCCGAATCGCGTCTTTCCGCGGTGGGTCGGTTACTACTCACTGGCGACCGGGCTTGCCATGGCTCCTGCTGTCGGCGCGGCCATCTTCATGTCCGGCCCGTTGGCATGGGACGGCGCCGTATCGTTCTGGCTGCGCAACGGTTCATTCGCACTGTTCGTGCTCGTGATGTTCTTTGTGCTGAGGGGCGTGCTCCATCGGCAGGCCGCCGACGAAAAGGTTTCTGCGTGAGCAGCGCGGTCACCGAGGAGTCCACCGGACCCATTGACGCGCAGCGGCCGCCGCACGCGGGCAAGCGCGACGTCTGGCTCGTGTTCTGGATCGTGCCCGCGTTCTACACGGCCTTCGGCGTCATCTTCTTCGCGCTGGCGCGGGTAATGCCGCCGCCGCGGCCCGATGTCACGACCGATCAGATGGTGGACTTCTTCCACCAGCACTCCACAACGATCAAGATCGGCTTCGGCATCCTGGTCCTCATCGTCGGCGGCGCAGGGGTGGCCAACGGCATCGTCATGTACCACATCAAGCGCATGACGGTCGGTTCGGTGCTGGGCTATGCGTATATGGGTTCCCTTGCCATCGGCGCACTTCCGGGCTGCCTACTTGTCGCGTTCTGCTTTCTGGTCGCCGTCTACCGTCCCGACCGCGACCCGCAGCTGATGGCCCTCCTCTATGACCTCGGGCTGCTGTCCTACGTCGGATCGCTCGGCTGCTTCACCACCGCGTGGATCGCGTTTGCGATCGCGATCCTGTACGACCGCAACCAGATCTTTCCGAAATGGTTCGCCTACGTCACCGTTTGGCAGATCGTCACCGAAGTCATGGCTATCCCGGTCTTCATCTCCAAGGCAGGGCCGTTCGCATGGAACGGGTCGATCGCCTTCTGGGAGGGCACCGTCATCTTCGGCATCTGGATCTCGTGCCTGATCGTCCTACTGAAGAAGGCGAACGAACTCCAGCCCGGCGACGAAGCGCCGCTGCCGTGACCGACGTGGATATCGCGGTTCCCGCAGAATCGACGGGACGCACGGCGCACTTGCCGGGCGACATCGCCATGTGGGTGATGGTCCTCGGCGACTTCGTCTTCTTCGGCGCCTACTTCATCATCTTCATGGTGCATCGTGCGATGGCGCCCGAGCTGTTCCTGCAGTCCCAGCAGCACCTGAACCTCACCATCGGTGTGGTCAATACCCTTGTACTGCTTACTAGTTCGTGGTTCATCGTCCGCAGCGTGGCGACGGCACGGTCCGGCGATTACCAGGGGGCGGTTCGGCTGACCTATCTGGGTGGCGCCTGCGGGGTGTTGTTCATCGCGATCAAGGCCTACGAGTGGTCGGCGGAAATCGCTGCGGGCCACACCATGCCGGCCAACGAGTTCTTTTTGTTCTATTACATGCTCACCGGCGTGCACCTGTTCCACGTCGGGCTCGGCCTTCTGATCCTAGGGATCGTGGTACGCGAACTGCGCAACCCGCGCAAGCGCCGCGTCTCGATGGTCGAGTCCGGGGCCACCTACTGGCACATGGTCGACCTGCTCTGGATTGTCATCTTCGGACTCTTGTACGTGATGAGGTGAGCAAGTGACCGCGACCGTGGCGCCAGCGGCCCGATCCGCCAGAACCGCCACCTACGTATGGCTCATCCTGTCGGCCATCACGGTGATTTCCTGGTGGCTGGCGCCGGGCCATTCCGGCGGGCAGGCGGTGGCCAGCGTGCCGATCACCGTCGCCGTCATGCTGCTCGGCTTCGTCAAGGGGCGGATGATCATTCGGTACTTCATGGAGGTCCGCACCGCGCCGCGATGGCTGAAGGTCACCACCGACGGCTGGCTGGTCGTACTTTGGGTGACGATCCTGGCGATCTACCTGTACTGAGCGAGTACCACTTCGCGCCACCAGGTATAGGCCGACCGCGATTTCGTGATGAAAACGAGTGCCGGACTACTTGGTCCGATACGCGGAGATCCGCCGAAGCTTCCGATGTAGTGACGCCGATCGAGGCGACACCCATCGAAAGGGAAGGCCATGAACACCATCAAAAAGCTGCTTACATTCTCCGTTTTTGCAATCTGCCTGGCCGGCTTCGGCGGCTTCGCGGGTGGCACCGTTGCTCTAGCGGCGCCCGACAGCGGAACCTACGACGACCAGATGGACCTTGTCCAGGAGACCTGCTGGGGCTCTGTCTCACTGCCGGTCGCGTGGGAGGTCGGCGACCCCGAGTCCGCGGGTTGTGTGCACTCGCGCACGGCCTCCCAGTGACGATCCTGGCGATCTAGCTGTATTGATTGCCCGTGCCGGATACCGTCGGTTGGATGATTCGCTATTCCTCGCGGAAATCTTGTTCTAAAATCCGGAAATGATGTTTCCGGCAGGCTGTGCGACGCTGCGCGCCCGGGTGCTCAGCGGAATAGCAGTTTTCACGATGCTGATGGCGGCCGCAATTGCGGTTCCCAACTCGGTGGTGCGTGCCGATCCCGCAGATCCGCCTCCCCCGCCGCTGCGCCACGTTCAGTACACGATCTGGACGGAGCAGCCCTACGGAAACGGCGAGATCTACTACCGCGACACCGACCCGCCGAACTGGGCGGAATACAGCCACAATCCGTATCTCTTCAGCCCCAACGTGGAGGCCCAGGTCGGACCCGACCAGAAGTGGAACCTCGACGTGTATCTGGCCAACCCGGATTCGTGGGCGATGGTGATCGCCACCACCGCGTCAGATTCCACGGCGAAGCCGAACTTCCATTGCGTGCTCGCGGTCGACGGCGTGGTCGTCAAGACGGCGCAGGGGCCCAAGGGAGCGCTCTGCTCGATCCGCCCCTGGTGAGGGGGTCAGCTCTGTGCGGTCGCCACAGTCGCCGCAGCCTCGGCCGGCTCCCCCTCGAGCTGCCGCAGCCAGGTCTCGACGAACTCCAGCGTCTCGGCGTGCCCCGTCGACATGCCCAGGGCCGTCTCCATGACGAGGATGCGGGAAAGGCTCGTCGCAAACACCGCCCACACGACGGGCGGCACGTCGGTCGCGTCGATGCCGTAACGCTGCAGCGTCTCGGCCAGCACCTGACGTTCTCTCTGGCGGAACAATTCGCCGTAGCGCGCGAACTCGGCCCTCAACTCGTCTCGGTGACTGGCCAACGCCATGAACTCGACGGTGAACGCCGTGATCCTTGGATCCGAGCTGTATCGCCACAGCGCCCACAGCGGTTGCGCCGACTCCAACGCCAGGGCCTGCGCCTGCAGCCCCTGGTCGGCTCGCCTGCGAAACACGGCCAGGTAGAGGTCTCCCATCGTCCGGAAGTAGTAGTGCACCAACTGCGGCTTCAGCCCCGCCTTCTCCGCAACGCGCCGCGACGTCACCGCGCCGTAGCCCTCTTCGAGCATCAACCGCTCGGCGGCGTCGAGCAGCACGGTGCGATTCTTCGCGTCCGGCGCTCCGATCCTGCGCTCCGAAGCCATCTGAGTTCTTCGCCTTCCTCACTGCCAACCCGCAGGTTGACCGCCCGAAACGCCGATGGTAGCCGCGACCGGGCTTGTCGCCTTGACCCTGACCTTAGCGCCATGCTAAGCAGGTGCTCAGCATATTTGCGTCATTCGACGACGATCACCGTTCCGGCCCGGAAGGCACACAGCACATGACCACAGACTTTGATTCGGTGGATTACTTCACCGACCCGTCTCTCGTGCCCGACCCGCACCCGTATTTCGACCATCTGCGGACCAAGGGTGCGACGGGCTGCCCCATCAGCAACGGGGTGCTGGCCGTCACCGGCTGGGAATCGGCCAACGCGGTATACAAGGACACCGAGAACTACTCATCCTGCGTCGCCGTGGCGGGGCCGTTCACCCCGATCCCGTTCACCCCCGAGGGCGACGACATCTGCGCACAGCTCGTGGAGCATCGCGCTGAGATCCCGATGTACGAGCACATGGTCACGATGGACCCGCCGTACCACACCGATGCGCGTTCACTGCTGAGCCGGCTGCTGACCCCTAAGCGGCTCAAGGAGAACGAGGACTTCATGTGGCGGCTGGCCGACCGCCACATCGACGAGTTCATCGCCGACGGCAAGTGCGAGTTCCTCGCCGCCTACGCCCGGCCATTCTCACTGTTGGTGGTGGCCGACCTGCTGGGTGTCCCCGAAGCAGACCACGAAGAGTTTCGCGAGGCGTTCGGCGCCCAGCGGCCCGGCACCAGCATCGGCGGGCTCGACCACGAACCGATCGCGGCCAATCCGCTGGAATGGGCCGACGAGAAATTCTCCCATTACATCGAGGACCGCCGCGAGAACCCCCGCGACGACGTGCTCACCGGCCTGGCCACCGCGCTCTACCCGGACGGGTCGACGCCTGAGGTGGTCGACGTGGTCCGCACCGCCACCTTCCTGTTCGGCGCAGGCCAGGAGACCACCGCCAAGTTGCTGAGCGCCGCGATTCGGGTGCTCGGTGACCGGCCAGACATTCAGCAACAGCTGCGCGATGACCGCAGCCTCATCCCGGTGTTCATCGAGGAGTGCCTGCGGATGGACAGCCCGGTCAAGAGCGTGTTCCGGATGGCGCGCAAGTCAACGGCGCTGGGCGACACCGCAGTTCCTGCTGGCACGACGGTGATGGTCAGCCCGGGAGCGGCCAACAGGGACCCAAATCGCTTCGACAACCCGCACGAGTTCTCGCTTGATCGCAAGAACGTGCGCGAGCACATCGCGTTCAGCCGCGGCATCCACTCCTGCCCCGGCGCGCCGCTGGCCCGCGTCGAGGGCAGGGTCAGCATCGAACGGATTCTCGACCGGCTGGCCGACATCTCAATCGACGATGAGAAGCACGGACCTGCCGACGCGCGCGCGTACAACTACGAGCCGACGTTCATCTTGCGGGGGTTGACCGAGATCAACGTCAGGTTCACCCCGGCGCAGTGAGCCACTAGAGGTCGCCGCGCTCCCACCGGCTCGCCCCGTTACGGGCGTTACACGTGAGGAAGAGACCGTCGGGCGCTTGGGCGACCTCGCCGTCCAGCGCGCCGCAGAGGTCTCCTTCGTTTTTGACGCCGTGCATCTCCGGCGAACGGAACCACCGGGGTTCGTACCTTCTCGGCGACCCGCAGAACACCAGCCTGCCCCAGTCGGTGACACCGAACGCGTAGTAGGTGGGGTTGTCGCAGTAGGAGCCGAGCACGATGTTCGGCGCTATCCCCGGTGTGCAGTCGGGGTAGTTGCATTCATCGGCGGCAGCAGGTGGAGACCAGGCCAGCAATCCGGCCGTCATTGCCCCGGCGAGCGCCGCGAGGAGAGATCGCACACCGGCTATTCTCACACAGCGTCAGAACGAAATTCTCGCTTTCGGAGAGCAGTACTCCAACCGGCATTAGGCTGGCGGCATGGGCGGAGTGCAGGTCATCGGAAGCGTTGTGGCGACGGCATCAATCGCGGTCGGAGCGCTGAGCACCGCACCGCCGGCGCAGGCAGAAGCCCCCAACCTCAACGGGGCCTACCAAGCGCTGTCCAACGGCCAGTTCGCCAGAACCAACGACGTCTTCAAGGACGAGCGCACTGTTATCGAGACCTGGGACATTGCCACGACCTGTAAAAGCCCCATCGAGTGCACAGGTGAGGTGAAGAGTTCGGGGGGCTGGACAGCTCCGATCACTTACGACGGTGACGTGTGGAACGTCAGGCGGGTCGTTCCCAACTGGGAGCCGTGTCCCGACGGCACCTTCGCCGAAGGCGCACAGAACATCATTTTCTGGGGTATTGATCCCGTGTCCAACGAACGCCGACCGATTTTCACAAACCTCCTCGGCGGCCGCAACATCACGATGTCCGCGTCGGGTTCCTGCGGCATCAACAAGTCCCTCCAAATCGAACTGCCCATCCGGCTCGACAAGCTCTGATATGGGAGGCGTTTTGTCAATGGGGCAGGGTGAAGCGGCGGCCACGACCGTCGTCGTGACCGCGCTCATAGAGCTTTCGCGGGTCACTCCCAGATGCTTGCTGACAACACCTATGGAGAGTTCATCTGGACAGCTGCGGGTGTCAGCGTCGAGTAGTGCTAACGACCAGCACTGGCCGGCGAGTTCACGCGCGATGGCCGCGTCGGCGCCCTGACCGTTTGTGAGCGAGGCCCCAGCCACCCCATACGGTCTAGTCCTAGTGCCGCCGGTCGCCTGGCGCGCGTCAGATCGGGAGCAGGTCCTTCCACGATTTCGGGCTTCCCCCCGCCGCGAGATTCTGCACCTGCTGCAGCTGACCGTCGGGAGTCATGTAATTCCCCGTGCGTGGGTCGTAGTGGGTGATCGCCACCGATTGTCCACCAGTTGCGTTGCCGTTGAAGGCACTTGGCGCCGCCGGGACTGCGCCGTCAGCGGGTAGCGGCGGGGCGAAACCGTCGGGCGGAGGCGGCGCAGGCTCCGCAGGTATCGGCGCACCGTTGAGCGAATTGCCGGGCGGCGCCGGCGCGACTTCCGCGGGGGCGACCGGTCCGGGCGGGGGCGCGCCGGGGGGCGGCGCATCCGGCGGTGTTCCGGAGGGCACCGCGCCAGCAGGCCGGGGCGTGCCTTGTGTCGGCGCGTGGATCCGGTCGTTGAAATCGGTGCGGTCATCAGGGGGAATGCCCTGCGAGATCAAATTCGGATCGAATGGATATGGCCCCAAGGAGTGCTCGCGGATGGCTGTCGGGATGAATCCCCTGGGGTCGTTGCAGAGTTCGACCGTTGGCGCGCGTTTCCCCGGGTGCTCAATGCACGGGTAGTTGCGTGCCCCACGCACGTTGATGGGGGAATCCTGCGGCAGTTTGCAATACAGCCCGTCAGGGGTGTCGATGATCGACGCATCCTCCGGTGATCGCCACGACGACGGCGGTAGATAGCCAACGGTGCATGACGGGGGGTCACCGATGGTCAACGCGAAATCACCGAGCGGCAAACCGTTGACGTTGTTCTTCGGGATGCCGAAGGCCTGCTCCATCGAGAGCGCGGCCGGAAGGACCACCAACACCTGTTCGATGGCCGGGTTGTAGGTGAGGAGCACCTGGCCCACCGTGGTGAGGTTCGCGAGCATGATCGGCAGCGTCGGCTTCACCTGGTTCAGCAGCTGAGTGACTTCTTGGGCGAATCCCGGTCCCTTTTGCAGTATCGCGCGGATTTGCGGGTCGTCCTGTGCGAGCTGCTGTGTTACTCCGGCCAGGCTGCGCGCCCACGTCCGGATCGCCTCAGTCGTTTCGGCCTGGGATTCCAACAGTGGCCCGCTGTCGTCGACCAACGCCTTGAACTGGTCCGAGACGCCGTTGGCGTCCTTGGTCACCGTGGAAGCCGAGTCGACCAACGACTGGAAGTCGGGGCCCGCCCCGTTGAATGCCTTGAAGGTCTCGTCGAGCAGGTCCGAGATCCTGTCCTTTGGAATGCTGCCCACCAACGAGTTGAGCTGATCCAACACCGGACCGACCGCCTGCGGGATCGACGTGTTTTCTTGGGTGATCACGGAGCCGTCTTTGAGGTAGGGGCCCGAATCGGTGCGTGGACGCAGGTCGACGTACTGCTCGCCCACGGCAGAGACGCTGCGGACGTCAGCCTCGAGATCAGCGGGAATCTTCGGCGATGTTTCGAGTGTCAAAGTGGCTTCGGCACCATTACCGGTCAGCTTGACGTCAGTGACCTTGCCAATTTGCACCCCCCGGTACGTCACATTGGAGAACTTGTACAGGCCGCCCGCCGCAGGCAGATTCATCGTCACGTTGATACGCCCGAGGTTCAGCAGCGTCGGCACCTGCATGTAGGTGAACAACATGACGCCCACACCCACGATCGAGGCGATCGTGAAGACGATCAGCTGGTTGCGGACAAAGCGCGTCAGCATCAGCCACCCCCTTCAGGTGTGGGTGGTGTGTTGGTCGGCGATGCCGCCGGCGCGGGCGGTGCCGCCGATCCTGGGCCGTAGGGGCCCGCGAAGATCTGCGACGCCGTCGACACCGGCGCAGCCGCGCCCGGCATCGTCGGCGGCGGCGAAACCGGTAGCAGCGGTCCGGTGACCGGCGGCATCGGCTCTCCTGAAGCCGTCTGGGGCGGGGGCGGAGGTTCTTCCGGGGGCGGAGCAACGCCGACGTTCATGGGGGCGTAGGAGTACGTGAGGTAGAAGGGATCGCCCGGGGCGGGAATCATTTTCGCGTTCTCGTCGCCCCACCTGGTGCCGAGGAACAGCGTCCTCTTGAGCCGCGGATAGGTGAGGTCGAAGATCGCATACAGGTTGATGTAGTCGCCCCTGGTGATCTTGTCGGCGAAGGTCGGGCCATACGGGAACGCCGTGGCAAATATCAACGCGTTGAACAGGTCCGGGCCGATGTCGGCAAGCGACTTCAGGATCGGATCGAGGTTCCGCAGGTTGGTCACCAGATCGTCGCCCGCGTCGTTGACCAGTTGAGTTGCGATGTCGCTGAATTCGCCAAGCCTGGTGAGCGCGGTCGTCAGTGTCGGGCGCTCTTTGATCAGCACGTCCAATGCCGGCGGGATCTCGTTGAGCGCCCGGTCGATCAACTCACGCTGCCCGGCGAATGTTCCGGCCACCCGGTTGAGTTGCTGGATGGTCGTAATGATGTCGTCGCGTTGCTGATCGAGGACGCCGATGAAGTTGTCGAGGCGCGTCAGCAACTCGCGGATCTGGGGTTCGCGTCCGGACACGGCAACGCTGGCATTGTGGATGATGTCGCCGATCTGCCCCAGGCCGCCGCCGTTGAGCACCGCCGAAAGAGACGACAATGTCCGTTCGGTTGTCGGGTAGGTCGCGGACTGGTTCAACGGAATCGTGGCACCCGGTTGCATTCGGCCGCTTGGCTTTTCACCAAGCGGAGGATTGAGCGCCAAATGCATTGATCCCAACAGGCTGGTCTGACCGACCGTGGCCACCGCGTTGGCTGGCACTTCCACGTCGGGCTTCACCGAGATCTCGACGTCGGCGTGCCAGTTGTCGACCTTCATCGGGCCCACACTGCCGACGACGACGTCGTTGATCAGCACCGGCGAATTCGACTCCAGCGTAGCCACATTGGCGAGCTCGACATGGTAGGTGGTGGCGCCCGGACCCCGCCCCACGGCGCCGGGTAACGGCAGCGAGTTCAAACCCTGAAACGCACAACCCGTCGAAGAGAGCGCAATACAGCAGGCCAGTATCGTCAACCGCTTCATCGTACGCATCATGACGGCGGCGCTCCTTCCGCAGGCAAAAGCGGTCCGGGGGGCGGCGGCCCCTGCCCGGGTAGAAGCATCCCGTCGACGGTGGGCGGCGGGCCTGCAGGCACATTCGAGACAATATTGGGCGGGCCGGGGATGGCCGCACCGGGAAAGAGCGCGGGCGACGGTGTGCGCGGTGCGTCATTGTCCGTCGTATACAGGCCCCGCGGACCGGGCGGCCCATCCCACCCAGGCGGCGGCGGTATGTCCCCCGCCCCTGTGTAGGCGGAGACCGTCGGCGGAGGCTCGGGCGGGTCACCGGGCCCGGCGCCGCCGGGGGCGAGCTTCGGATCCGTATAAACGATCCGGTCCGCGCTGATCGACGGGCGCAGGTAAGCGTTGAACGGCAACGGGATGTTGTTGAAGTTCAGCAGACGCAGCACCGGGCCGAGGTACTGCGCGCAGAGTTTCGCCGTCTCCGGTGCGGTGGTGTTCGCGATCCCGCCGATCAGCCCACAGAAGAAGTAGACCGGGTTGGAGAAGTTGACGAGCGAGAAGGCGCCGGAAACCGCACCACCGTTGGGGTAGTAGATGTTCTCGAAGTTGGCGAGCGCGTTTGGCGCCACGTGAAGGATGTTCTCGAGGGACATCTTGTTGTCGACCAGCACCTGCGTGACGTCGGCCAGTCGGGCCACCTGCTCGGCGGTTTCGTGGCGAGTGCCCGCGACGAACCGCTGCACTTCCCCGATCGCCACCGACAGGTTCGACAGCGCCGCATCCAGATCAGACCTGCTGTCATTGACGACACTGGTGAGGCTCGCCAGCCTGTTCTCGAACATGACGATCTGCTCTTTGCTGTCTCGTAGCGCGGCCACGAAGATCTGCAGATTCTTGACGATATCGACGATGTTTCCGCTGCCTTCGGCGAAAATCCTTGCGGCACCGGAAAGCTGGCCGAGAGTCTGTCGAAGCTTCTCCCCGTTACCGCCGAGTGCGTTAGCAGAGCTGTTGATGAATCGGGAGACCGAGGTATCGGAAACGCCTGAGCCTGGCTTGGGTCCCAGTTCACTCGCCAGGCGCATCAACTGTTCCTTGACCTCATCCCATTCGACGGGGACGGCGGTTCGGTCAGCGGGTATGACTCCGCCGTCGCGCATGGTCGGCCCGCCTCCGCCCCGATATGCGGGCGTGAGCTGGACATAGCGCGCGGCGACCAGGTTCTGCGCGACGATCACAGCCTTGGCGTCAGCCGGGACGGAAACACCGTGATCAACCTTCAGCGTCATCTTCGTCTGGGTGCCATCGGGCTTGATCGAGTCGATGCTTCCGACCTTGACGCCGGACACCCGGACCTCGTCGCCGGCGTAGATCGCCGTCGTGGTCGGAAAATAGGCGGTAATGGTCGTCGGTCCGAAAAACGCCTGCCGAACAAGCACGACGGTCCCGGCCACCAACACGACGGCCAAGGCGACCGCCGCCAGCGTGGTTAACCGCTTACGGTTGCGGTTCACCCGGATCCCCATCGTCAGGGAGGTCTCCCGGTTGCGGAATGCTGTTGACCGGGAACGGTAGCTCTGCTCGCGGACCGGCGTTGTCCGGCGGTTGTCCGGCGTTCACCCCGCGCCGGAAGCCGAATGCGTAATCGAGGAACGGTTGCAGGATCTGGGCAGGTGAGATGTTCGGGATAAGCGCGTTGTAGTAGGCACCGTTGGAGACGATTTCACCCTGGGTCACCAGATACTTCTTGATTCCCGGCAGCATCTTCGACAAGTTGTCCCGGTTCTTTTGGAGCACCGCGAGGACAGAGTTCAGCTTGTCCAGCGTCGGTTTCAGCTCCTTCTCGTTGTCGGCGACCACGCCGGTCAGCTCCTTCGACACAGCCGACGTGCTCGCAAGCAGGCTGGTGATCGCGTACCGACGGTCGTTGAGAACGCCGATCAGGTCGTTGGCGTTCAGGATCAGCGTGTTCACTTGCGTGCTGCGCTCGGAGAGGATGCCGGTCACGTCGCCTGCGGTCTTCAACAGCTCGGCCAGGCTCTCGTTGCGGTTGTTGAGGGACCTCGACAGTCTCGAGAGACCGTCGAACGTCGGGCCGAGCTGCGGCGCAATCTGATCGAGCGTCGCCGACAGGGTGTCCAACGATTCGTTCAGCGATGCGGTGTCGGTACCGGCCGTGTTTGTGGTGAGTTCACTGACTGCGTCGGTCAACGAGTAGGGCGACGTGGTCCGTGAGAGTGGTATGACCGCGTTGGGCGACAACGTCCCGCTGCCCGCCGATTCCAGCGCGAGCACTCGCTCGCCCAACAGGGTGCCAGTGCGGATGTGTGCGGTGGTGTCACTGCCGAGCGAGTATTTGCCGCTGACGGTGAACCCGACGAGAGCGTCGCCGTTGTCGAGTTTGATCGATGAGACCGAGCCGACCTTGATGCCCGATACTGTCACGTCGTTACCTGCAACGAGCCCACCGGCCTCGGAGAACAGTGCGCTGTAGCGCAGCGAAGTCGCCCATGCCACCAGTCGCTCGGGCTGCAATCCGACAGTGATGATCAGGATGGCCAGCACAACGCCGATCACCCCCGCCCGCACCAGCTTCGATCCGTGGTATTTGAGCACTACTCCGCGCACCTTCCTTGCAGTTGCTTGATCCACGGGAAAACCACGGTGCGGCCCTGCAGATCGCTGGCACGGAAACTGATCCCGCAGATGTAGTAGGGGAAGAAGGCCCCGTAGGAGCCGACTCGTGCGAGCTTGGCGTAGATGGCAGGCAGACGCTGGAGCGTGGCGTCGAGGCGCGGGTTGTCATTCGCGAGGATCGGAGCCAGCCTGTTGAGCTGATCGACTGTGCCGTTCAACGGCTCTCGCGCTCGACCGAGCAGATCTGCAAGGGAGGTGGTTCCGTTGTTCAGCGACTCGATGGCCGTCCCAATGGGCTCGCGATCTTGGGAAAGTCCGGTGACCAGCTGTTCGAGCCGATCAACCGCGCCGGAGAACTGGTCACCGTCTCTGTTGAGCGTATCGAGCACCGTTTTGAGTTGGTCGATCAACTGCTCGACGACCTGACTGTTGTCTGCGAGCGAGTTCGTGAAACTCGACGTCTTCGACAACAGCGAGTCCAGCGTGCCCCCTTGGCCCTGCAGGATCTCGACCAGCGATCTCGTGAATGTGTTGACGTCCTTTGGGTTCAAGCCCCTGATAACGGGTTTCAGCCCACCGAGCAGGAGATCCAGGTCGAGCGCGGGCGCCGTTCGGTCGATGGGTATCTGTCCGCCTGCCGCGAGGATCCTCGTTGACCCCGGTCCGTCCAGGAGTTCGAGGTAGCGATCGCCGACAAGGTTCAAGTAGCGGATCGCGGCCTTGGTGCCCGTCGTCAGCTTGACGTCACGATCGGCGTCGAAGTCGACAAGGACCTTCCTGTCAGCCGCTAGTTGAACGTCTTTCACTGTGCCGACCCGGATACCCGCGACTCGTACGCTATCGCCGGGCTTGAGTCGCGACGCGTCGTTGAAAACGGCCGAATACCCGTTGGTGGAACCGGTTCTCGTTTCAGCAAAGATGAAGAACAGGAACGCGGTAAGCACCGCCATCACCAGCGCGAAGGCGGTGAACTTGATTAGAGTGCGAGTTGATCGCGTCATCCTGGCATTCCAACCTGTGCGGTGTTGCGCGGCGGTCCGTCGAGCGGTCCGAACAACCAGTTCTTGAGGCCCTCGGAATTCAGCAGAATGCCTTGATTGCCGTATTGCGCCGGGTTCGAGCCGACGTCGGAGACGACGAACGGTGACCTGAAGCCAGGTGAAACCTCCGGCAGACCCAGCTCTTTGCAGAGGTCGCGACCGCCGGTCGTGGCAGCGACCTTCGGCAGATCGCCCGGATAGCGGTATCGCTCAACGCCGAGAGTCAGGCCCGCGCTGACGAGGATTCCCGGAGACTGCGGTGGCGACACGGTGAGAGGCACGAGGGCGCCGACGCCGCAGCCGAGCTGGGTGTGGTATCTGTTGAGCAGGTCGGTGGTCGGCACGAGAACGTGCAGCAAATCCGTCAGCGCCTGCCGATTGCCGCCGACGACCTCAATGCCGGCCTGAGCCAAACCGATTGCGCTGACGAGGAACTCGTCGAGGTTCTGCTGCTGATCGACGATGGAATTGCTCACCTGAGTCGTGTTCTCGATCGTGGACAGCAGATCCGGCGCAGCGTCGCCGTAGGCATTGAGCGTCGGAGCGGCGGCCTCGATGTCACGGGTCAGGTTCGGCAGGCTCGGCTCGATCTTGGCCAGCAGAGCGTTGAGGTCGGACAAGGTCTGGCCGAACTTCTCGCCACGGCCGTTGAAGGCCGACGAGATCGCACCCAGCGTTTCGTTGAGCTTGGCCGGGTCGATCTTGTCGAGCACTGCGACCAACTGCTGGAAAACTGTGTTGACTTCAACGGTCACGTGCTGGCTCTGGATCACCTGGCCGGCACGCAACGCCTGAGACGACGGGTCCGGCGGCGGGTTCAGTTGGACGTACTTCGCGCCGAACACCGTGTTCGACGTGATGTCGACGAGAACATTCGCCGGGATGAGCGCCATCTGCGACGGTTCCATTGCCAGGTGCAGCGCCGCGGTTCCATCGGGCCGCTCCTCGATGTCTTCCACCTTGCCGACCTGCACGCCGCGCATCTTCACTTTGGCGTCTTTGTCCATCACGAGACCAGCCCGGTCCGAGATCACCGTGACCGGAGTCGATGTGGTGAAGGTTCCACGGAACAGCGCGATTGCGAGCGCAATGATCAGCACAACCGCCAGCACCAGGCCCAAGCCGGCCAGCGGGCGCACCGCACTGCTCTTCATCACTCTCCTAACCCGACAGGTTGAAGTTGCCGTTGGAACCGTAGACCGACAGCGACACCAGGAGCGTCACGGTCACCACGACGACCAGCGAAGTCCGCACCGCGTTGCCCACCGCGACGCCGACGCCCGACGGGCCTCCGGACGCGAAATAGCCGTAGTACGTGTGGACCAGCAGGATCGCTATCGCCATCAGGATTGCCTGCAGGAAGGACCACAGCAGGTCGATCGGGTTGAGGAAGGTGTCGAAGTAGTGGGAGTACAGGCCGCTGGATTGCCCCAGCAGAAACACCGTGGTGAACTGGCTGGCCACGAAGGACATGATGACCGCGATCGCGTACAACGGGGTGATCGCGGTCAGCCCGGCCACGATCCGGGTGGACACCAGGTACTCAACGGACCGGATCGCCATCGTCTCCAGGGCGTCGATCTCTTCGTTGATGCGCATCGCTCCCAACTGGGCCGTGACACCCGCGCCGAAGGTCGCCGCCAACCCGATCCCCGCCACCACGGGCGCGGCGATGCGAACATTGATGAACGCCGACAGAAATCCGGTCAATGCCTCGATGCCGATGTTGCCCAATGAACTGTAGCCCTGGATCGCCAGCACGCCACCGGTAGCCAGCGTGAGGAAGCCGACGATCACCACCGTGCCACCGATCATCGCCAATGTGCCTGCGCCCATGCTGATTTCGGCGATCAGACGGATGATCTCCTTGCGGTAATGCACGGTTGCGTGAGGCACGCCGCGGATCGCCTTGCCATAGAACAGGACTTGGTCACCGATGCGGCTGAAGAACTCCACCGGGCGCTGCGCCTGGCGGAAAGCACGTGGATAAACGGCCTTCAAAGTCATCGCGTCATCCCGTCGTCAGCCTGATGCCGATGGCCGTGACGACCACGTTGATCACGAACAACGCCATGAACGCGTACACGACCGTTTCGTTGACGGCGTTACCGACAGCCTTCGCGCCGCCGCCGGTGATCGTCAAACCGCGGTAGCACGCCACCAGACCCGCGATCAGACCGAACAGCAGCGCTTTCACGCATGAGATGATCACCTCGGGCACGCCGGTCAGCAGCGTGATCCCTGCGGCGAATGCACCCGGGTTCACGTCCTGGATGAGAACCGAGAACACGTAGCCACCGAGAATGCCGATGATGACTACCAGGCTGTTCAACAGGAACGCGACCAGGCCCGAAGCCAGCATGCGCGGCGTGACCAGTCGTTGAACCGGGTTGATACCGAGAACCTCCATCGCGTCGATCTCCTCGCGGATGGTGCGCGAGCCGAGGTCGGCGCACATAGCCGTGGCCCCGGCCCCCGCCACGATCAATACCGTCACAAGCGGACCGAGCTGTGTCACCGCGCCGAACGCGGCACCCGCACCGCTGAGGTCGGCCGCGCCGAGTTCACGCAGGAGGATGTTCAGCGTGAAAGACACCAAGGTCGTGAAGGGGATGGCGACCAACAAAGTCGGCAACATCGACACCCGCGCCACGAACCACGCCTGCTCCAGGAACTCGCGCCACTGGAAGGGCCGGCGGAAAATGAACATGAATGCGTCGGCAGCCATGGAGAAAAGTCCTCCAACGGCTTGCATAGGACCGGAGAGGCCCTTGCCGAGTGACACTCCTGTCGTCCATCTATCCGCCATGAGCAACCGGCCCCTCTGAACTCGTAACCGTGGACACCACAGCAGACCCCCCGATACTGGGCACTGGAGCGTACTGGGCGACATTCGTTGCCACCGGTGGATGCCCCCGAGCTTTCAAGTTGTCGCGTGTGTTCACTGCCAACTGCCTGCCGATCGATGTGACCTCGGCTTCGACGATGTGCAGTCCCCGTACTGTTCGGCGAATCCTCGCCCTTCATAGCTGATCGAGGACCTCGCCGTGAAGAAATCGTGAACTTCCGTCACATCAACCTGACAACGAGTCGTTGCTGCCACTGCATATAGGCGTGTGGACAGCGTGAGGGCGACCTCGTGGTTGGGCATGTGATCCTTCGTAATCAGGTGACGGCACCGGCCGTCTTGAGTTCGATGATGCGGTCCCAATCCAAACCGAGTTCGAGCAAGATTTCGTCAGTCTGCTCGGCGAATGCCGGTGCCGGTCCGGATTGGGGTGCGCTGACATCAAACTGCACCGGATTCGCCACCAATTCGAGCTCACCCGCCTGCACCAGATACTCGTTCGCGCGGATCTGTGCGTCCTCGACGGCCTGCAGGGTGTCCTGCACGGGCGCCCACGGTCCGAGCATGCTCGAGAACCGTTCGCTCCATTCGGCAAGCGGCCGTTTGGCCATGGCCTCGGTGAGGATCTCCGCCGCCGCGGCCGTGTTCTCGGCGATCGACTCGACAGTCGCGAACCGAGGATCGTCGGCGAGCTCATCGAGATCCATGTGCTTGCACACGTCGGCCCAGAACTTGGTGGGCTGCATCATGACGAAGGAAATGTAACGGTCATCGGCGGTGGGGTACAGCCCCACAAGCGGATTGATCGGCGAGCCGTGCACTCCCGGCGGGAAGGCCTCCATGCGCTGGCCGAGGTGCTTGGTCAGCGCCACGGTGTGTCCCATCGACCAGAACCCGCTGCCCAGCAGCGAAACGTCCACGATCGACGTCTCGCCGGTGCGCTCCAGCTTCAGCAGTGCCGCCGCGATGCCGCCCGCGAGGTTCGTGCCGCTGATCGTGTCGCCGTAGGCGGGCCCGGGCGGTCCGATCATTCCCGGCATGCCGGGCGGGGTGATCGTGGCGGCGGTACCCGCGCGGCACCAGAAGGCGGTCATGTCGTAGCCGCCTTTCACCGCTTCCTCGCCGCGCGGTCCCAGTGCACTGCCCCTGGCGTAGATGATCTTCGGGTTGACGGCGCGGATGTCATCGACGTCGATGCCGAACTTCGTCCGGTGCCCCGGCAGAAAGCTGGTCAGGAAGACATCGCTGCGCCGCGCGAGGTCATAGAGCACTTCCTTGCCCTCGGGTACCGACATGTCCAGCCCGATGCTGCGCTTGTTGCGGTTGGCGTGCTCGATGTTCGGGTTGGGGTCTCCCTCGACGCGCAACAAGCCGGTCTGACGCAACCCGCGCTGAGGGTCGCCGGTGATCGCGTGCTCGACCTTGATGACGTCTGCACCCCATTCGGTGAGCACCGCGCCCGCCGACGGAACGAAGCCGTACATCGCGACCTCTAGAACACGGATACCGTCCAGTGGGGGTGTACTCACGAGACCACCGTCGCGATCGTCTTGCGCTCCAAAAACTCCTCGAGCCCGGCGGCGCCCATCTCCCTGCCGATCCCCGACTGCTTGTAGCCACCGAACGGGCTGTCGGGTGCGAAGAACATGCCGCCGTTGATCGAGAGGGTGCCGGTGCGGATCCGGCGCGCCACCGCGAGCGCGCGGTCCTCGCTGCCGAACACCGCGCCGGACAGGCCGTAGATGGAGTTGTTGGCGATGCGCACGGCGTCGTCGTCGTCCTCGTATCGGATCACGACAAGCACCGGCCCGAACACCTCGTCCTGGGCGATCTCGCTGTCCGGGTCGACATCGGTGAGAAGCGTTGGCGTATAGAAGAAGCCGGGGCTCACCTTCTCGCCGCCGGTCACCAGAGTCGCGCCCGCCTCGACGGCGCGCTTGACCATGCCGTCGACCTTGTCGCGTTGCTTATCGCTGATCAACGGACCCGTGTAGGTGCCGTCGTCGGCAGGGTCGCCGTAGTTCACCACCCCGAAGTTGTTCTTCAACCTCTCGACGATCTCGTCGTGGTGGGTGCTCGGCACCAGGATCCGAGTGGTGATCGCACAGCCCTGACCGGAGTGGCTTGCCGTGGCGAACGCGGTGAAGAGCGCAGCCATGTCGAAGTCGCCGTCGTCGAGCACGATCGCGGCCGACTTCCCGCCGAGTTCGAGGAAGACGCGTTTGCACGTCTCGCTGGCCGCGGCCATGATGGCCCGCCCGGTGGGTGTCGAGCCGGTGAACGTGATCATGTCGACGTCGGCGCTCGTCGTGAGCGCGACGCCGACTTCGGGGTCCGTACCGGAAAGCACGTTGACCACACCGGCAGGGATATCGGTGTGGTTGGCGATCAGCTCGCCGAGCGCAAGCGTGATCAACGGCGTATCCGGCGCGCCCTTCAGCACGACGGTGCATCCTGCCGCCAGCGCGGGCGCCAGCTTCGCCAGGGCCAGTTGCGTCGGGTAGTTGTACGCGATGATCGCGGCGACCACCCCGGCGGCTTCCTTCTCCACCCAGCGATGGTGCTGCATGCCGTGGCTCTCGCTGTTGCCGAGATCCTCAGTCAGTGGATACGTCTTCAGCAGGTCCGCGTAATAGGCCACGATCGCGATCGGCGCGTCGAGTTGGGCGCCCGCGCACATCGCGTGCGTGGCGCCGACCTCGGCGACGGTGAGCTCGGCGAGCTCGTCGCGATGGTCGACCAGAACACGGTGAAGTTGGTCGAGGCAGCGGATCCGAAACTCGGTGTTGGTGGACCAGTCTGTGGTGTCGAAGGCCCGTCGCGCCGCTGCGATCGCCGCCTCGGCGTCGGCCACCGACGCATCCGGAGCGTGGCCGACGACCTCTTCGGTGGCAGGGTTGATGGAGGGAAACGTCCGCGGCGTATCGACCAGAGCACCGTCGATCAACATCCGCCGATCGGCGTCCTGCTCAGATGATTCACGCGTGATCGTTGACGCTTCCGTCATCCACCCTCCCTCTATGTGATGGAAACTTCATTCTCATCTTCGGCGAATCATACATTCGCCGCACGAGAACTCAAGAAAACGAAGATGGCCTAGTCATGTGCCCTGATAACAAAGTCGAGGCAACAAGCACATGCGACAATTCGGTCTGGTTTGTCTTGCGATACTGCGTACAGCGAGAGTACGGTTCTCATATTCGGAAAGGTTGATTCTTGATGATTGAGACGGGCTCCGCCGCGTGAAGACGGCACTCGTCACCGGCGGTGGATCAGGCATCGGCCAGGCTGTCGCGTACCGGCTGCGGTCAGGCGGCTATCACGTCGCCACCGTGGACCTCGTCGCTTCCGACGAAAAGTTCGCGCACACCGCCGACGTCACCGATCGCGCCGCGGTCGACGCGGCGCTGGACACGGTCCGCGAACAACTCGGCCCGGTCACCATCCTGGTGAACGCCGCCGGGATGGAACGCTTCAAGCGGTTCACCGATCTCACCTTCGACGACTTCAGCCATGTGATCGACGTCAACCTCAACGGCGTCTTCCACTGCGTGCAGGCGGTGCTGCCGGACATGATCGACGCCGGCTGGGGCCGGATCGTCAACATCTCCTCGTCCAGCGCGCAGTCCGGGCAGCCGTACATGTCGGCATATGTGGCGGCCAAGGCGGCGGTGAACGGGCTGACCAAGTCGCTGGCGCTCGAGTACGGACCGATGGGCATCACGGTCAACGCCGTGCCGCCCGGCTTCATCGACACCCCGATGCTGCGCAAGTCCGAGGAGCGTGGGCGCCTCGGTGGAACCGTGCAGGACCACATCGCCAGAACGCCGGTACGCCGGGTCGGCACGCCGGAAGACATCGCCGCCGCGTGCGCCTTCCTGATCTCCGAGGAGGCCGGCTACATCACCGGCCAGATCCTCGGGGTCAACGGTGGCCGCAACACCTGAAGACAAGTAACGAAAGGACACCGTTTCGATGGGACGCGTTCAGGGGAAAGTCGCCTTCATCACCGGCGCCGGGCGCGGGCAGGGCCGCAGCCATGCGGTCCGACTGGCCGAAGAGGGCGCCGACATCATCGCCGTCGACCGGTGCGAGGACTTCGCCACCGTCGGCTATCCCATGGCGACGCCGGAGGACCTTGAGGAGACCGCCCACTTCGTCGAGAAGACGGGGCAGCGCATCGTCACGGCGAAGGTCGACGTCGCCGACGGCGGCGGGCTGAAGTCGGCCCTCGAGGCGGGTATCGCGGAGCTGGGCAGGCTCGACATCGTCGTCACCGCAGCCGGAATCGCGGGCATGAAGGGATCGGCCGACCTACCCGCCTGGATCGACGTGATGAACACCAACCTGATCGGCACGATCAACGCCATCCATGCGGCGCTGCCACATCTGAGCGACGGCGCATCGATCATCGCCACCGGCTCGACCGCGGCGTTGATGGACGTCGCCAAGAACGACAACCCGGGTACCGACCCCGGCGGTGCCGCCTACCTGCACTCGAAAAGGCTGCTGTCGCAATACGTGCACAACCTCGCGGCCGAGCTCGCACCGCGGGGCATCCGGGCCAACGTGGTGCACCCGACGAATACCAATACGCCGATGCTGCAAAGTGCACCGATGTACAAATCCTTCCGGCCGGACCTGGATGATCCGACGCAGGCCGACGCCGAACCGGTGTTCTACGTACAGCAGGCGATGAAGATCCCGTGGGTCGAGCCCGAGGACATCAGCAATATGGTGCTGTTCCTGGCATCGGATGAGGCCCGCTACATCACGGGCACCCAACAGCGCGTTGACGCGGGCGGCTATCTGAAGTGGTACGACTACCACGTCTAACGGAGGTCTGAAGTGAAGGTTTTCGTCGACTCGGAGCGCTGCCAGGGGCACACCCTGTGCGCGATGATCGCGCCGGAATCGTTTGAGCTCAGCGACATTGACGGCACTGCGTCGCCGGTGAACGAAGTTGTTCCCGCCGACCAGGAGGATGCGGTGCGCGAGGCCGTGCACTCGTGCCCCGAGCAGGCCATCTCGATCGAAGAATGAGGGAGACAACGCTTTGAGCACCGTCGAGCACATCGGCGGAGGGTCAGCCGCCGACAATGCCCGCAAGAAGAACTCATACCACTTCGACCGGCACACGCCGGAGTACCGGATGCAGTTCGACGAGATCACCCAGGAGATGCATGCCAAGTGCCCGATGGCATGGACCGAGGCTTACAACGGGCACTGGGTCGCCGCCGACAGCAAGCATGTTTTCGAGCTTGCGCGCTGTCCGGCAGTGTCCAACGACCACGACATCAACGGTGAACGCAAGGGATATCAGGGCATCACGATTCCGAAAGCTCAACGGGCCACCGTCGTGCGCGGCGGCATCCTGGAAATGGACGAGCCCGAGCACAGCCTGTACCGCGGGGCGCTGAACCCCTACCTCTCCCCCGCCGCCATCAAACGTTGGCAGCCGTTCGTCGACGAGATCGTGCGCGCCGCCCTCGATGAGAAGATCGAGTCGGGCCGGATCGACTTCGTCGACGACCTCGCCAACATCGTGCCTGCGGTGCTGACACTCGCGATGATGGGCATCGAACTGGCGAAGTGGCCGGTCTACAGCGAGCCCGCACACCTCTCGGTGTCCACTCCGGAGCACTCGCCCGACGCCGCGCGCGTCGCCGAGATGAACCGGCAGATGGGCATCGACATGATCAACACGATGATGGAGATCCGGGAGAACCCGCGCCCCGGCCTGGTCAACGCGCTGCTGCAACTGCGCATCGACGGCGAGCCCGCTCCCGATCTGGAGATCCTGGGCAACCTCGGACTGATCATCGGCGGCGGGTTCGACACCACCACCGCGCTGACCGCGCACTCCTTGGAGTGGCTGTCGGAGCACCCGGACCAGCGCGAGTTGCTCAGCCGCGAGCGTGACACCCTGCTGAATCCCGCGACCGAGGAGTTCCTGCGCTTCTACACTCCCGCACCTGGTGACGGCCGCACCTTCTCCGAAGACGTGGAGGTCGAGGGCACCCGGTTCAAGGAGGGTGAGCGTCTGTGGATCTCGTGGGCGATGGCCAACCGCGACGCTGCGGTGTTCGACAAGCCCAACGAGCTGATCATGGACCGGAAAGGCAACCGGCACTTCAGCTTCGGCATCGGCGTGCACCGCTGCGTGGGGTCCAACGTGGCCCGCACGGTGTTCAAGTCGATGTTGACCGCCGTGCTCGACCGGATGCCCGACTACGTCTGCGACCCCGACGGCACCGAGCACTACGAGACGATCGGCGTCATCCAGGGCATGAAGCACCTGCCCGCCACCTTCACCCCGGGA
>NZ_JAVHWK010000176.1:0-20611 GCF_032159775.1 Mycobacterium sp.
TTCGGCGACGCCTTGATCGACAAGCCGTTGATGCGACGCAAGCTCGCCGAGATGATCGTCGACGTCGAGGCCGCGCAGGCGCTCGTTTTCGACGGCACGGGTGCGGCCAACCACCGGCAGCCCCGGCCGATCCGTCAACGCATCGCCGTGCCCGTCACCAAGCTGAAGGTGTGCAGGCTCGGAATCACCATGGCATCGGATGCCATCGAAATCCACGGCGGAAACGGCTATATCGAAACCTGGCCGGTGGCACGGCTGCTGCGCGACGCGCAGGTCAACACCATCTGGGAAGGCCCCGACAACATCCTCTGTCTCGATGTGAAGCGCGGAATCGAGCGTGCGCAGGCACACGAGCCGTTTCTGCAACGTCTGCACGATGCGGTGTCGGTGTCCGACGCCAATGAGACCACCGCACTCGTGGCTCGTCGTGTGGAGGACCTTGATGCGGCGATCACCGCGTGGAGCAAGCTCGACGGTGCAGTCGCCGAAGCCAGGCTGTTCCCACTCGCGCAGTTCATGGGCGACGTGTACGGCGGGGCACTTCTCACCGAGCAGGCCGCGTGGGAGCAGGCCGAAAACCGCACGGGCCGAAAGGCTTTGGTAGCCCGGCTCTACGCGCAGAGGTACCTGGCCGACCAGGGGCCGCTGCGTGGCCTTGACGCCGACGGCGACGAGGCCATCGAGCGTTTCGACGAGTTGGTGACCGGCGCGCTGACGCTCTAACGCTGCTCGGTCGCCCGCAGACCGAGAGCGAGCACGAGCCTGTCGTCGGGGTCGTCCAACGACGTCGACAACAGCTTCTCTATTCGACGCACGCGGTAGCGCACCGTGTTGGGGTGGACATGCAGCCGCTCTGCCACACCGGCGATGTCGCCGAACCCGTCCAGATAGGCGGCCAGCGTGTCGGCGAGCATCGGATCGCGCTCGCGCAGTTCGCGAACGCGCGGATCGACCAGCCGCTGCCTGCCCGCCACGTGCGCGATGATCTCGTCGAGGAGCACCGTCGTGTGGGCCTCGTCCAACGACGTGACCTGATCGATGGCGGCGGGGTGGCGGTCGGCACTGTCGAACACGCGGTCCACCTCGGCGCGGGCTGCGGCGGCACCGGCAAGACCGGCCAACGGCGCGGCAATCACCGCCCGCATCGTCATGCCCAGTTCGCGGTGCAACGCGCCCGCCATGCCTCGCACCCACGACGTCAACGATGATGTCGCACCGATCTTCGGCAACAGCACGTACACGCGTTCGCCGGTCGATACCACCTGCGCATCGGCGCGAAAAGCACTCGCGCTCAACGCAATCACGTTGACCGGGACGACCGCTCCCTCGCCGCGAAAGCCGACAAGAGCAGCTCGGCCGTCGGCGGCGATGCCCAGTTCGCCTGCGGTCGCGCCGATGTCGGGTGAGTCCTCGCCAAGCCCGAGCAGGTTCTGCACCAGGACGGTGTGCGTCGAGGGCGCCGCCGCCAGCCGCGACATGATGCGAGCCGCCAACACGGCCCCGCCCCGCAGCACCTCCTCCACATCGTCGGCCAGCGGCGCAGACCCCTGCTGGAGCCAGATCGTGCCCGCGAAGCCGGGAGGTCGCCGCGCGTCGGTCGCGGGCAGGTGGATCGCCACGGCGAGACGAGGGCGCAGTCCGAGTTCCGGACGTTCGGCGACGCGGACGACCTCGCCGCCGGCCTGCAGCGCGTCGAAGATGCCCCACTGACCGATCCATTCCAGATGTTCGGTCGGACCGGCACGGCCCAGGATGGTCAGCCGGCGCAGTTCGTCGGCCTCCTCGTTGGAGGCCGAGTAGGCCAACACATGGGACTGTTCGTCCTCGATGCTGATCATCCCGTGGGTGCGGTCGGCGATCGACTGGGCCAGGCCGAACAGGTCGGTGCCGGAGTCGCTGCGCGGGTCGCCACGGTTGCCGTGGTGCTCGAACGCGTGGTTGACCAGCTTGTAGAGCAGTTCCCACCGGGCGCGAGGTTCCACCGCCACCACGGCGATGCCGAGTTTCACGGCAAGTTTCACCGCGGCGGGTGACGGCTGCTTGACGAAGATCGCGGCAGGCACCGCCCCGTGCACCTGCTGTGCGATCCAGCCGACGGCCTCCGCGTCTGATACCCCGAGCAGGAAGAACAGGTCGGCAGAGCCGGCGCCCACGGCCAAACCGAGCCGGATGTCATCGACGTCGACGAGCGCAACGGAACCCACCGGCATGTCCAGCCCGCGCGGCGCCTCGACCAGCGTCACCATGGTGCGGTCCAGCGTGAGCAGGAGCTGACCGAGAGACAGACCCTCGCGTTGCGCCACCGGTACTCCTTTGTCCGATTCGACTATAAGTCCTCGGAGTCGTTGTTCGATCAGCCATCGGTTAACACCGGTCCAAAAGGGGATCCTTACTGCATGGATGCCGTCACCGAGGTTCCGAGGCCGGTCAACGAGCCGGTTCTCGACTATGCACCGAACAGTCCCGAACGCGCGCGCCTTGTCACCGCGCTCGCCGAACTGGCCGACCACGACCCGATCGATCTGCCGCACGTCATCGGCGGCACGCACCGGATGGGCGGCGGTGAACGCGTCGACGTCGTCCAGCCACACCGGCACGCCGCCAAACTGGGTACGTTCACCAACGCAGAACAGTCTGACGCGACCGCCGCCATCGACGCGGCCATGGCCGCCAAGAACGACTGGGCGAACACCCCGTTCGACGAGCGCGCCGCGGTCTTCCTGCGCGCAGCCGACCTGCTCGCTGGTCCGTGGCGCGAAAAGCTCTGCGCGGCAACCATGCTCGGTCAGTCGAAGTCTGCCTACCAGGCCGAGATCGACGCGGCCTGCGAGCTTATCGACTTCTGGCGGTTCAACGTCGGCTTCGCGCAAGAGATCATGTCGCAACAGCCGGTCAGTGCCCGCGGCGTATGGAACCGGAGTGACTACCGTCCGCTGGACGGCTTCGTCTACGCCATCACGCCGTTCAACTTCACCGCGATCGCAGGTAACCTGCCGAGCGCGGCCGCGCTGATGGGTAACACGGTGGTGTGGAAGCCATCGCCGACGCAGACCGTCGCCGCCTACTTGACGATGCAGCTCATGGAGGCCGCCGGCCTGCCGCCCGGCGTCATCAACATGGTCACCGGCGACGGCATCGCGGTTTCCGAAGTCGCGCTGGCCGATCCGCGGCTGGCAGGCATCCACTTCACCGGCTCCACCGCGACGTTCCAGCATCTGTGGCGGGAGGTCGGCTCGAACATCGACCGCTATAGCACGTATCCGCGGCTGGTCGGTGAGACCGGCGGCAAGGACTTCGTACTCGCGCATCCTTCGGCGCGGCCCGACGTCCTGCGCACGGCTCTGATTCGCGGCGCGTTCGACTTTCAGGGTCAGAAGTGTTCGGCTGCCTCGAGGGCGTTCATACCGCGCTCGGTTTGGCAGTCCATGGGCGACGACTTCCTCGGCGCCACCGAGGCGCTGCGGTACGGCGACGTCACCGACCTGAGCAACTACGGCGGCGCGCTCATCGACGACCGCGCATTCGCCAAGAACGTCAAGGCCATTGAGCGCGCCAAGGGTGCCGCAGGTGTCACCGTCGCCGCCGGCGGCGAATACGATGACAGCGAAGGCTATTTCGTCCGGCCCACCGTATTGCTGTCCGACGACCCAGGCGACGAATCGTTCTCAACCGAGTACTTCGGACCGCTCCTGTCGGTGCATGTCTATCCCGATTCGGATTACGAACGCATGCTCGACGTCATCGACAGCGGTTCGAAGTACGCACTGACCGGCGCCGTCATCGCCGACGACCGCAACGCGGTGCTGCAGGCCCAGAACCGGTTGCGCTTCGCGGCGGGCAACTTCTACGTCAACGACAAGCCGACCGGTGCCGTCGTGGGGCAACAGCCGTTCGGTGGCTCCCGCGCGTCGGGCACCAACGACAAGGCAGGTTCGCCGTTGAACCTGCTGCGGTGGACGTCCGCCCGCTCCATCAAGGAGACGTTCGTCCCGGCGACCGACCACAACTATCCGCACATGGAGGCCTGACGATGGGCGTCTTCGACAAGGTGGCGCGCCCGACGATTTTGGCCGCCAGCCGGTCGGACCGACTCCGACGTGCCGCCGAAGGGTTACCCGTGACCCGAAATGTGGTGCACCGCTTCGTGCCTGGCGAGACGGTCGGAGATGCGCTGAAGTCTGTGGCCCAACTGCGGGACAGTCGGCGGATGGTCAGCATCGACTACCTCGGCGAGGACACCACCGAGGTCGAGGACGCCGACAAGACGGTGCGGGCCTACCTCGCACTGCTCGACTCGCTCGGCACACGCGACGAAACTGCCGGCGGGACGGTGCGCCCGCTCGAGGTGTCGCTGAAGCTGTCCGCGCTCGGACAGGCACTTCCTCGCGACGGTGAGAAGATCGCCCGCGACAACGCCCACACCATCTGCGAGCGGGCGCAGCGGCTCGGCGTCTGGGTGACCGTGGATGCCGAGGACCACACCACGACCGACGCCACGCTGTCGATCGTGCGCGACCTGCGTGCCGAGTTCCCCTGGCTGGGAACGGTTTTGCAGGCCTATCTCAAGCGCACGCAGGGCGACTGCGAGGAGTTCGCCGCCTCGGGCGCACGAATCCGGTTGTGCAAGGGTGCCTACGACGAGCCGTCATCGGTGGCCTTCCGTGACCGCGATGACGTCAATGACTCCTACATGCGCTGCCTGCGGGTGTTGATGGCGGGCTCGGGGTATCCGATGGTGGCGTCGCACGATCCCGAGATCATCGGCGCCGTGCCCGCGCTGGTCCGCGAGAACAGCCGCGGCCAGGACCGTTTCGAGTACCAGATGCTGTTCGGCATCCGCGATGCCGAACAACGCCGGTTGGCCGACGAGGGAAATCATGTCCGCGTCTACGTCCCGTTCGGCACGCAGTGGTACGGCTATTTCGTCCGTCGCCTCGCCGAGCGGCCCGCGAACCTGACGTTCTTCCTGCGCGCCCTCGCCGAGCGTCGCCACTGAAGACCTCGAGACTGCGCGCAGATCGCAAATCTGCCTCAGATCGCGATGTGCCAGCAGACTCGGCGGTCTATCCCGCAGGAAACGCTGCGACGTCCATGATGACGGAGCCATCGCAGGGGCCGCCGAAGATGTCGGTGCGCCAACTGCCCCTCAGCGTCCCGTCGGGCTGGGGCGTGTAGTACGCGACCGACTTGGCCGGGTTCCACACCTTCGCAACGCCCTCGCCCATGAAGCAGTCCCACTGCCACTCGTAGACGTGCACCCAGGTCGAACCGTTCCAGGTGTACCGAGGCGGCAGCGGAAGGGTCGGATTCGCCGGCTTGGCGCCGTCGATCACAGTGGAGACGCACTCGCGTGAGCAGTCGGTGACAAAGGTGTAGATATTGCTGAAGTCCGGTTCGGGTTGGCGGGCAGCCAAGCTGGTGCCTGTCTTCTCGCCCGCGTAGCGCAACAGCGAGTATTTCCCGTTCCACACCTGCCCTGCGGCAACGGCAACCGGGATCGCGCACACATTCGCAGCAAGAAGAGTGACGGCGATCAGCGCCTCGACCATTCGATATCGCGCTGCCCTCACGAGGGGCAAAGCCTAGTCGCCGCGTTGGGCAATCCCGCGGATTAGGACGCCGTGTCCGTCATCGGGAACGAATGGTGTTCGTGCGCAACCACCCAGCGGCCGTCGACCTTGCGCAGCCCGACGGTGATGCGTAACCGATTATCGGGGTTCGTGTCGAACTGATCCTGGGTGCCGCACCGCAAGAGCGCGTATGCAAACGCCACGTTGGTGCCCGCGACTACGTCGAGTTCGAGAAGCTCAAACTGCGCCCCCTGGCCGATCCACTCGAAGAACGGCGGCCACGACTTGCGGTACTCGTCCATACCGCGCACACCGTTGTACGGCGGCGGCACGTCGAACATCACGATGTCCGAATCATGGTTGGCCACCACACCGTCGAGATCCTGAGTTTGTATCGCCTCGACCCAACCGGTGAACAGGTCGCGAATCGCGTGTTCGTCGCTCATCGTCTGGTCCTGCTGACGAAGCGACCCGAGAACTCGCCGGTCAGGCGACGTGATGGCGACAGCGCCGACATCGCGCGCATGATCTTCGTGCCGACTCCTGGTATCACGTTGACGCGTCCGGCCCGCATCGCGGCGTAACCCACCTTCGCCACCGGCGCGGCATCCATGAAGTACCTGTCCAGCCGCGAGGTGTCAGCCAAGCCGGCGGTGTCCATGAACCGGGTGCGGGTGGGTCCCGGTGCCAGGTGGGTACACGTCACGCCGGTGCCACGCAGATCGTCGGCCACACACTCAGAGAAGCTCCTGACGAACGCCTTGCTGGCGGCGTAGCCGGCCTCCAACCCGTGCGGGATGACGTAGGCCGCGATCGAGCCGACGTTCAGGATCGCACCGCGACCCGCCTTCGCCATCCGGCCGGCGTAGAGCAGCGTCAGATCCGTTGTGGTGACGACATTCAGCTGAACCATCCGCGACACCGCGTCTGGATCGGAGTCCTGCACGGTGAGGCCGAGGATGCCGACGCCCGCGTTGTTCACCAGATACTCGACGTCGACACCGAGCTCGTCGACGCGGGCCACGAGATCTGCGCCCGCGCCGGGCTTCGCGAGATCCATCGTGATCGTGTCCACCCGCACACCGTGGCCGGACCGCAACTCCTCGGCCAACGTGTTGAGCTCGGCTACGCTTCGCTGACTCGACGCCACGACCACGTCGACGCCGTCAGCGGCGAAAAGCCTTGCCAACTCACGGCCTATGCCGGTGGATGCACCGGTAATGAGGGCGGCCGTCATGGCGGTCTCCTCTCTACTCGCTCAACAGGAACAGTGTCCACGCCGCCAGCGACTGGGCGTCGGTGATTTCCCCTTCTCGCATCATCGCTTCGACGTCGGAGCGGCTGAACCACTCGCTGTGCATGTCCTGCTCAGTGTGCTCGCGGTCGTGGTCGCCTTCGCTGATGCCGGTGGCGACGAACACCCTGCCGCGCTGACTGCTCATGCCAGCCGCAACATCGAGCAGCCCGATCGCGACCATCGATCCCGCGCGCAGCCCGGTCTCCTCGCGCAGTTCGCGGTGGGCCAGCTCGGTGGGGTCGAGGTCGGCCCGGCCCGGCGCGGTTCCCTGCGGGAATTCCCACCGACGCAGGCCGAGCGGATACCGGAACTGCTCAACCAGCCGAAAGCGGTCGCCGTCGGACGCGATGATCAGCGCGTAGTTCGGCTTGTCGACGACGCCGTAGATGCCGTCGGAGCCGTCCGGCCTGCGCACCTGGTCCTCGCGCACCGTCATCCAGTCGTTGCGGTACACCTCGCGGGAGGCAATGCGCTGGATCTCGTCCACGGGCCAAGTATGCCGAGCCATTGCGGGTAACCTCGCTCACGTGCTGCTGGCCTCGCTGAACCCTGCGGCGGTCGCGGGCGGCGCCGACATCGGCGACGCGGTCCGCATCGACGGAGCCGCGCTCAGCCGTAGCGACCTCGTCGGCGCCGCGACCTCGGTGGCCGAGCGCGTCGGCGGTGCCCAGCGGGTCGCCGTGCTCGCCAAGCCGACCGCCACCACCGTGCTGGCCGTCACCGGTTGCCTGATCGCGGGCGTGCCCGTCGTACCCGTGCCCGCCGACGTCGGCGCGGCCGAACGGCGACACATCCTCACCGACTCGGGTGCACAGGTGTGGCTGGGCGAGCGGCCCGACGAGCCGGAGGGCCTTCCACACATCCCGGTACGGCTGCACGCGCGTTCGTGGCACCGCTATCAAGAACCACCGCCGGAAGCCACCGCGCTGATCATGTACACCTCCGGAACGACGGGTCCGCCGAAGGGCGTTCTGATGAGTCGGCGCGCTATCGCCGCAGGCATCGACGCGCTGGCAGAGGCATGGCAGTGGACGCCGGACGACATCTTGGTGCACGGTCTGCCGTTGTTCCACATCCACGGCCTCGTGCTCGGTCTGCTGGGTTCGTTGCGAATCGGAAACCGCTTCGTACACACCGGAAAACCCAAGCCCGCCGAGTATGCGGCCGCCCAAGGATCTCTCTACTTCGCAGTGCCGACGGTATGGTCGCGGGTCGTCGATGACCCCGACGTCGCGAGAGCACTGTCATCGGCCCGACTGCTGGTGTCGGGAAGCGCGGCGCTGCCGGTGCCGGTCTTCGACAAACTCGCCCAACTCACCGGCCACCCACCCGTCGAGCGGTACGGCGCCAGCGAAACCTTGATAACCCTCAGCACCCGCGCAGACGGTGAACGACGCCCGGGCTGGGTGGGACTGCCGTTGCAGGGTGTCGCGACCAGGCTGGTCGACGACGACGGGGCGCCCTGTGCGCATGACGGCGAAACCGTTGGGCGACTGCAAGTTCAAACTCCGACCATCTTCGACGGCTACCTCAACTTGCCCGAAGCCACCGCAGAGGCATTCGACGCGGAGGGCTGGTACCGCACCGGCGACGCGGCCGTCATCGACGGTGACGGTATGCATCGAATCGTCGGCCGCGAATCAGTGGACCTGATCAAGACGGGTGGCTACAGGGTCGGTGCAGGCGAGATCGAGACGGTTCTGCTCGGGCATCCGGGCGTTGCCGAGGCTGCCGTCGTCGGCGTGCCAGACGACGATCTGGGCCAACGCATCGTCGCGTTCGTCGTCGGCGATGCCGAGCCCGAGGCGTTGATCAAATTTGTCGCAGAGCAGCTTTCGGTGCACAAGCGGCCCAGGGAGGTCCGCGTCGTGGACACCCTGCCGCGCAACGCCATGGGCAAGCTGCTGAAGAAGGAGCTGGTGGGATGGCTCTGAAATTCGACGAGATCTGCATCGACGCCCACGACGCCACCGCTCTTGGGTCGTGGTGGGCGCAGGTGTTGGGCTGGCGGCACGACATCGACAAGGACGGCGATGTGCGGCTGTACCCGCCGCCCGGTGCGGGGCCGGACTGGATCTTCCTTGCGGTGCCCGACGAGAAGGTGGTCAAGAACCGCATCCACCTGGACTTCCGCCCCGACGACCAACAGGCCGAGGTCGAGCGGGTGATCGCGATGGGCGCCAAACACGTCGACATCGGCCAGGGCGAGCCGTCCTGGGTGGTGCTGGCCGACCCCGAGGGCAACGAGTTCTGCATCCTCGCGCCCAACGACTGATCTCGCACCGCGAGCGTGCGCAGATGGACAACATCCAGCGGCGTGTCGTGTACAAACACGCCCGCTCGCGGTGCGGCGAGCGTGCGGAAAGTGCTGCTGAAAAGCGGTGTGTCGACTCGCAGACACGCACTGTCGCGGGGAATTAGAGTGAGTCGGTGTCGCCACCGCTCACCGATGTCCAGCTCGACGAGCTGCTCGAAGAGTTCGCCGTGCTGGCGGGGCGGCCGCGGCAGCTGCAAGAACTGTCCGGCGGCCTGACCAACCGCAACGTCAAGGTCACCACCGCCGACGGCATCTATGTGGCCCGCTGCTGCGCCGATGCCGCCACCAACATGCTGGGCATCGACCGAGACCGCGAGCATCACAACACCAAGGCGGCCGCGGAGGCGGGGGTCGGTGCACAGGTCATCGACTACCGGCCCGATCTGGGGATCATGCTGCTGCGCCATCTCGACGGGCGGACCCTGTGCAACGACGACTTCCAGCGGCCCGAGATCCTCGACAAGGCAGCGGCCACCGTCCGCGCGCTGCACTCCGGCCCGCGGTTCCAGGGCCGCTTCGACATGTTCGAAAGGCAAGCCGCCTACCTGAAAACCGTCCAGGACAACGGGTTCCGGCTGCCGGCGGACTACCTCGAGCACGCCGACACCTTCGATGAGATTGCGCGGGTGCTGATAGCGACAGGCCAGACTACCGTCCCATGCAACAACGATCTGCTGGCGGGGAACTTCATCGACGACGGGGACAGGATGTGGCTGATCGACTACGAGTACTCGGGTAACAACGACCCGTGTTTCGAGCTGGGCAACACCTGGTGCGAAACCGGCATGTCGACCGACCAACTCGACGACTTCGTCACCGCGTACTACGGGCGACGGCTGCGCAACAAGACCGCCCGCGCCCACCTGCAGGGCATCGTCGGGAAGTACGGCTGGACACTGTGGGGATGCATACAGAATGGCTCCAGCGCAATAGAATTCGACTTCTGGGACTGGGCGATGGAACGCTATGAGGGCGCGGTGGCCGAGTTCACGGGACCGAACCTGGCCAGGCTGCTCGACGACGTACAGGCAGACGACTGATGGCCGCCGAGCTGCCCGACCGCTCCCAGGTCGTCATCATCGGCGGCGGGGTCATCGGCACCAGCGTCGCCTATCACCTGACGAAGCTCGGACTCACCGACGTCGTGCTGCTCGAACAGGGTCAACTGTCCAGCGGCACAACCTGGCACGCAGCCGGTCTGGTCGGTCAGCTGCGGGCATCGGAGAGTCAGACCCGGCTGGTTCAGTACTCCACCCAGCTCTACGCGGAACTCGAGGCCGAGACCGGACTGTCCGCGGGGTACAAGCAGTGCGGTGGCGTCACCGTCGCCCGCAGCGAAGACCGGATGATCCAGCTGCGGCGCACCGCAGCGAACGCCGCGGCATTCAACATGGAATGCGAACTGCTGAGCCCCGAGCAGGCACTCGAGCGCTATCCCGTCATGAGGGTCGACGACCTGGTCGGCGCCATCTGGCTACCCGCCGATGGCAAGGCCAACCCGACGGATCTGACGTTCGCGCTTGCCAAGGGGGCGCGGATGCGGGGTACGCGGGTCGTCGAAAAGACCAGAGCCACCGGCATTCTCACGCGGGACGGACGAGCCACGGGGGTGCGTACCGACAGGGGCGACATCGAGGCGGAGATCGTCGTCAACTGTGCCGGGCAGTGGGCCAAACAGGTCGGCGCCATGGCAGGCGTCAACGTTCCACTGCATTCAGCCGAGCACTTCTACGTGGTCACCGAGGACATCGAGGGGGTGCACCCCGACCTGCCGATCCTGCGCGACCCCGACGGTTACACGTACTTCAAGGAGGAGGTCGGTGGACTGGTCATCGGGGGCTTCGAGCCGGAGGCCAAGCCGTGGGTATCACCCGACGACATCCCGTATCCGTTTGAATTCCAATTGCTGGAGGAGGATTGGGACCATTTCGAGGTCCTGATGAACAACGCCTTGCTTCGTATCCCCGCGCTCGAGGTGACCGGCATCAAGAAGTTCTACAACGGGCCGGAGAGCTTCACCCCGGACAACCAGTTCATCCTCGGCGAGACACCCGAGCTCGACGGCTACTTCGTCGGCGCCGGATTCAATTCGGTGGGCATCGCCACCGCAGGCGGCGCAGGCCGGGCGCTCGCGGAGTGGATCGTCAACGGTGCGCCCACCAGCGACCTCACCGCTGTCGACATCCGCCGCTTCGCGCCGTTCAACGGTAACAACCGCTGGTTGCACGACCGGGTTGCCGAAGTGCTGGGACTGCACTACGAAATCCCCTGGCCCAACAGGGAGATGAAGACCGCGCGGCCGTTCCGTCGATCGCCGGTGCATCACCTGCTGCAGGCGGCCAACGCGAACTTCGGCAGCCGGATGGGGTGGGAGCGCGCCAACTTCTTCGCCCCCGCCGGCGCCGACCCGGCGATCGAGTACACCTGGGGCAAGCCGAACTGGCTGGCATGGTCGGCGGCGGAGCAGACCAACACCCGATCCGCCGTGACCGTCTTCGACCAGACCTCGTTCTCCAAGTATGTCATGCTCGGGCCGGACGCCGAACAGGCGTTGCAGTGGCTGTGCACCGCCGACGTCGGCGGAGAGATCGGCAAGGCCGTCTACACCGGAATGCTCAACGAGCGCGGCACATACGAATCCGACGTCACCGTGACCCGCACCGGCGCCGAAGAGTACGTCGTCGTCAGCAGCGCCGCCACCACAGAACGCGACAAGGACCACATCCGCAGGAACCTGCCCGCAGGCACCCGCGCGTCGCTGGTCGACGTGACGTCGGCATACGCGGTATTCGGTGTGATGGGGCCGAATTCGCGCGACCTGCTGTCGAGTCTCACTACCGCCGCCGACCTGTCCGACGACGCGTTCCCGTTCGGCACCAGCCGGCAGATCGCGCTGGGATACGCCACCGTGCGGGCGACCCGGATCACATATGTCGGCGAACTGGGTTGGGAACTGTACGTTCCCGCAGAGTTCGCGGTCGGCGTGTACGAGGACCTGATGGCGGCCGGTAAACGGTTCGGCGTCGGCCGCGGTGGCTACTACACCATCGAATCGATGCGGCTGGAGAAGGGCTACCGTGCCTTCGGCCGGGAGTTGACGCCGAGCGAGAATCCCGTCGAGGCCGGATTGCTGTTCGCTTGCAAGCTCAAGACCGACATCGCGTTCCTGGGCCGCGCGGCCGTCGAGAAGGCCAAGGCGGAGGGCCCGCGCCGCAAACTCGTTGGTTTCAGCGTCGACGCGCCCGAGGCCATGCTGTGGGGCGGTGAACTGGTGCTCCGAGACGGGGCGGTCGCCGGTCAGGTCACCTCGGCGTCGTGGGGCGAGACCGTCGGCTGCTGCGTGGGTCTGGCTTACGTGCGTGCGGCAGACAACTCCGTCATCGACGCCGCCTGGGTGAAGGCCGGCGCGTACCAGGTCAACGTCGGCGGTCAGCTCTCCCCGATATCGGTGTCGCTCAAGCCGATCTATGATCCAACCAGTACCAAGATTCGACCCTGACCATGGCCCTCAGCGTCTTCGATCTCTTCAAGATCGGCATCGGACCGTCGAGTTCACACACCGTCGGCCCGATGATCGCTGCCGACAGGTTCGCCCGCGGTTTGCGCGAAGACGGGACCCTCGACGCGACGACGCGGGTCACTGTCGAGTTGTTCGGTTCCCTCGGCGCGACCGGCAAGGGCCACGGCAGCATCCCTGCCGTCGCGCTCGGTCTGATGGGCGAGCGGCCGGACGGGGTCGACCCAGCGCGCACCCCCGAGCGGATAGCGGCCATCTCCGACGCCGAAGAGCTGCGACTGCTCGGCGAGCATCCGATCGCGTTCAGCCTCGCCGACGACATCGTTCTGCACCGGAACAAGCAGGCCCGGTTCCACTCCAACGCCATGGTGTTCCGCGCATTCGACGACGGCGGTGCGGTGTTGGCCGAACGCACCTTCTACTCCATCGGCGGAGGCTTCGTCCTGGACGACACGCAGGTCTCCGACGATGACGACCCGGTCGTCGTCGCCGATAGGACACCCGTGCGCTACCCGTTCAGCAACGGCGACGAACTACTCGTCCATGCGACCGAGACCGGGCTGCGCATCAGCGACATCGTCATGGCGAACGAAATGACTTGGCACACAGAGGAATACGTTCGCAGCGGGCTGGAGAAGATCTGGTCGGTGATGCAGGAGTGCATCCAGGCGGGCATCGACACCACCATCGCTACCCTGCCGGGGGGACTCAAGGTGCGTCGCCGCGCCCCGCAGCTCGCCGCAAGGCTTTCCGCGGCCGGGGGGTCCAGCGACCCGCTGATCGCGATGGACCGCGTCAACCTGTACGCGATTGCGGTCAACGAGGAGAACGCCGCCGGCGGGCGAGTGGTCACCGCGCCGACCAACGGCGCCGCAGGCATCATCCCCGCCGTTCTGCAGTACTTCCACACCTTCGTCGACGGTGCCGATGACGACGCCACCGTGCGTTTCCTTCTCGTCGCGGCCGGCATCGGCAGCATCATCAAGGAGAACGCATCCATCAGCGGTGCAGAAGTGGGATGCCAGGGCGAAGTCGGCTCGGCGTGCTCGATGGCTGCTGCCGGGCTCACCGAACTGCTCGGCGGAACGCCCTGGCAGGTGGAGAACGCCGCCGAGATCGGCATCGAACACAACCTCGGGCTGACCTGCGATCCGGTCGGTGGTCTGGTCCAGATCCCGTGCATCGAACGCAATGCCGTCGGCGCGGTCAAGGCCATCACCGCCGCGCGGATCGCGCTCAGCGGCGACGGAATGCATCAAGTGTCGTTGGACAAGGCAGTCAAGACCATGCGCGAGACCGGCGCCGATATGAAGGACAAATACAAGGAGACCGCGCGCGGCGGGCTGGCACTCAACGTCGTCGAATGCTGAATCAGTTGGCGTGTAACGCCTCGTTGAGCGTGATCCCCTGGCCGTCGCGGGCCACCACCTCGACCGCACCGGTCACCGAGTTTCGCCGGAACAACAGGTTGTCGGCGCCGGAGAGATCTTGGGCCTTGACGGCCTCGCCGTCGGGCATCGCCACCTTTGTGCCTGCGGTGATGTAGAGCCCGGCCTCGATGACACAGTCGTCGCCCAACGATATGCCGAGCCCGGAATTGGCGCCCAGTAGACACCTCTTGCCGACTGAGATCACTTCTTTGCCGCCGCCTGACAGCGTTCCCATGATCGAAGCGCCGCCGCCGATGTCGGTACCGTCACCGATCACGACTCCGGCTGAGATCCGGCCTTCCACCATCGATTTGCCCAGTGTGCCGGCGTTGTAGTTGACGAAGCCCTCGTGCATCACCGTGGTTCCCTCCGCCAGGTGCGCACCAAGTCGCACCCGGTCCGCATCGGCGACGCGGACACCCGCTGGGATCACGTAGTCGACCATCCTGGGGAACTTGTCGACGCCGTAGACGTTGACTGGGCCGCGGCGACGCAGTTTCGCTCTCACCATCTCAAACCCCGCGACCGCACACGGGCCGTAGTTGGTCCACACCACATTGGTCAAGACGCTGAAGAAGCCGTCGGCATTCAGCCCGTGCGGGACCACCATTCGGCGCGACAGCAGGTGAAGGCGCAGGTAGGCGTCGTGCGCGTCGACAGCGAGATCCGCCAGCGACTCGATCACCGTGCGCACTGCCACTGTCTCGGTGCCGCGGTCGTCGTCGCGGCCGGTCATCGTAGCCAGGTCAGCCGGGACGTCGTCGACCTCGAGCCGGACAGTCCCGGACGGGCCTTCCCCGCCCAACCGCGGCTCGGGAAACCACGTGTCGAGGACCGATCCGTCGGCTGCGAAGGTCGCCAAGCCGACGCCTGAAGCAGATGTCACGCAGCCAAGACTAGCCTCAGGAGGCGTGGGCCTGGATTTGCGTGGCGACCCGATCGCGTTGACCGCGGCGCTGGTGGACATCCCCAGCGAGTCGCGCGACGAGCAGCAGATCGCCGACGAGGTAGAGGCAGCACTACGCGGGCAGACCAGCGGGTTCGAAATCGTCCGCACCGGCAACACGGTGCTGGCCCGCACCGACCACGGCCTGCCGACCCGGGCCATCCTGGCCGGACACCTCGACACCGTGCCGATCGCCGACAATGTGCCCAGCCGCCGCACCGACGGCGTGCTTCACGGTTGCGGCACGTCGGACATGAAGTCCGGCGACGCGGTGTTCCTGCACCTGGCCGCCACAATCGACGCCCCCGCGCACGACATCACGCTCATCATGTACGACTGCGAGGAAATCGAGGCGTCGGCCAACAGCTTGGGCCGCATCGAGCGCGAGCTGCCGGAGTGGCTGCAGGCCGACGTGGCGATCCTCGGGGAGCCCTCGGGCGGGTTCATCGAGGCAGGTTGTCAGGGCACGCTGCGAATGGTCGTGACCGCAGCAGGGACGCGGGCGCATTCAGCGCGATCGTGGCTGGGCGACAACGCGATTCACAAGCTGGGCGCGGTGCTCGACCGGTTGACCGCCTATCAGGCCCGCAGCGTCGACATCGACGGCTGCACCTACCGGGAAGGGCTGTCCGCGGTGCGCATCGACGGCGGGGTGGCGGGCAACGTCATTCCCGATGCCGCGTCGGTCACCGTCAACTTCCGGTTCGCACCCGACCGCAGTGTCGAGCAGGCCGCCCAGCATGTGCGCGAAGTGCTCGACGGGCTCGACGTGGAGATCGAACAGACCGACGCCGCATCCGGTGCGCTGCCCGGGCTGACCAAACCCGCCGCTGCCGCGCTGGTCGAGGCCGCAGGCGGGCAGGTACGCGCGAAATACGGCTGGACGGACGTGGCGCGGTTCGCGGCGCTGGGAGTGCCCGCCGTCAACTTCGGCCCAGGCGACCCCAACCTCGCCCATCGGGTCGACGAGCGCATCGAGGTCGAGCAGATCACCGCGGCCACCGAGATGCTGCGGCGCTACCTGATGAGCTCGAGCTAGGCGTCCTTCAAGATCGGCCTGCGTTGGGTAGAATGACGAAACAGACGAAGAACTCCCCGAGGCGATTGCGCGAATGATGCTCGCCGATCAGCGACCCGGACAAGGTACCCCTCAACTGACACCTCGGGTGCGATTCTCTGGTCAACATCACAGACGCCATTGAGAGGTCCGATTTTTATGCGCGCGCCGATGAGCATCGCGACGATTGCCGTGTCATTCGCGGTTCTGTCGACACCTTCGGTGATGGCGTCTGCGGCGGCCAGCCCCTCCGGCGATGCTGAGCAAACCGTTCAAGAACTCGAGTCGCAAGGTTACGACGTACACATCGATCGCGTCGGCACAGGGGCTCTCAGCGACTGCACAGTGGTCAACGTCCGCAATCCGCGGACCATCACCCAGACAATCGTCACTGGGCACAACACCAACCGTAAGGTCGAGACTGTGGTGCGCAGCAAGTCGATCACGGTTTCTCTTGACTGCAGTGCGTGACCGACGGCTATCGCGGCGATATCTAACTGCTTGACGCGCCACCTACCCTGAAGGCATGTGAGCTGACGACATCTCCGGGTGATCCCGGATCGAGTCCGTCGTCCCTATCCACGCAATCACGAAGAGCACTCACATGTCTCAACGCTCCGTCGTTTGTTCCAACCTGTCCTTCTCGTGGCCCGGCGAACCGCCGCTGTTCGAAGGGTTGACATTCGCCGTCGGCGACGGCCGTACCGGCCTGGTTGCGCCCAACGGCGCCGGCAAGAGCACGCTGCTGAAGCTGATCGCGGGTGAGCACCTGCCGTCGGCGGGTTCGGTGACCGTCAACGGGCCGATCGGGTATCTGCCGCAGGCGCTGCCGTTCGACGCCGATCGCACCGCCGCCGGGGTGCTCGGCGTCGCCGGGATCCTCGCTGGGCTCGAGGCGCTGGCCGGCGGTGATGCTCGTGACGAGGTGTTCGCCACGATCGGCGACGACTGGGACGTCGAGGAACGCACCCGCGCTCAACTCGACCGGCTCGGCCTCGGACACATCGGCCTCGATCGCGAGCTTGGGTCGCTGAGCGGGGGTGAGGTGGTGTCACTCGGCCTGGCGGCCCAGTTACTTAAGCGGCCCGAAGTGCTCCTGCTCGACGAACCGACCAACAATCTCGACGCCGACGCCCGCGCGATGCTCCACCATGTAGTCGAGGAGTACCCGGGGTGCCTGCTGCTGGTCAGCCACGACCGCACGCTGCTGGATCGCATGGACCGCATCTCCGAGTTGCACCGCGGTGAAATGACGTTCCATGGCGGCAATTTCACTGCTTACGAGGAGTCCGTGCGCGAGGCGCGACGTGTCGCCGAGACCACCGTCCGCAGCGCCGAGCAACATCTCAAGCGCGAAAAGCGGCAGATGCAGCAGGCCCGCGAACGCGCGGCGCGCCGGTCGAGTACGGCGGCGCGCACAGTTGCCGATGCCGGGCTACCGAAGATCGTCGCGGGTGCGATGAAGCGTCGGGCGCAGGAGTCCGCAGGGCGGACCGACGGCGTCAACGCCGCGAGGGTCGGCGACGCTAAGGCCAAGCTCGACGACGCCGAACGCGCGCTGCGCGACGACCCGCCGATCGTGCTCGACCTGCCCGATACCGAGATCCCCGCCGGCCGCAATGTGTTCATCGGGACGGGATTACGGGTCGGCCGGGGCGGCCGGTCGTTGTTCGGCAACGGGATCGACGTGTTCATCCGCGGACCGGAGCGAATCGCGCTCACCGGCGCGAACGGCGCGGGCAAGACCACGCTGATGCGCGTCATCGCCGGTGATCTCCGACCGGACGCAGGCGTCATTCAGCGGGCCCAGGGGCGGATCGCCTACCTGTCGCAGCGGCTCGACCTGCTCGATCCGGACGGGTCGGTGCTGGACCACCTCGCCGCGTATGCACCGAACATGGGCGAGACGCGGCGGATGCATGTGCTCGCACAATTCCTGTTCCGCGACAGCACCATTCGCCTGCCGGTCTCGGCGCTGTCCGGAGGCGAGCGGCTTCGCGCCACGCTTGCGTGCGTGATGTACGCCGAGCCGGCGCCGCAGCTCCTGCTGCTCGACGAGCCGACCAACAACCTCGATCTGGTGAGCATCGGGCAACTGGAGTCGGCGTTGCGCGCCTACCGCGGCGCGTTCGTAGTCGTCAGCCATGACGCCAGATTTCTCGAGGCGATCCGACTGCACCGCCGGCTTCGGTTATCGCACGCAGGGATCGAGGAGCAACTCCACAGCTAATTTGCCGATGCGTAAACCTCATATGTAAAAGCACCACCAAAACGGCGGATGCGGTGTTAGCTTGCACTCAAGTGCGGTGTCTGGAGCTAGACGAAACGCAAACAGGGGTAGGCGTATATGGCGAAGAACTCGATCATTCAGCCGTTGGGTCCATCGTGGTTTACCGGGGCTTATGACCCGTTGACCGCGCGGTGGCCTGCAGGCAACAAGATGCGAGACACCGTGATCGGTGCGCTGCAGCCGGCTGCAGGTCAGCGGCTACTCGAACTCGGTTGCGGCTCAGGGCGTCTCGCGATCCAGATCAAGCGCGGCTGGCCAGAAGTGGCCATTACCGCGGTGGACGGCAATCGCGACATCATGAAGGTCGCACGGCGCCGCGCGGAGCAGGCCGGGGTCGACATCGACTTTGTTCTCGGGGACTTCACCGCGTGCCCTCTCGAAGGCAGCTACGACAGGGTCTACAGCACGCTCGTGTTGCATCACCTCAACCTCGAAGCAAAGCAGGAGGTGTTCGCTCGCATCCGTGGCCTCCTCGCGCCGGGCGGCAAGTTCGTCGTTGCCGACTTCTCGGGTCACCACGGGTCAGGGCAAGCGATCTTGTCGAAGCTGTCGATGCTTTCCGACCCGCTCGGTGCGAAGCAGCCTCATCGCGACGGGAGTTTCGAGGCCGCGATGCGGGAGACATTCACCGTCGTTCGTTCACTGGCTCGAATTTCGTCGGTGTTCGGAGCCATCGAGGTGTGGGAGTGCGGGCTATGACCAGGGGGACGGCAACGGGGGACACGCGATGGACCGGTGGGCACGTCTAGTCACGACTAGACCGCTGCTCGTCGTCCTCGTGACGGTGGGCGCGGTGCTGGCGTCCGGTTTGTGGGGGCTGGGTGTCTTCGATCGGCTCAACCTCGCCGGCTATGCGGACCCGACAAGTGAATCGGCGCAGGCGGACCAACTGGTCGACCAGCATCTGGGTCGCCGGACCCCCGACATCGTCGTCGTATACACCGCTCCCGACGCCCAGACAGTCGAGGCGATCCGCCCGCAGGTCACCGAACGCCTTGCCGCAGTCGACAAGTCGTTGTTGGCCAAGCCCATCGACTCGTTCTGGACGTCCCCGCCCGAGCAGGCCCTCAGACTGGTGTCACCCGATCACCGGAAGGCGCTCGCGGTTCTCACCCTCCAAGGTGACGACAGCCAGCGGTTGAAAACATTCAACGACCTCAGCCCCGAACTGCAGATCCCCGGAGTGCAGACCGACTTCTCCGGCCAGAGCGCGACAACGGGAGCGTACAACTCGGAATCGAAGGGCGACCTGGCGCGCGCCGAGGCGATCGCGATTCCGTTGACGCTGGCACTTCTCGTGGTGATCTTCGGTGGCTTCGTCGCGGCGGCCATCCCGGTGTGTGTAGGCGGACTGGCCGTATTCGGGTCGCTAGGCGCTCTTCACGCGCTCTCGATGGTGACCGACGTCAGCGCTTTCGCCCTGAACACCGCATCCATCCTCGGCCTCGGAATGGCCATCGACTACGGCCTACTCACGGTGTCACGGTTCCGCGAGGAACTCGGCCGTGGGCTCGAACCAGCCGATGCCGCGCGCCGGACGATCGCGACGGCGGGACGAACCGTCCTGTTCTCAGCTCTGCTGCTGGCAGTCGGGCTTGCAGGCATGTCGGTGTTCAGGCTGTCGATGGTCCGGTCAGTGGGCTTCGGCGCGATTGCCGCGGTCGGCATCGCCGCACTTTTGTCATTGGCAGCTGTTCCAGCGCTACTGACGATCCTCGGGCACCGAATCGGTGCGTTGCCGTGGAGGCGGGGAGCGGCGCAGCGTGGTGAGGCCCGTGCGTACCGCTTCTGGTCTGCGATCGCCACCAAGGTCACCCAACGTCCGATTCTCGTCGCGGTGCCGATCGTGGCGGGGCTCGCGCTGATCAGCGCTCCTATCCGGGATATCGCCTTCGGCGGGCTCGATATTCACGACCTGCCGAAGAACAACATCGTGCGTTCCACGCAGGAGATGATCACGGCCGAGTTCCCGCTGGTGAACAACGGCGCGACGATCGTCATCAAAGGCGACAACGGACCACCGGCGGCGCCGGCAGTCGCGCAATTCGCGGCGGACACAAAGTCGGCGGAGGGTGTCACGCGCGTAGACCCGCTGGCCTCCGGCGACGACATGACGATCCTTCATGCGGTGCTCTCAAGCGACGACTTCTCGAACGAGGCGCGAGACTCGATCGCCGCATTGCGCGC
>NZ_JAVHWK010000058.1:0-8633 GCF_032159775.1 Mycobacterium sp.
CGGCTCCCTTCGAAAACCGCTGCGCGCCTTCCAGAGATTCGGCCGCCACGCGCGACAGGCTGCCGAACTCGAAATCCATGGCGTCCGCTTCAGATACTCCCCACTGACGGAGCGCAGACGTCCGGTCCGCTCGCATGCACTGCTGTGGCAGGGAGGCCAGGTCGGCGGCGAGCTGCTCGGCCTTCTCCCGCGCCTGGCGCTTCGGCACGACGCGGTTGGCCAAACCCATCGCGAGGGCTTCGGCGGCATCGACGCCGCGACCGGTCAGGATCATGTCCATCGCGCGGCTGTGGCCGATGAGGCGCGGCAGCCGCACCGTACCGCCGTCGATCAGTGGGACGCCCCAGCGCCGGCAGAAGACCCCCATGATCGCGTCCTCCTCCACCACTCGAAGGTCGCACCACAACGCGAGCTCCAGCCCGCCGGCCACCGCGTAGCCGCTGACGGCGGCGATCACCGGCTTGGACAACACCATTCGAGTGGGTCCCATCGGGCCTGGCCCGGTCCGGTGCGCGGGGTTGACGTCCGGTGTGCCGAACGCCTTCAGATCAGCACCGGCGCAGAACGTTTCGTTGTCGCCCCAGAGCACCGCGACCGATGCCGAATCGTCGTTGTCGAACTCGTCGAAGGCGGCGAACAATTCAGCCGCGGCCGGGCCGTTGACGGCATTGCGGGCCTCGGGCCGGTTCATGATGACAGTGGTGACGGGGCCGTTGCGCTCGACTCGCACGCTCATCGAATCTCCATCAGTTCGTACTCGTTTCGTCTGGCCACCAGTTCGGTGGCGAATTGTGCGTATGAATGCCGCAGCGCGGCACCGGGCCAGCCGTCGGGCAACAACTCGTCCGGCAACACCGGGTCGGTCAGCAAATGACGCACCATCCCCGCGGCTGCAACAAAACGGCCGGGCACGTCGGTGGCCGCGGACATGTCGTCGAGGAGCCGACTGCCGACGCTCGCCCACGCCGGCAGGTCCCACAACTGGGCTGCCAGCTCGGCGGGACTGTCGTCGTAGCTGCGCAATGTCCGCCCGCGGGCCAGCACCTCGTCCGGCATCGAGATCTCGACGTTGTCTGGACGCAGCCAGACTCCTTCGCGCAACTCGGCGAACCTGTTCTGCTGCAACGTCGCCCGCAGCGAGGCACGGATACGAGCATCGATCCCGACGCTGGTGATCACCAACGTCGTCCATGAACCGTCCCAGGACGTCAACGACGGGTTGATAGCGTCGTCCTGACGTTTCTGCCGGGCGAGCAGCCGGTCTGACAACCGGTAGCCGTCCTCGGAGCGCACCAGGTCCCCCGCGCTGACCATCCGGGTGAGAGCGACCCGCAGCGTGGCTTCTTTGATGTCGAAATCCGCAGTGAGATGGACGAGTTCGGCTGCAGTCGCCCACGCTGGATGTGCACCGAGCAACACACTCAACACGACTGAGCGTGCCGTCATCCGGCTGAGCGTGGCCACCGGTCAGACCCCGGACGTCCTACGGCCCGCGTCGCCGAACGGTTCGTCGCGGCTCTTCACCGCGTCGCGGAACCCGTGATCACGGGCCTCGGCGACGAATGCGTGCCCTCCGGGAGTGTGCCGCGCGACGCCGTCGAAAACGGTGCTCACCATCCGGCTGGTGGCGACACCCTGCTGCAGCAGCGCGGTGTTGAGCGCAAGCTTCGCCATGATCAGCTGATTGACCGGCATTGCGGCGATGCGGCCGACGAGGCGTTCGGTCCGCTCGTCGAGGTCGGCTGGTTCCGGTGCCTCCACTGCGAGACCCCAGTCCGCCGCCTGTGCACCGCTGATGCAATCACCGGTGAACAGAAGGCGTTTCGCGCGCTGGTCGCCGAGCCGGTGGGCCCACAACCCTGCGGCGGGCACGCCCCACACCCGCATCGGCGGGTAACCGATCTTGGCGTCCGCCGCGGCGATCACCTGGTCTGCGTGCAACGCGATGTCGGTGCCACCGGCCACGCAGTAACCGTGGATCTTGACCACGGTGGGCTTGTCACAATGCATCAGGCTGGAGAAGCCGCGGACGAAGCGGCTCATCATCTGATAGTCGATCATCGGATCCCACGGCTGATCGGGCAGGTGGTTGATCGCCTGCGTCTTGCCGGACAGCACGGTGCCCGCGTACGGGTTGCCGCCGCCTGCCGACGACGATCCCTCGGCGTAGGCAGACAGGTCGAAGCCTGCGCAGAATCCCTCCCCTCGGCCCGACACCAGGATGACGTGGACAGCTGGGTCAAGGTCGGCCCGCTCGACGAGTGCAGAGAGCTCCAGCGGGGTGTCGGCGATGATCGCGTTGCCTTTTTCGGGACGGTTGAACGTGATTCGGGCCACCCGATCGGTGACCTCATAGGTCATCGTCTTCAGGTTGCCGAAATCGACCGGCCTGATCGCGTGGGTCATCCGGGGTCCCCTTCCCAGGGCGAGCTGGGCCCACACGCCAGTAGGGGAACGCAAAAGTCCCTCAAAAGAGTCGTTTCCGGGTACTTTTGCGTCTGCTCGGCGGAAAGGCGTTCGCCGAAAGAGGCCGTCATCCTTTGACCAGGACGCGCTCGAGGATCGGCGCGAGATCCAGCCCTGCCGGCATGGTTCCGTAGGCGCCGCCCCATTGGCCGTCCATTCGGGTGGCCAGGAACGCTTCGGCGACGGCGGGATGGCCGTGCCGCACCAGCAGCGAGCCCTGCAGCGCAATCGCGATGTCTTCGGTGACTTTGCGGGCTCGGTACTGGATGCTCTCGAGGTCATCGAATTGCGGCTTGAGCCCGTCGATGTGGGCGTCCAGCCGCGGATCCTGGCCCGCGCTCTTGGCGAGCTCGTCGAACAGCACTTCGATGCTCTCGGGCCGGGTTGCCATGGCCCGCAACGTGTCCAGCGCGCTGACGTTGCCGGAACCCTCCCAGATGCCCATCAGCGGGGCCTCGCGATACAGCCGCGGCATGCCGGACTCCTCGACGTAACCGTTGCCGCCGAGGCATTCCATCGCCTCGGCGGCGTGCCCGGTCGCGCGCTTGCACACCCAGTACTTGCTCGCCGCAAGCCCGATGCGGCGGAACAGCGCCTCGCGCTCGTCCCCACGCACGACGCGGTCGGTGGCGCCCGCCATCCGCATCGCAAGGACGGTCGCGGCTTCGGCCTCCACCGCAAGGTCGGCGAGCACGTTGCGCATCAGCGGTTGGTCAATCAGGTAGGCGCCGAATGCCTTTCGATGCTGCGCGTGCTGGATGGCACGCGTCAGACCGGTGCGCATGCTCGTCGCGCTGCCCAGCGTGCAGTCCAGCCGGGTGAGGTTGACCATCTCGATGATGGTCGGCACACCGCGGCCCTCCTCGCCGACCAGCCACGCGGTGGCACCGTCGTATTCCACCTCCGACGACGCGTTGGCATGGTTGCCGAGCTTCTCCTTGAGGCGCTGCATAAACATTCGGTTGCGGCTGCCGTCGGGCAAAATCCGGGGCAGGAAGAAACACGACAGACCGCCAGGGGCCTGTGCCAGCACCAGGAAGACGTCGCACATGGGCGCTGACGTGAACCACTTGTGCCCGGTCAGGCTGTAGCTGCCGTCGGCGTTGGGCGTGGCCTGGGTGGTGCCCGCACGGACGTCGGACCCGCCCTGTTTCTCGGTCATCGACATGCCCGCGGTGATGCCGACCTTGGCAGCAGGCACTTTCAGCTCGGGATCGTAGGAGCGGCTGGTCAACAGCGGCTCATAAAGGTCGGCGAGCTCTTTGTTGAAGCGCAGCGCCGGAACGACGGCGTAGGTCATCGAGATGGGACAGATGTGGCCGGGTTCGGCCGTCCACACCGACGTCTTGGCGGCGCGCACGACGTGGGCGCCGGGCCGGTCGTCGGCCCATGGCGCGGCGTGCAGGCCGTGGCCGATCGCGACCTTCATCAGCTCGTGGTAGGCGGGGTCGTACTCCACCTCGTCGACGCGATGGCCGTAGCGGTCGTGGGTGTGCAGGATCGGCTGGTTGCGGTCGGCCAGCTCACCCCAGCGCTGCGCCTGGACGCTGCCGGACAAGGCGCCGAGTTCGGCGACCTCGTCGAGTCCCCACTCGCCACCCTCGCGGATGAGCGCTTCGGTCAGTACCGGCGAGGACGCCGGGTTGAAGTCCTCCAGCGGTGGGACCTGGTTGGTCACGACGTGCGTATCTGCCATGCCGACGATATTACAGTTTCACGACAGCCGCACAAGATCCGTAACGATCTCGCGTTGAAGCTGCCTCGCGGCAGTTACCTACTTACACAGCTCGGCGAGCTTGTTCCTGCCGTCCTCACCAGCGGTCAGCCGGGCCGCCTGCTGTGGGTCGTCATTGGTCGCGCCCGCCAGCGCGTTGAGCCCGATGTCTTCGAGGTTGTTCCCGAACAACCGGGCGGCCTCGGCCAGATCCGGCGGCGTCTGGTCGTCGAGCCGACTCAACAGGTACTCGCCGCCGCCGATCAGCGACAGCCTGGCGTTGCTTGCCACCGCGGTCTGCGCGACGGGGTCCGGTCCGAGATCGGCGTGGGTCTGCAGCTGAACCGCCTTGCTCACCGTGTCGAAGGCCGCACACACCTTCTGCTTCGACTCCGCGGTTGGGGCGGCCGTGTCCTCTTTCTGCGGCCAAGCCAGCACCACGGCCCACGCCGCGACACCGCCGGCGGCCAACGCGATGATCAGCGACAGCACCGCTACCCAGCGGGCACTTCCCCCTGACGAGGTTGCCGGGGCCTTCGCATGGGACTGAGATTGCGGCGCTTCTTCGCTGTCGGTCATGCGGGAATGGTAGCGGCCGCTGTCGTCATCATCGCGGAGCTTGCAGGCATGTCAACGCGCGAGGCGCCCGGTCACCGCCGACAGCACCGGCTCGGCCGACGCGAAGAACGACCCGAGATGGTCCTGCCCGTCGATGATGTCGATGGTCGCACCCAGAGCCTCGACGTCGGCGCGGACATGCGGCACTATCCAGTCCTTGGAACCGACGTAATAGGTTGCAGGACAAGCGATTGAAGCGGGCTCGACAAACCGCGTAGGTCGTTTCGAACCATCGATGGCCGCCGCAACCGCGAGCGCGTCATTGGTCGTTTCCATCATCGTCTGGAAGTCGCGGTCGGTGATGCCGAACTTCTCCCAGAGGCCGGCCCAGTTTCCTTCCCGCAAGAAGCCGGCCAGCGGTGTCAGCATCCGGCCGGCCTCCTCCTCGTGCGCGTGCATCGCGTAGGCGCCGACGACGAGGCGGTCCACTCGGTCGGGGTAGCGGCTGGCCATATTGCACGCCAGCCAACCCCCGCGCGAATAACCCCAGACAGTGGCGCTGTCCATCCCCTCGGCGTCCAACACTGCGATGAGATCGGCTGTCACACCTGCGGCCTCGTAGGAATCGGCGTCGTGCGGCGTATCGCTGTTGCCGTGCCCGAGCGGGTCGATGTTGATGACACGCCAGTGCCGAGTCAGCGCCGCGGCGTATCCGTAGTCGATCCATTGGCGGGCGGCGCACAGAGTTCCGGCCACGAGGACCAACGGCGGCCCATCCCCGTCCACGATGTAATCGATCTTGAAACCGCGTGAGTCGACCTGCACGCAGGGATCACATCACGAAATTGCAGCCGCGCTCGGCGAAATCTCCGCCTCTTCCTGCGGCTGTGTTGCCCGACGCGACGTGAACCACTCCATCGCGAACATCACGACCGCGGCCAGCGCCCAACCCAGAAGAATGTCGATCACGAAATGTTCGGCCGTGTAGACCAACGTGAAGGCCATGACGATCACGTAAGCGGCCAGCACTGGCCGCCAGCCGCGACTCACGCGGTTCCAGAGGAACACCGAGATCGCGAGGGTCATGCCCGCGTGCAGAGAAGGTACTGCGGCCACCAGATTGACGCTGGCCTGGCCTTGGTCCAGCAAGGCGCTGGCGGTGTGCAGATTCAACTTGCCCCACCCGCGCCCGACAATCCGCTCGATCCAGCCGTTGGCGCCGTCCTGCGTGGTTTGCATCGCGCCGAGCAGGCCGCCGTCGGGAACGCCTCGCGGCGAACGGAACATGCAGCCCGGACCGGACGGCCCGCCCTCGACATCGGCGGCGGTGCAACGGGCGGCGGCCCAGGGCGGCGCTGCGGGCAGAAGTGCGTAGATGACCAGGGCCGCGAAGGACAGCACGACGAACAGCTTGACGAACGCCTTCCACTCATCGCGGTCGCGCAGCCACAACACCCCTGCCACGACATACGGGAGCACGAAGAACGACATGTAGACGGTGCTGAGGACGACTTCCCACCACGGCGGATTCGGCAGCTTGATGTGTTCCTGCAACCAGACCGTCGGCATCGTCCCGAAGAACAGCCAGCGGTCCGCGTTGACCTGCCAGTGCCACATCGTGGGCCGTCCGATGAAATCGGCGGCTCCCCTTGTCAGGTCGTAGGCGACCAGCACCAGCGCGAACGGCAGCCAGTCCCGGATGACGTAGAGCATGCGGCGGCCCTGCCCGATGCTGGCCGCAGCCAGGCCGGTGCAGATATAGAGAAGCACAAGTTCGCGGTTGAACGCGAAGCCGTCTGTCGCGGTCCGGTAGATCACGACCCCGGCCCAGACGGCGATGGCAACCCAGCGGACGATCCTCAACCATCGCCCGCGGGTCGCGACAGGGTGGTCCTCGACGCGCGTCGCAACAATTGGCGCATCGTCAATTGCGGACACATCAGCCTCTCGCCCTCGGACAACCGTGTTACCCGGCGATTAGCCTAGTTAACCGCAGCGCCATCTGTCGTTTTGATGGCGTTCGGTTATCAAACCGTCTAGCTGATGTGTTCGCGCAGGAAGGCGATGTCGTCCTTGCGGCCCTCGTCGGAGGTCTCGCAGATAACAGGCGCACCGGCGGCGGTGACGACGGCGACCAGCAGGTCAGGGTCGATCTGGCCGGTGCCGAAGTTGGCGTGCCTGTCGGCGCCTGAGCCCGCCGCATCTCTGGAGTCGTTGCAGTGCACCAGGTCGATGCGGCCGGTGAGCGCCTTGATGCGGTCGACGGCGTCGATCAGCGCCTCGCCCGCCGCCCAGGCGTGGCAGGTGTCCAGACAGAACCCGATGCCGGTGTCACCGATGTGGTCCCACAGCCGCCCGATGGTGTCGAAGTGGCGGGCCATCGCGTGGTCTCCGCCTGCCGTGTTCTCTAGGTAGACCGGGACGTCTGTTTCCAGGTATTTGATCGCCTTGACCCACCGTTCGAAGCCGGCATCCATGTCGTTGTCGTCGGCGTGACCGCCGTGCACGATCACCGCGGTGGCGTTGATTTCGGCTGCCGCGTCGCAGGTGTCCTGCAGGATCTTGCGCGACGGGATGCGCACGCGGTTGTTCGCCGATGCCACGTTGATCAGATACGGCGCGTGCACGTAGAGCGGCATGCTGGCCGCCTTCAGCGTCTCGGCGTCGTCGCGCGGCTTGGGCTTCTTCCAGCTCTGCGGGTTGCCGAGGAAGAACTGCACCACGTCGGCGCCGTCGGCCTCCGCTGCTGCGATGGGGTCGTCTTGATGGACGTGCGAACCAATGAGCACGCGGCCAGTCTAGTGATGCGCCCGGACACTTCGGTCGATGAGTTCCGTGGCGCCAGGCGTTGATCGAGAACCTGGAAGATCTCGACGATGCGCAGTGGATTCGGCCCTCGTTATGTGACGGGTGGACGGTGCACGACGTCGCTGCCCACCCTGGAGCGGCTGCGTCAGGTGGCGTCCCGAACGTCGACACCGCCCGCGCCTCTCGACATTCGGATCGTCGAAGAAGTCGTGCACGGCGAGGACATCCGCCGCGCGCTCGGCCCCGCGACGGACCTCGATCTGTCGATCGGGCAAGGTCCCGAGATCAGCGGGCCCGCACTGGCACTGCTGCCGGGGGTCACCGCCGACGCGTCGTACTCGACGAGCTCGTCGGCCCGGGACTGGCGATACTGGCCGAGGCGATCTGCCATCAGCGGCGTACGAAAAAGCCCCCGGGGTGAACCGGGGGCTTTCTCGTGACGTGACTTAGCGGTAGTCGCTGTAGCCGTAGTCGTCCAGCGGAACCGCGGCTCCGGTGGCCTGGCCGAAGTCGGGGCTGTAGTACTGATCCTCGTAGGACGGGATCGTGTACGCGGCGGCCCGCGCCTCCTCGGTCGGCTGCACCTGGATGTTGCGGTACCGGTTGATGCCGGTACCGGCCGGGATCAGCTTGCCGATGATCACGTTCTCCTTCAGACCCTGCAGCTTGTCGCTGCGGCAGTTGATCGCCGCATCGGTCAGCACGCGAGTGGTCTCCTGGAACGACGCCGCCGACAGCCACGAATCCGTGGCCAGCGATGCCTTCGTGATGCCCATCAGCACCGGGCGACCGGCCGCGGGCTCGTTGCCCTCGGCCACCACCCGACGGTTCTCCGACTCGAACTCGCCGCGCTCGGTCAGCGAGCCGGGCAGGAACTCCGTCGCGCCCGAATCGATGATCGTGACGCGCCGCAGCATCTGCCGGACGATCACCTCGATGTGCTTGTCGTGAATCGACACACCCTGAGCGCGGTAGACCTCCTGGACCTCCTTGACGAGGTGGATCTGCACCTCGCGGGGGCCCTGGACACGCAGCACTTCGTGCGGGTCCGCGGAGCCTTCCATCAGCTGCTGGCCGACCTCGACGT
>NZ_JAVHWK010000063.1:0-3526 GCF_032159775.1 Mycobacterium sp.
TTGCAGGTCGAGCACCCGGTCACCGAGGCGACCACCGGTCTCGATCTCGTTGCGCTGCAACTGCTTGTCGCCGACGGCGGGCGGCTCGATCCCGAACCGCCGCCGTCGCGGGGCTACTCGATCGAGGCCCGGCTGTACGCCGAGGATCCGGCCAAGGACTGGCAGCCGCAGGCCGGGTCGGTCTACCGCTTCCAAGTACCCAACACCACAACGCGATTCGGAGCGCTCGACGGGCTCGGGGTGCGGGTCGACACCGGCATCGAGGACGGCTCCGAGGTGTCAGTGTTCTACGACCCGATGCTGGCCAAGATCATCTCCTACGCACCGACGCGACGTCGGGCAGCCGGGCTGCTGGCCGACACGCTTGCCCGCACCCGCATTCACGGCGTGCGCACCAACCGCGACCTTCTGGTCAACGTGCTGCGTCATCCGGCGTTCCTCGACGGCGCCACCGACACCGCGTTCTTCGACACCCACGGCCTGGCCGAACTGGCCGCACCGCTCGCCGACGCACGAGCCGTCGAGTTGGCGACGCTGGTCGCCGCACTGGCGGATGCCGCCGGAAATCGCCGGACCGCAACAGTATTCGCCGCCGCTCCCAGTGGCTGGCGCAACGTCACGTCGGGCTATCAGACCAAGAGCTACCGCTGCAACGCAGGCGAGACTCACGATGTGCGCTACCGCTTCACCCGCGTCGGGCTGGAAGTAGCCGGCTTCGACGCAGTGAGCCTGGTGTCGGCGTCGCCCACTCAGGTGGTGCTCGCCGTCGACGGGGTGGACCGACCGTTGGAGGTCGCGCGGTACGGCGACGACGTGTTCGTCGACTCCACCCTTGGCCCGGTGCAACTCGTGGCGCTGCCCCGGTTCCCCGACCCGACTGCGGCGCTCGCGCACGGCTCCCTGCTGGCGCCGATGCCCGGTTCGGTGCTGCGCATCGGTGCCGCGGTAGGCGACACCGTCACCTCGGGGCAACCGTTGATCTGGATGGAAGCCATGAAAATGGAGCACACCGTCGTCGCGCCGGGCGACGGAGTGCTCGTGGAACTCAACGTCGAACCGGGCCAACAGGTCGAGGTCGGCGCCGTACTCGCCCGTGTCGAAGACCAATCTGAGGAGCCCGCCACATGACAACGAACGACATCGGCTTCATCGAGAGCGAAGAGCGCCAGGCGCTGCGCAAGTCAGTGGCGGCCATGGCCGCCAACTACGGCCAGGACTACTACCTGGAGAAGGCCCGCGCGGGCCAGCACACCGATGAATTATGGCAGGAGACAGGCAAACTCGGCTTCATCGGCGTCAACCTGCCCGAGGAGTACGGCGGTGGCGGCGCGGGCATGTACGAGCTGTCCATCGTGATGGAGGAGATGTCGGCAGGCGGCTGCCCGCTGCTGCTGATGGTCGTCTCCCCCGCCATCAACGGCACGATCATCAGCAAGTTCGGCACCGACGAGCAGAAGAAGCGGTGGCTGCCGGGGATCGCCGACGGCTCGATCACGATGGCGTTCGCGATCACCGAACCCGATGCGGGCTCGAACTCGCACCGCATCACCACCACCGCCCGCCGCGACGGCAGCGACTGGGTTCTCAACGGCCAGAAGGTGTACATCTCCGGCGTCGACCAAGCACAGGCGGTTCTCGTCGTGGGCCGGGCCTTCAGAGATGGAGTGGCCAAGTCCGAATCTCTCAGGCCAGCGCTGTTCATCGTGCCGACCGACACACCCGGCTTCACGTGGACGAAGATCGAGATGGAACTGGTCAGCCCCGAGAACCAGTTCCAGGTCTTCCTCGACGACGTCAGGTTGCCGTCCGACGCGCTCGTGGGTTCCGAGGACGCCGCGATCGCCCAGTTGTTCGCGGGCCTGAACCCCGAGCGGATCATGGGCGCCGCCAGCGCGGTGGGCATGGGCCGGTTCGCGATCAACAAGGCCGTCGACTACGTCAAGACCCGCCAGGTGTGGAAGACGCCGATCGGCGCGCACCAGGGCCTGTCGCATCCGTTGGCGCAGAACCACATCGAGGTCGAGCTCGCCAAGCTGATGATGCAGAAGGCCGCGGCGCTGTATGACAGCGGCGACGACTTCGGCGCGGCCGAGGCGGCGAACATGGCCAAGTACGCGGCGGGCGAGGCATCGGTGCGTGCGGTCGACCAGGCGGTGCAGTCGCTGGGCGGAAACGGGTTGACCAAGGAGTACGGCATCGCTGCCGCGGTGACCGCGTCCAAGTTGGCTCGCATCGCTCCGGTCAGCCGTGAGATGGTTCTCAACTTCGTGGCGCAGACCTCGTTGGGTCTGCCACGCTCTTATTGATGAAGACCGTCGTCCACTACTCCGTCGAAGGTCCGGTCGCGCGGCTCACGCTCGACTCGCCGGACAACCGCAACGCGTTGTCCAAGGCTTTGGTCAGCCAGTTGCGTCAGGGCCTGTGCGACGCGTCCGATGACTCCGCGGTGCGAGCGGTGGTGCTGGGCCATACCGGCGGCACGTTCTGTGCGGGAGCTGACCTGTCGGAGGCCAGCAGCGGCGACGCGGCGGAGGCGGTCGCTCACAATGCGCGCGAGCTGACGTCCGTTCTGCGCTCGATCCTCGAGATGCCGAAGCCGGTCATCGGCGCGATCGACGGGCACGTTCGGGCCGGCGGGCTGGGGCTCGTCGGAGCGTGCGACATCGTCGTGGCGGGCCGCAGCAGCACCTTCGCGTTGACCGAGGCGCGGATCGGGGTGGCGCCCTCGATCATCTCGCTGACGCTGCTGCCGAAGATGTCTGCGCGGGCCGTCGGGCGGTATTTCGTGACCGGCGAGAAGTTCGGGGCCGATGTGGCGGCTGAGATCGGGCTGGCGACGGTCGCTGTCGACGACGTCAATGGAGCTGTCGCCGAACTGACGGCCGAGATCGCGAAGGGCTCACCGCAGGGCCTGGCCGCGTCGAAGAGGTTGACGACGGCGCCGATCTTGAATGCATTCGACCGGCAGGCCGAGGCGCTGACCAGGCAGTCTGCCGAGCTGTTCGTGTCGGACGAGGCGCGCGAAGGAATGCTCTCTTTTCTGCAAAAGCGTCCGCCGAACTGGGTCAACTGACTCATACCTGGGAGCCCTTTCGCGGCCCTCGGAGCAAACTTAGTTTGCTGGCTTCGCTGAGTCCCAACCTGAGAAATATGGCGTAGTGGCCTACGCGTGCCACTGACACGCCCGTGCGGTAGCAAGGGAGGCGTCCGGGACGAAAGGTTATCGACCGCCGATCTTGTGCGCGGTAACCACACCGGTGAAGTATGTGTCTACCTGCAGCTTTGACCGAGATTTCGCGTCAGAGAGCCCTAGCAAACAATGTTTGCTGGATCGTTTCAGAAAGCTTCTCGCCCGTCGGAGAGTTCTGACGTCAGCGATAATAAGAAAGCACTTGCGCGATGTGGTGATCCGTAGGCTATAGTGAGTTAACTGAGCGGCGAGCACGTCACGGCGGACCCCTCAAAAACTTCGAAATCGGGAGAAACATGAAGATCAAATCAATCGCAGCCGTTGGCGCCATGGGCG
>NZ_JAVHWK010000081.1:0-34348 GCF_032159775.1 Mycobacterium sp.
CTGCCGTTGACCGCTCAGCCGACCGATCAGCCGTATCTCGCGAGAAGGCAGAACTGGACCAACCAGCTTGCCCGCCACGCGCTGATGCAGCCCGACGCGACGGCGCTCCGACACCTGGGCCGGACCACCACATGGGCTGACCTCGACAGGCGCGTGGCTGCACTCGCGGGCGGGCTCAGCCGTCGCGGCGTGCGCTTCGGCGACCGGGTTCTGATCCTGATGCTCAACCGGACCGAGTTCATCGAGTCGTTCCTTGCGGCCAACAAGCTCGGCGCCATTGCGGTTCCGGTCAACTTCCGGATGACCCCGAGGGAGATCGGCTTCCTGGTCACCGACTGCGATGCCAGGGTGATGATCGCCGAGTCGGTGCTGGCCAAGGTGGCGACAGCTGTCAGGGATCTGGAACCGAAGCTGGAAACGGTGATCATTGCGGGCGGGATGACCGACGACGGCGTGCTCGGCTACGACGACGTGTTGGCCGAAGACGGCGACCCCGCGGCGCCCGTCGATATCCCCGACGACTCGCCCGCGCTGATCATGTACACCTCGGGCACAACGGGGCGGCCCAAGGGCGCTGTGCTCACCCATGCCAACCTCGCCGGCCAGGCGATGACATTCCTCTTCACCAACGGTGCCGACATCAACAACGACGTCGGGTTCATCGGCGTGCCGCTGTTCCACATCGCGGGCATCGGCAACATGATCATCGGACTGCTTCTCGGCCTGCCCACGGTGGTCTACCCGCTCGGTGATTTCGATCCCGGCGTTCTGCTCGACGTGCTCGAGGCCGAGAAGGTCACCGGCATCTTCCTCGTGCCCGCGCAGTGGCAGGCGGTTTGCGCCGAACAACAGGCCAACCCGCGTGCGCTGCAGCTACGCGTGCTGTCGTGGGGCGCGGCGCCCGCATCGGACACACTGTTGCGCGCCATGTCGGCGACATTCCCCGGCACTGCGATCCTTGCGGCGTTCGGTCAGACAGAGATGTCGCCCGTGACGTGCATGTTGTTGGGCGACGACGCCCTTCGCAAACTCGGGTCCGTCGGGAAGGTGATACCGACCGTCAGCGCTCGAGTCGTCGACGACGACATGAATGACGTACCCATCGGCCAGGTCGGCGAGATCGTCTATCGCGCGCCAACTCTGATGGACGGCTATTGGAACAACCCGCAGGCCACCGCCGAAGCGTTTGCCGGTGGCTGGTTCCATTCGGGCGACCTGGTGCGACAGGACGACGAGGGATACATCTGGGTTGTCGACCGCAAGAAAGACATGATCATCTCCGGCGGCGAGAACATCTACTGCGCCGAGGTCGAGAACGTCCTCGCCGGCCACCCGGCGATCGTCGAAGTCGCCGTGATCGGGCGAAGCCACCAGAAGTGGGGCGAAGTCCCGGTCGCCGTCGTGGCCCTGAGCGCAGTGTCCGATTCGACCCTCGAGCTCAGCGATCTTGACGAATTCCTCACTGAACGGCTTGCCCGGTACAAGCATCCGAAGCACCTGGAAGTGGTCGACGCCCTACCACGCAACCCCGCTGGCAAAGTCCTCAAGACGGAGCTGAGAAACCGGTTCGGGGCAGAGATACTCGTTGACGCGGCCGAAAGTTCTTCTGCCGCAACGGTTTCTGTCGGACGGTCAGAAAGTTAACTGGAGGGTTTGGGTTTGCTAACGGTTAGAGGGTCAATCCGCCGGATGCGGTGCAGCCGCGGGGGAGCATCGTGTACATTCCTGTGGTCCGCCTTACTACCAGTCAGTAGGGAGACGGTGGTCACAGACAGGGGTTCAGTGCAAGGAGGGGGCGTGCGACAGGGGCTGCCGTACCGCCGTAACACCCGTGGCGTGGGAACGCGCTGGTGACGGCGACGCAACCGGGGATAGGCGACTACATCGCCAACCAGACCCGGCCGGCGATGGAAGCTGTCGGCGGGTTCGTGCGCATGTGCGTGCTCACCTTCAAGGCGCTGTTCCGTCGACCGTTCCAGTGGCGAGAGTTCATCCTGCAGGGCTGGTTCCTGTTCAAGGTCTCGTTCCTGCCGACGCTCGCAGTCTCGATTCCGTTGACGGTGCTCCTCATCTTCACCCTCAACATCCTTCTGACGGAGTTCGGCGCCGCCGACATCTCGGGCGCGGGCGCGGCCCTGGCCGCCGTGACTCAGCTGGGCCCCCTGGTGACCGTGCTTGTGGTCGCCGGCGCGGGATCCACTGCCATCTGCGCCGACCTGGGTGCCCGCACCATCCGTGAGGAGATCGACGCACTCGAGGTGCTGGGAATCGATCCGATCCATCGGTTGGTGGTGCCCCGCGTGGTCGCCTCCACTTTCGTCGCGCTCCTCCTCAACGGCGCCGTGATCACCATCGGCCTTGTCGGTGGCTTCATCTTCGGCGTGTACCTGCAGAACGTCTCGGCGGGTGCGTATGTGACGACCCTGACACTCGTGACCGGCTTGCCCGAGGTGCTGATCTCGGTCGTCAAGGCCACCACGTTCGGGCTCATCGCCGGGCTGGTCGGCTGCTACCGCGGCCTGACCGTTTCCGGTGGCGCCAAGGGTGTCGGCACCGCGGTCAACGAAACGCTTGTGCTCTGCGTCATCGCCCTGTTCGCTGTCAACGTGGTGCTGACGACGATCGGCGTGCGATTCGGGACGGGAAGCTGACATGGCGACCTCAAACGTTTTGCGCTCCCGGTTCCCTCGGGGCTACCAACGCACCGAACAAGTGGTCGCCGCGCCCGCCCGGTTCCTCGACAGCGTCGGCCACGTCGCGTGGTTCGTCGTGACGGCTGTCGGCTCGATCGGGCACGCGCTGCGGTACTACCGCAAGGAAACCCTGCGGCTGATCGCCGAGATCGGAATGGGCACCGGCGCGATGGCCGTCATCGGCGGCACGGTCGCGATCGTCGGCTTCGTCACGCTCTCCGGTTCGTCACTGGTGGCGATCCAGGGCTTCGCATCGCTGGGCAACATCGGTGTGGAGGCGTTCACCGGCTTCTTCGCGGCGCTGATCAACGTTCGCATCGCCGCCCCGGTGGTGGCGGGCCAGGCGCTGGCGGCCACCGTCGGCGCAGGCGCCACCGCCGAGCTCGGCGCCATGCGGATCAGCGAGGAGATCGACGCCCTCGAGGTGATGGGCATCAAGTCCATCTCCTATCTGGTGTCCACCCGCATCATGGCCGGCTTCGTCGTGATCATCCCGCTGTACGCGATGGCGATCATCATGTCGTTCCTGTCGGCGCAGGTGACGACGACGTTCTTCTACGGCCAGTCGATCGGCACGTACGAGCACTACTTCCGGACCTTCCTACGTCCCGATGACGTGTTCTGGTCCTTCGTACAGGCGATCATCATCTCGGTGATCGTCATGCTCAACCACTGCTACTACGGCTACTACGCCAGCGGCGGCCCGGTCGGCGTCGGCGAGGCAGTCGGCCGGTCGATGCGAACCTCGCTGACCGCCATCGTGATCGTTGTCCTGTTCGCTTCGTTGGCGCTTTACGGCACCGACCCGAACTTCAACCTCACGGTGTAGCGGCATGACGGCCCCGATCAACGAGCCCCGCACACCGCCCTACAAGCTCGCCGGTGTGGTGCTGACCATTTTGTTGGTCGCCGCGACGGCGCTGGTGTACTTCCAGTTCCGCGGCGACTTCCTCAAACGCGAGCAGCTGGTCATGATGTCGGACCGGGCGGGTCTGTCGATGGACCCCGGCGCCAAGGTCACCTACAACGGTGTCGAGATCGGCCGGGTGGCCAGTGTCGACGAGGTCACCGTTGGTGATCAGCCCCGTGCCAAGATCACGCTGGACGTCGACCCCAAGTACATCAGGCTGATCCCGGCGAACGTGGACGCCAAGATCAGCGCCACCACGGTGTTCGGCAACAAGTACATCTCCTTCTCGTCGCCGAAAGACCCGGCGTCCCAACGCATCAAGAGCTCAGACGTCATCGACGCGACGAACGTGACCACCGAGTTCAACACGCTGTTCGAGACTCTCACCTCCGTGTCGGAGAAGGTCGACCCGATCAAGCTGAACCAGACGCTGACCGCGACCGCGCAGGCGCTGCAGGGGCTCGGCGACCGGTTCGGTCAGTCGGTCATCAACGGCAACGAGATCCTCGCCGACCTGAACCCGAAGATGCCGCAGCTACGACGGACCAACCAGCTGCTTGCCGATCTCGGTGACGTGTACGCCAACGCCGCACCCGACCTGTTCGACGGGTTGGAGAACGCGGCCACCACGGCGCACACCCTCAACGATGAGCAGGGCAACATCGACCAGGCGTTGATGGCCTCGATCGGTTTCGGCAACACCGGCGCCGAGATCTTCGAGAAGGGCGGCCCCTACCTCATCCGTGGTGCCCAGGACCTGATCCCGACATCCGAGCTGCTCGACGAGTACAGCCCCGCGTTGTTCTGCACGATCCGCAACTATCACGACGTCGAGCCGAGGATCGCCGCGTCGCTCGGCGGCAACGGCTACTCGCTGAACACGCACTCGGAACTGCTTTTTCCGGCCAACGCGTACGTCTACCCCGACAACCTTCCCCGGGTGAACGCCCACGGCGGCCCTGAAGGCAGGCCCGGCTGCTGGCAGCCCGTCACCAAGGATCTGTGGCCGAACCCGTACCTGGTGATGGACACCGGCGCGTCGATCGCGCCCTACAACCACATCGAGCTGGCATCGCCGTTCGGTTGCGCCGGGCTGCCGCCGTGCCTGCTGCCCATTCCGTCGGTGCCGATCCCCCTCGTGGTGCCGCTCATCACTCCCGGCTCCGAGTACATCTGGGGTCGTCAGTTCGGGGAGAACACGATCAACCCATGAAAATCACCGGGACAGCCATCAAGCTCGGCGCCTTTGCACTGGTGCTGCTGCTGTTCACCGCGATCATCATCGTGGTGTTCGGTCAGATGCGGTTCGACCGCACCACGGGCTATACGGCTCTTTTCAGCAACGCCAGTGGTCTGCGCGCCGGCCAGTTCGTCCGCGCGTCGGGCGTTGAGGTCGGCAAGGTTTCGAAGGTCGAGCTGCAGGACGGCGGCCGGGTGGCAGAGGTGCACTTCAGCGTCGAGCGTGACCTGCAGCTGTTCCAGGGCACGACCGCCTCGATTCGCTACCTGAACCTGATCGGCGATCGGTACATGGAGCTCAAGCGGGGCGATAACGACCAGCGGCTGCCCGCAGGCTCGACCATCCCGATGGAGCGCACCGAGCCCGCGCTCGACCTCGACGCGTTGGTCGGCGGCTTCCGCCCGCTGTTCCGCGCGCTTGACCCCGACAAGATCAACAACATCGCGCAGTCGATCATCACGATCTTCCAGGGCCAGGGCGGCACCATCAACGACATCCTGGACCAGACGGGCCAGCTCACGTCTGCGCTGGCCGATCGGGATCAGGCCATCGGAGAGGTGATCCGCAACCTGAACACGGTGCTGGACACCACCGTCAAGCACCAGAAGCAGTTCGACGAAACGGTCGTCGACTTCGAGAAGCTGATCACCGGATTGAAGAACCGGGCCGACCCGATCGCCAGTTCCGTCGCCGACATCAGCGACGCCGCGGGCACCGTCGGGGATCTGCTCGCCGACAACCGTCCGCTGCTCAAGGACACCATCGGCTATCTGGAGGCCATCCAGCAGCCCCTCGTCGACCAGAAGGACCAGTTGAACGACACCCTGACCAGGCTGCCGACGGCGCTGAAGATCATCGGCCGGGCAGGCGGTGTCTACGGTGACTTCTTCAACTTCTACGCGTGCGACATCTCCTTGAAGCTTCCCGGCTTGCAGCCCGGCGGACCGGTGCGCTCGGTCAAGGTCTGGTCGCAGCCGACAGGTCGGTGCACGCCGCAATGAGAGTCCTGGAAAGTTCGAATCGCGTCCGCAACGGGTTGATGGGCGTCCTCATCCTGCTGCTCGTGATCGGGGTGGGGCAGAGCTTCGCCAGCGTCCCGGTGCTGTTTGCCCAGCCCACGTACTACGCGGAGTTCTCCGACACCGGTGGGCTGAGCGGCGGCGACAAGGTGCGCATCGCGGGCGTCGACGTCGGCCAGGTGAAATCGATGGAGATCGAGGGCGACAAGGTCAAGATCGGCTACACGCTCGACGGGACGCAGATCGGCACCGAAAGCCGGGCCGCCATCCGCACCGACACGATCCTTGGCCGCAAGAATTTGGAGATCGAGCCGCGCGGGACCACGGCACTGGCCGCGAGCGGCGTTCTGCCGCTCGGCCAAACCACGACGCCCTACCAGATCTACGACGCCTTCTTCGACGTGACCAAGGCCGCGTCCGGGTGGGACACCGAGACGGTCAAGCGGTCGCTGAACGTGCTCTCGGAGACGATCGACCAGACCTACCCGCACTTGAGTGCCGCCCTCGACGGTGTCGCCCGATTCTCCGACACCATCGGCAAGCGCGATGAGGACGTCCGGAAGTTGCTGTCCAACGCCAACAAGATCGCGGGCGTGCTCGGCAGCCGCAGCGAGCAGATCAACGCTCTGCTGACGAACGCGCAGACCCTGCTGGCCGCGGTCAACGAGCGCAGCTACGCGGTCAGCATGCTGCTGGAGCGCGTCAGCGAGTTCTCGACCCAGGTCGCCGGCTTCGTCAACGACAACCCGAACCTGAACCATGTCCTTGAGCAGCTCCGCACGATCAGCGACCTCCTCAAGGAGCGCAAGTTCGACCTCGTCGACGTGTTGTCCACCCTGAGCAAGTTCACCGCGTCGCTGGCCGAGGCCATCGCCTCGGGTCCGTTCTTCAAGGTGATGGTCGTCAACCTACTGCCACCGTGGTTGCTGCAGCCGTTCGTCGACGCAGCGTTCAAGAAGCGCGGTATCGACCCCGAGAAGTTCTGGGGCGACGCGGGCCTGCCGTCGTGGCGGTTCCCCGATCCGAACGGATCGCGCTTCCCGAACGGCGCTCCCGCACCGGGACCGGAAGTCCTGGAAGGGACGCCGGCGAATCCGGGTCCCGCCGTGGTCGCGGGTCACCCCTGCTCGTACACGCCGACGCCGGACACCCTTCCGCGACCTGCCGATCCGCTGCCGTGCTCGCACCTGTCCACGGGCCCGTTCGGGCCGAACCCGTACTCGAGCCCGGCTGGGCAGGGCTACACCTTGCCTGACGTGATCACTTCACCGCCGAACCCGAACGGTCCGGGCTTCACCCCGGGTGTTCCTGCTGCGGCCGTTCCGGGTCAGTTGCCGCCGGACATGCCGGGTGTGCCCGCGGCGCTGCCGCCGGCCCCGCCGGGCGCACGCACCGTGCCGGTCGGGCCGCTGCCCCCGGAGGGACCTGACTTCACGCCGGGCATCGCGCCGCTGCCGCCTGCGCTCGACGGGCCGCCACCGCCGCCGGGACCGGGGCCTGCACCCGCGCCAGCGGGTGCACCGGTGCTGCCGGGCAATCCGCCGTACCTTCCACCAGGTTCGCAGAACGGGTAGGGCGAAACGATGTCGACTATCTTCAACGTGCGAAACTTCAAGTTGCCGAACGTATCTCGGACAACAGTCATCATCGGCGCCGTCGTCGTGGTGCTGGCGCTGGTCGCGGGTGTCGTCGGATGGCAGCTGTACAAGAAGCTCACCAACAACACGGTGGTCGCCTACTTCTCCGACACGCTCGCGCTGTATCCGGGCGACAAGATCCAGATCATGGGCGTCAAGGTCGGCTCGATCGACTCGATCGAACCGGCCGGCGACAAGATGAAGGTCACCTTCCACTACGAGAACAAGTACAAGGTGCCCGCCAACGCGACGGCGTCGATCCTCAACCCGAGCCTCGTCGCGTCGCGCACAATCCAGCTGTCCCCGCCCTACACCGGCGGGCCCGAGTTGGAGAACAACGCCACCATCCCGCTCGATCGCACGCAGGTGCCGGTCGAATACGACGAGTTGCGTGACTCAATCAACCGGATCCTCACCGATCTCGGCCCGACGCCCGAGCAGCCCAAGGGCCCGTTCGGTGACGTCATCGAGTCCTTCTCGGACGGCTTGGCCGGTAAGGGCGACCAGATCAACAAGACCCTCAAGGGCCTGTCCGATGCGGTCACCACGCTCAACGAGGGTCGCGGCGACTTCTTCGCGGTGATCAAGAGCCTGGCGATGTTCGTCAACGCACTGCACAAGAGTGACCAGCAGTTCGTCGCGCTGAACAACGACCTCGCCCAGTTCACGAACTCTTTCACCAACACCGACAACGAACTCGCGACGGCGCTGCACGATCTGAACACCCTGCTGACGACGACCCGCAAGTTCATCGGCGAAAACGGCGAGGTGCTCGCACACGACGTCGACAATCTCGCCGAGGTGACCAACGCGATCCTGCAGCCGGAGCCCCTGAACGGTTTGGAAACCGGCCTGCACGTGTTCCCCAACCTCGGCGCGAACCTGATGAACATCACCTCGCCGAACTCCGGCGGCATCGTGGGTCTGCCGGCCATCACCAACTTCGCCAACCCGATGCAGTTCATCTGCAGCTCGATCCAGGCCGGTAGCCGGATGGGCTATCAGGAATCCGCCGAACTGTGCGCGCAATACCTGGCGCCGATCCTGGATGCGATCAAGTTCAACTTCCCACCGATCGGTATCAACGAGTTCGTGGGCGCCATGACGCTTCCCAAGCAGATCTCCTACTCCGAACCCCGGCTGCAGCCGCAGCCCGGATACAAGGACACCACCGTGCCCGGGATCTGGTCGCGCGACACCTTGTTCTCACACGGCAACCACGAGCCGGGCTGGGTGGCCGCACCGGGCATGCAGGGCATCGAGGTGCAGCCGCACACCGAACGAAATGTCACGCCTGAGTGCCTCTCAGAGCTGCTGGGTGGACCCGACTGCGTGGTTCCCGGCGCCCCACCGGCATTCGGGGTCAGCGACGGCAGGCTGCCAGGCCCGCCGGACGCCTACAACGAGAACCAGCCGCTGCCCCCTCCGTGGTACCCGCAGCCGGGACCCCCGCCGGGTCCGTCACCGGGCGTCATCCCCGGCGATCCTCTCGGCGCCATCTCGCCTGCACCTGCGGCCGCTCCGGCAGCCGCTCCAGCGCCGGCCGGCCCGCCGCTGCCCGCTGAAGCTGGAGGGGGCTAATGACCGCGCGTAAGTGGAGCCGGATCGCGATCCGCGCCGTGGCGCTGTTGGGAATCGCGGTCGTGCTGACCTCCTGCGGCGGCTGGCGCGGCATCGCGAACGTCCCGCTGCCAGGCGGTCCTGGCACCGGGACGAAGAAGACGACGATCTACGTGCAGATGCCGGACACGTTGGCACTCAACGTCAACAGCCGTGTTCGGGTGGCCGACGTATATGTCGGCCGGGTGCGCTCGATCGAGCTGAAGAACTGGGTCGCCACGCTGACGCTGGACCTGCAGCCCGACGTGAAGCTGCCTGCCAACACGTTGGCCAAGATCGGGCAGACCAGCCTGTTGGGCTCCCAGCACGTGCAGCTCGACCCGCCGCCGAACCCGTCGGGGCAGCTGAAGAGCGGCGACACCATTCCGTTGAAGAACGCCTCGGCGTTCCCGACCACGGAGCGGACGCTGGCCAGTATCGCCACCATTTTGAGCGGCGGCGGAATTCCGAACCTCGAGGTCATCCAGACCGAGGTCAACAACCTTCTGACCGGCCGCGCCGATCAGATCCGCGAATTCCTGGGCCGGCTGGACACGTTCACCGACAACTTGAACCAGCAGCGCAATGACATCACCAGGGCCATCGATTCGACGAACAGGTTGCTGACGATCGTCGCCGACCGGAACAACACCCTGGACCGGGTGCTGACCGAATTCCCGCCGCTGATCAAACATTTCGCTGACACCCGGGATCTGTTCGCCGACGCCGTCGTGTCGCTGGGCCGGATCAGCAACGCCGCCGATGCGGCGCTCGCCCCGACGAGCGACAACCTGCACACGAACCTGCAGAACCTGCAGCGCCCGCTCAAGCAACTGGCCAAGGCGTCGCCGTATCTCCTCGGCGCGCTCAGGCTTCTTTTCACCGCCCCGTTCAGCATCGAGAACGTGCCGAAGGTGGTGCGCGGTGACTACATCAACGTGTCGCTCAACGTCGATCTGACACTGAGCGCCATCGACAACGGCATCCTGACCGGCACCGGAGTCTCGGGCATGCTGCGCGCACTCGAGCAGTCGTGGGGCCGCGACCCGGAGACGATGATTCCGGATGTGCGCTTCACACCCAACCCGCACGATGCACCGGGCGGACCACTTGTGGAAAGGGGTGAATGACCAGTGCTGACACGGTTCATCAAGATTCAGTTGGTGCTGTTCACGATCCTCACGATCATCGCCTTGGTCGTATTGGGCTGGTACTACCTGCGGGTGCCCAGCCTGGCGGGCATCGGGCAGTACAAGCTGTACGCCGATCTGCCACGCTCCGGCGGGCTGTACGAAACGGCGAACGTCACCTACCGCGGCACTCAGATCGGCAAGGTGACCGGCGTCGAGCCGACCGAGAACGGCGTCAAGGCGACGATGAGCATCGACAACGAGTTCAAGATCCCGAAAGACGCGACCGCCAACGTCCATTCGGTGTCCGCGATCGGTGAGCAGTACCTCGACCTGGTGTCGACCGGCAACCCCGGTCAGTACTTCAGCAACGGGCAGACGATCACGGCGGGCACGGTGCCCAGTGAGGTCGGCCCGGCGCTGGACGCCGCCAACCGCGGCCTGGCAGTGCTGCCGAAGGAGAAGATCGACAGGCTGCTCACCGAGACGTCGAAAGCGGTCGGTGGGTTGGGTCCCAATCTGCAACGCCTGGTTGACGGCACGACCAATCTCGCGCAGGGCTTCCAGGAGAACCTGCCGGAAGTCAACGACATCCTCGACAACACGGCGCCCATCCTGAACAGCCAGGTGCAGTCCGGCGATGCAATCCAGCAGTGGTCGCGAAACTTGAATATCCTTGCGGCGCAGTCGGCTTCGGAGGATCAGGCGCTGCGCAGCGGGTTGCAGCAGGCAGCACCGACGCTGGATCAGGTGACGGCCACGTTCAGCGACGTCCGCGAATCGCTGCCGCAGACGTTGGCGAACCTGGAAGTCGTCATCGACATGCTGAAGCGCTATCACAAGGGTCTCGAGCAGGCGTTGGTGATCTTGCCGCAGGGCGCCACGGTGGCCCAGGCCGGCACGATCTTCGAGAACGAGGGCCTGTTGCACTTGGGTTTGTCGATCAACCAACCGCCGCCGTGTCTCACCGGGTTCCTGCCTGCCTCAGAGTGGCGGTCACCCGCGGACACCAGCATGGCGCCGCTGCCGTCGGGGACGTACTGCAAGATCCCCAAGGACGCCAACAACGTGGTCCGCGGTGCCCGCAACTATCCGTGCGCCGACGTACCGGGCAAGCGCGCGGCGACCCCGAAGGAGTGCCGCGGTAACGAGCCCTACATTCCGCTCGGCACCAACCCGTGGTACGGCGACCCGAACCAGATCGTGAACTGCCCCGCGCCCGCGGCGCGCTGCGACCAGCCGGTCAAGCCCGGCTACGTGATACCCGCGCCGTCGGTAAACAACGGGATGAACCCGTTACCCGCCGATCAGCTCCCGCCAGGCGGGTCACCCCGACCGGTCAGCGACCCGCTGACCCCGCCCAACTCGGGCAGCGTCCAGTGCAGTGGACAACAGCCCAACCCATGCACGTACACTCCGGCACCAGGCAGTGCGGTCTACAGCCCGTCAAGCGGGGAGGTCGTTGGGCCCGACGGCGTGAAGTACTCCGTCAGCAATTCGAATAACCCAGGAGACGACGGATGGAAGGAGATGCTGGCACCCGCCAGCTGAACCCCACCGATGCTGAGGACGCGCCAGAGGATTCGGTAGCGGTATCCGAACCCGCGGAGACAAGCCAAGAGCAGGACAGTCCAGTCACTGAGGTGGCCGGGGAAACGGGCGACGAACGCCGTTCACCTCGCTTGGGCAGAGGCTGGCTGGTCGGGATCTGTGCGGCATTGGTGGCGCTGACCGCTGCCGCGGTGGTGGGCGGCGTCCTGTTGATCCGCGACAACCGCACTATCGACGAAATCAACCGCAACGACGCGGCGGCTCTGCAGGCGGCCAAGGACTGCGTGACGGCGTTGCAGGCACCGGACACCGCGGCGATGTCCGCGGCGCAGGTGAAGATCATGGAGTGCTCCACGGGCGCGTTCGCGGTGCAGGCGTCCTCGTACGGCGGAATCCTGGTCGAGGCCTACCAGGCCGCGAACGTCCAGGTGCAGGTGTCCGACATGCGCGCGGCCGTTGAGCGGCACGACCCCAACGGGTCGGTGGACGTGTTGGTCGCGGTCCGGATCAAGGTGACCAATTCCGAGGTCAAGGATCAGGAGTCGGGTTACCGGCTACGGGTGACGATGACCCCCGACCAGGGGAGCTACCGGATCGACAAGATGGAACAGGTCACGTCGTGACCGCTGTTCTCGACGCAACCGCGAACGCAACGGCCGACGGTCCGTCGCAGACGCCGCGGCTGGCGTCGTGGCCCGCCCGCGCCGGCGCCCTGTGCCTGGACGTGCTGCTCGGCATCGGCGTGCTCGCCGTGCTGGTGCCACTGGTCCTGACCGCACCGGAGCGTGGCTGGCTCTGGTGGGTCTACATGGCGGTGGCCGCCGTCATCGTCCTGCTGATTCTGGCCAATCGGTGGCTACTGCCCGCCGTCACCGGGTGGAGCCTGGGCCGGGCACTGATGGGCATCAGGGTGGTGCGGCAAGGCGACGGTGCGGCGGTCGGCTTCGCGCGGTTGCTGCTGCGCGATCTCGCCCACCTGCTGGACACCGCGGCTATTTTCATCGGCTGGCTGTGGCCGCTGTGGGATTCGCGCCACCGCACATTCGCAGATCTGTTGCTGCGCACCGAGGTTCGGCAGGTAGATCCGCCCGCGCGGGACATGCGCCGGTTCGCCGCGAAGGTACTCGCCGTTGCGGTCGTGGTGTGTGCGGCTTTGGTCGCGTTGAACTATCTGGTGGTCTACCGCCATGAGCGGGCCGTCGATCAGGCGCGTCAGGAGATCGCGGAACAGGGCCCACGCATTGTCGAACAGATGCTGACCTACAACGTCGACACGCTGAAGGACGACTTCAACCGTGCGCAGTCGCTTGCCACGGATACCTATCGGTCGCAGTTGGTCGCTCAGCAGGAGGCGGTCCAGAAGGCGGGCGCCACTTCGAACGAGTACTGGGCGGTGAGCAGCGCCGTGCTGTCGGCGGCGCCGGACAAAGCGGCGATGCTGCTCGCCATGCAGGGTCAACGGGGCACCGACCCGGCCGACCTGCGCTTCATCACCGCGACGGTGCGGGTGGATTTCGACAAGACCAGCGACGGTAAGTGGAAAGTGGCGAGCCTGAGCGTGCTGAAGAAGCCGCTGATGGGACAGGCGCCGCAATGAGCCCTCGCCGCAGGATCGATGCCGAGGAGCCCGAGCTCTACACCACGCCGGCTCCCAAACCTCCACGCCGATGGGGACTTCCACTGGTTGCGACCATCGCCGGCGTGCTCATCGCGGCCGCGATCACGGCCAGCAGTCTGATGCTGGTGTCGCATGAGTCCGACCGCAAAGTCGCGGTACACGATGCCGATGTGCTCGGTTACGTGAAGTCCTTCATGACCACCTACACCACGCTCGACCCGTTCCAGGCGAACTATTACGGCGACCGTATCCAGTCGCAGGCAACCGGCGACTTCGCGAAGAGCTTCAAGGAAAAGATCAACGAGATACTCATACAGGTGGCCCGCGTCGAGCCGACGCAGGGCACGGTCGTGGAGGCCGGCGTCCAGCGCTGGAACGACGACGGCAGCGCCGATGTACTGGTCGCAACCAAGATCTCGAGCAAGGGTGCCGACGGAAACACCATCGAGAGCGGAAACCGTTGGGTGGTAACGGCAAAGAAGGAAGGGCAGCTGTGGAAGATCAGCCAACTGATACAGGTGATCTGACCACGGATGCGGCCGAGGCACCTTCGACGCCTACGCCCCGTGGTCGACATCGGATGCCGAGCGGCAAGAAGGCTCGCATTCCGAAAGTAGAGCCAGAACCCTCATCTGCCGAACCGCAGGCCGAACCGACCCCTGCCGTCGAAGAGCCGACCCCTGCCGTCGAAGAACCGACCCCGCCCGTTGAGGTGACTGCGCCGCCCGTTGAGGAGCCGCCCGTCAAGCAGGGCCGTCAACGCAACTTGTTCCGGCGCAAGAAGTCTGATGCTGCGCCGGCCGAGGTCGAGCCGGCTGAGGTCGAGCCGGCAGAGCCGCCAGCAGATCAGGTCATCGCCGAGGAATCCGACGGCGACACGATCGAATCCGGCGACGAGGCCGCAGAGTCCGCGGAGGCGGAAGCCGAAGCCGTCGACGAGCCCGTCCTGGTTCCGCACCGACCGGCGGGCAAGCGGCTGAAGCTCGCCGCGGCCGCGGCCGCCGCGCTGTTCGTGGCGGGCGGGGCGTTCCTGGGTGCGACGGCGCAGCCGGTGATCGCCAACCGCGCACTGGTCGAGACCAAGCTGAACGTCGCCCGCACGGCCGCCAATGCGATCACCACGTTGTGGTCGTACAGCCCCGAGAACATGGACTCGCTCGGCGACAGGTCGGCCAAGTACCTCACCGGTGACTTCGCCTTCCAGTACCGCAAGTTCATCGACTCGATCGTGGCCACCAACAAGCAAGCGCAGGTCACGAACACCACTTCGGTGCTCGGTTCGGCGGTCGAATCGGTGAGCCCGACGGAGGCGTCGGCTGTCGTGTACACCAATTCGGTTGCGACAAGCCCGGTGTCGAAGAACATCCCGTCGCTGCGGTACCTGTCCTACCGGCTGGAGATGAAGCGCGACCGCACCGACTGGCGAATCACTCGGATGACCACGATCACCACGCTGGATCTCACCCCACAGGTGTAAGGCAGGCGCGATGCCGGTCACTTCTCCGGTCTCCCATCGGTTGACGGTGACTGGGCTGCTGTTGCTGACGTTCGGCACCGGCATGATCGACGCGATCAGCGTGCTCGTCCTCGGCCACGTGTTCGTCGCGAACATGACCGGGAACGTGATCTTTCTCGGGTTCTGGTTCGTACCCCATACCGTCGTCGACATGACGGCCGCCGTGGTGGCGTTCGTGAGCTTCCTCGCCGGAGCGGTAATCGGCGGTCGCTTCGCCCGGCACATCGAGCATGACACCCGCCGTTGGGTGACGGTCGCGCTCGGCGTCGAATGCGTAGTACTGCTGACGTTGTCGGTCCTCGCGGGCACGGGCGTACTCGACTATCACGACAACACGAAGCTGATCCTTATTGCCGGCCTTGCCCTGGCGTTCGGAAGCCAGAACGCCACGGCTCGCCAGTTCGGCATCCAGGAGCTCAGCACCACGGTGCTGACGTCGACGATCGTCGGCATCGGCATGGACAGCAGGCTGGCGGGCGGAAAGGGCGACCGGGAAAAGCTGCGGTTTTCGGTCGTGTTGACCATGTGCGCGGGCGCCGTGGTCGGGGCGACGATGTCGCGCTTCACCGTCGCACCCGTGATCGCCCTGGTGGCGGCGCTGGTGGCGGTGACGGCCGTTCTGTTCTGGTTCGGGCCGCCCGTCACGGCCGACGACTAAGGTTCACGGCTATGCCATCAGTTCTCGTCACCGGCGCGGCCCGGGGCATCGGTAAGGCGATCGTCGAGCACCTGGCGTCCGCAGGCTGGGATGTGATCGCAGGCGTGCGCAGCGAGGAAGACGCCGCCGCAATCACCAACGTCTACCCGCAGCGGGTGTCCGCCGTCATCCTCGACATCACGGACGCCGACCACATCGCGAGGCTGCCGGATGCGCTGCCGAAGCGACTCGACGCACTGGTCAACAATGCAGGGGTGGCCGTCGGCGGCCCGGTGGAGACGGCGACTCCCGACGACTGGCGAAAGAGTTTCGAAGTCAATGTCATCGGACAGTTCGCGGTCACCCAGGCCGTGCTCCCGTGTCTACGGGATTCCGGTGGCCGGGTCGTGTTCATCTCGAGTGTGAACGGCAGGATCGCGACCCCGATGCTCGGCCCGTACTCGGCGTCGAAGTTCGCGCTCGAGGCTGGGTGCGATGCGCTGCGGGTTGAGTTGAAGGCGTGGGGCATCCCCGTCGTGCTGATCGAGCCGGCGCAGACGGACACCGACATGTGGCGCACCGCGGGCGACATGGTGTTGCAGATCGAAGCGGACATGTCGCCGGAGCACCGCGACCTGTACGCCGCGCACATCGCCGGGATGAAGAAGTTCGTGCCGACCGCCCGCAAGACGGCGTCGCCGACGACGAAGGTGGTCGCGGTCGTGCAGCAGGCGCTGACGACGCGTCGACCCAAGGCGCGATATGTGGTGGCAATTCTGCCGAAGGTGCAGGCGGCCGTGGTGCCCAATCTGCCGACGGCGCTGCGTGATCGGATCATGACGATGTTGGTCGGACTGCCGCGTCGCCCGCGTGGCTGACTTCGTCAAGACCAACAACGACGCACCGCCGGGTTTCTTCGCGCTGGAGGCGGCGGGGCTGCGCTGGCTGGCGGTGGAGGGCGGGGTGCGGTGTGCGCGAGTGTTCGCGCATGACGAACGGTCGTTGTCCCTGGAGCGGCTGCAGTCGGTGGCACCGACACGCGACGCTGCAAGCGATTTCGGGGCTCGGCTGGCAGTGACGCACAACGCAGGAGCGCCGAAGTTCGGGTCAGCACCTGACGGCTGGCACGGCGACGGCTACTTCGGCCCGCTGTCGGAGCCATTGCCGATGTCGTTGCGCGGTCACACCACGTGGGGCGAGTTTTACGCCGAGGAGCGACTGCGACCGATGGCCGCCCTCGCCGAACGGCGGTTGACTGTCGAGGCGAGGCGGTTGGTCGACGCGGTGATCGACCGGTGCCGTGGCGGCGACTTCGACGATGCCGATGGCCCGGCGCGTATCCACGGGGATCTGTGGAGCGGAAACGTGATGTGGACACCCGAGGGTGTCGTGCTGATCGATCCGGCTGCCCAAGGCGGACATCGGGAGACGGACTTGGCGATGCTGGCGTTGTTCGGGTGCCCGTATCTGGGCGAGGTGCTGGCCGGGTATGAGTCACTGCAACCGCTGCGTGACGGGTGGTGCGACCGGGTCGGGCTGCACCAGCTGTACCCGCTCCTGGCGCACGTGGTGCTGTTCGGGGGCGGCTATGGACGTCAGGTCGAGACTGCGGCAGCGAGCGCTTTGCGTTAGGCACCCGTTGATGTAGTTCAGTTGCTGGCCGGAGCATCCGATAACGGCGGGCCGGTTGACACTCCGATTCGTCCCAGCGGACGGTAATACCTGGAAACCGGTCGCTGTTGGCCTGAGCCAAAACAAGCACCACAATTACGAAGGCAGCCGACCTCACTAATCTGAGCGCGAATCTCGACGACACGCTGACCAAGACCAGTGCGTCGATTCAGAGTGCAGCGACCAAGGCTCAGGCCAACACAGACGCGGCAGTGAAAAAGGCCCAGGCGCAGATCAACAAGATCGCCGCCGATGGACAAGCGGCGATCAAGAAGACCGTCGATAGCGTCAGCAATGCCGTCAACGACGAACGGGCCCTAGTTGAGGGCTAGGGCCCGTTCGATCGTCTCCGTCACCAGTGGCGCCAGCACCCGCGCGTATTCGGTCGTGATGTGGTTGTCGTCGCGGAACACCAAGGTATTGCCCACGATGACCGGGCAGCGATTGGCCGTGCAGAACAGCTCCGACAGATCCAGGTACTGACCGCCACCGGCTGCCGTCGCCGCTGACTCCGCTGCCATGCCGGCGTCGTTCAATCCCTCGGCCCGCGACGGCGCGCATGCCATCGCATTGTCCATTTGTGCCGACACACACGTCGGCACCGTCCCATGCGGATCCGGCACCTGACTCGCCACCAAAACCTCTGCACCCGTGCGCCGCAACGTCTTCACCACAAGGGTCAACCTGTCCAGCCACGCCCGGTCGTAACTCGTGAACCCGAAGTCCGCGCCGTACCTACGCGACATGTCGAGAACGATGACTCGCGGCTTCTCCTTGAAAAGCCGTGCCATCACCGAACCCCGCCACTGTTCACACTCTGTGAACTTGCGGCCGAGATACGGGCTGTTGGTCGGCAGATCCAGAAATGGACACAGCACCTTGCTCATCGTCTCCAGCCGCCAATGCCGCTCCTGCGCAGACGGTTCCAGCGCCGGTTGCCACATCGCCGCATGCGAATCGCCGACCAGTGCCACAGTCGTCGGCGCCCCGGCATCACCCGACACGCAATCGGGTTGCGCCACATCCCGCCACGACAGCACGCACCCGTTGACGAAGACGTCCGGCTTCGCGATCGCGTTGAGCGCCGGCGTGAGGTTCGCCGGAACGGGGCCTCCTGCAGTCGACTTCGCGACCGCAGCCAATACCTGATCGCGCACCGACATCGGCGGGGGAGCCCCAACCGTTGGGGCGTCCGGGCCGACCGCGACAGGTGCCGCCGCTGTGCCCTGGCCCACCGGTACCGGCCGCACCATCAACAGCACCAAGCACGCCGCAACCGCAAGAGCCGTCAGCACTCCGCCAACTACGAGGCTCCGCTGCGCCGACGCCGTCAAACCCGTCGCGAACCGCACCCGATTCTCGATGAGGTGCAGGGTCAGGACCGCCAGGCCGAACGACACCACCACCATCGCCAGCCGGCCCGCCAGCCCCAAGGGTTGACCGAGCAATGCCGGAGCGAGCAGTAAGACCGGCCAGTGCCACAGGTACCACGAGTACGACAGCCGACCGATTGCGCGCATCGCCGGTTTCGACAGGACATGCCCTACACCGACTTCCGTTGTGGCACAGCCCGCGCCGATCACCAACGCCGTCCCCAGCACCGGCAACAACGCCGTCGTCCCCGGATACGGCGTTTCTTCACCGATCTGCGTGCACGTGACGACGATGAGCGCCAATCCACCCCAGCCGACCACCGCGGCCGACGAGCCCGGCAGGTGCCGCCACGCCGTCGCCGTCAACGCAATCAATCCGCCGACCGCCAACTCCCACGCGCGGGTCGGCAGCGAGAAGTAGGCCCACGACGGCCAGGTGTCCGTGCAGGCGAGCGACACCATGAACGACACCGTGGCCAGCACCGCCAGCACCAGAACGTACGGCGCCACCGAACGTGACGCATCGACGCCGGTACGTCGGGCCAACCGTGCGAGAAGCCAAGCCGTGCCGATGATCAGCGCCGGCCAGAGCAGATAGAACTGCTCCTCCACGCCGAGCGACCAGTAATGCTGCAGCGGTGACGGCGGCGCGTCGGCCGTCAGATAGTCGGTGCCCTGGATCGCGAACCGGTAATTGCCGGCATACAGCGCGCTCGCGATGCCGTCGCCGATGACGCTGCGCGCCTGCAACGGCGGCAGCAGCACTACCGACGCCACACACGTCGCAACAAGGACCGTCACCGCCGCAGGCAGCAACCGCCGCGCCCGCGCGCCGTAGAACGTGGCCAGCCCGACGGTCCGCGTCGCCGACGCTTCACGCCACAGCAGGCCCGTGATCAGGAATCCGGACACGACGAAGAACACATCGACGCCGATGTATCCGCCGCCGACTCCGGGAACACCGGCATGGAAGAACACGACAGCGATGACGGCGACTGCCCGCAGGCCCTCGATATCGGAGCGAAACTGCTTCTGCGGCAGAACCGCCCGCCCGCTCGCAGGAGAACTACGTCGGGAGGCAGGGCGGGGCGCGGTCGCAACTTTGTTCACTCGAGCAACGATCGTCTCACGACACCCAGGTGTTCCCCGGGATCAACGCGCTAGGTCGCCAGCCAGGCCAGCTCTCGCGGCAACTTCTCGCGCCACGCGGCGACGTCGTGGCCGCCGATGAACGACACCCCCGACGGCGGTCTGCGCAGAGACGCGACAAACTGTTTCGTCGCGTCGTAGAAGCGATCTTCCGCTCCGCAGTCGATGCGCATCGCAATCTCGGAGAGCGCCGGGGTGCCGTACACCGAATACGCGAACCAGTCAGCGGGGCCGTCGAACGCGCCCTCCTGGAGCGCCAAGCTGTAGTCGGTAAAGAGTGCCGGCGCGACCGCGCAGATTGCCGCCGTCCGTCTCGCCCCCAGGGCGCCGCCGAGAAGCAACGCGCCATAGCCGCCCATCGACCACCCGATGAAGCTGACCCGCGAAATATCAAGGCCCTCGGACGGCAGCATCGGAAGCAGTTCGTTGAGCACCATCGACCCGGAGTCTTCACCGGTCACTCGCCGGTGCCACCAACCGTTTCCACCGTCGACGGCGACAACCGCGAACGGCGGGTAGCCGGCCCGCGCCAACTGCGCGAGCCCCGCTTCGACGCCCATCCCCATCACGCCGTCCGCCGTCATGTCCCGACCGTGCAGCGCGATCACCGTGCGCAACGGTCCGTATTGACCGGGCGGCCGGGCGATCGCCCAGTTGGTCTCGACGCCGCCGCGTGCTGCCGACATGAACGAGCCGGTTGAATACGTCGGCAATGTCCTCGCCAAGGATGGTGCCGGCTGGTCTCCCGGCGCGCCCGACGCGGTCGCAATCCCCAACTGCCACAACGGGTGCAGCGCGCACGCACCGGCGAACCCCGCGCCCAGCCGCAAGACCGTGCGGCGCGTCATTCCCTGCATCGTCGTCAGGCGAAGGCGAGCCAGCTCGGCAGCGCGCGCTCACGTGAATCGCAGAGCACCTGCTGGGTATCGCAACTGCCCTTCGGAACACCGGCGCCGCTCCACATGCCTCCGGTGTCACGTCGCAGCACGATGGCCGACGAGCCGCCGCCGTCGAGCAGCACAGCGGTGTCGGAGCCGAGCCCCCGGAACAGGTCCTGAATCTGGTCCGGTGTGTAACTGCCGCCCTGGAAGACATACAGCTGATCGCTTGTGCGGTTGTAGGCGATCGCCGTTCGTGCCGCGCTGGGTCCGCCGTCGTTGAGTTGGCCCATGTCCCCCGGCGCGAGCAGCCCGATGCCTGCGACCGCGACGAAGCGCGCGTTCTGGTCGAGCAGCTTCTGGATCACCGGGGACGCCGAGTCGTAGTCGTCGGGACCCTTGGGCATGACGACATACGGCTGGGCGCCGACCGGCAGAATCATGGTGGCAAGCGACGACCAGTGTTCGCTGCCGCCGGACAATCCCTGCTTGCCCGCGTAGGCGACGGTGCCGGTGACGGCGGCGTTGGCCCTGCCCTGTCCGCGGGTGTTGTCGACGTACGCGCCGAGCGGCGAACTGCATTTGGTGTCGCGCCACGATCCGCCCTGCTGGCCGCGCACGTCGAAGAAGTTCGCGTTGATCGCGATCGTCGGCTGACCGAGTGCCTGCCATGCCTGCAGCGGCGCATAGATTTCGGACGCCTGCCAGAGTCCCTCGCCGGTGCGCGCCCCGCCGTCGCGTTCGCACCGAGCCTGCGAGCCTGCGTGGCTGTCGACCAAGAGGCGAGGTTGAAGTCGGCCGGAGGCGCCCTTGATCGTCATCAAGTGTCCACCGTTGCTCATCTCGTACCAGCCGCCGCCCGCGTTGAGCAGGGGCGCCGGGTGGCCGTCTCCGAAGTTGTAGACGAGATATGAGCCTTTGGTGTTGGCGATCGCGCCCGCAAGCAACGAACGTCCGTCTGCCCTGGCAACCGGGGCGGCGGTGGCCCCCAGCGCAGCACACAACACCAGCGCAGCGGCGTACGCGCAGAGCTTTCTGCTCCTCGCGTGCGCAGTGGAGCGCCGGCAGATGTCGGCTGGTGTCGGCACGGTTGCCCTTCTAGCAAAAGTCCAGGAAACGAGACAACTCTAATCACACCAACCTCACAGTCAACTTCAGTAACAGCACCGTCACGATTGCGTATCGGCCCGATCGGAGGTGGATTCGAGGACGGATTGGGTAACCCCCTCCAACGGGGTCGGGGACTCGAATCTAAGGAGCAGAAATGATTGCAACTATTCTCACGGCGCTCGTCGTCGGCTTGATCGTCGGCGCACTCGCGCGCCTCATCATGCCCGGCAAACAGAACATCGGCGTGATCATGACCGTCGCGCTCGGCGCGCTCGGCGCGTTCATCGGGTCCTGGCTGACCTACCAACTGGGGTACCACAACGCCAACGGCGGATGGCAGGTCATCCCGTTTCTGGTCGGGATCATCGTGGCGATCATCCTGATCGCGATCTACGTCGGCATCACCGGCCGCCGCGGCGCCAAAACACCGAACGTCCGCCGTTAACGACCGGGCGGGGCGAGTCGGTAGATCGCGCCTGCGTAGTCGTCACTGATGTAGACGGCCCCATCGGGCCCGACTTCGGCTGCGACCGGCCGGCCCCATCGCGACCCGTCGTCGGCCTGGAAGCCGCCGACGAGGGTCTGTTGATCGCCGAGGCTGCCGTCGCGCCAGGGGAAGAACGACACTTCCGGTTGGCGCGGCGGCTGCCGGTTCCATGAGCCGTGTACGCCGACCAGCGCGCCGTCGGCATACGGCTGCGGCAACACGCCCGCCGTGAACGCCAGCCCGAGCGGCGCCGAATGGGCGCCGAAGCTCTGCTCGACGGGCGGCAGCGCAGCGCAGTCCATGCGGGACCCGTCTTCGTTCGTCGACATGTCGCGGATGAAGGGCAGGTCGGCCGGTCCGCCGTCGGGATTGCAGTAGGGCCAACCCAATTCCCGATTCGGCGTCACTCGCGCCAACGCCTCCGGTGGATGTTCGTTGACGTACTGGGTATCCACGTTTCCGTCCGGGTCCGGCGCGTTGTCGCGGTTGTTCACCGCCGTCCACAGCGAACCGTCGGGTGCGACAGCGAGGCCGGTCCCGTTGCGGACGCCCGTCGCGAACGGTTCGGCGCGACCGCCACCCCGCGGTATTCGCATGATCGTCGCGCGCGGAGGGTTGGCGTCGCGGTCCTCGGCCGAGATGTTTCCGGTCGAGCCGATCGAGAAGTACACCGCGCCGTCTGGTCCGGCGATGACGCTCTTCAGCGCATGCGCGTAGGCGCCGTTCAGCTCGGGGCTGCGTGCATCGGGCAGATCGACCGCAAGAGTTCGCGGGTTGGTCGCGGCGCCGTTGACGTAGTCGTATGCATCGATCTGATTGCTCTCGGCGACATACAACGTCGAACCTGCGAATGCCATGCCGTGCGGCTGGTCGAGTCCGTCCAGCAACGTGGACTGTTGGGGCGCCGCACCGGGTTTCGGTGTCAACTTGAGGATCTGCCCGGCTGCGGGCGCCGAGACCAGCAGCGCGCCGTCCGGTGTCCACGTCTCCAGACGCGCCTTGGGGACCCGGGCCCACACCGAGATCGTCCAGCCGTCGGGAATCAGCGCCTGGCGCGGCTCATCGAACGGCGACTGAGCGAGGTCCCCGCGAACATCGACCGGCACGGACACCAGACCCGTCGATCCGGGCGCCGGTGCGGCAGGGGTGGTCGGCGACGCAGACACAGACGACCGCTGAGGCGGCGACTCCGACGAACATCCCGTCAGCACGAAGACAGCGACCACGCCGACGAGACGTGCGTTACGCGGCCAGATCCGCATGCATCTCCCATACCAGGACCTCTGATGGCGCACTTGCCGTTACACGCTGAGGGCCTGCGCCTGCAAACCGGGCGGCGTCCCCCTCACGCAGCCTCCCGACGCCCTCCAGGATCACCTCGCCACGAGGCACGAACAGATGCAGGAACGGCGCATCGGGCAGGGCGACGGCGCCGTCCGGCTGCAGCCGCGCACCGTGCAGCGCAGCGTTCTTGTTGTGAAGACCGATGGCCGCATCGCCGTGGATGCCCGACGCGATGGTCACCAGGCCGCCGGTGAACTGCCCGTCGTCGATATCGGCCTGCTGATATTCGGGTTCGATGCCCGCCTGGTCGGGGATGACCCACATCTGCACGAAATGCACACGCTCGCTGGCGGATCCGTTCTTCTCCGAGTGCAGAATCCCCGTTCCCGCCGACATCCGTTGCGCCAGGCCCGGGTAGATCACGCCCGCGTTCCCCATCGAATCACGGTGCTCCAGCGAGCCTTCCAGCACCCAGGTGACGATCTCCATGTCGCGGTGCGGGTGGGTATCAAAGCCAGCACCCGGTTCCACCCAGTCGTCGTTGTTGACCAGCAGGAGCCCGTGGTGGGTGTTGGCCGGGTCGTAATAGCCGGCGAAGGAGAACGAATGCTTGGAGTCGAGCCACTCCGTTGTGCTCGTGCCGCGATCGGATGCGCGGCGGATGTCGACAGCCGTCATGCATCCAGCGCCGCGGGAAGGCCGAAGCTCTCGAAAAGCCCGTCGCCCGCGTGGAACGCCACCACGTGCGAGATGCCGCCGGGGCGCACCTCGAGCACATGCAGCTGGAACTGCTCGTGCAAACCGGTCTCGCGGTTGAGCATGTACAGCGCCGCTGCGGGTTGGTCGTTGGCCGTGACGGGGACGAAACGCATGTCGCCAGGGCCGTCGGCGGGGCAGTGCTTCTTCGACAGGGCGACGATGTTCGCCGGACCCTGGTACCAGCCGTCGAACGGCGGCATCTCGAATACCGCGTCCTCGGTGAACAGCGCAACCAGCTTGTCCATGTCGTATTCCTCGAACGCCGCCATGTACTTCGCGAGCTGTTCCTTGGCCTCGGGCGACTCAGGAACGGCGACCTCGCCGTCCTGCGTGGGTTGGGCGGCGTCGAGCTGAGCCCGCGCCCGTTGCAGCAGGCTGTTCACCGCAGCCGTCGATGCGCCGATGGCCTCACCGACCTCGGCCGCCTTCCACTGCAGCACCTCACGCAGGACGAGCACCGCTCTCTGTCGGGCCGACAGATGCTGAATGGCCGCGACGAACGCGAGCCGCACCGATTCGCGGGACTCGACGATCACCGACGGGTCGGCGGGATCCTCCCTCGGCGAGTCCGGTAGCGGCTCCAGCCAGGTGATCTCGCGGTGCTCGGCGATATCGCCGGTCGGGTCGGAGGCAGACTGGCCCAGACCGGAGGGCAACGGCCGACGCTGCCTACCCTCCAGCGCGGTGAGGCTGGTGTTCGTCGCGATGCGATACAGCCAGGTTCGCACCGACGATTTGCCCTGGAAGCCCTTATAGGACTTCCAGGCGCGCAAATAGGTGTCCTGGACAAGGTCTTCGGCATCGTGGACGGAGCCGGTCATCCGGTAGCAGTGCGCGAGAAGCTCACGTCGATACCGCTGGGCATCAGCGAGAAACGCATCCGCGGCGGCCGTCTCGTCAGCGGGGTCCAGGCTTTCGGCGAGCACGCTCACGCCGTCGAGCTTACGCAGGGCACCGACAACTGCCACCGACCGATTGTCCTGCGTTAGCTAGTCTGCGCTGATGGCCAGTAGCCGACACGAACGGTCCTTCGAGGGCGTCGGCGGCGTCCGCATCGTCTACGACGTGTGGGAACCGGACGACGAAGACCCTCGCGGTGTGGTCGTGCTGTGTCACGGCTACGCCGAGCACGCCCGCCGTTACGACCACGTCGCCCAACGCTTCGGCGAGTCCGGCCTCGCCGTCTACGCGCTGGACCTGCGCGGACACGGCCGCTCCGGCGGCAAACGCGTCTACCTGCGCAACATCTCCGAATACACCGACGACTTCCACACCCTCGTCGGCATCGCGGCCGCCGAATATCCGGAGCTGAAGGTCGTCGTATTGGGCCACAGCATGGGTGGCGGTGTCGTGTTCGCCTACGGGGTCGAGCACCCCGACGACTACGCCGCGATGGTGCTGTCCGGTCCCGCGGTGGACGCTCAGGACGGAGTGTCGCCGGTGATGGCGTTCGTCGCTAAAGCGCTCGGCCAGATCGTGCCCGGCCTGCCCGTCGAACAGCTGCCCACCGACGCGGTCTCCCGCGACCCCGACGTGGTGGCCGCCTACAACGCCGATCCGATGGTGCACCACGGCAAGCTGCCCGCCGGCATCGCTCGGGCGCTCATCGGCGTCGGCGAAACCATGCCGCAGCGAGCCCCCGCGCTGACCGCGCCGCTTCTGGTCGTGCACGGCGAGCAGGACAAGCTGATTCCCGTGCAGGGCAGCAGACACCTGATGGAGTGCGTCGCGTCGCAGGACAAACACCTCACGGTCTACCCCGAGCTCTACCACGAGGTGTTCAACGAACCCGAGCGCGACGCGGTGCTCGACGACGTCGCATCGTGGATCGAGGCGAGGCTGTGAAAGCCCTTGTGGCTTTGATGCTTTCCCTGACGGTGCTGCTAGCGGCCGGGTGCTCGTCGGATGAGAAGAAACAGCAGTGGGTCGAAGACGAGGTCAGCTTCGAGGCCGACGGCCTCACCATCCACGGCACCTACCGCCACCTGAAGGACGCGGCGCCCGGCCCGGCGTCGCTGTTGATCTCGGAGAGCGGCAACACCGACCGCAACGGTGACAACATCGTCGTCGGCAAGATCGGTAATATGCGCCAGCTTGCCGAATTGCTGTCCGACCGCGGCGAAGCGAGCCTGCGCTACGACAAGGTTGGCACCGGCAAGACCGGCCTCGGGCCGTATCAGCAGCGGCCCACCGACGTCGGAAGCGCCGTCTACACCAGCGGCGCGAAGGCCGCGGCCCGGTTCCTCGCCGAGCAGCCGAGCACCGACAAGGCGCGGCTCTCGGTGTACGCGCTGGGGGAGGGCACCGTGCATGCGATGTCATTGGCGTCGGACACCTCGCCGGATGCGCCGAAGATCCACTCGTTGGGTCTGCTGCAACCCCTGTCGGGCCGGTATCTCGACATCATCACCAACCGGGTGCGCTCCGACGCGAGCCCGGAGACGCTGAACACCTGGCTGGCCGCCGTCGACGAGGTCCGCACCAAGGGCACCGTGCCCGCCAACCTCCCAGAAGGGCTGGGCGCCATCCTCAACCCCGGCAATGCGAAGGCGATCGAGGAAGCCGACAAGATCGACCCGGTGGCGTTGGCCGCCAAGATCCCCGCGGCCACGCCGGTGCTGCTGACGTGCTCGGACACCGACCGGCAGGCGTTGTGCAACACCATGGCGCCGCTCGTCGACGCGCTCAAGCACACCGCGCTGACCGTCGTCCGGCTCAAGGGCGTCAACCACGTGCTTCGCGACGACCCGACCGACAGCATTGCCAACCTCGCGAAGGACGCTCCCATTTCTCCACAGCTGGTGACCGCGCTCGACGGGTTTGTCGCCAAGTAGTTTTAGTCTGTTGGGCGATGACTGACGACAAGATGCTGGCCCGCATCGCCGCGCTGCTGCGCCAGGCCGAGGGCACCGATAACACGCACGAAGCGGAGGCCTTCATGGCTGCCGCGCAGCGGTTGGCCACCGCGACGTCGATCGACCTCGCCGTTGCGCGCTCGCATGCCGACCAACGCACGAAAGCCCAGACGCCGGTGCAGCGCACGATCACCATCGGCAATGCAGGCGCGCGTGGGCTACGCACCTACGTCCAGCTGTTCGTGCTCATCGCCAACGCGAACGACGTCAAGTGCGACATCGCATCCAACTCCACGTTCGTCTACGCCTACGGGTTCGCCGAGGACATCGACGCCAGCCACGCGCTCTACGCCAGCCTGGTGATGCAGATGGTGCGGGCCTCGGAGGCCTACATCGGCTCCGGCAAACACAAGCCGACGCCCACCATCACCGCGCGCATCAACTTTCAGCTGGCGTTCGGCGCCCGCATCGGGAAGCGGCTGGCCGAGGCTCGCGAGCAGGCACTGCGGGAGGCGACACGGGATCGAAAGCGCCGTCCCGGCACCGCGATCGCGTTGCGGGACAAGGATCTCGAGCTCAAGGACTTCTACCGCGAGTCGTCGCAGGCGCGGGGCACGTGGCGGGCCAGCAGTGCAACGGCAGGCTACTCATCGTCGGCGCGACGGGCCGGTGACCGCGCGGGCCGGCGTGCGAAGCTCGGCGCCAGCCAAGAGATCAGCGGCGCACGCTCCGCGCTCAACCGGTGACCGCCCGCGACACCCAGCGCGCCAAGGTCTACGCCGCCGAAGAGTTCGTCCGGACGTTGTTCGACCGCGCCGGTGAGCGCGGCAACCGCGCGGTCGAATTCTTCGGCACCAACCTCACGTTGCCGCCAGAAGCCCGGTTCTCCTCAGTCGAAACCGTGCAGCGCTACGTCGACGACGTGCTCGCGCTCCGGTCTGTCCGCGAGCGGTGGCCCGGCGCCGCACCGCTGACAGTGCGACCGCGGCGCGGCCTCACCGCCGCGCACTACGTACGTGACGACGAGGGGGCCACAATCGCGGTGCCCGAGCGACGGACAAGCTGGGCACTTCGCGAACTCGTCGTGCTGCACGAGGTCGCCCACCACCTGTGTGACGCCGACCCGCCGCACGGGCCGGAGTTCGTCGCGACGTTCTGCGAACTCGCCGAAGCGGTAATGGGTCCTGAGGTCGCCCACGTGCTGCGGGTCGTCTACGCCAAGGAGGGCGTTCGCTAGCGGTAACGTCGGGCGCGTGACGGAGCCGGACCCGAAATCCCTTGACGAGGTGTTCAACCGCGTGTTGCACACCGAGGACGACGCCCTGCGCGCCGCACGCGAATCCGCTGCGGCCGCGGACATGCCGGCCATCGAGGTGTCGGCGCAGCACGGACGGCTGCTGTCGCTGCTCGCGAGGATGGCCGGCGCGAAGCGGGTGCTGGAGATCGGCACGCTGGCCGGCTACAGCACGATCAACCTCGCCCGCGGCGTCGGGCCCGACGGCCGCGTCGTGACGCTCGAGTTCAACCCGAGGCATGCGGAAGTGGCGGCGAAGAACTTCGAGCGGGCAGGCCTCGCCGACCGTATCGAGATCATCGTCGGCACTGCTATGGACGCACTGCCGCGACTGGCGGAACGCGGAGAGGCCTTCGACATGTTCTTCATCGACGCCGACAAGGAGAACAACGTCGGCTACGTCGAGTGGGCCGTCAAGCTGGGTAGGCCGGGGTCGGTCATCGTCGTGGACAACATCTCTCGGATGGGCCGGGTGCTGAACCCTGCCGCCGACGATCACCAGGCCAAGGCCATCCGCGACATGCTCGACATGATGGGCTCCAGCCCGCATCTGGACGCGGCGGCGATTCAGACGGTCGGGACGAAGGATTGGGACGGCTTCGCAGTGGCCTTGATCAAGTAGCCGCCCGGAACGCCGCGGTGATGTCGGCGACCCTGGGGTCGTCCTTCAGCTGCTCCAAAGTCATCGGCAACGGCAGTCGCCAGTTCGGATACTCGTCAACCGTCCCAGGCAGATTCGGCTGTCGGGTCTCGGCGATTACGTCGTAGGGCGAGATCAGCTTGAGCCGGCTCGGCGTCGACGCCAGCAATCGGTGCATCGCGGCGATGATCGCCACTTCGTCCGGTTCGGAGGCACCGTCTTTCGCGTCGGGAAGCAGCCCCTCGGACCGCAACAGCGTCAGCCACTCCACGCGTTCCCTCTCGGCGGTGGCCTGCTCGGCCGGGACGTCGTCGAGTAGACCGAGATCGGCTCGCGCCCGCACGTGTTCACCGCGCAGGAAGCCCGCAGCGGTCGGCAGGTCGTGCGTCGACAGGCTGGCGGCCGCCCGCGACGGCCAATCGGCAGGCGGCAGAAGCGGTTCGCCGGGTGCGGACTCGTCGCGGGTGAACCAGGCTACCGCGCACCCGAGCATCTCGTTACCCGCCAGCGCCTCGGTGACTTCCGGTTCGACGGTGCCGAGATCCTCACCGACCACAGTTGCCGAGGCCCGATGCGCTTCCAGTGCCAGCACCGCGAGCATGGTGTCGGCGTCGTAATGCACGTACGTGCCTCGATCCGGGCTGTCGCCCGGCGGTATCCACCACAGCCGCCACAGGCCCGCGACATGGTCGATGCGCAGGCCGTCGGCGTGCGCGAGTACCGCCCGCAGCATGTCGCGCAGGGCGGCGTACCCGGTGGCTGCCAGCCGGTCGGGACGCCACGGCGGAAGCCCCCAGTCCTGGCCGCGCGGGGTGAAGTTGTCCGGCGGCGCGCCGACACTGACGCCGGATGCGAGCACGTCGGCCAGCGCCCACGCGTCGGCACCGTCCGCGTCGACGCCTACCGCGAGGTCGTGCAGTATGCCGAGCGACATCCCCGCCTCGTGCGCGGCCGCCCGAACGCCCGTGAGTTGCTCGGCGCATCGCTGCTGCACCCAGGCGTGAAATGCCAACCGCGGCGCCAACTCCCGGCGTGCGGATGCCACGGCGGGGCCTGCGACGTCGCGCAGCGGTTCGGGCCAGCGCGACCATCGGCCGCCGTGCCTTTCGGCCAGCGCACAGTACGCCGCCCAGTCAGCCAGGCCCTCCGACACCGACGGGTTGTCGAACGGATCGGGCCGACCCTCGGCGCGCCAAAGCAGTTCCAGCGCATCACGTTTGGCGGCCCACACGAGGTCGTGGTCGATCCGCGGCGTCGTCGGGGACACCCGAAGCGCGTCCACCTCAGCACGGGTAACGGGGTCGGCCCGGCGGTAGGCGTCGAGGTCCTCGATGCGTATGGCCAGCGGGTTGGCGAAACGCCGACTGGACGGTGTGTAGGGCGACGGTTGTACCGGATGGGTGGGGCCAGGCGCGTGCAGCGGGTTCAGCAGTACGGCTCCGGCGCCGTGCTCCTTGGCCGTCCAGTTCACGAATTCGCGGAGGTCGCCGAGATCGCCGATGCCCCATGAGCGGGCCGAGCGAAGCGCGTACAGCTGCAGCATCCAGCCCCATGTGGCTGGAGAAGGCGGAACCTGGGGCGGCGCCGCAACGACGGTCGCCTCCTGCCCGTCCCGCGTGTGCAGCCGGTACCAGCCCGGCGAAAGATCTCCTGGCAGCTCATCGCGCACCGGTATCTGGCTGCCGTCCTCGCTCACCAGCGAGGCGGCCCCCGGCAGCGGCCGGGGGCTCCCGTTCAGCCGAATGGCGATGGTCGGCGCGATAACTCCCACGCGGTCGCGCTCGGCCAACTTGGCCAACTCGGCGGTGCGGTCCGCGTCGGTGCCCGCCTCGACATCGAGCAGTCCGAGCACCCGGATAACCACGTCGGCGTCGACCTGCACCGGCTCGCGGCGCTCGTTGCGGTAACTGGTTGCGACCCCGTGAGCAGCGGCTAGCCTGCGCAGGTCATCAGGTATCGGTTTGGCAAGCACGCGGCTTCTATACCCAGGAGTGGACTTTCCAAGCCACTTTACGATCGGCAAGTACCGTCCTGTACGATCGTAAAGTATGGCGACACTCGCGGCTCCGACGACAAGCGCTGCCGACACCAGGCAGCGCCTCGTTGAGGTGGCGGTCGACCTGTTCACGCGGCACAGCTTCGCGGGCACCTCACTGCAGATGATCGCCGACGAGATGGGCTTCACCAAGGCCGCGATCTACTACCACTTCCGCACCCGCGAGGAGCTGCTCGCCGCCGTCGTCGAACCGATCTTCGAACAGCTGAGCGCCATCATCACCGCTGCGGAGTCGCAGCGAAGCGCTGCTGCCCGTGCCGACCACATGCTGCTCGGCTACGCCGAGTTGGCGGTGGCCAACCGTGCCCTCGTCTCGGTGCTGGCGTGCGACCCGAGTGTGACGACCCTGCTGCGTGATCAACCGCACTGGTCGGAGCTGATCAATCGACAACTGGCACTGCTCGCCGGTGACGTGCGGGACGCGGGCGGCTTGATCAAGGCCACCGTCGTCCTTGCCGGAATTTCAAGTGCGGTCGGACCGACGTGGATCGCCGTCGGCGACGACGACCTACTGCGGCATCTCGTGGACACAGGACGGCGCACCCTCGGGCTGCGCAGGAAAGGACACCCCTCATGAAGACAGCTGTCGTCACCGGCGGAGCCTCGGGCATCGGCCGCGCCATCGCACAACGACTCGAAGCCGACGGTCATCACGTCGCCACCATCGACCTTCAGCGCTCGGACGCCGACTTCGCCTACGCCGCCGACGTCACCGACCGCGGACAGGTCGACGCCGCGCTCGACGAGATCCGCGGCCAGCTCGGACCGGTTTCCATACTGGTGAATGCCGCTGGACTGGACGGCTTTTCGCGCTTCTCCGAGATCTCCTTCGAGAACTGGCAGCGGGTGATCAACGTCAATCTCAACGGCGTGTTTCATTGCTGTCAGGCGGCGCTGCCCGACATGGTCGACGCAGGCTGGGGACGAATCGTGAACATCAGCTCGTCGAGCACGCACTCCGGTGTCGCGGGCATGGCGCACTACGTCGCCGCCAAGTCGGCCGTCAACGGACTGACCAAGTCACTGGCGCTCGAGTACGGCCCGACCGGCGTCACCGTCAACGCCGTGCCGCCGGGTTTCATAGACACCCCGATGCTGCGCAGCGCCGAGGAGCGCGGCTACACCAACGTGGAGAGGACGATCGCGATGACGCCGGTACGCCGGATGGGAAGGCCGGAAGACATCGCCGCGGCGTGTGCATTCCTGGTCTCGGAGGAGGCCGGCTACATCACGGGACAGATCCTCGGGGTGAACGGCGGGCGGAATACCTAGCGCACCGGCATTGTTGGGATGCTGATGAGCTCCACGCCGGTCGCCAAACCGCTTGATGTGCAATGGATTCACGGCTCGCCATCCTCGAAACACAACACCGATCCCGACCTGCAGACCTACTGGTACGACCAGCACACCGCCATACTCCGGCAGAACAAGGCGATCGACTACGAGGCGCCGTTTCTATTTCTGCTGTTCGGGCAGGAGCGCGCAGTGCTGCTCGACACCGGGGCTACCGCATCACCCGACTTCTTTCCGCTCCGCCGGGTCGTCGACGGACTCGTCGAGTCCTGGCTCGGTCGTAATCCCCGCAACGGCTACGGGCTGTTGGTCCTTCACACGCATGCACACGGCGACCACGTCGCAGGGGACGAACAATTCGCCGACCGCGCCGACACCGTCCTGGTCGAGGCCGACAAAGATGCCGCGTGGAGATTCTTCGGCTTTTCAGGCGAGGCAGGCGAAATCAGACCCATCGATCTGGGTGGCCGGGTTCTGCAGGCCTTCCCGACGCCGGGCCACCACGCTGCCGCGGTGACTTTCTACGATCCGTGGACGGGAATCCTGCTGACCGGGGACACGGTCTACCGCGGCCGGCTCTACATCGTCGATTGGGCCGCCTACTCACACAGCATCGATCGGCTGGTCGAATTCTCCGAGGCGCATCCGGTGACACACGTGATCGGGTGTCACATCGAGATGACCCGCCAACCGGGCGTCGACTATCCGGTCCGGACCACCTACCAGCCGGATGAGCCACCTCTGGAGATGACCGTCGCGCATCTGTACAAAATTCGCGCCGCCCTCGACGAGGTCGGTCCCCAGCCCGCACTACGCGCATTCGACGAGTTCATCCTCTGGCCGGAGGACGACGAGTAGGCGACGCCCGTGTAGTGGGTATGCCACCATCATGCTTTCCGTCAGTAGACACATCGACGCACCCGCCGACGCCGTGTGGAAGGTGCTCGTCGACACCGACGCATGGCCGAAATGGGGGCCGACGGTCTCTAAAGGCGAGGTCGACGGCGGCGTGCTGACGCTCGGGGCGACCGGGCGCGTGCGCACCCCCGTCGGCGTCGCGCTGCCGTTCACCATCACCGAGTTCGAGGACGGCCGCAGCTGGGCGTGGTCGGTGGCCGGGGTGCCCGCCACCGCGCACGCCGTCCAACCCGACGGCAATGGCTGCCGCGCCAGCATGTCCGCGCCGCTGTGGGCGCCGGCCTATCTGCCCGTGTTGGCGATCGCCCTGCGGCGAATCGACAAGATGGTCCGCTAGCCCACTCGGTGTGCTACCCAGACACCATGACGAAACTGGCCCTTGTCGGGGCCTTGGCTGCAGGCGCCGCCGGTCGCTCAGGCGGATCGCGCTGAACCACCGACGCTGTACGGGTACTACAACGTGTTCGTCGACTTCGCGAAGCAGACGTTCAACGGTCTGCCGACTCCGATGGAGTCGAAAACCTTTCCCGTGCAATTCACTACGCACTGTGACGTGAACGGGTGCGTCGCGCGCATGGACAACAGGGATGATCAGAAACGCAACCCCGGTGCGCCTCTGGAGTTCGAGTACACGTGGGACAACGGCCGGTGGGAGACGAGCGGTGAGCAGCCCTACCTCTGTCAACGCACCGACCCCAACAGTGGTGTGCCATCCCGGCGTTCGGACTACTGGATCCCGAATCCCGACGGCAGCTTCTATGGAGAACGCAGGCTCGTCGTCGACGGCGCCGGCTGTCCCGGCGAGGGACCGGGCACTCACTGGGTGCCGATCTCGCTGACGGCTACCGACCCACCGCAACGCTAGGACAAGCGCGGCCGAGATTTGTCGTACCTGGATGCGATGATGGCGTCATGGCTTCGACCGCAACCTCTTTGGCCGCTGAGGTGCGCCCCAATGAGCGTCTTGAGGTGTTGTTCGAGGAGTTGGCGGAGTTGGCCGGGCAGCGCAATGCGATCGATGCGCGGATCGT
>NZ_JAVHWK010000093.1:0-11286 GCF_032159775.1 Mycobacterium sp.
TGTTGCCGGTGAGCTTCGTCAGGACCGCCAAGGCCATCACATTGAGCGGCGACGTTGCGGTGTTCGATACTTGTCCGCTGACTAACCCCCAGTGAAGATGTTCAGCCAGATTGCGGGCATAGCTGAGCGTGATGTAGACGTCGTCGAGTAGGTGCCTGCGAAGAATCAGACCAAAGATCAGCGCTGCGGCGGCGGCGACGAAGGCAATCGGAAAGGCCCGTTTCAACATCGCGGTCGTAGTGTCACCCGGCACGGCGGATCAGGGTACCGGCTGTTGCGGCGAGCTACCGCCGTCGCCAAGCGCGGATGGTGACGCTGCACCTTGGGTCTCCCCGGGCTGCGTAGCGCCTCGCTACTTGCGACGACGTGCTGGTGCCCCCACCAGGGCTCGAACCTGGGACCTGCGGATTAAAAGTCCGTAGCTCTACCAACTGAGCTATAGGGGCAATGTGGATCGCGACCTCAGAAAGGATACTGCCTCGGGCCGGGCATCTCGTTTGAGGATTGGGGTGCCGGTACCCTAAGCTATCGAAGCTCCCAGCGTGATTTGCGTTGCGAGTACCCCGGAGAGATTCGGCATTGGCCCCCTTCGTCTAGCGGCCTAGGACGCCGCCCTTTCAAGGCGGTAGCGCGGGTTCGAATCCCGTAGGGGGTACCCGCTTCGCGGGCACGCGGGGAAAGATGTAGTAGCAAGGCCCTGTGGCGCAGTTGGTTAGCGCGCCGCCCTGTCACGGCGGAGGTCGCGGGTTCGAGTCCCGTCAGGGTCGCCAACGGCGGCGAGGCACAGCGGTGCCGTCGGGCCAGGTAGCTCAGTTGGCATGAGCGTCCGCCTGAAAAGCGGAAGGTCGCCGGTTCGATCCCGGCCCTGGCCACAAGTAATAGCGCAGCTCAGACAGTATCTCGTCGCAGAATGCCATCGCAGAATTTTGGGATCCGGTCCGTCAATGGGCCAATATGGGGCCAAACAAGCAGTTGCTGCTGGCCTATCCAATCATGCGTCCGGTTGAGGTGGTCGAGCGAATCGAGCGCGGCCGCGATGTTGTCGAGTTCGTCATCGAAAAGATCGGCGTAGGTATGGGCGGGCCGGCCCGTCGGGCCGGTTGGCGCCGTCAGGGCTTGCGACGACTTGGCTGAAAGCGCCACCCCGGGATGGCCGCGTCACCGGCAATTCCGCGCAACAGCTAAGGAGCAAAGCCCCGAATCAAGATGCGGCAGGTACCATTTCGATGCCGGGACCCTGATTGCTCTCGGCGCGCAAGCTGACCAGGCCAGTTATAGCTTCGGCCGCATCGCTAACCGGCGCCGCCGTCGGGTTCGGAGTCCGCGTCCGCCGGTTCAGTCTTATTGCCAACAACCCGGAACTGCGGGTCAAGGTTGACGTCGGTCTGTTTGCCGTCCGCCAATGTCACCTCAACCTGGTAGTAGCTTTCCTCGTCTCCGACCTCAGTTTGGGTCACGGTTCCCCCACCGGTGAAGGCCAGCGCGGCCTGGCTGGCCTGCGCCAATGCGTCGCCGGTTATAGGGGGGCCGTCGCCGTCGTCCGGTTGCGCCACGGCAACACCCGTGCCCACCGCCAGCACAAGAGCCCCGGCCGCTGCAGCCGCAGATGTCACTTGTCGGAATCGCATTACGAAACTCCTTCGTCCGTGAGGCTCGAAGACTTCCACAACCAACCTGTCACCAGCCTGAACAGCACGTCAGTTGCTTCGCGTGGGCAGCGTCATGTCGATACGGGCGCCGCCCAGCGGAGATCTGGAAATCGATACCGAACCGTCGTGCGCCCGCACAACTTGGTAGACGATAGCCAGGCCCAAGCCGCTGCCGCCGTCATCGCGCGACCTTGATTCGTCGAGCCGAACGAATCGCTGCAACACGCGTTCACGTTCCGCTTCCGGAATACCCCTCCCATCGTCGCCGACGGTCAACAGCACGTCGTTGCCGCGATCGGTGAGGGTCATCTCGATCCGGCTCTTCGCATGCCGGGCGGCGTTGTTACCCACATTGCGCAGCACTCGCTGCAGCGCGTCAGCATCGCCGTACACCCGGGCTGCACCCACGGCCGAGGTGTTCACCTCCAGCGTTGTGAATGATCGAAGGCGGCTGGCCTCCTCGAAGACCAGGTCGTCCAGGTCGACGGGTGCGCGCCGCGGCGGCACCTGTTCGTCCGCCTGCGCGAGCAGCAGCAGATCTTCGACCAGGCTTTGAATCCGCATTTCTTCAGCAAGGACCACCTCTGCTAGCTCCGTGGTATTGGTTCGGCCCGGATGGGCCAGCGCGACCTCGGCGTGTTGCCGGATGCTGCTGATCGGCGACCGCAGCTCGTGCGAGGCATCGGAAACGAAGCGGCGCTGACTGTTGCGGGCATCTTCGAGCCGCGCCAGCATCCGGTTCATGGTCGCGGCCAATCGGCCGATCTCGTCGTCGGCAGCCGGTTGTGGTACCCGGCGGTGCAGCTGTGCATCCGAGATTTCGTCCACCTCGCAACGGATCGCCTCGACCGGAGCAAGAGCCCGGCCGACCATTACCCATGTCGTGACCGCCACGATCACCAGCATCAGCGGCAGTCCAACGATCATCAGTTGGGTAATCACCGCGGTCGTCTCGAAGACACCGACCAGGGCCCTAGCCACCAGCACCGTTCGTGGGCCGGAGGGCGTCTGCGCGCCCTCTGCGACTGCGATGAACGTTTCGTCGTCGAGCGGAGTCACGACCTGCGTGGACTCACCCGGCGCCAACCGAGCCACTTCGGCTTCGCCGGCCACATTTGCGCTCGACGCAAGCACGGAACCATCTACGCCCAGCACCTGAATCATCTGCTCGTCAGTGCCGGCCACCTCCAAGGTCGGCGGCTGCCCGGAATCGATTTGGCGCGCGGCCTCGAGCGCCTGGGTCCTGGCAAGGTCTTTGACCTCATCGATTAGCGTGCCGCGCAGAACATCGAGGAGCGCAATCGCGCCAATGATGAGCGCGATGGCGACGACTGCGGTGGCTACAGCGGTGGTGCCGGCTCGTATCGTGCCGACTCGGGCACGTGTCCGGCCGACCATCCCGACACGTCGATCAACCACGGTCGTCGATCAGCCGGTATCCGGCGCCCCGAATCGTTTCGATTACAGGTCGATTCCCCGACCTCTGCAGCTTCGCGCGCAGTCGTCCCACGTAGACCTCGACGATATTCGGGTCACCGTCGAAGTCGAAATCCCAAACATGGTCCAAGATGTCCTTCTTGGACAAGACGTCGCCGGGATAGTGCAAAAAGAACGTCAGCACAGCGAATTCGCGTGCTGTAAAGGCTATCTGCACACCGTCGAGCGAAACCTGCCGTGCCCCCGGATCCAACCGCAGGCCGCCGAACTCGAGGACGGTGGGCCGTGGGCGCGCGCCCCTCCGCAGCAGCGCACGTAGCCGGGCGAGCAGGACTGCATACGCGAACGGTTTGACCAGGTAGTCGTCGGCGCCCGTGTCGAGGCCCTCCACCTCGTCCGGCACGCCGACTTTGGCAGTGAGCATCAGGATTGGGGTCCAGTTACTCTCACTGCGCAAGGTCCGACAAACCTGGTAGCCGTTCGCACCGGGCAACATGACATCGAGAACAATCGCGTCGAATGGAATTTCTCGCGCCATCCACAGCGCGTCAGTGCCGCTATGTGCAACATCGACTGCGAAGCCCTCCGCCTCGAGCCCGCTGCGCAGACCCTCGGCGAGGCGCCGCTCGTCCTCGACCACCAGTAGACGCATCCTGCGGCAATGATCGCAGCTCGAAACTGACTCGAAGCTGAAAATCACACCTCACGAAGTCCAAAAGTTGCTACCGGGATGCTTGCCGACCCGCGTGCCGTCAGGCGTCGCAGCGCGTCGGAACGGCCGGCGGACATGAGTAACCATCAGTTGCCGTGGACGACCCCAGTGACCCCCGGTCAGGGTTCGGAGTACGCGATCAGGTGATGCGAGCTCCACGCGCGGCTGTTTCAGCGTCCCTTCAGTTGGCAGGTGACACCGTCTCCGCATGACGGCAGCGCCGAGATGGAGGCCTTCGTGCACATGAGGCGGATTGCCTCGGTCGGCGTCGTCAGCCTGGCGGCTGTGTTCGTGTTGAGCGCGTGCGGGTCGAATACAACACCATCTGCCCCTGCGACGCAATCAGGCGGCACGGCAGTCGAGACGCCCCCTCCGGAGGACAACCCGATTGGAGACATCCCTGATACACAGGTATTCGTCACGTTTGCGGCGGCCGACGGGTCGTTCACGCTGTCGGTCCCCGAGGGGTGGGCCCAAACCGTCGACGGCACCGCGGTCACCTTCACCGACAAGCTCAACACGGTGCGCATCGATGCGCGACCCGCCGATTCGGCCCCTTCGCCGGCGTCGGTGAAACGCGGCGAGTTGTCTTCGGTGAAGGCGTCCAGTGGGCTCACAGTCGAGGAGGTCAAGCGCAGTGCTGGTGACGCCGTGTTGGCCACCTATCAGGCCGCGTCAGCACCGAACCCGGTGACCGGCAAGGCCGGAACCGACGCCGTGGAACGTTACTCATTCTGGCGCGCAGGCCAGGAAGTGATCCTGACCCTCTCTGGACCCGTGGGAGCGGACAACGTCGATCCGTGGCGGACGATCACCGACTCGTTGCAGTGGCGCTGACGACCGACGAATGAACGCCAGTGCGTTGGAGGCTCGGTCTCTTTACCGGTTCTTTCGCGCCGGAGACGAGGAAACGCTCGCGCTTCAGGGTGTGTCGTTGACCGTCGCGCGAGGTGAGTTCGCGGCAGTCACTGGACCGTCCGGGTCGGGGAAGTCGACCCTGTTGTCGTGCATGGCAGGAATGGATGATCCTGACGGCGGTGACGTCACCATCGCTGGCACGCGAGTCAGTCACCGTCCCGAGCCCGTGCGTGCCCGGATTAGGGCCAGGCACATCGGAATGCTGTTCCAGAGCGCTAACCTGATCGAACACCTCACCGTTTCCGGGAATCTCGCCCTCGCGCGGTCTTTTGTCCGCCCGCGCCGCCGGGACACGGCGGACCTGTTGAGAGTTCTGGACATTCAAACGAGGGCGACCGCTTACCCGAGCGAGCTCTCCGGAGGCGAACTCGCCAGAGCGGGCCTCGCGGTCGCGCTCGCGAACGACCCGACGGTGCTACTCGCGGACGAGCCGACAGGCGAGCTCGACAGCGTCACAGAGGCACGAATCCTCGACTTGCTGACTGCCGCAGCCGACCGCGGGACGGCGGTGATCGTGGCGAGTCACAGCCCCGCTGTCGCGGCTGTCGCATCACGAGTCGTACGCCTAGAGGACGGACGGATGTGTTGACGGTTGTCGCCGAGTGCATCGGTGTGAGCCGAAGCTTCGGCTCGGGCCGGACCGCGGTCCTCGCTATCGCCGGAGTGGATTGTCAGATCGCGTCGACAGCCCGAATAGCGCTGACCGGGTCCTCCGGATCTGGAAAGTCCACCCTCTTGCACCTGCTCGCCGGGGTGGATACGCCTACTGCTGGAACTGTTCGGTGGCCACAGCTGCCCGCTCGACCGCTCAGGCGACCGGGCGGGATTGGCATCGTGTTCCAGGGCCCGAGCCTCCTGCCTGGGTTCGACGTCGTCGAGAACGTCGCACTTCCCATGATGTTGGCGGGACAGGACGAGGACGCAGCAAACGAGAATGCCAGGGCGGCATTGGATCTCGTCGGCATGAGCGGAGCAGCGACGAAACTGCCCGATGAACTGTCAGGTGGTCAATCCCAGCGCGTCGCGATCGCACGAGTGCTTGTCACCCGCCCGGCCTTGATACTCGCGGACGAGCCGACCGGACAGCTCGACCGTGCCAACGCCGACCTAGTCGTCACTGTCCTCCTGAGCACTGCAGTGTCGATCGGAGCGGCCCTCGTGCTCTCCACCCACGACCCCGCCGTCGCTACCAGGCTCGATGACCGATGGTCGATGCGAGACGGCCGACTGACGTTGCCCGCCGACTCGCGGGCTTCATGATCGCAACCTGGACGCTGGGGCTACTACGGCGCCGAAGCGGACGTATCGCAGCGACCGCAATCGGCATCGGCGCCGCCGTCGCGCTGCTCTGCTGTCTAGGCATATTCCTAACGGCCGCACAGGCGTCCATGACCAATCGCGCTGCCCGCACCATCGCCGTCGACTGGCAGGTTGAAGTGCAGCCAACCGCCACGCTGCCCGTCGTGATGGACGCTGTCCGCTCCACGCCCCACGTTCAAGCGGCGCTACCCGTCGGCTTCGGCCATTCCTCCGGATTGAGCGCAAGCGGCGGGGGGAGCACCCGGACGACTGGACCCGCGGTGGTGCTGGGGATTCCGTCCGAGTACCGGGATCGGTGGCCGGGGGTGATGCGCGCGCTTGTCGGTTCCGACAGCGGTGTTCTCGTCGCCCAACAGACTGCCGCCAATCTGATTGCCGCGCCGGGTGACACCGTCCAGATCGGGCGATCGGGAATGCCGCCGGTGAATGTTCGCATCGACGGCGTTGTCGAACTGCCACAAGCAGATTCACTGTTTCAGGAGGTTGGAGCTCCGACTGGAGCTCAACCGGTAGCGCCACCGGACAACGTCCTGGTGCTTCCTGACGCTCAATGGCACGCGCTGTTCGATCCGCTTGCCGTCGGCCGTCCCGATCTGGTCAGCATGCAGATCCACACCGCGCTCGATCGTGCGCTGCCGAATGATCCGTCGACGGCGTACACCCGCGTTACGGCCGCGGCGCGCAATCTAGAGGCGAGGAGCTCGGGTGGCGCGCTCGTGGGTGACAATCTCGGCGCCGCCCTCGACGCGGCCCGCGGTGACGCGGCCTACGCGCGAATTCTGTTCCTGTTCCTTGGGTTACCTGCCGCTGCCATCGCGGTGCTGCTGACCGCAACCGTGCTCGACTCGGGATCGGATCGACGGCGACGGGAGCATGCACTGCTGCGCGCCCGGGGTGCCAGCAGCACCCAACTGCTGAGACTGTCGGCGGCCGAGGCGATCGTGGTCGGTGTGTTGGGCAGTGCCCTCGGTGTTGCGGTCGCAGCCGTCGTCGGAATCGCCACCTTCGGGACTTCGGCCTTCGACGCGAACCTTTCGGCCGCGCTGGCGTCGGCAGGTACGTCAGCGGCCGTTGGACTGGCGATTGCAGGGGTGACCGTGCTGGCGCGGGCGTGGCGCGAGCAGCGTCAAGCGTCCGTCGCGTCAGCGCGCACCTGGCAGCGCAGCATCAGTCAGCCACTGTGGATGAGATCTGGTTTGGACATTGTGTTGCTCTGCGCCGCGGGAGCGCTGTTCTGGCAGTCCGGGCGCGGCGGATATCAGGTCGTTCTCGCTCCCGAAGGTGTCCCGTCGATCTCGGTCTCTTACTGGGCGTTCGTCGCACCCGCGTTGTTCTGGATCGGTGGCGCACTCTTGATCTGGAGGCTCAGTGATCTCTTGCTGGGGCGGGGTCGTGGGCTGGTGGCCCGCGCCCTGTTGCCGGTGGCGGGCCGGCTCGCGCGTCTGCTGTCGAACTCGCTCTCGCGGCAGCGTGCGCCGATGGCTAGGGCGATCGTGGTCCTCGCATTGGCCGCAGGGTTCGCGGTGTCGACGGCGACGTTCAATGCCACCTACCAGGCCCAGGCCGAGGTCGACGCCCAGCTGACGAACGGCGCCGACGTGACGGTCACCGAGTCGCCGGGGGCGAATGTGCCCGCGTCCACGGCCAAGGATCTCGCCGCGGTACCGGGAGTGCGCGGCGTCGAACCGATCCAGCACCGGTTCGCCTACCTCGGCGCCGACCTCCAGGACCTGTACGGCGTCGACCCAACCAGAATCGCAGCCGTCACCGCATTGCAGGACCGCTACTTCAGCGGCGGCACCGTCGAACAGTTGATGAATAAGCTTCTCAGACAACCCGATTCGATCCTGGTAAGCGCGGAGACCGTGACAGATTTCCAGCTGACGGTCGGAGACACCGTCAATCTGCGGCTGCCCCATGCCAAGACGCACGAACTCAGCACCGTGCGATTCCGCTATGTCGGCGTCGTCAACGAGTTTCCGACCGCCCCGAAGGACAGCTTCTTCGTCGCGAACGCGAGCTATGTCACCCAGCAGACAGGTAACGACGCGGTGGGTGCATTCCTGATCGACACGGGCGGCCGGGACACCACTGCGGTAGCTCAACGGGTTCGAGCGCTCGTGGGACCATCGGCGAAGGTGACCGACATCGCCGACACGCGTGGCACCGTCGGGTCCAGCCTGACCGCCGTCAACCTGGCCGGACTCACCCGCATCGAGTTGGGGTTCGGGCTGTGCCTGGCCGTTGCGGCCGGGGCACTTGTGCTCGCGTTGCGCTTCGCCGAACGTCGCCGCACCTTCGCGATCGCCAATGCGCTTGGCGCCTCGCGTAATCAACTCAGGTCCTTCGTCGTGGCGGAGGCGTGCGTGCTGGCCTCATGCGGTCTCGTTGGCGGGGCAGTCATGGGTGGGCTGCTGTCACAGGTGCTGGTAAAGGCGCTTACCGGCGTATTCGACCCGCCGCCAGGGTCACTCACCGTTCCTTGGGTCTACCTCTTCGCGACAGGGGCGGCGACGATCGTCACGATCGGTGCGGTGTCCTTGGTGACGGCGCGGTTGGCAAGCCGCTCACCCGCGCAGGCCTTGCGCGAGTTGTGAGACTCAGTCCCGGTCACACCAGTGGCTCGCGAAGCGATAGTCGAGCCGTTCGATCAGGTGGTCTAGGTATCGCACTCGGGCCTCTGCGCGATGGATGGCCGAGTGTAGCCGACCGGCGTCAGCACGACGCTCAATGAGGGGCCGTCGCTCGAGGATCCCGTCCAGCAATTGTCGTCGCTCGGCGTCCAGTGATAGGCGGAAGTATGCCGCCTGCTCGGCGTCAGCCGGTGTCCCTGTCATAGCGGCACGCTGTCACCGACATGCTTAAGGGACGCTGTGCTGCAAGCGTTCGCCCGGCCGCCATGTCCGAACCGCCGCTACACTTCAATGGTTGGGCCGTGTCTTCGGCGCCCTGTGATGTCGGCGAGGTAGAAGTTGAGTGGATCGGCACTCTTCGTCACGGTCTTTCTGGCGTGTCTGGTTGAGGCCGTCGAGGCGCTGACGATCATTCTTGCTGCCGGCACTGCACGCGACTGGCGCTCGGCGATCACGGGCGCGCTGACAGGCGTGCTCGTTCTGGTGGTGGCGATCGCAGCGCTGGGGCCTGCGATCTCGGCGATCCCCGTGGATGGCTTGAGGCTCTTCGTCGGTGGGCTGTTGTTGGTCTTCGGGCTTCAATGGCTGCGCAAAGCAATCTTGCGGGCCAGCGGCTTCAAGGCTCTTCATGACGAGACCCTCGCCTACCAGGCCACGCTGGCAGATGCGCAACTCGCGCCGAAGGGTCGCCGGGTCTTTGTGGACGACTGGTACGCATTCACGCTGTCGTTCAAGGGAGTCGTGCTGGAGGGTGTGGAGGTCGCGTTCATCGCTCTCACCTTCGGCGCCAACCAAGGCAACATTCCGTTGGCGGCGCTGGCCGCGGCGGCAGCGGTGCTACTTGTGACGATTGTCGGCTTCACCGTTCGGGCGCCGCTGTCGCGAGTACCGGAGAACAGCATGAAGTTCGTTGTCGGGGTCATGCTCACGGCGTTCGGGATCTTTTGGGGTGCAGAAGGCGCCGGCGCGCACTGGCCCGGCGACGACATCGCTCTGCTGGTGCTGATCCCCGCTATCGCGCTGTACGCACTGGCGCTGGTGGCCGTGTTCAAGCGCCGCACACCCGTGGATGTCGTTGTGGCTCAGGAAGGTTGACCGTGCGCAGACTTCGCCAGTTCGGGGCCTTCTGGTATGACTTCATCGTCGGCGACGACTGGCGGGTTGCGCTGACCGTTGCGGTCGCACTCGCCACCACTTTCGTGGTGAACCACCTGACCGGCGCAACCCCGTGGTGGATCGTGGTGGCCGCGGTCGGCACGGTATTGCCCCTGACGATCTACGGGGCGACGCGCAGCCAGCAGTGAGCAGCGTTCCCGGCAACCGCCCTACCGGAGCGAGGCCAGCAGCGTGTTGAGGGCCTGCTGCTCTGTGGAAGGGTCGGGCTGGCCGGCGCGCACAGCCGTCAGCGCACTGTCGATCTGGCCGTCGAGTACCGCCCAGCCTGTCTCGTCCACGGGCTCCAGGGTCTTCTGCCCGTCGTCCCAAGCGGTTTCGAGATCCGTGATGCGAGCCTGCGCGCCCGCCTGGTCACCCGCTTGCACCTTCGCAAGCGTGTCCTTCGTGATGGTGCGGAAGTTCGTGACGTCCCCGGCCGGGAACTTCGCCGTTGCCGACTGACCCGGAGCCAGCGTCGCGGTGACTGACGAGCCGCCCGATTCGTTTTCGCTTGCTGCCGCAGTGTTGTGCGGTTGGTCGGCGGCCCAGACGAGCAGAGCCCCTGTGGCCAAAGCGATCACGGCGTAGTACCCGTGCATGACATGTTCGCGGACAGGTGTCTTCGTGGTGGTGCTGGTGGTGGTTTCGTCCGGCTTCTCGATGACGTCGGCGCGGGTGATCGAAAGGTACACCACGGTGGCCAGGATCGCGCTGAGGAAGATGACGCTCGTGATCGCGACGCCCAAGCCAAGGCCCTGTTGATCCTTCGGGAACCCGAGCCAGTCGCCGAGGTTGGCCCCCAGCGGGCGGGTCAGGATGTAGGCCAACCAGAAGGACAGGACAGCGTTGGCGCCTAGCCGCCAACCGATGAAGATCGCCACGATGAGTCCGGCAGGTAGCAGCACTGACGTACCGGGTCCCCATCCGGTGAGTTCTAGGATCCAGTCGCCGGCCGCAGTACCGAGGGCGAAAGTGACCAGAATCGCCAGCCAGTAGAACACCTCCCGTGGCGTCGTCGTGATGCTGTGGATCGAAAGCGTGCGCTCCCGCGCGTACCACACGCCAAAGACCAGAGCCAGTGTCGCGGCGAACACGCTTGTGCTCAGCGCGAGGGGAACGCCCTGAACGTCGGTGAGTATGTCGGTATAGAGAGTCCCGGTGACGCTGACCACGACGACCGTGAGCCAGTAGACGAATGGGACGTAGCGATCGAGGCGCAATTGCCATGCCAAAACCGCGAGGAGCACGATCGTGAAGATGAGGGACGTCGGAATCAGCCCGACGCCCAGAGTCATGTCGATCCAGTCGGCGAAGCTCTCACCCACCGTCGTGCACAGGATCTTGATGACCCAGAACCACACCGTGACTTCGGGCACCTTGCTCAGCATCACGCGCACGGGTTTGACGGCTGCGGCTCTGGGTGTCTCGGTCATGACGCAGACCGTAGGGGGACGTAGCTGAA